>NZ_JABURL010000082.1 GCF_014762705.1 Cyclobacterium sp. | reverse complement strand
TTCCTAGTATATAAATTTTTCTATTTCTTAAAAAATAAATTTTATCTTTACGGATTTGAAAATATGAATACCATTTGGTTGACAACTTAGATAAAAATAAATTTGTGTACGGTAAACTATAAAGATATTTAAAACGAACATTTGGATATCTTTCAACCAAATTCTCTTCTGTTTTCAAAATAATATCATTCTCATTTCGCTTTTTTGCGATATCTGAAATTGGCAAAATATTTGTAATTATTAACACCTTAACCATATAGCAACCTATCTTGAAGTATATATTAATGAAAATAAAACTAGAAATAAAATGCTATTGTGACTAAATAAAGTATCAATATTTAAAGAAGTTAGTAAAGCTAAGATATAAATAATAAAGGGAAGGTATTTCTTTTGGATAATCCTGATATAAATTAAAAAAAAATAAACTAAAGGGAGAAATCCAAACCGAAGTAAAATATTAACAAAACTTATATCTGTTTTAGTCGCGTCTAAATAACCTTCAAAAGGAACAAATTTTTGAAAGATACCAACAGAATACGGCATGCCAATAATCCAATAGTCATCGTCGATTCTTTGTTGAATATTTTCATAAATCATACTTCTACTACCTTCAACTGTAGATTCAACAAGAGAAGCTTCATTAAATACAATGGAAAAAATTCTTTTATCAACCTGCCTTTTTATAACATTAGATGAATGATAACTCATAAAAAATACTAAACTTAATAGAACAGGAATAAAAATAATCTTGAAAAAATTTTTTTTACTAAAAGTTACATAAGACAAATACAAAAATTCTAAAACTATAGCAGCTAAATAAGTTCTATTAAAAGTCAATACAATTGACATTACACTTAAAATAGACACAAATTTAACTAACCTACTTTGGTTATACCATAAATCACTTTCTTTAAAAAGCAGATATAAACCAATAAATCCAAAAAAAGCGTTAGAATTCATTAACCTACCGTCATTATGTTCCAAAGAATTACCTTCCTCTAAATCATAGTATATCGGTAGTTCAATGAAGATCGAAACCAGCGATAAAAGAACTGAACTACCAATAGCTAGTAAAATAGTGTTCCAAACGATTCGTATGTCCGATCTAATTCCAAAATACAATAAAACCAACGAAGAAATTAAGGGTATACCTAACCTAAACGATTTAAAAGAATTTCCGAATGATTGATCAAATGCAACAATTTTAAAAATAAATTCAGTGAAAAATATCAAGCAAAAAAAAATAAATATAAATCTCTTTAAAGATATATCAGAAATTTTTATTTTATTTCTTGAAAAACAAAAAATATTAATTATTGGAAGCAAAACAAATGCTAATTCATTAATTTTCAAAAATACACCCGGAAATGGTAAATAATAATTATTATTTGTTGGTAAAAAAAAACCAATAAACAATAAAACATAAAATAAAAAATTAAAACCCTTCACCATTTGTTTAAAACCATCAACAAAGACAGTCGTTTAATTATATATATGTTACATGAACAGTAATATTAAATGGAAACAGTTATTATATTTAAACAATTTTCTTTTTTCTAAAATATGTAAATTTAATAAATAGAATTGCTTCAATATATTCTTTAAAACTAGCTCCGGTCAATTTTAAAATTAAAAACCTCCAACTAGGATAAAACAAAATTATCATAGCCAATGTAATAGCAACGGTAACTTCAACGATACCAAATAGTGATCCGACAACCACAAAAATTGGTAAAATAAATAATAAAAGTAAATTCCACAAAAACCCAATATCTGTTCGACCTGTTGCAATTAATAAACTTCCCACTGGATTACCGATTGCTCTAAAAATCATATAGACTGAAAGTATCCTTACAAGGATAACTATATTTTCAAATCTGTCTCCATAGAAAATGTTTATTACAAAAGGTGCAAAAACAATTAAAAATATGTAAATAGGAATATTTATGCTAGAAACAAAATTAACTAATTGCAAATATTTATTTTTCAATGCGTTTTTATCATTTTGAAATAATGCTAGAGCGGGCGATGCCACTTTTACCAAAATTGGGTTAATTAATTGAGCAGGTCTAAACACCAATTGTTTTGCCAAACTATATCCCCCTAGGGCCTCCGTTGAAAAAAACTTACCTACTAATAGAACATCTACATCTCTATTAAAGTAATTAACAACCTGGCCTCCTACCTGGTAAATCCCTATCTTCAGAAAATGACGAGTTTCTTGAAAATTAAAATGAAATAACAAACCTTCATTTCTTAAGCCGATTAAAAGAAAAAAAGAGTTTGAAAACATATATTGAAAAACCGCTGAATAGACTAACGAATAAACACCATATCCCTCTACGGCAAGCAGTATTGCCAAAATTAGAGAAATTAGAGAAGCTAAAATCTCTACCAAACTAATGTTTTTAAAGAATAGTTTTTTTTGTTCTTTAACCTTAAATTGGCGTCCAATACCAGAAAATATCAGATTAATTCCAATTAACGGAATTAATATACTTAGCTCAGTCTCATCGAAAAACCAGGATACAGCAGGGGTAATAACCAACAATACAACATACATTGCAATACTTACAAAAAGATTAAGCCAATATAAACTGGAATATTCCTTTTTACTGATCTTTTGGTTATGTAATATAGCAGAAGTTAAACCCAGATCATTGAACATCTCCATGAAACCCAAAACAAAGGTGACCAAAGCCATCAAGCCAAAATCTTCCTTATCTAAAAATCGGGCAAGAACAGAAACCTTAAGTATTGCGAAAACCGCTAAAAAAATTGCACTAGCAGTTGTCCACTTTACTCCTAAAAAAACTTGATTCTTAAGATTCATTCATAATAACATCCATTTGCTTCTTTAGTTCATCTAATAATTTATCCTGTCCGATTTCAAATTGTAAAATTTGCCGATTCTTCTCCCTCTCAAGGTGGTCTAGCAATAAAAAAACCGTTGGATTATTTGAATTAAGGTCCTTTTGAATTGAAAAAACAATTATTCCGATACGTATGAGATAAGTGTATAATGAATTTCTTTCATCAAGATACACTTTTGCACCCATCCAAAGCATGGTTAATACGTTGCCTACAGCTTGTTGCCGATAATGGTTCATGATAACAATCCCACATTGCTTCAGGTAAGTGTTGTATTCATGCAAAGGCATGAAATCCAATAAAGGTTGTAAATTTTTAGGAAATAACTTTTCCCCTTTTTCAACAATTACCTTCTGATATATGGGTTTTCCATAACTTAAGGGAGTAATAATCTTTCTTTTCCTTAATGGTAAATTTTGCAATATTTCAAAAGCTTCTAAATGGTTATTTGACTCGGAAGCTGAATTACCCAACAAGATATTGTCCGAAGTTACCATGGAATTATTGTCACGGACCATTAGTTCAATAGGGTAATAAGAGAACTTAAAATATTTAATATCAGTCTCTATTTTTTGTTTTATAAATTGGAACTCTTCCTGATATAATATGCCACAGTAATTTGCCTTCCTAATCGCTTTATAAATGGCATTTTGGGGACTATCACCCCTTAAAGTTATTTTGTAAAAAAACTGTCTGAATAAATCTTTAAATCTCGTTAAAATTATTTCTTTTTTGGAATTTGCGTAAAACGTGGCATAGGTGAGTGACCCTAAAGTGTTATTTTTACTTACAATATTGGCATTGTTATGAATTTCCATGCCCCATAAAAACCAAATAATCGTAGTACTCTTAGGTAGGTTAACTAGTACAATACTTCTAAAATAATCTAAACCATGAAAACAAACGATTTCGTCATGGGAAAATGATTTCGCTAAATCCTTAATTTCTTTTAACTTGTTTTTAACTAATATAAAATCTTCATTTATTTCAACATATTTCAATTCTTTGTCTGGACAATCTACCAATAAATAAAAAATATTTTGATTGGGAAAAGCTTTACTAAATTGCCAATAGGCTGAATTAATAAATTTTTCATCCGAAGCAATGTGAATAATCTTTTTCAATTTCACCTATTCTTAAAGAATTCTATAATTAATTCCATTATTTTACTTTGATCAACATCGGATAATTCATAAAATAAAGGTAATCTAACTAGTCTATCGGAATAATAGTCACTATTTATTAGCTCAGATCCATTATACTTTTCAAAATAAAAAGGACTCTTATGAAGGGATAAGTAATGAAATACTGCAAGAATACCATTATCAGTCAAATAGGTAATTAATTCTTCTCTATCCTTTTTATCGCTGCATATTAAATAATACATATGCGCATTATTAGTTGCATATTCAGGAAGAACAGGAAGTTTAACTTTATTTTGCTTTCCCAGTGAAGTCTTAAAGCTATTATCATACCTTTTCCACAATTTTGACCGCTTTGATTGAATATCTTCAAGATTTTCAAGTTGTGCATAAAGAAAGGCAGCAATGATATCAGAAGGTAGGAAAGAACTACCTACATCTACCCATCCATATTTATTTACCTCTCCTCTATAAAAAGCTGAACGATTTGTTCCCTTTTCCCAAATAATTTCTGCTCTATCTTCGAACTGGGGATCATTAATAGCTAACATTCCACCCTCACCTGAAATTATGTTTTTGGTTTCATGAAAGGAAAAAGCAGCCAAATGACCGATAGTACCTATCGCTCGTTTAATACCATCTTTCCCTATATAATAACTATCAATTGCCTGTGCCGCATCCTCTATAACATAAAGCTTATATTTTAAAGCCAGCTTCATTATTGCATCCATATCGCAAGCTATACCGGCATAATGAACAGGAACAATAGCCCTGGTTCTGCCTGTGATTAGAGCCTCTAAACTATCCTCATCAATTCCAGGATGATCTTGGCGACTATCCGCAAAAATAATTTTGGCTCCTCTTAAAACAAATGCATTGGCTGTTGACACAAAAGTATAAGAAGGTATTATAACTTCATCTCCAGGCTGGATATCAATTAATATGGCAGCCATCTCTAGTGCGTCTGTACATGACGTGGTTAAAAGGCACTTCCCAAATCCAAATTTTTCTTTAAAAAAAATCTGGCATTTTTGTGTATATTTTCCATTTCCTGAAATTTTTCCAGTATAAACGGCGTCATACATATAATGAGCCTCTTTTCCAGTTAAATAGGGTTTGTTAAAAGGTATCATAATTCCAATAATGATAAATATTCGAAATTTCCTTAATTAAAAAGTTTGTTTTGGTGTACAACTTTATCGCAGGTTTATTATCCATTTGGGTAACTACTTGAATACTTCTAAATTTTTCTTCTTTGGCCTTTTCAATGGCACTTAAAACTAACTCTGTTGCAATCCCTCTACCTCTATAATCTTTATCAACCGCTAATAATCCGATATCTGCAAGATCATCATCTTTTTTTGCTAAAGTAGCGAATCCAGTTATCTTATTAACATCTAAAGTTATTAGTATCTCAAAGGCGAGTTTCCCACTTATTGAATTTTGGATCCAACTTCTATACAAATTAAAGTATTCATTATTTTTAAATCCTTTGTCAATGTTAAATCTAGAATATTTACCACTTTCAAGTGTTAAATTTATAAGCTGTATTTCATCGTGACTATTTTTATTATAAGAAACTATTTTATTCTTATAGAGTGGGGGTTTTATATCCAATATTTTATCCTGCCTAAAAATGACTTTTTTATCTACTAATTTTAGCTTCTCAAAATTAAATTCACTACTAGAAATCAAGTAAACTAACTTAAAATTCTTTGCTTCATTTTCAAACTCAACAATTTGAAATTCCTCTGGATCTTTGATTATTAATCTTCCTATTTCGTATCCAAAGAAATTAGAATCCCATTCGAGTCTTTCAATAAACATTTGTCCAATTAAAATTTATAATCTGTATGTGAAACATTATTTTTTAATATGCTAAAATATAAGTTTTAAGAATTCAAAAGCACACAATTATTATATGTTTTCGATTTTATACTTGTCGGTTGATTGAAAAAGTATATCGGACTGAGCTATTACTTGGTTGATTAGCAAAGTTGTCAAGAGTTAAAATGCTTATTTGTTGTTGTTATTTTTCCTATTTGAATTTATCCCGCCTGATGGTTGTTGGGCTGAATCGGAGGTTGGTTGAAGGTTAAGGGTTAAGGGGCTTATTTTTGGATGTTTTTGTAGTTGCGGATTGTTGTCCGGGTTGGTGGTTGTTAGACTAAATTGTAGATTGGTAACGGGTTAAGAGACTTGTCTTTGGTTGTTATTGTGGTAGATGGACTTTGTCGCGCTGAGTGGTGGATGAGCTAATTTTTAGATTTGTCAAGGGTTAAGGCCGGGCCAAAAATCCAAAGGTTTTTGGAGAGGCTATCGTTTAACCCTTAAATACTGCAGCCCGAATTCAAACCAGCTTTCCTGCCAGACCACAACTTTGATTCCCTCAGCACCTTTCCAGCACCTTTAACCCTTAACAACCACGGTTCGATTATAAATCAAGCCATATTGTAGAAGAGCATGTTTGTTCTTCCCAAAACCTATCGAGCCAATTAACCCTTAACAACCACGGTTCAACTACCAATAAGCTCAACTGCCAGACATCTCCTCACCACCACTCAGCCCGATCAGCATCATTTTAACCCTTAACAACCACGGTTCAACTTCAAACAAGCTTAATTACAATCAAGAAGCCTTGACTATCTCACCACCTTTCCTACCATTAACCATCAGGATTCAACCTAAAACATGCACTGATGCCAACCAGCAACCTTGATTCCCTCAATCTCTTCCCAGCCACTTCTTCCAGGATTTCTTCTCCTGTTGGTCTTCAGCATAATAACCGTAGCCATAGCCGTAACCGTAGCCGTAGCCATAGCGGTGGGCTTTTTTCTCTACGCCGTTAAAGATCAGGTAGGCTTTGTTGAGGATTTGCTGCTTCTTCAGGGTATTGATATGCTCGATAAAAAGCCTTTGGCTATAATTATAGCGGATCACAAAGAGGCATAGGTCGGCCAGCTGTATCAGATCCAGTGACTCGGAAACCAGGCCAACCGGAGGAGTATCGAGAATGATAACATCGTAACGCTCCCGCATGGCCGTAAGCATTTCTCTAAAGCGGTCCGTTATCAGCAACTCGGCGGGATTGGGCGGTATGGGACCGGAGGCGATCACGTCCAGGTGCTCGTAATCGGTAGCCTGAATCACCGCATTCAGGTTGGATTCCTGTCCGCTGAGGTAGGTGGACAGGCCATTTTTATTTTTGAGTTTGAAATCATCGAAGATTCGCGGCTTGCGCAGGTCGCAGCCGATCAATAAGGTCTTCTTGCCGCTCAGGGCATAGACCGAGGCCAGATTGATGCTGCTAAAGGTCTTGCCCTCCCCGGAGATGCTGGAGGTGATCATGATCACGGAAGGCTGCTCCCTGGGCAGGATAAAGTTCAGGTTGGCCCGCAAAGAGCGAAAGGCCTCCGTGACTCCGGAGCGGGGATGGTTAAGGACCACCAGGTTATCTTTTTCCTCGCTTTGGTTGATACTGCTTAGCAAGGTAAGGTTGGATTTCCTTTCCAATTCCTTGCCATCCTTGATTTTGGTATTGAAATAATTGCGCAGCATACTAAAGCCCACGGGAACCGCCGCTCCCAGGATCAGGGCAATCAGAAAGGTCAGGGCCTTTTTGGGGCTGATGGGCCGGGGATTGACCAGGGCCGTTTCGATGATTTTGTTGCTGGGGGTATTGGAGGCCCGGGTAATGGCCGCTTCGGCCCGTTTTTCCTGCAGAAAGGTATAGAGCTCTTCGTTTAGCGAGAACTCCCGCTGAATGCGAATCAGATTTTGCTCGGTCTGGGGCAGGCTGCCAAAGGTGCTTTCTATGCGTCCTATGCGCTCCTCCAGGTCATTGATCAGTAGCTGGGCATTTTGGTCCACATTCTGGAGCAATTCCAGTATGGACTGGTTCATATCTTTGATTTCCCGGTTAACCGCCCGTACCGGTGGAGAAATTTCTGTCAGTTTCGATGCGAGCATGGATTTTTCGGCCTGAAGCTCCAGCAGGTTTTCGATCAGGGTGTTCAGGATGGGGTCTTCAATGCCCATTCCGGATGGCACCACAATATTGTTGTAGTCCTCCCGCTGCAGGTAGCGGCGGAGCTGCTGGAAATACTGGCGCTTGAACTTCTCCTGGGCCAGCTGGGTTTCCAGCTCCTTGAGTTGCTCGAAAATGGCCGTTCCCTCGGAGCTGAGGTCGTAGATGGCATTGTTGGAGCGGAAATTTTCCAGCCGGTTTTCGATATACATCAATGAATCCGAAAGCACCACCAGCTGGGCATCGATAAAGTCGATGGTATTGCTGGACATGGCGTTTTTCTCCTTCAGCTCGTTTTCCAGGTACACGGATTGCAGGGTGTTCAGGTAATCCCTGCCCTTGGCAGGCGTCTCGGTCTTCAGGGTGAGTTGCAATATGGTAGACTGCTTGTCCATGGGAGAAATCTGCAGGTCCTCCCCGGTGTACTGGTTGACCAGGCTGTAGCGGTCGCGCAGGCGGATCAGCATTTCGCCCTCGCTGTCGGCCCCGGTCAGCCCTACCCGAAAGCGGTTCATGGGCAGCTCCACCCAGTCTCCGAAGCGGTAAGTCTCCCCCGGAGATGCAGGATCTTCCAGGACTTCGCGGCTATCGCTATCGGGAAAGATCTGGTTGAAATTGGTATCCTCGTAACTCAGGGTAAAGGTCTTCCGGTCGGACCATTGTATGCGGATCAGGCCATTGGCCAGCTGGGGGTGGCTCCAGTCTACCTCCACTGCAATGGGTGTTTTCTGGTACAGTTCTTTCTGCAGAAACAGCTCCTCCTCAAAATATTCCACATCAAAATCAAGGCGGTCCAGGGCAGCTTCGGCGATGGGGCGGGATTTGAGGATGATCATCTGGTTGCCCAGCACCATTTCATCCCCTCCCATCATGCCCATGGCGGCATTTTCAAAAATCCCGGAAAGGGGGCTTTCTTTTTCCTTGACGAAAAACTTGGAAGAGACCTGGTACACAGGCACGGAAAAGCGGATGATCAGGTAGGCCAGGGAGAGGGTGATACCCAGAGAGAGCAGGATATAGTACCGGATGCGCCAGACTTGCAGCAGCAGGTCTTTGACATCTATGAGGTCCTCCTCCGGCACTGCCACCGGCGGCCTTTGCGGGTCGGGTTGGTTCATTCGTGAGCTGAATTTATGTCGTTATTGTTGTTTTTTGATTTTGTTGGGCTGGGCTGTAGTTGAGCTGATTTCT
This sequence comes from Cyclobacterium sp., assembly GCF_014762705.1. Taxonomy (GTDB): domain Bacteria; phylum Bacteroidota; class Bacteroidia; order Cytophagales; family Cyclobacteriaceae; genus Cyclobacterium. The sequence goes on along the minus strand of NZ_JABURL010000082.1, from coordinate 13,147 downwards.
AGATTTGTTAAGGGTTAAGGGCCTTGTTTTTGGTTGTTAACGTGGTAGCGGGATGTTGCCCGGCTGAGATGTCGTTAGGCTGAATGGGAAAGTTGTTAAGGGTTAAGGGCCTTGTTTCTGGTTGTTAATGTGGTAGCGGGGTGTTGCCCGGCTGGGGGGTTGTTGGGCAGCTCCCCAGCTTTGTTAAGGGTTAAGGGTGGGCCAAAATCCAAGGGATTTTTGGGGAGGCTATCGTTTAACCCCTAACTACTGCAGCCCGACTTCAAACCAGCTTTCCTGCCAGGCAGCAGCTTTGATTCCCTCTGCCCCTTTCGAGCCAATTAACCCTTAACATCCACAGTTCCACTCAATTTAACCTCAATTATCCGAAAACTGTACTGAGCAACTCACCACCTCTCCAACCATTAACCCTTAACAACAACGGTTGGACCAAAAACAAGCTCCGATACCAGGAAGCAACTTTGATTCCCTTAGCCCCTTTCCAGCACCTTTAACCCTTAACAACCACGATTCTACATCAAATAAGGGCCGATGCCAGGCAGCAAGCTTGACTCCCTCAGCCGCTTTCGAGCCAATTAACCCTTAACAACTACGATTCTACCCAAAACAAACTTCATTACCCAAAAGCTGTACTGAGCAACTCACCACCATTCCTACAATTAACCACCACGGTCCTAATGCCAATAAGCTTAATGATAAAACAACCCTTTTCAACTCCTCAGCCCGTTCCGAGCCATATTAACCCTTAACAACCACGGTCCAACTACCAACAAGCTCAACTGCCAAACATCCCGTCTCGACCCCTCAGCCGATTCCGAGCCTCGTTAACCAGCGCCTCCGGCGCTAAAGCCTCGCATCCACCTTATGTTTATCCAACACAGCCTTTACATCAAACACGACCAGGTCTTTGTGTTTCTGAATGGGGAGCTTTCTGAATTTCTGGTGGGCGACGGCCAGGATGATGGCGGAATAATCGTCGATATTGGGGCAGTCCTCTCCCCCAATGATCTGCACGCCGTATTCGTGGGCGACTTCTTCCGGGCTGGCCCAGGGGTCGTAGACATCCACATCCATATCAAAGGAACGCAGTTCCTGGAATATATCGATCACACGGGTGTTGCGTACATCGGGGCAGTCTTCCTTAAAGGTAAAGCCCAGGATCAGGACTTTGGAGTCGATCACTTTCAGGTCTTTGCGCATCATGTGTTTGATCACCTCGGTGGCCACATGCTTGCCCATGGAGTCGTTTAGCCGGCGACCGGCCAGGATGATTTCAGGATGGTAGCCTACTTCCTGTGCTTTCTGGGCCAGGTAAAAGGGGTCCACGCTGATGCAGTGACCGCCTACCAGGCCCGGTTTGAAGGGCAGGAAGTTCCACTTGGTGCCGGCAGCAGCCAAGACCTCATGGGTATCGATCTGCAGCAGGTTAAAAATCTTGGACAGTTCGTTGACAAAGGCGATGTTGATGTCCCGCTGGGAGTTTTCGATCACTTTGGCGGCTTCGGCCACCTTGATGCTGCTGGCCTTGTGGGTGCCGGCGGTAATTACTTCCCGGTACAGGCTGTCCACGTATTCGGCCACTTCGGGAGTGGAACCGGAGGTTACCTTCAGTATTTTGGCCACGGTATGTTCCTTGTCTCCGGGATTGATCCTTTCGGGGGAATAACCGGCATAGAAGTCCTCGTTATAGCGCAGGCCGCTGACTTTTTCCAGCACCGGCACGCATTCTTCTTCCGTCACTCCGGGATAAACCGTAGATTCATAGATGACCACATCCCCTTTTTTAAGGTATTTGCCGATGGTCTCGGAAGCCTTGAGCATGGGGGTGAGTACCGGGCGGTTGTGCCTGTCTGTGGGGGTGGGCACGGTGACCACATAAATCTGGCAGTCTTCCAGGTTTTTGGGGTCACAGGTATTGAAAAGGCCCTTTTGGCCGCTTTGGGGATTGGGGGAGAGCACCTTTTTCAGGTCCTCATCGGCCACTTCCAGGGTACCGTCTTTTCCGCCATTGAGTTCTTTGACTCTTTTTTCGGAGATATCGAAACCGATAACGGGAAATTTTTTGGCAAATTCTACGGCCAGGGGCAATCCTACATAGCCCAGGCCAATCACGGCAATTTTTGCCTCAGCAAGAGGTGTTAATGGTGCTGTTGTCATAGTAATTAGATTATAAAACAGTCAAAAAGATTATTTTTTTTACTGATAATTAAATAGTTAAATGAAAGATGCAAAGATAATTGATTTTGGGTTTCGGTCCGGTACTGGCTTTATATTATTTTAATGTAGATTTATATTCGATATGAAAACCTTCGAAGTCTCGAATACCTCAAAGGTTCCGTAAAGAAATCCCCCTGGCCCCCTTAGTAAGGGGGAATCGTGTACGTTGAATTGATCGGAAATCGAAAGACTTCAAAGTTCACCAACACGATTACATTACTTCAATTTAGCAGCAAATCTCAATTCTCGGCAAATCCCCCTTTTCAAAGGGGGTAAGGGGGATTTTTTCGTGTACTTTTAATTAAAATAAACGGTAAATGGAATGTTCCGTAAGGAAATCCCACTAGCTCGGGCACAGCTTCGCCTCCTGAGTCCCATGATAGCCTATGAGACCCAACAGATGGCGTTAACATGGAGTACAAAAAAAATGAATTGAAATGGGGATAAAAAATCCCTTTTTCAATAAATAGCGTTATTTCAATTCCTGTTTAATTGATGGCATTCAGCACCAGCAACACCGCTGACAAGGTGGTCACGGCCAGTTGAAAGGTTTGGACAAAATTCACCCCGGTACCGAGTTCACGGATTTTCATGGGTTCGGCATAGAGCATGTCATTGGGACGAATAAAGTAAAACTCGGATTCCACAATCCGCTTGTCGTTCAGGTTTACGCGAAAAGACTTGGTTCCTTCCGGATATTGGCGGATGAGCACCACTTCGTTGCGTTTGGCGGTGGTGGTCATATCGCCGGCATGGGCTATGGCCTGAAAGATGCTGATGCGGTTTTGCAGGATGGTAAAGTTACCGTTCCGGTGAAATTCCCCCAGGGCGGAGAAGCGCACGCCTCCCAGCCGGACCCGGACAAAGAAATCCTCCTCGTTTACATAGGCCTTGAGTTTGCTTTCTATAAGGCTTTGTGCTTCTTTGGTGGTCAGGCCCAGCAATTTAATCTCTCCGAGCAGGGGCAACTCCACCTCACCGTTTTCATCCAGTGTATAGCCGTTGATAAAGAAGATATCCCCTCCGTTTTGGGCACCTTGTGCCATGTTCATTTGCACTCTCTGATCACCGGCTGCGATACCGAAAATCTCGTTCAGTTCTTCCGAGGTGGTTTTGACGTTAATATCCACCACGTCGTTGTATTGTAAATAATATTCTTCGGAAATATTGGGAACCAGTTCACTTTCGGTGTACAAGGGAATTTGTTCATCTGTATCCTGCATGTAGATGATGCGTTCATTGGAAATGCAGGAAGCTGCCAAAAACAAAACGATGCTGGTAAAAAATAGGGACTTAAAGACTTTCATTTATAGGGTATAAGGGAACTTTATTCTGGTGGGCAAATATATTTAAAAGCAGGGCAGCAAAAAAACGGATATTGCATTTTTTCACCGAACAGATGAAAAAATATATTTTAAACTTTTGGTTGAAGGCATATATACCACATTTCTAAGGAAAAGTATCCTTTTTTTCTCCTATTCCAAGGTTAAATACCTTAAGCGAGCGGGATTTGATGATGTGATGATTTGATGATGGGATGATATGATGATATGAGGATGTGAGGATGTGAGGATGTGGGGATGGGATGATATGATATGATGATGTGGGGATGTGAGGATTTGATGATGTGGTGATATGATGATTTGATGGTTTGATGGTTTGATGGTAGAATGATTGTTTATTTGGTTAACTGGTTAATTAATTTGGGATGGGTCAGCACCGGATGTAAATCGGCCGTCCCTACGGGACTTTGGGATAACAGCTGCGATTCCAGTCCGTGGGTTGAAACCCACGGTTATCCTATCGGCCGTGCCTACGGCACTGGGGTTGGCGGTGGATTTGATGCGCACGTAATCAGGATTGCAAATCCTGTTTATCTGGGTTCGACATTGCAAATGTAGAACACACGTTAAGCGGTTGTTCAAAAATCCAAAGGATTTTAGGGGAGGCTATCATTTAACCCTTAACATCCACGATGCTTCATAAAACAAGGACCGATGCCAGGCAGCAACTTTGACTCCCCCATCCCCTTTCGAGCCGCTTTAACCCTTAACAACCACGGTTGGACTTAAAACAAGTTAATTACTGGAAAGAAACAATGACCAGCTCACCACTGGTTATCTCTGCCAATCAGTGGTGAATCATTTTGTTTTTATCTGGTGCCGTCTGCTAAAAGCTCCGTTAGGAGCGGACGATCTAATAACCATGGGGTTCAGCCCATGGTTACAGGCCAATCTCCGCCGATTAAGTGCCGTAGGTACGGACCATTTGTTCGTTTATGTCAAATATCGGCCGTCCCTACGGGACTTTGGGATAACAGCTGCGATTCCAGTCCGTGGGTTGAAACCCACGGTTATTCTATCGGCCGTGCCTACGGCACTGGGGTTGGCGTTGGCTTTGGCGTGCGCGTAATCAGGATTACAAATCCTGGTTATCTATATGGCAAATGTCGAAAAGCAGGTTAGTAATCCCCGGAAGTGATCGAAAAAATCCCCCTGTGTCCCCCTTTGGAAAGGGGGATTTTGATCAGTCTGGGTTTTTTGTTTACTTTCCCGATTTACAGTTCCAAGCTTAGCGGCAAGAACAATCTCAAAAAAATCTGTGATAATTTGTGGCCATCTGTGGTGAATTTATTCGGCTCCGCGGAATTTGTAATTCCGTGGTACAGATAAGGGGGGTTTGTAATCCCCTGGCGTATACGGAAAAATCCCCCCACCCCCTTATTAAGGGGGATTTCGTTCAGTCTGGACTCTTTGTTTTGTACCTGATTTACGGATCCAGTGGAATAGACACTCCAATACATCCCATTAAAAAATCCGTGCGAATCTGTGGCCATCCGTGGTGAATTTACCCTGCAATTAACCAAATAAACTATTAATCATTCTAACCCTTAACAACCACGATTCTACTTAAAAAAAGCCTCGATGCCAGACCGTAATTTTGATTTACTCAGGCGATTCCGAGCCATATTAACCCTTAACCAACACGGTTGAAACCAAACCCAGCCATCCTGCCCAAATGCCGGCCCCAACTCCTACACCCGGTTCGAAGCAATTAACGAAAAAAATCTGTGCTATTCTGTGGGAATCTGTGGTGAACTCTTCCAAGATGTCGGAAAGAAGAATTCCATGATCACTCCCAGTCCATAGGCCAGCAATTGCCCGTAGGAGGTCAGCAAGGACAAAAGAGCTACTTTGGGACTGCCCAAAGCATTTACCAGCAAAGCCAGACTCCATGCTGCATAGGCCAAAGCCAGCAGCCGGCTGCCTGTGGGCCAGAGCCAGGCAAGTACAGGCAGGGCAAGGATGCCTAGTAAAAACAAAACCGGAAGGAGGTGCACTGCTTTTACCGCCTCCGGATGAAAGTGCCGGATAAATACCCGGTTTCGGCCAAACTGGAAGCTTTGTCGCAGAAAGGAGCGAAAATCATTTTTGCGTTGGTGGTAGACAAAAGCCTCCGACACCAGTTCCAGCCTGAAGCCGGCCTTTTTGATCCGCAGGCTGATCTCTATGTCTTCTGCCATATTGGGATGGGCAAAGCCTCCGAGGCGCTCATAGACTTCACGGGCAAAGCCCATATTGTATCCCCGGGCCTGGTATTTGGCGGGGTCTTTCAATTTGCCGCGGATACCACCGGTGGTCAGGAAAGCCGTCATGCTGAAATTCATGGCCTTCTGCCAGTCATTGAAGCCGGCATCGGCATCATCCGGCCCTCCATGGGCCTGCAGGTTTCGCTTACGGATGGCTTGCTCCAGCACTTCCAGGTATTGCGGAGGAATGATACAGTCGGAATCGAAAAAAACAAAATATTGGCCTTTGGCCAGCTCCATGCCCTTGTTGCGGGCAAAACCCTGTCCGCTGTTGGACTGGTAATGGTACTGCATGTGTAGCTTTTCCCTGAAGGCTTCCGCTACTGGCTCGGCGGTATCTGCCGACCCATCTTCTACCAGCACCACTTCAAAATCCTTAAAAGTTTGTCTGCACAGGCTATCCAGCAGGAGCTGCACTTCTACCGGGCGGTTGTAGACCGGAATGATGATGGAAAAGCGCATCAGGATCCCGGGTTAATTTCTTCTTCGATATTGTAATCGCTTTTCTGGGAATTGGAAGAGGTCATCATTTCGGCCAGGAAGCCGGTGAGAAAGAGTTGTACCCCCACGATCAGGGCCACAAGTGCCAGAAAAAAGAGGGGTTGGTTGGTGATCTCCCGAACGTGCAGGCCCAGGCGCAGGCCCCGGATTTTTTCAAAGATCAGCCAGGAGGTAATGATCAGTCCCGAGACAAAGGACAGGGTACCGAGCAATCCAAAAAAGTGCATGGGGTTTTTGCGGTAGCGGTTGACAAAGGAAACGGAGATCAGGTCCAGGAAACCATGTACAAAACGCTCCAGGCCGAATTTGGTATTGCCATATTTCCGGGGGCGGTGTGCTACTTCTTTTTCTCCGATCTTGCTAAAACCGTTCCACTTGGCAATCAGGGGGATATAGCGGTGCATTTCCCCGTAAATGTGGATGTTTTTGACCACCTTCCGGGCATAAGCCTTCAGCCCGCAATTGAAATCATGTAGCTTGATGCCGGAGAGCATCCGGGTAACCCGATTAAAGAAACGGGACGGCAGGGTTTTGGACAGGGGATCAAAACGTTTCCGTTTCCAGCCACTGACCAGGTCATACCCTTCTTCCCGGATCATGCGGTACAGTTCGGGGATCTCCTCGGGGCTGTCCTGCAGGTCGGCATCCATGGTGACCACCACCTCTCCTGCTGCCCGGGAAAAACCGGTGTCCAGGGCGGCGGATTTGCCGTAATTGCGGAAAAAACGGACGGCTTTTACGCATGCGCCTTGCCGGGAAAGGCTTTGAATCACCTCCCAGGAACCATCAGTAGAACCATCGTCGACATAAATCAACTCGTACGACAAGCCGGAAGTGTCCATCACCCTACTGATCCAGGCCTGTAATTCAGGCAGGGATTCTTCTTCATTGTAAACCGGTATGACGATGGATAGCTGGGTCATTAAAAGTCTTTTGTTTTATCTCTTTTCTTAAGAATGGCGCCTAATATCAGGGCCAGGATGGCATAAACGATAAGTGATATGCCAAATGCCTTGAACTGACCGGCAATGGTGAAGCTATTGGCCATTTCGCTGCGCATTTCATCGATCTGATCTCCGGAAATGCTGTCGCCGGCACCGAAACTATCCAGCATGGCCACCATGTTTTCCAGCTGGGTTTCCACCAGCAGTTCCGGCAATCCCGGATCGATCACAAAATACAGGAGCATATTGCCCAGTGTGGAGATCAGTCCGGAGATGATGAGGGTAACAAAGGAAAACTGAAAAGCAACCCCAAAATCCATATAGCCACCTATTTCCTTGCGGTATTGGCTGCCAAAATAAATGACCAGGGCAAAAAAGATGACCAGTATGGAGATGCCATACCAGGCTGCTACCAGGAAGCTGTAATCGATGAAATAAATGATAAAATTGATGGCCAGCATGACCAGTCCGATGACCAGTCCTGCATTCAGCGCGGCTCTGGCCGGCGTGTTGCTTTGTTGTGCTTGTGGTTCCATAAGTTATGTATTAACAGTTCTCTTTAAAATTATGGAAATTATTATGGTAAAGAACAATCCGGGAAAGATTTTTCTAAGGAAATCGTTGGTGGCCACATCCAGGATACTCATGGCAGACAGGCTGGCAAAGGTTTCGGTATAGGCTGTTTCATTCAATTGCTCTTCCAGGATCTGCCGGTTATCTTCCATTAACTTTAGGTTTACCTGGCGGAAGGCCTCAAAAGTGGGTGGATCCAGCTGCAGGAAAACATAGACATACAGGGCGGAAAGCAGGGCCATTAGGGTGTAAACAAAAAAACCCACACTCATGCCCTGGCTGAAATAAAGGTTACCCCCATTGAATCCATCGCGGAAGCTTTTGATTCCAAAAAAAACGAACACCGGGACAAACACATAGCCCAGGATCAGGTTCATGCTGAGGGGTTCTACGTCCAGGGCGTACATGGTTAGAAATCCAAAAAGGCACAATCCCGCACCGGAAAGCCCAAAAGGCCAGGCTGCCCTGAGGTACCTATTCATGAATGCCCTCCGTTTTTTCCCGGTTGATCAGGTATTTTACCTTTCCCTTCAGTTCCTTCCCCCAAAAGGGTGAGTTTTCTGCCAGGGAGGCATTGCTGTTGTGGTCCAGGGTCCAGGTAGCTTCGGGGTCAAAGACGGTAAGGGTTTCCCAGGGAGCTGCTGCTTTACCCAATACTTTTTGCGGGCCGGAGCACAGTTTGCTGATCAGCAAAGGGTAGCCCAGTTCCTCTTCCAGGCTAACCAGTGCCGGCACGAAGGTAGGCAGTCCGGACATGCCAAAGGGAGAGAGGTCAAATTCCATATTTTTGGCATCGTTGTCATGGGGCACATGGTTGGAGACCAGGGCATCTATGGTGCCATCCTTCAGGCCTTCCAGCAGGGCTTCCCTTTGCGCTTTGCCCCGGAAAGGGGGCATCACTTTCAGGCAGGTATCAAATTCCAGCAGGTCTTCATCGGTAAAGAGCAGCTGGTAGATGGAAATATCGGCAGTTACGGCCAGGCCTTCTGCTTTGGCCTGGCGGATTTGTTGCAGGGCACCCGGGGTACTGACGGTCTGAAAATGCAGGCGCCCTCCGGTATAACGGAGGATTTCCAGGTTTTTCTGTACGGCCACTTCTTCGGCCAGGTCAGGAATGCCTTTGAGGCCCAGGCGGGTGGATACGATTCCCTCATGCATCTGACCAAAAAGGGCCAGCATGGGGTCCTGGCTCTGGTCAAAGAGCACCCCATTGATCCGCTGCAGGTATTGCAGGGCCTTCATCAGGCGGTCGGAATGGGAAAGCGGCACCATGCCCTCTCCAAAAACCTGTATGCCATAATGGTTCAGGTCCAGCATTTCGGTAAGCCCTTCTCCCTTAAAATCCCTGGTCACCGCCGCCTGAATATGGAAAGTGGGAAAAAGGTGGCTGGTATGGTTTTGCACATAGGCCACTTCATTTTTGGACTGCAGGGGTGGCTGGGTATTGGGCATGATTACGGCTTCGGTGATGCCTCCCTGAGCCAGGGCTTTCGCCAGGCTTTCCAGCGTCTCCCGGTACTCCTCTCCGGGTTCGCCGGAAAAGCAGCGCAGGTCGGTCCAACCTCTGGATCCCAGCAGCCCGCTACAATCTAGCAGGGTTTCATCCGGCCCGGGTTGGGCGGAGGGGGCATTTTGAAGGGTTTTGCCATCGTACAGATAATCAGCCGGTGGAAGGATCTCCTTATCGGTGATGATTTTCAGTGACTGGAAGCGTAGGCTCATGTGAATTGTTATTTTTGCAAAACTGCAATTTTATTCCCTAAAATGGAAATAAAAGAAAGGGAAGGATTCGATGATTCGATGATGTGATGATGTGATGATGTGATAATGGGGTGATGGGGTGATGTGGTGATGAGATGATGGGATGTTTTGATGGTCTGGGGATATGAGGTGCGTTGCCTGTGGTGAATCTTATGTTTTTATCCGGTGCCATCTGCTAAAAGCTCCGTTAGGAGCAGACGATATGGGGTTTAGCCCATGGATTTAGGCCAATCTCCGGGGACAAAGTGCCGTAGGTACAGCCTGCCCTGACCGGAGTCAGGGGAACATTTGTACGGCCCAGTCAAGTATCGGCCGTCCCTACGGGACTTTCCGGCAATCGCCGGCTTATGGTCCGTGGGTTGAAACCCACGGTTATTATATGACTCGTGCCTACGGCACTGGGTTTTGCAGTGGCTTTGGCGTGGGCATAAATAGGAATCTGTATCCTCGTTATCTATATGGCAAACAGCGAAGCTCCACGGGATTTGCAATTCCGTGGACAGATAATGGGGATTTGGAATCCCCGGACGTAAACGGAAAAATCCCTCCCGACTCTGGCCGGGACAGGCTCTGCCCCCTTATTAAGGGGGATTTGTGCGGTGATGGCTTTTTGTTTAGTTATCCGATTTGCGGTTCCAATGGAATGGACAACCCATTGCATCCCACTAAAAAATCTGTGCCCATCTGTGGTGATTTTTTTTGTTCTTCATGCGGTCCCGGCTGCTAAAAGCTCCGGTAGGAGCGGACGATATGGGGTTTAGCCCATGGATTTAGGCCAATCTCCGGGGACAAAGTGCCGTAGGTACAGCCTGCCCTGACCGGAGTCAGGGGAACATTTGTACGGCCCAGTCAAGTATCGGCCGTCCCTACGGGACTTTCCGGCAATCGCCGGCTTATGGTCCGTGGGTTGAAACCCACGGTTATTATATGACTCGTGCCTACGGCACTGGGTTTTGCAGTGGCTTTGGCGTTTGCGTAATCAGGATTACAAATCCTGCTTATCTGGGTTCGACATTGCAAATGTCGAACAGCATGGCTCTGCGGAATTTGTAATTCCGTGGTGCAGATAAAAGGGGATTTGTAATCCCCGAACGTAAACGAACATCATCCGGCATTGCAAAGGCCTCATGTCTGTAATTAATGGGATATAAGGGATGTAGTTAGAAACTACACCCAGACAGAGTAGGGCAAAAATCATTTATATTTTTGGAGAAACGATTTTTATTATAACCCTTAACAAACACGGACCGACTACCATCAAGCCATACTACCAAACATTCCGTTAGAACCTTTCAACACCTACCGGGCCAATTACCCCTTAACAACCACAGTTCAACTGCCAACAAGCTCAGCGGCCAGAAATCTCTTCTCAACTCCTCAATCCCTTTCCCTGCCAATTAACCCTTAACAACCATGCCTCTACTTAAAAAAAGCACCGATGCCAAACAGCAACTTTGACTCAACCAGCCCGATCAGAGCCATATTAACCCTTAACTTCTCCAAATTCCTCTGTGCTAATCTGTGTCAATCTGTTGTGAATACTATTGTTCTACCAATTTACAAGCCTGCCAGATTCTCCTTGGCCAGTTCAAATTCGGGGTTGAGGGCGAGTGCTTCTTCGAAGGCAGTCCTGGCTTCGGCGGCACTTCCCTGGTCTTTGTAGATCAGGCCTTTCAGGTTTTGCGCTGCGGCCACCATACTTACTTCCTGCATGGTATTGTCCTCCCTGGGGAAGTTAAGGTTCTGCTCGGCAGCTTTTTTGTCCTTGATCAACATGTTGACCGAATTCAGTGCTTCTTCATATTTTTTTAAACTGTACTGCAGGTAGCTTGTTTTGTACAAGCTAAACAGGTCTCCGGACAATAGGTGCAGGGATTCAAAATGCGGCAATGCGCGCTCCAAAGCGCCCAGTTGTTCCAGGGAAAAGGCAGCCACTTCCAGACCTACCAGGCTTTTGTCGTTTCTTTCCAAAATGTCCAGGGCCACCAGGGCGGAAGAGCCGTACTGCTCCATTTCAAAATACAGGGAAGCCAGGGTTTCGGGATAGGAAAGGTTGTTGGGATTTCTTTCCATCAGTTCATACAACTTAATTTTGGCCACAGAGGCGTCGTTATAACGCATGGCCAGCGCATAAATCCGGTTGTCCGAATTGTTTCTGGCCTTATTGCTATCTGCAGGAACTGTAGCCGGAACTTCCCCTTGTGCATTGCTGCTATCCTGGGCCATTACAGCAGGCTGCACAATCGCGCACAGCAATAAAATCAATACAGCGTATTTCATCATCTTGTTCATTCGTTTGTTTTTTTCTCTATTCCTTTTTTTGCAGCCAATTCATACATCAACTGCAAAGCTTCATTTTTATTGTTTTGTATCTGACCATCCAGTATGGCTTCCTTGATTTCCTCTTTCAGGTCCCCCACCACCCGGGAGGGTTTGAGGCCAAATATAGCCATGATTTCATCACCAGACACAGGTGGCTGAAAGTTTCTTACCTGGTCTTTGGCCTCTACTTCCTGCAGTTTCTTTTCTACTTTATCGAAATTCGCCAAAAAACGTTTGACTTTATTGTTGTTTTTTGAGGTCACATCCGCCCGGCAAAGCTGCATGAGGTCTTCCACATCATCCCCTGCCTCAAAAAGCAGCCTCCTCAGTGCGGCATCGGTTACCTTATCATTGACCAGGGCAATGGGCCTGAGGTGCAATTTTACTAATTTCTGCACATATTTCATCCTTTCATCCATGGGCAATTTCAACCTTCTGAAAATTCCCGGCGTCATCCTGGCCCCCTTGTCCTCATGTCCGTGAAAGGTCCAACCCACTTTTTGGTTGAAACGTTTGGTGGCAGGCTTGGCAATGTCATGCATGATGGCCGCCCAACGCAACCAGAGGTCTTCCGTACGGGCCGACAGGTTGTCCAGCACCTGCAAGGTATGGTAAAAATTGTCTTTGTGAGATTTGTCCCCTACCGAATCCACTCCCTGAAGGGCTACCATTTCCGGAAAAAACTCCGCCAGCAATCCGCTGACAAAAAGCAATTTGAACCCATAAGAGGGCTTACCGGTCAGGATAATCTTATTCAACTCGTCGATGATCCTCTCCCCTGAAATAATGGAAAGGCGGGAGGAATTATTGATGATCCCGTCAAAGGTGTCCGGAGCAATATCAAATTTCAGCTGGGCAGCAAAACGAATGGCGCGCAGCATGCGCAAAGGATCGTCGGAAAAGGTTAGGTTGGGATCTGTGGGGGTACGGATGATTTTCCTTTTCAGGTCCTTCACCCCCTCAAAGGGATCCAGTAACTCTCCGTAATTGGCTTTATTCACGGCAATGCCCAGGGTGTTGATGGTAAAATCCCGGCGTTCCTGGTCTTCCTGTAAGGTACCTGCCTCCACCTTGGGTTTTCTGGAATCGGTTTGGTAGGATTCCTTTCTGGCACCGACAAATTCCACCTCCCAGTCGTCCACTTTGATCATGGCTGTACCGAAATTTTTGAAAACAGCCACCTTGGGACGGCCTTCCAGGCTTTGGGAAACCGCCTTTGCAAGCCGTATCCCATCGCCTA
>NZ_JABURL010000080.1 GCF_014762705.1 Cyclobacterium sp. | reverse complement strand
AAACTAATGATTTTCCGAAACTTATGCTATTACTTTTGCAAACATATGGCCTTCGAGGTCTCAAAGACCTCAAAGGTTATCGACTATTGTAAAACAAGTTTTATCCCTTTTTTACCCCGGCAATCCACCGCTTTATTTCATCTTCCAATATATCCAAAGGCAGGGCTCCTCCACCCAGCACGGTATCGTGAAACTGGCGCAAATCAAACTGATCCCCCAGTTCATCTTCTGCCATGGCCCGGAGCTCCTGGATTTTAAGCATGCCAACCTTATAGCCGGTGGCTTGCCCTGGCATGACCATATATCGCCTGACCTCAGCTTTGATGGCCCCCTGGGAAATGGAGGAATTGTCTGAAAAGTATTGGATAGCCTCTTGTTCTGTCCATCCCTTGGCATGCAGTCCGGTATCTACCACCAAACGTATGGCCCGCCAGATTTCATTGACCAGCCTGCCAAAATCATAATAGGGGTTTTCATAGCCGCCCATTTCTTTGGCAAGAATCTCGGAATAAAGCGCCCAACCTTCCACATAGGCATTAAATCCCAATTGGGTACGGAATTTTGGGAGGTCTTCCAGCTCCTGAGCAATGGAAATCTGCATGTGGTGGCCCGGGTTCCCTTCATGGTAGGCCACTCCTTCCATGGTGGATTTGGGCATGGCATTCATATCGGATAGGTGGACATAGTACGTACCCTTCCTGGAACCATCGGGGGTGCCTTTGGAATAATGCTGGGGTGCGCCATCCTGTTCCCGGAAAGCTTCCACCCTTCTGACCTGCAATTCCGCTTTGGGTAGCAGTCCAAAATAGTTGGGTAATTGGACAGTGATGGCATCAAGAAAGGCCTTGGAATCATCCAGATAAGCCTGTCGGCCCTCATCCGTGTTGGGGTAAAAAAACTGCTCATCGGTATTGATAAACTCAAAAAATGCTTCCAAACTACCCTCAAAACCGACTTTTTCCTTGATGGCCAGCATTTCCTGTTTGATGCGCTCCACTTCAGCAAGACCGATCTGGTGGATTTCTTCAGCAGTCAGGTCCGTGGTCGTAGACGCTTTCAGGCGGTGTTGGTAAAAAGCATCCCCATCCGGATGCCGGCTGACACCCGTAGGTTTTTCTTCCAACCCAGGCAATTCTGCTTCCAGCCAGGCAATCAGCTCCTCATAAGCTGGTTTAAATCGCTCCTTCAAAGCTTGTGCGGTAGCTTCACGATAAGCTGCTGCCTGATTTTCATCGATTTTCCCTTTTGCTTTCAAACTATCAATTTTGGCAATGGCATCGTTCCAGAGTGGTGAACCTTCCTCTCCTTCATCGAAAGGTTGACCCTTAATGAGTGCGTCCGCCTGGGGGACTACCATTTCATAGGCAAATCGTGGGGGTTTGATACCAGCCTCTGCCTGTTTTTTTGCCCGCTCCAATAGTTGCCGGATGGCTCTGCCTGTTTCGCCCAATCTGCTGATCAGGGCATCCATGTCCGATGGGTCATCCACTTTATGGTAATTGATTAGCATATTGGGCAGCCCTGTATGCACACCCATCATCTGGTTGAATATGTAGGGGTATAGTCTGAATTCAGCTTCCTCCCTGTCCATCTCGTATTGGTATTGCCAAAGGTCGAATGAAACCCTGGCTTCAGGATTAAGGTGGTCTTTGTCAAACTTTTCCAGCATTTCTTTTACACTACTTTGTCGCCATGCCAGCTTTTTGTCAGCGCCCTCTTCACTAAAATCATCCAGCTGATCGTATAAATCCTTGCGGCCCTGTGCGGTAAGTTGAAGCGGATTTTGTTGCAGCCATTCCTCATATTGCACATCTAGCCACTTATTGAATTCGGTACTTTGGTCTTCTTGTTTAACTGGTCCGGAAGTACATTGAAAAAATAAAATCGCAATGAAGATTAGCAGAAGGTTAGGGCTTTTGTACATGGCTTTTATTGGTTAAGGTGATTGGTGGACAAATTCAAAGCTAAAATACTATTTTTTTCTTCAGCTTTCATCATATTGGAAAGCCCCCTGCCCAAGTCCGATAAATTTTGGAAGAACATGGGCTGCTCAATTTCTTGCCCTAAGACAAGTCTACTTTCCGCCTGAAAAGCTTAAATTTATACTTAAAACATTTATTCAGCATTAAACCCAGTCACCATGACCACAGTCAACACCTACCTCACCTTCAACGGCAATTGCCGAAAGGCCTTTGAATTTTACCGCTCCGTATTTGGAGGCGAATTTTCCTCTATCAGTACATTCGGAGAAATGCCAACCCAGGAAGGCTACAAAATGTCAAAAAATGACACTCACAAAATCATGCATGTGGCACTTCCCATCAGCAAGGAAACGGCTTTGATGGGTTCTGATACCAGTGAACATTATGAAAAAGCCACCTTTGGTGATAATTTTTCCATTTCGATCCATACAGATACAAAGGAAGAAGCCGACAGGTTATTTAATGCCCTTTCAGAAAACGGAAAAAAGACCATGCCCATGGACCACACTTTCTGGGGTTCTTATTTTGGCATGCTGAAGGACCAATTCGGCATCAATTGGATGGTCAGTTTTGAAACAGGGACACCATAAACGGTATTCAAAGATAAGGAATAGACCACCATTTAGTTTATTGTTTTGATCCTTTGCCTGGACGCCGCGAATTGAACGAAGAAAACCCTGACTCCCAATAGCGTAATTTTAGAATAAAAATTATTTTGGCATTTGCTATTTTATTGATCTGAGGAATTCATTCTAAAGCATTATTCAAAGCAAAAAATAATGTTTAAAAAACCCTTGTATTATCATAAATTAATTTTTAAATCAACAGGGTTATAGAATATTATTCCTGATATATCAACTAACACAAAATTAAATATATTTTTTAGGCTGAAAATGCCTTGTTGTCGGTTTCATGGAGTTCTGGCATAGTCAAATGCCCTTATTCTTAACCGTAATTTTTTTAGGGATTGATGAAAATTTAGCTTAAAATCCTTATTACCAAAAACATGAAACCGAAAAATTTTCAAAGTTCTACCAGAATGCAGGTCAAAAGAAAGGACACCTTGAATTGCTTTTTGTTGGCTACACTTACCCTATTTTCTCTGGGCTGTTCTTTTAAAAGGGTGAGCAGGGAATTAGTACAAGTAGAAGAAATAAAACTTAACAGCCAAAATAATGAGTATCTGAAGGTTCACATGCAGAATGGAGATGTTTACATTTTTCATTCCTGGAAGGTGGACAAACCCAACGAAATCATTTTCGGTTTTGGAAATCATTTGGATTATAACCGAAATTTAATTGAAACCAGGGGTGGAACAGGTTTAAGTCCTTCTGAGTCCGAACGTATTCATACCCAATTTTTGATTCCGTTTGATGAGATTGTCATTCTGGAAACCAATCAAAAGGGAAACAACCCAGGTGTGGCGGCAATGGTTTTGGTAGGTCTTACAACAGGTGCCTTTTCCCTCTACTGTAGTATCAACCCCAAAGCCTGTTTTGGATCCTGCCCGACCTTCTATGTTTCCGGATTAGATGTACAAAACCTGGTCGGAGAGGGTTTTTCGTCTAGTATTTCCAAATCTTTTGAAGACACAGACATAGATTTGATAGATTTAAACATGGAAGATGGGGCTCCTTTACAACTAATCTTGAAAAATGAAGCCCTGGAAACACACTTGGTTAATAAAGTCAATTTGCTCTCGCTAAGGAAAAATGAAGTAAACAGGGTTTTTCAATCCTCAAATGGTGATTTCCACGAAGTAAAAGACATAGAAAATCCTCTAAAAGCAACCTATCATTCTCAATTGATAACGGATTTTGTTGCGACGAAAGATGATAAAGAATGGTTTAGTCTTGCTGACACTTTTAATTTGTTAAAGAAGGAAACTTTATTTTTGGAATTCAGCAATCCAGGGGTCAGTTCGGGATTAATTATTGAAAAGCGACAAACCTTAATGACTACCTTTCTATTTTATCATTTTTTTTCTCTTATGGGCAATGCCAGCAGTCATTACCTGGCAGGAATGGAAACTTCAGAACCAGGACTTTCCAAAAAAGTAAGGGCTTTCCAGGAGTTACTTGGTGGGATAGAAGTTTTTTATTTAAATGATAAAGGAAACTGGATTTTCCTTGATAAAATTGCAGAAGACGGTCCAATTGTCACGGACTCCCATCTTGTTACCCTCCCATTGTTAGATACCCCGATTATAAAGATAAAACTTAAACTAAACCAGGGATTGTGGAGGATCAATACTTTAAATCTAGCCGTTTTGGAGCGAAAGGTAGCACCGGAAATACATGTTCCCCTTCAGGTAAAATCCAATACTACCAATTTGGCAGATACGGTTGCGTTGAGTAAACTTAAGGGCGACGGATACCTGGTTACTTTCCCGGGAGAAGCTTATACCCTGGATTACGGTATAACTTACCGAAAGGATAGGGAATATTTCGTTGAAAGTAAAGGATATTATATTGAATGGATGCGAGAAGAGTGGTTGGAAGACCAAAATCTTCAAGGAGCAAGGCGGGCAATGCTTCATCCTGAGAAATTTTTGAAGGAGATGGCATTGCCATTTAAGGCTATAGAGCCTAAAATGGAAGAAATATTTTGGAACACCAGGATTTCAGGCAATGGTACACCGGGTAATGATTATTAAAAAAATTTGTATTGCTCTGGTATTTTCCCTGGCAGCATGTAAAATAAACTCCGTTCCTGTTCCGAATGGAATGGAAGTGGATCGCATTAGTTTGTCCAGCCATCCCTATGGTAGTTATATATCGGGTATGGATACCAACAATAATTATTTTGCTGGTGAATTGATTGGGTTCAGAAATGACACCATGGTAGTACTTTCTCAGACCTTACGTCTTATTACAAAAACTGAAGTATCCCATGCCCGGGTAATCATCTATAAACCAAAAAATTACAATGCGGGTTTTCTTATGTTGGCCCCGAACCTAGTAATGATGGCGGCAGGCATCCCATATGGAGGGTCCGCATTGGTCATTGGTGTTTTATTTTCAGCAGTTGATGTTGCAGGAATAATGTCTGCCAAAAGTTGGGAAAAATCAGGCTTCAACTATGTCGACTGGAGTGAAAACCCCAATAAACTTTTGCTTTACAGCCGGTTTCCTGCTGGAATTCCATCCCAAATTGACCTGACCGCCTTACAAGCAGAAAACAAATATTAAGGCCTGTTTGATTAATTTTAATACAAGGCTCATGGTAGCAAGCCTTTGGCTTCTATTTGGTTAAAAGGCCATTTGCATTTACCCGAAAATTATTTTTCAAATAAATAGTAGCGAATGGATTTTGCATTTTAATACATACCGTATTGGGTGTAGATTGTATCTACATCCCTTTTATCCCTTGACTTACAAGAACGAGGCATTTGTAATGCCGGGTTTCATGAAAGTACGTAAATGTTTTTGCGGTTTTAAATAGCAGGTACATTCGGCCATTGCGAATGGCTTTTTGCCAAGTCTTATCTGTTTATAAACCCGAAGATATGAGGGTGAAGTTGCAAACTTCACCCAGTAAACCTACTTCACCGAGCACCATATTTCTCCTGGCATAAACTGTATTAAATTCCATCAAATAATCTGCCTATTAACAAATCAGACCATCAAACCATCAGATAATCAGACCATCACCTCACAGGTACCCACAACACCGCATCGGCTACCACTGCCCCATTTGCATCTTTATTGGAAACTTCCACAAATGGGGAAGTATTGGATTTTAATTCAAAGTCTCCCAAATGTACCCATTCCCCGGAAGTTTGACCCTCTACCCTGATGTCTTCTTCTTTTACCAACATTTCATGCTCTTCAAATCCATCGCCAAGTAGGATATGAGTTTGGGAACTGGCCTCCTGTGTTCTGGAGAAATAAACATAAACATTATATTTTCCTGCATCCTGCACTGCCGCGGTGAATCGAACGGATTTATCACTACTACCCCCGGATTCATCCCTAAGAAAACTCGGGCCGTAACCTCCCCTACTCACCTGTTCCCAGTCCCCGGTCACCGTCACCATACCTTCATCATCATTGTCCACCAGGATATCTGCCGTACTCCCATCTGCCAGAGGATTGGATTCCAACTCTTCCTGAAGGGCCGACACATCAACTTCCTGAACCGACAGCTCCCCGTCAATGGCCATACAGGCCGCCACTGCAGATGATTGCCCCAATACCATAAATACCGGCTCCATGCGGATAGATCCAAAGGCAATATGGCTGGCCGACATGGCCGCCGGGACAAACAGGTTTTTGGCTTCTTCGGCCTGAGGGATTATGGAGCGGTAGGCAATGGGGTATGGCCCAAAACCACCTATTTCCACATTTCCTTCATTTTTAACCATCTTTTTACCCTCCTTTTCGATCACGATCCGCTGAATATTGTGGGAGTCCATGGTGTAGGCAGCCATGCCAATACCATCCTCCACCACCTCATCTCCTACACAATTGGCCTGGGTCATGACATATTCACCTATCATTCTTCTCACTTCCCTCACATAAAGCTGTGGCGTCCAGTTTCCATTATCCACATATTCGTCTTTGGGGTATCCCCATTCCTGCATTTGCTCCTGGATTTCTGCGGGTACGCGGGGGTCTGTTTTGTAAAAATAAAGCAGGGATTTGGTGTAATGGGTATGGGCATCTATGATTTCCTGCCTGCGTTCGTAATCCGCTTCGGGATACTCATGATTCATGCCAATCATATCAGTGGAAAAGCCGCCCCGGTTATTGATGTCTGTTTTATGGTTGGGCATGTGGCTCCAGATAAAATAATTATTGAGACTTTTTCGGTCGGGTTGGGCTTCAAAAAGCCGGACCAGCAGGTCAAACATGGCTGGATCATACCCTTCCGGTTCGGTGATCTCCACCCTATTGGCCGGGTCATTGGTCAGGCAGATCCGGTAATTGTAGGCCTGAATTTTATCGTCTCCGGTCCCATCCGGTTCCAGCTCATCTTCACTGATACCCCATAGTAATCCGCTGGAGGGGTCACCCGGAGTCTTGTATGGATCTATGCCATCCGGAAACTGGTGGCCGTTCATTAGCTGTACGCCGTTATAGGTCTCTCCATAGACCTCATTGGCTTCCCTGCCGATAGCATAACTTACACCCGACATGGCCATAAGGTCCCCCTCATAGGTGGCATCAATAAACATTTTTCCAGATACAGATCGGTGATCCTGGGAGGGATCACTGGATTTTTCCAGTTGAATTCCCTTGATAAAACCATCTTCTTTAATGGCCTCGATAACACGGTAATCGTATTGCACTTCAATCCCTGCCCTGTCCAGGTATTCCTCCTGAAAGGTTTTTTTCGCCACACTGGGTTCAAATATCCACTGTTCAAACTTGCCATAATGATCTCCCAGTCTCCGGTAAAAATCCCTTGATAATCCTGTCACCGCATATTTGTTGCCAATATCGGTATAGCCCAATCCCCCCGTGGTCAAACCACCCAAATGAAGGCTGGGCTCGATTAACAAAACCGATTTTCCCATGGTTTTTGCCGTATAGGCAGCAATGATACCGGCAGAATTGGCTCCATAAACCACTACATCATAGTTTTCTACTTCAGACTCCTTATTCGTAGAACAGGAAATGGTTAGGAAAGCAAGGACAAAACAAAATGATACAATTAAGTTTTTCATGATATTGGAATTTTGTTAATTGATTCTTTTAAACAGCAATAGCCGCACATCCATGACCTGGTCACCCGGGATCTCCAGGGCCTTCAGTACCAATTCGGATCTTCCCTTTTCCAATTTGATTCTACCCATGGGCATGGGTTTAAAGTCTTTTACATAGGACTCCATTCTTTCCACACGATCGTTCTCCATCCCCCTTAGAGGAGGGTCATGGGCCTCTTTTACCTGTGCCTGAACCTGATTTCCACCGACAGAAAGTTGGATTCTGGAACCCAGATTCTTTTCACTACAGGTATAATACACTTCAACGGCAAATTCACCGGCTTCCATGACCTCCACATTCCAGGTAATGCTATCCTGCGTGCTGCTCCAGTTGGTAAAAAAGGAGTCATTGGGGAATCGGTTGCTGCGCTGTATATTTCCATGAGGGTCAGCATCTCTTGCTGGCATTTGGGTATAGGTAGCTCCCGGGTAGCCAAGGGTAAAGGGTCTGGCATTTCCATCAAACTCAGCAGCCATTTCCTCATTCCAATCTGTTTTCGCAAGGCTAAGTTGCCTGGCAATTTCCGGATACTCAGCGGCAATATCAGTAGATTGCCCGGGATCGGCCTCCATATCATAAAGTTTGCCCTCAGGGTCCATGCGATAATGCTGGGTCCTGACACTGGTATTTCCATTCCAATGGTTAAAGATCATCCTGTCTTCCCAATGGGGATTGTCTTCCAACATGATGGGAGCCAGGCTTTTACCATCCAACGGCTTATCTAAAGAAGGACTAATGCCGGTCAAATCCACTAAAGTGGGCAAAAGATCAATGACTCCTGCTATTTGTGGAATGGATTTTCCCTGCGGTAGCCTGCCTGGCCATTGGATAAAAAAGGGACTTCGAACCCCACCTTCGTCAGTGGAACCCTTTCTGCCTTTCATGCCTCCATTCCAGCGAAAGCTGTTGGGGCCATTATCGCTGAGGTAGATCACAATGGTATTTTCTTCCAATCCCAATTCTTCCAGTTTGCCCATTACCCTACCCACATTCCAGTCTATGTTTTCACACATGGCCAGCGCAGCTTTGGTAAATTGTAAATCTTCATTTTGATTTGCAGGCAAAACCATTTCCAATTCCTTAGCTTCAAATTTATCCCACCATTGGCCTGGTACCTGCATGGGAGAATGGGGAGTATTGTAAGGAAGGTATACCAGAAATGGGGCATCTTGCTTGTCTTCTATAAATTCCAGGGCTTTGTTGGTCAAGTCATCCACGAGATATCCTTCCCCCTTTACCAGCTTGCCGTTTTCCTCCAGGGGAGGACTAAAATAATCGCCCCAATGTCCGGAGCAAAAACCATAAAAATAGTCAAACCCCCGTGCATTGGGATGATAGGGATGCTGCATGCCATTGTGCCACTTTCCGAAAGCTGCTGTGGCATAGCCTGCTTCCTGAAACAGATCAACAAAGGTGGTTTCATCCAAGTCCAATCGCTCCTCTCCAGCTGAGGTACCCCTGACTCCTCCCCTCAGGTGGTACCTTCCGGTTAGTAACTCGGCCCGTGTAGGTGAACAAACCGGTTCCACATAAAAGCGGTCGAAACTCAATCCATTTTGTGCCAACTGATCAATATTTGGTGTATGCAGGTTGGTATTGCCGCTGTGGCTCAGGTCCCCCCAACCCTGGTCATCGGATAAAAAGATGACCACATTCGGAGGGCTGGAGGCTTGTTGCTGCACGGGCTGATCACAACCCATGCAGCAGAAAAGACTCAGGAAAAAAACGAATAGGGGTTCTCGGTGGAAGGGCATGAAAGTTAATTGGAAGCGATTCTGTCGGCTAAAGTTAGGACTTGTCCATCCTGCAGCAATTGTTCCTTCAAAGCTGCATAGGAAAGATCCTGCACAGCGATATCCTGGTTCATGGCCATTACAGCCGCTGTAGCAGCCGATTGTCCCAAGATCATAAATACCGGTTCCATCCGAATGGAACCGAAGGCAATATGGCTGGCAGATACCGCTACCGGAACAACGAGATTTTGGATCTCTTCTTTCTTAGGCACAAGTGAACCAAAAGCAATTTCGTAAGGCTGAGGCAAAGAAACCCCGATATCGCCTTCATTGTGAACGTGGCCATTTTCGTCCACATACCGCTGAATATTGTGTGAATCAATGGTATAAGAACCCATCCCTACAGATTCAGGGGTAGGTTTTTTCTGCAACAACTCATTTTCAGTCATCACGTATTTCCCAATCATGCGCCTTGCCTCCCTGACATAAATCTGATGGGGCCAGTTGCCGTTATCGGTAAACTCATCTTTGGCCAATCCCCATTGCTGAAATTCCTCCTGGGTTTCTTTCGGCACCCTGGGGTCATTGGCGACAAAATAAAGCAGACCCTTTTGGTAATCTTCGTGTTCCTGAATGATTTCTTTTCTGCGTTCATAACTCGCTTCCGGGTAATCGTAGTTCATACCGATATTATCCGAGCTGAAGGGTCCGTGGTTGTTGGTGTCGGTTTTACGGTTGGGGATCATGTCGAATTTCCCGAACCATTCCCTCCATCCGGCATCAAAAATTCTTACTAGCAATTCATATTGGGTAGAATCATAATTATCAGGCCTTGGGAAGGGTACCCGGTTATCGGGGTGGTTGGACATGCAGGTCCGGAAGCAGTAAGCCTGTACCTTATTGTCCCCTTCACCTTTTACGCCAGGATCTTCCTCACTGATTCTGGGTAGTAGTCCGGAAGAAGGATCACCAGGTATCCAATAGGGATCTATGGGCTGGTCCAGCACTTTGAAGTGGTGTCTGTGATGGAAAACACCAGTCTGTACCCCGTTCCATTCCTCATCATACACACTATTGGCCTCCCGACCTACATGGTAAGATACGCCGGAAGCTGCCATCAGGTCGCCTTCATAGGTGGCATCGATAAACATTTTACCTTTAAATTCCTTCCCACTTAGGGTCCGGATGGCAGTAATTTTGCCATCTTCTACCGTAACGCCGTTTTCCCGGTCCAGCCATTCATCCCGCAAAATTTCAATATTCAGCTCTTCTACCCACTCATCATATACCTCTTCAGCCACATGGGGTTCAAATATCCACATGGTACGAAACTCCCCGTCAATGGCGGGAGTTCCCTGACCCTGATTGCCAAAATCTGCCCGATCTTCCCATTTCCAGGCATCTTCCTCCTGGTATTTGTTATAGACGCGTTGGTAGAACTCCCTGGACAGGCCACCGATGACTTCTTTTTTACCCGTATCGGTCCAGCCCAGGCCGCCGGCAGTCAGCCCCCCCAGATGCGTATCCGGAGAGATTACGATAACGGATTTTCCCATTTTTTTTGCCTGAATGGCTGCAGTAATTGCTCCGGATGTACCTCCGTAGACGATTACGTCTGTAATTTCTTCCTGCTCTTCGGCCGGGCCACAGGCAATAAAAGCGAATAGCAAAGAAAGGGCCAACAGGGCACTTTTAAATGTTTGTAAATGTATCATACTTTAATAAATTATAGCGCTTGTAGATTTTCGTTTACTGTGTTTATGGGTTTAATTCCATTTTCTCAGGATCCCAGCCCATTATTTTCTTTTCAAAATAACTGATATTTCCTGCTTCCGTGGGTCCGGAGGCCCTAAGGCCGAATACCGCATCTTCGACGACTGGTTTTCCGGTTTGGATGGAGTCAAAGAAATTAACAAAGTGCTCGTACCGGTCTCCTTTGTAATCAGGGGGAACCTTAAACTCAAACTGCGAAGGGCCTACCAAAGAAGCTTTGGGCGGGTATTTTTTATAGTGATCTGCCTTTATAGCCTCCTGCATGGCTTCGGGGAAGCTGTTGAGAGACATTCCCGGATCTTTGGGAAAAGGTGTTTTTCGCAGTGTTAATCCAGAAAACCCTATTGAAATATCCCCTTCGGACCCTACGATCCGAAAAAGAAAATTATCCCCTCCTCCACTGACCAGATTGGTGCGTAATGCCAGATTGAAGGCAGGATGTTCTGGAGAATCCGGGTAATCAAATAAACCCAAATGAAGGTCAGGAACGTCCCTGCCGTCTTTCCAATACCGAAGACCACCGGTGGCAAGCACCCGATTCGGCCCTTTAGACCCAGTGACAAAGTGCAGCATGGACAGCATGTGAACGTAGAGGTCACCCGCTACCCCGGTACCATAATCCCGGTAATTTCTCCACCGAAAAAAGCGCAAAGGATCCCAGGGTCTGTCTGGAGCCTGTCCCAGATAAGTATCCCAATCAACCGTTTCAGGTGAGGCATCCAAAGGAACCGTATACTGCCAGGCTCCTCTGGCACTGTGCCGGTCTATTTGAGCCTCTGCAAAATTTATTTCTCCGATTTCCCCGGCATCAATCAGTTCCTTTGCTTTGGCATGAATGATGGAGCTCACGTATTGGCTACCTACCTGAAATACTTTACCGGTCTTTTGCTGCATTTGTATAATCGCATGCCCGTCTTCAGATTTTTGGACCATGGGTTTTTCGCAATAGACATGTTTGCCTTTTTCCATGGCATCCAGACATATTTTCTGGTGCCAATGGTCTGTCGTGGCATTGATTACGGCATCTACATCAGATCTCTCCAGGATTTCCCGGTAATCCTTGGTGGTAAACAAGTCCTTTCCCCAAAGCTCTTTGGCCCGGACAAGCCGACCGTCATACAGGTCACAGGCAGCCACCACTTCAACTCCATTTACCATCAGGGCTGTATTGACATCACCTATGCCCATTCCTCCGGTTCCGATGACGGCAATGCGGATGTTGTCATTGGCAGCCGGCATTTTTCCTTGTTGGGTTGGTTTCAGGTATTGTACAGAGGCGGATGAGCGCATGCCTGCTGCCATGGCTGAAGGGACGCCTGCGGCCAGAGCAGCTGAAGTACTGAGTCTTTTTAGAAATGACCTGCGGGTTTTGTTGGGTTTCATGTGTCTATAATTGTTTTTTATTTGCCACATGGAATCTCGCATGGTTGTTAGTCATCCCAGTGTGTGACGGCTACGTCATGCTCGATTTCATGTGTTTATAATTTTATTTCATATGTCAGATGCCTGCCTTCAGACAGGGAATCTTTGACGATTAAAATTAGTATTCCTGTCTGAATCAAACTATAGGACTGAAAGGTTTACTTGTGTTCGAGGATTTGCTGATCTTCTTTGAGCTTTGCAGCCAGTAGTTGGTAATCCAGATCCTGAACAGCCACATTTTGGTCTATGGCCAAAGATGCGGCAGTAGCAGCAGACTGTCCCAATACCATAAAAACCGGTTCCATCCGGATCGACCCAAAGGCCACATGCGTTGAACTCACACATACCGGAACCAATAAATTAGCGGACTCCCCTTTTTTCGGAACAATGGCCCGGTAAGGAATGGGATAAGGATCAGGTACATGGGCTTCAAAGTTACCTTCATTTTGCACGTATCCATTGTGATCCACAAAGCGCTGCACCATATGGGAGTCCATGCCATAAGCGGCTAAACCCACTACATCGGCTACAGGAGGCTCCAGGCCTTCACAATCCCTTTGGGTCACCACATAGTCGCTGCGCATTCTTCGTGCCTCCCGGATATAAAGCTGGGGTGTCCAACCCTCTCTTTCCTCAAATTCATCCTTTGCCATGCCCCATTTGGAGACCACATCCCTCACTTTCTGCGGAATGCGGGGATGATAAGCCAGTGTCCACATCAGTCCTTGCTGGTATTCCAGGTGCCGTTGCGCAATGGCTTCCCGCTCTTCATAGCTGGCCTCTGGAAAATTGTGGTTTTGTCCTACAAAGTCCGTAGAGAAACCTTTTTGATTATTGGTATCCGTTTTTCGGTTGGGCATGGGGGTATTGATCCAGGGTACCAATGGGTCACCATAGTGGTACATTTCTTCCAGAGGCCCGGTGGCCGCCTCGTAATTTCTAAACAAAAGCTCGTATTCGATCTCCTTGTAATTGTCTGGCTTTTCAAAGGGAATCCGGTTATCCGGATGATCGGTCAGGGTCATTCTAAAGCAATATGCCTGAAGCTTATCGTCAGCAGTACCGTCAATCCCAGGGCCACCCTCAATGATGAAGGGCAGTAAACCACTGGAGGGATTTCCTTCTTCCACGTATGGATCCACTCCTGGGATAAAGTTATGGTGGATGGCATTGCGGGAAACATTGTTTTTAAGGGTCCTGTTATAATAGTTTGCCTGTACTCCGTTTAGGGTTTCACCAAATTCGCTATTGGCCTCTCTTCCCACCATATAACTCACCCCCGCAGCTGCCAGCAAATCCCCTTCGTAGGTAGCATCCATAAACATTTTGCCCTTATAGGTTTCACCACTTTCCATGGTAATGGCAGTAATGCGGTTATTTTGTGATTCCACTCCATTGGCCCGGTCCAGGCGCTTTCCGGTCACCAACCTGATGTCTTCGGCAGCCATCATCTGTTCGTATACCGCTTTGGCTGCAGAGGGTTCAAAGGTCCACATGGCATCTTCCCCCTCTTTGGACCTTCCCTGATCAGGACGGGTAAAGTAATCTGACCGGTCCTGCCAGGTCCAGTTGTCCGGATTGTCATAATAGCTTTTGATCCCCTGGTAAAACTCCCTGGAGATCCCACCTATGGCTTGCTTATTGCCAATATCTGTTGCTCCCAGGCCTCCGGTGGTCAGCCCTCCAACATGATTGGAGGGTTCGATCAGGATCACGGATTTGCCCATGCGGGAACTTTGAATGGCGGCGGCTACTCCGGCAGATGTTCCTCCGTAAATGACGATATCATAAGATTGGTTTTGTCCCAGGGCCGGATGAAAGGCCAGAACTGAAAAAAGGAAACATAAAGCGAGTAATAGACTTTTCATATGATTATTATTGTTTTTTAGGGGTCATATGGAATCTTTGACGATTAAAATAATCATGGCCCAATGTGATTAATGATTATTTTAATCGTGTCGATTTCATGTATTTTGATGTTTTAATAAACGGAATCTAAGTAATTATAATAGATTGAATCTAAGCAATTTTTATTATTCCAGCCTTTGTTTGTGGGCTATTAATTCTGTTTTTAATTTATTGTAGGGTAAATCATGAACGGTAAGGTCATTGTCTATGGAAATGGAAGCAGCAATAGCAGCAGATTGGCCCAGCACCATAAATACGGGTTCCATACGAATGGAACCAAACCCAATGTGTGTGGCACTCAGGCATACAGGAACAAACAGGTTATTGACTTCCCCTTTTTTGGGTATAATGGATTTGTAGCTGATTGGATAGGGACCTTTCACAGATGCCTGCACATTTCCCTCATTCTGTACATAGCCATTGTGGTCAACATACCGTTGGATATTATGGGAATCCATGCCGTAAGCTGCCAGGCCCACTGCATCGTCAGCGACTTCCAGCCCTTCACAGTGGTGTTGGGTCATTACATAATCACTTACCATTCTTCTGGCCTCTCTAATATACAATTGGTTTTGCCAGCCATCTTCCCGTTCAAATTCATCCTTACAGGTACCCCATTGTGATACTACATTGCGGATTTTTTCAGGCATTCTGGGATGATAGGCCAGGCTCCACATCAGACCCTTTTGGTAATTTCTATGGGCTTCGATGATTTTTTCCCTTTCCTCATAGGAAGCTTCCGGGTATGCGTGGTTCTGTCCAGTAAAATCCGTAGAAAAGCCATGGTTATTATTGGTATCCGTCTTGCGGTTGGGCATGGGAGAATTGATCCAGGGAAGCCTGGTTTCTCCTGCCTCATAATTCCGAAAAAGCAATTCGTAATTAATTTCTTCGTAACCCGGGGGTTTTTCAAAAGGGATCCTGTTTTCAGGATGGTCTGTCAGGCACATGCGAAAACCATAAGCCTGTACTTTTTTATCACCCCTTCCATCTATACCTGGACCGCCTTCAATAATGTAAGGCAACAGACCACTTTCAGGATTGCCTTTTTCCACATAGGGATCCACTCCTGGTACAAAATTATGGTTGGCAGCATTTTTGGACAAATTGCCTTTCAGCGTAATGCTCCAGTGGTTTGCCTGAACGCCGTTCACCGTTTCCCCATATTCCTCATTACTCTCCCGACCTACGGTATAACTAACACCTGCGGTTGCCATCAAGTCTCCCTCGTAAGTCGCATCCATAAACATTTTTCCGGAATAGGTCTTTCCGCTTTCCATGGTAATGGATTGAATCCTGCCCCCGGATTTGCTCACACCTCGGTCGGAGCGGTCTAACCTTTGATTATAAAAGATATCTATGTTTTCGGCAGCAATCATTTGCTCGTATACCTCCAGGGCAGCTGAAGGCTCGAAGGTCCACATGGCATCCTCTCCTGCTGCAGTACGGGTCTGGCCGCCGTCCTGATACTCCTCCGGGGATTGCCATTTCCAGTTTTCGGGATGCTCGTAATGCTTCCGGATATTTTGGTAAAATTCCCTTGCTATTCCTCCAATGGCTTGTTTGTTGCCTATATCCGTCTGGCCCAGACCACCTGTGGTCAGCCCTCCCAACCTGCTGGAAGGTTCAATGAGGACGACAGATTTGTCCAAACGGGAAGCCTGAATCGCTGCTGCAACGCCTGCGGATGTTCCTCCGTAGATAACCAGGTCATATGGCTCATTCTGCGCCATTCCAACCCGGACAGGTCCCGTTTCCAGCAGCAAACAAATGGTTAAAATCAGATAATGCATGTCAGTTTGGGTTTTATAATTTGCTACCTGGCAGTAGTTATTCAAGTCTCTGCCTGTAGGTAATTAATTCATTTCTTAAGAGCTGATATGGAACAGCCTGTACACTGCTTTTGGCATCAATTGCCAGGGAAGCTGCTATAGCTGCCGACTGACCCAGAACCATAAATACCGGTTCCATGCGAATTGAACCAAAGGCAATATGTGAGGCACTTAGACAAACAGGAACCAAGAGATTTTTCGCTTCACTCTTTTTAGGAACAATGGATCGGTAACTTATGGGATAAGGTCCAGGCACGCTACCTTCCACATTCCCCTCGTTTTTTACAAAGCCATTGGCATCCACATACCGCTGTACGTGATGGGAATCCATTCCATAGGCGGCCAGAGCGATAGGGTCCTCAGCTACTTCCAGCCCTTCACAATGGTGTTGGGTCATGACGTAATCACTCACCATCCTACGGGCCTCTCTTATGTAAAGCTGCGCAGGCCAGCCATCCTCCCGAGCGAATTCATCCTTGCAAGTGCCCCATTTTGAAACCTCATCACGCACTAGCTGAGGGATTCTGGGATGATAAGCCAGCGTCCACATCAGGCCCTTTTGGTATTCCCTGTGTGCTTGCGTGATTTTTTCTCTTACTTCGTAGTTGGCCTCAGGATAAGCATAATTTTGCCCGATAAAATCGGTCGAAAAGCCATGTTTGTTATTGGTATCTGTTTTCCGGTTGGGCATGGCCGAATTGGCCCAGGGAAGGTAAGGGGTTCCATAATCATACATTTTCTCCAGGTCTCCTGCCACTTCGTAATTCCTGAATAACAATTCATAATTTGCCTCATCATAGGAAGCCGGCTTTTCAAAGGGAACCCTGTTTTCAGGATGATCTGTCAGTGTCATCCGAAAACAATAGGCCTGAATTTTTGCGTCCCCGCTACCATCAATTCCCGGTCCTGTAGAAGAAATGAAGGGAAGCAATCCGGAATCCGGATCACCAAGCACGATGTAAGGGTCCACCCCATCCACCAAATTATGATTTCTCCCATTCTTAGCCGGTTTTCCGCCTAGGGTAACACCATATGTATTGGCCTGAACACCATTGAGAGTTTCTCCATAAAGGTGATTGGTTTCCCTGCCAATCGTATAGGATACGTTTGCCGCTGCCATCAGGTCTCCTTCATAGCTGGCATCAATGAACATGCTCCCATAAATTCGTTTCCCGCTTTCCATCTCCAGTGCTTTTATGCTTTGGTTTTTCATTATTACGCCGGTCTTGCGGTTTAGTCTTTCATCATAGACGAGGGTAATGGAACTTTCATTGGCAATCATCTCTTCCAGAACGTGCAAAGCTGCAGAAGGCTCAAAGGTCCACATGGTTTCCTCTCCCTCTTCAGAACGGGAATAGGCCACTCCTTTGTAATTTTTCTTTTCCTGCCATATCCAGTTTTCAGGCTGATCGTAGTACAGCTTTATATTTTGGTAAAACTCGCGGGCTATTCCCCCGATCGCTTGCTTGTTTCCGATATCCGTTTGTCCCAGACCACCGGTAGTAAGCCCTCCCAGCCTGTTTCCGGATTCGATCAACACGACTTGCTTACCCATTCTAGCTGCTTGTATGACGGCGGTGATCCCAGCGGAAGTCCCACCATAAACCACCAGGTCATACTTGCTAACCTGAGAGAACACCTTAGGAGACTGGCCAATGCAAAGAATGGCGCAAAGGATGATCTGAAGGAAAAAAGCAAGACATTTCTTTGCTCCTTTTGCCTGGGCAGCATTAATAGGTATGGGAAGGGATTCCTGCCCCAACCGTTTGGGGAAGGAATCCCTGAAATTATCAATTTTCAGCATCAGCTCCGGTATCAATAACCCGGATTCTGGGTCAATGCTGTATTGGTTTCCAGTTCAATTCGGGGTATGGGCCAAAGGTAATCCCTGTTGGGATTGAAATCCCGGGTTTCTACAACCACCATTTCATCCGCATTGCTGATATGATCGTAGCTAGGTGTGCCGATGGCATCGATCATGGGGGGCTCGTTGAGCCAGCCACCTTCACCATATCGGTTTACCCTGCCCCGGTAGGGACCGGGAATCACCTCTTCGGCAATGCCCCACCTGCGGATATCGAAATACCTGAATCCCTCTATACCCAACTCATGTCTTCTTTCCTTACGAACCAGATTTCTCATTTCCTCCTGGGTCTTTCCTGATGCAATGGGTGGCATTTGAACCGATTCTCTCTGTCGGATAGCATTGATGGCATTATAAACGCTTTCGTCAATTTGGTTCAGTTCCACCTTGGCTTCGGCATAATTCAACAAAACTTCACCCAGGCGGAATATCGTCAGGTTCTGATCAGTAGACCCTACATCTGTTGGATAATTGGCCACATCCACATGTTTGCGGTACAGGTAGCCAGTAAAGGAGGCATAGGCATGTTGTGCTTCGATATTGGGTACCCGTACGCTATCTTCTCCCTGAAATTCCCAGGTCATGGTGCTGTCGCTATGCGTTTCATAGATCCAGTTAACCAATCGGGAACCAGGTACCACCAAGGTGTAATCCAATCTGGGGTCCCGGTTTTCAAAGGGACTTTGTGGGTCATAAAGTGGCGATTCATCAATCGGTAATCCATCTATGCAGTCATAGGTATCTACAAAATCCTGTGGCGGCTTTTTATTGGAATGGCCCAATGCCATTCTGGACCAGAAATTTCTTGGCATATTATGCGTTTGTACTCCCCTCAAATATTGGATGCGGGTGATTACCTCCGGAGAATTATCCCCCGCAAAGGTAAACATGCCTTCGTAATCCGGATCAATTGAATAAGCCTGAGAATCCATAAGCTCCTTTGCTGCACTGGCAGATTCTTCCCACCTTTCATTCCATAAAGCCACGCGCGACATCAACGCCAGGACAGTTCCCTGGGTAATTCTGCCCTTTTCAGTTGCTTCCATGGGCAGGTAGGCCTTTATTTCATTTAGCTCGTCCATTACAAAATCAATCACTTCAGATTTTGGGGTCCTGGGCGTTTGCGATTCCTCCAGGGTCAGTGTAGTTGTCACCAGAGGAACGTCTCCGTACAATTCGGCCAGGTAAGCGTAGAAATAGGCGCGGATAAATCTGGCTTCTCCTACGAGCCGGTCATATTTGGCCGGATCCATTTCATCCCGCAGGTGGCTGCCTCTGGAGGTAATGAAGTTGGTGCGGTTAATGGCCCGGTAGAAATGGGACCAGAAACCATTCGTAAACCCATTGTCGGCATTTTGCTCTCCCCTGCCCAGGGCCTGAAGGGTACTCCCGTTTCGGTCCCAGCCATCATCAGAGGCAAAATCGAAAGACAAAAACCAGGCAATTCCTGCAGGCCAATACCAAAGACGGTTATACACTCCGGTCACGGCCATTTCCAATTCGGTTTCATTTTCAAAATACGTCTCACTGGATGGAGAATCCAGCGGCATCCGCTCCAAAAACTCATCTTCACAAGAAGCAGAGAAGAATAGAACGGGAATCAATAATATATATTTAATTAGATTTTTCATCGGTTCCTGCTGTTTAGAAGTTAACATTCAAGCCCATGGTGTAGGTAGTCATCTGCGGATACCAACCCCCATTGCTAACGGGTGCTTCCGGGTCGTAGCCCTCATAAAAATCCGTAATGGTAAACAGGTTTCTACCACTCAGGTAAATACGTGCCCGCTGGATATTCAGCCTTTCGAGGACATTTTCAGGAAGGGAATAACCGAATTGTAGGTTCTGGCCCCTTAAATAGGCCGCATTCCGCATCCAAAAGCTGGAATTTTGTTCGTTATTAGTTCGGTTCCAGGCCAATCTGGGAAAGGAGGCATCCGGATTATCGGGGGTCCAACGGTCTTTGTGCTGTTCCTGTACTGTACCACCCAGGTAAAAGGGCATGATGCCCTGGCCAAACAGGTAGCCATCCGCTTTGCCTACTCCTTGTAAAAACAAGGAGAAATCAAATCCCTTGTAATCGGCATTAAGCCGCAGACCAAAGGTATGCCTGGGTATAGGGCTGCCAATCACTGCAAGGTCCCGGTCATTAATCATACCGTCTCCATCTACATCGCGGTACTTGATGTCACCCGGAGCAATGTTTCCAAATTGATCGGCATGGTTGTCCACCTCTTCCTGAGTTTGAAACAAACCTTCCGAAATGTAGCCGAAAAAAGAGCCAATGGGGTACCCCTCCCTGTTTACGGTCAGGCCGGTATTTTCAATACCGCGCATGTCAATGATTTCGTTGCGTACATCGGAATAATTGACCATAACGCTATAATTCAAATCCCCTACCTTATTGCGGTAATTGACCATCAATTCAAAACCATTGTTTTTTACCTCCCCGGCATTTTGAAAAGGAGCACTTAATCCAATGGTCTGAGGGATATTCAGCGGAAGGAGAATATCTTTTGTCCTCCTTATGTAATAATCTGCTGCCACATCCAATTTGCCCCAAAGGTTTAAATCCAATCCAATATCAGTGGTTTCGGTCATTTCCCATTGGATGGATGAATTGGCCATGCTGTTCAAAGCCGCACCCGGAGCATTAGCCTCATCAAACACATAATCCTGGGCTCCTCCTCCAAGGGACATAAATGCGGCAAAGGGATACAAACCTATATTTTGATTGCCCAATTGGCCCCAGCTGGCTCTCAACTTCAACTGATCAATGATGCCGGAATTGCCCTGCATGAAATTCTCCTCCGAAATCCGCCATCCGGCAGAAAAGGAAGGGAATACACCCACACGGTTGCCTTCGGCAAAGCGCGAGGAGGCATCCCTACGGACATTCCCCTCCAACAGGTACCTTTCGTCGTAATTATAGGTAACCCTGCCGAATACAGATTGCAACGCCCAGTGAGAGGCGGCACCACCTGTTTGTTCATTCGCCCGGTTACCTGCATTGATCTGCTGGTATTGGGGCAAAGGAAACACCTCCCGATAAGCAGAAATCCACATGTTGGTCTGGTCTTCCTGCTGGTACCCTGCGGTGATTCCAAGGGTATGTACTTCATTGAAAGTTCTGTCCATGGTAACAATTGCCCGGATGTTGTTGTACCATTCACGGTCAAACCTTTCGCTCAAAGAATTACGCTGGGGCACAAAATGGGTAGGGGTTACTCCATCCCGGGCATAGGTCTGGGTAATATTTGAAAAACTTTTGGTATGAGGATTCCAGAACTTGGGGGCATACATCAATTCAGCCGACAACCAATCGGTAATTTTATAGTTCAGACGGAAGTTAAGAATGGCATCCAAACTTTCTTCCGTTCTCAGGCCGCCATCTTTGGCACGCGCCAGCGGATGATCACCATTCCAGCCTTCTCCATAGCGCCCGTTGGACAATATGCCAACTTCATTTGCAGGAATTCTTCGCATCCAGTGAAAAACATATCCGGTGCCTGAGGACGGTTCCCTTTGATATGCCCTTCGTAAAAATATATCTGTGGACAATGTCAATTTATCGGAAACGTTGACATCAGAGTTGAGCCTGAGGTTAAACCGGTTAAAATCGGTATTGGGAATGATACCGTCCTGGTCCAGATAACTGATAGAACCAAAAACCCTTGCTTTTTCACTTCCGGCATTGATACTTACATTATGATTTTGCATAAAAGCCGTATTTTTTAGAGTCAGGGCCTGCCAGTCTGTATTTGGGTACTTATCGGAAGGCATACCGGCCCGGTAATCAGCAAGGAATTGTTCAGAATATTGCGGGTCATTACCCACATTGGTAAATGCTTCGTTGGCCAACTCCATGTGATCCAATGCACCTACAATTTCCGGCATGCGGGTAGGTACCTGAAAGCCTGCATACATGTTGTAATTGACACGTACACCTTCTACCCCTCTCTTAGTGGTGATGAGGACTACGCCATTGGCGGCACGTGCACCATAGATGGCCGCTGAAGAGGCATCTTTCAAAATAGATATGTTTTCTATTTCATTTGGATCCACATTGTTAAGACTGGTTTCTACTCCGTCTACCATAACCAAAGGGTCGGAATCTCCCAGGGTACCGATTCCTCTGATCCGAATGGCTCCCCCATCTGATCCCGGCTGACCGCTTCGTTGGGTGATGGTCACCCCTGGTGCTATTCCCTGTAGGGCCATGGAGGTCTGACCTACCGGCTGGTTCACGATGTCCTCTGAAGTAACCGTGCTTACGGCTCCTGTAAGGTTAACTTTTTTCTGCGTACCATAACCTACTACCACAATTTCATCCAGCGAAGAAAGGTCCTCCTCCATGGTCACATTGACCTCATTTTGGTTGCCCAACTCAATGCGCTGTGATTCGTAACCAATGTAGGAAATCACCAGAACGGCATCATCAGGTACTTCCAGGCTAAAATTCCCGTCAATATCCGTGGCAGTACCAATGGTAGTACCCTCCACCAATACAGTAGCTCCTGGAATCCCTTCTCCGTTAGCGTCTACCACTTTTCCAGTGATCGGGCGCTCTTCTATCAAAATTTCAATGGGTTCTTTGGGTTTCTTATTACCCGGGGCTACATAAATGGAATTGTCTATTTGTTTGAATTTCAAATTGGCGCCCAGGGCTATATCCAATAGCAACTCATTTACGGTTTGCCGTTTACTTTTGAGGTTCAATTGTGCCTTATTGTTCAGAATTTCCTCTCCCAGAACGAAGGAATAGTCTGTTTTTTCTTCCACTTCCTGAAAGATTTCCTCTAAACCCCATTCTGCTTTGCTTAGCCGGATATGGGATTCATCAATGGGCTTGATCTGGGCACTGATCTCATGTGCCATCAATGTCGTCATGAACAAACATTGAATAACCAAACCATACAATAAGTTTTTCGATACCATTTTGATTAGGTACAGTAATTTTCTTTTCATAATTTTAAAGGATTTTGAGTTTTACACTTTAAAGTCAGCAGGGCAAAGCAATTCATTTGGCGATGGAGGTTTTGTCCTGCATTTTTTGTTTCATAGGCGATTCTTTTTGATGGTAACTTCTTTATGATTGATATTGAATTCAAAGCCCATAGAAAAACCCAATCCCGTCAGTACATCGGAAAGGTTTTTGTTCCTGAAAGTTCCTATCACCCTTCGATTAACATTCAGCCCGGGATCAATTTTCATTTCTACCCCATACCATCTTTCCAAATCCTCCAAAATAAGTTTCAGGGGTTTTTTGTCAAAAACCAGCCTTCCTTCTTTCCAGCCGGTAATTTTTTCTACATCAAATTTTTTCACCATAACCCCGGAAATAGCTGTTGACTTATCCATCCTGGCCAATTGCCCGGGCTCCAATTCCATTTTGGATTGAGGACCATCAACAGCGACTCTTCCTTCTGTCAGGGCCACCGAAACCTGTCCGGAGCGGGCAAAAACATTAAAAGCGGTACCCAAAGCTGTAGTAACAATTCCATCGGTTTCCACCCGAAAAGGCCGCAATGAATCTTTGGCGATTTCAAAAAATGCCTCCCCAGATAAACGAACTATCCTATCCTTAACTCCATATAAGGAAGAAAAAGAAACGGTAGTATTGGCATTCAAGGTAATCTTGCTATCATCAGGAAGGGTAAGCTGGAGTTTTTCCCCTTCACCTGTACTTTTCTCAATAATCCTTTCTGAAAGTACAGGTTCTGGTTCCTTGTAATCCACCGCCTGTTTTATAAAAAAGGCACTTGCCAGAAGTAGCAAGAGGCTGACGGCAATTTTACAATACTTCCCCCATGGCCAAATTGGCCTGATTTTGGATTTGGGAAAGATTTTTGAATGAATCTTCTTCAATAGCAATGGATAATCTGTATTGTCAGGTGAATTTGAGTCCGCATTTTTCCAGTGTTCACGGAGGAAGCGATCAAAATTTTCCTTTGCATCATCCTGTTCCAGCCATTCCGTTACCTGCCTGCGTTCCGCAGAATTGGCTGTTCCATTTAAAAATTTGATGAGTAATTCTTTTTCCACTGGGTTTATTGTGCTTTGGAAGTATAAAACACAAGTCAACCCATTTACTTAATGAAGGGTAAAAATTAATAAAATAAAATTTAATAATGGGTAAAATGAAGATTTTAAGAATTAAATTCTGAAAATTAGTATCAATATACTTTCAGAAAAAATATATACCTGTAAAAATCAGCAAAGAAAAGGAGGGGTGATGCAATAATCCCTTTTTAAGGGATTTGGAGGCCAGGTAAAGGTGATGTTCTATGGTCCTTTTTGAAAGGTTCATCTGCAGTGCGATCTGATCACTGTTCAGACCTTTTAGTTTGTTCAATGTAAAGACTTCCTGCTGCACTTTCGGTAACCTGCCAATCATCTCCAGTGCCAACTCTTCCAATTCCTGGTAAGCCAGGGATGCCTCCGGGTCCTGAGCTACCATTATTTGTTCTGTTGCGGCGGTTTCCAGACAGCACTCTTTTTTCCTGTCCCTGATATGGTTGTACATATAGAATTTTACCGATTGAAAAAGGTAACTTTTAAAGGATTTTGATTCATCCAGTTTCTTCCTCCTCTCCCAAATTCTTACAAAAATTTCCTGCACGGCTTCCTCTGCCAGGTGCTGGTCGGTGAAAAAAGTTAAAGAGAAGGCCATTAGCTTTTTGGCATACCTGTGGTACAATTCGTCGAATGCCTTGACATCCCCTTGCCTGAGGCTGATAAGTAATGTTTCGTCCGTATATTTTTCCAGCAATCCCATGATCAAGAGCTATTTGGGTTTGGTTAGGCAGTGGTTAGGCGGAGTAATTTGTAAAGATTTGCCTCCACAATATACCTTTTATTATAATAAATAAAAAAATACCTTTCTCAGGTAGTAAACCTACAAAGGTTTACTTTTCTGTTTTTTCTGTGATCCAACGGATAGCAAAATACTCACAACTGCCCTTGCCTGCATTGCGGATGCCATGAGGGTCAAATGCAGCCAGATAAATCACCGACCCAGCACCCAGTCTGTATGGAGTACCATTAATCATTTCCTCTACCTCACCCTGCAAGATCAATATGATCTCTTCATCAGCATGCACATGTGGGTCATGGCTTTTTTCCCCTTCTTTCAGGGTGGTAATGTGCATTTCCAGTTCTCTAAGGGTTTGGGTCGGTGCCTGCATGACAGCTCTCCTCCCACCTCTGGAATTCTCCCTATATTCCATTTCAGAATAATCAAAAAGCACTGGATTCGTATCTATGGGCGTCAACTCCTCATCAACTAATTCCGATTCCCATTCAATGATAAAAAAGGAAGCCTTATTGTCATTACCAACAGCTATCCTGATGGGCATATGTGAAGGAATCCAGCCCACACTTCTTTGGCCCAGGGCAGTTTCTTCTTCAGCCATTTTTAACGAAAGTGCTCCATCACTGACCAGTACTAAACGCTCTTCTCCTGAATGCAGGTCCATGGTTTCCGAGCCCTGCAAAGTATAATGGATGATGCGAAAATTGTCCAGGGTTTCGGTGGGCCAATCCATCAGTTTCCTCTCTTCTACTGCTCCGTTTATGGATACAGGAAGCATTTCCCATTCAAATACCGCCGATGGATGTGGAAGATGCTGGGCATTTCCCGTGTTTAATACCAATATAAAAATACAAAAGAATAATTTTTTCACAGTGGGTTCAGGGTTTATTTGGTCAATTGAAAGATTTGGGAAATTTAAAACTATTCGGGCTTTAAAACAATTTTATCTTCAACGCAGTAAATTTAGATTTATCCTGGAATAAAATACAGAACGGGAATTGAAGCCTGATATTGAAGAATGGACGGAAAGGTTGGAAATGGGTATACGCATAACTTCAGACTGCCGCGGGTGCAGGGACCTTTTGGTCCATTCGACTGAATCCAGGTCTGCACCCTCGCCGTGAGGAAAGGATAGGTCATCGGTAGAATTAACAATTTAAAAAACGCAGAAATCGGGATGACGGAGAGGTTTTGGTATAACACAGCGCTGATTAGCAACAAAACCTGATGGTTTTGTGAAATTATGGCAGAAATCAAAAAAAAAATTGATCAGCTTTGCCTTCGTTTCGCTTTTTCCCAGGTACTTTTTTGAGCCCCCCTCAAAAACCGGATCAGCCCGGCAATTACGGCATAGTTCATGAGACAAAAATAAAAAGGAATAAAAAGCACCTTGACCTTAATTTTTTTATTCTCCAGAAGGTAACCCAAAAACGCTGCAAGATAAAACAAAACCTGTGCTGTCATCAAAAACTGATAAACCCATCCCTGTGGCCAAAGCAGAAGATTTAGAAAAAAAATCAGGATCAATAAAAAAGGCGTAATGGTCCACCTCAAAACCCTGTGAGATAGATATTGAAAAAACAATACGGGGTTTTTGATGGGGGTAATCTTAAAAAGGAGTCTTTGCATGGACTGCCAGCCACCGGCACTGATCCTTACTTTTCTTTTTAACTCCTCCTCAATGGAGTCAGAGGCTGTCTCCATGGCATAAGCCTCAGGTTCATAAACGATTTTGTATCCTTTGGACGCAATCAACAAAGACTGCATGAAATCATCGAGGATGGTATCTTCAGGTAAAGGTTCATACAGGGAAGACCTGAAAGCTACCAATTCCCCGGCAGCTCCTACCGCAGAGTACAGTTGGGAATCCAATTTTTTTAAAAAGGATTCGTACTTCCAATACATGCCCTCACCTGCAGCGCTTGCTTCTTCCATCGCTTCCATCAGTACCCGTTTTTCGCCTGAGACACAGCCAACATTTTCGAATTGAAAATGTCTGACAATATTCCTTATTGCTTCGGGATTCAGCAGGGTATTGGCATCTGTAAAAATCACAATGGGGGTTTTAATGATTTCCATGGACCTGTTTTCCGCGGCTGTTTTACCTGCTCTACGGTCTTCATGCAATAATTTCACCTGAGGATAACCAGCAAGCACCTCTCTGAAAGCATCTGTAGATCCATCTGTTATAAAAATAATCTCCAGTTTTTGTTGGGGATAATCCAATGATAGAGAATTTTCCACTTTTGAGCCGATAATATCCGACTCATTAAAACAAGGAACCACCAGGCTTACATTTGGAAAAAAGTTTGGGTTTTCGGCCTCCTCAGTGGGAAGAAACAACTTTTTCAGTTTCACCAGGAGGTATAAAATTAAACCGTATCCAAAAAAAGTATAGGCAACAATGATGATTGCCAACCAAAATACAATAACAGTCATATGATTAATTAGGTTACAAATTTGAATTTATAATTAAATTATCGAATTTGTAAACAAAAGTGGAATGCATAGAAAGAAAATTTCGATTGTTTCAAAATTTTGGTTTTTTAAAAAGCAATATTCAAAATTAATTTACCGTCATATTTAAACATTTTGATCATTCCTTTTCCAGGATGTTTGAAACAGGCTATTTTCGCACAAGAATCCATTTGGGTAGTGAAAACTCTTTAAAAGCATGAAAAAATCTAATCAGATTGCTGATTTTTATCTAGGTCGGGGTTTACAAAACGAGAACTTTGAAAAAACAATACTTTTGGCGGAAAGATTGACCGGCTGTGAGCAGGTTTTTTTGGGCTTTTTTGACAAGGAAGGATTATGGTTAATATCATTTTCCAAGGGGGTAAAGGAAACCTATATTTCCGAAAAAGACACATTATATGATTTTTTAAAGTCCGGTAATGATTTTCAGGAAATAAATGATCTCCAAACCAATAAAGCATTGGCTCAAAGTGATTTTTTGGCAAAACTCTCCCCGGCTACCTATTTGGCTGCAAAGCCATTAACCGGCGAAAATGAAAACATTCTGGGATTATTGGTGGTATTGGGAACGAAGGCACCGGAATCCAGCCAGCTAATTTCAGAAAATCTGGGGCTTTTGAACCTACAAATCCGTGATTACATAAAGGCAAAAACTGAAAATTTTGAAGATCGGCTTTTAAGCAAAGCCTTGGGTATTTCTCTGGATTTGATTACTGTCATCAGGTTTGATGGGAAGTTTATAAAAGTTAATAAGGCATTCAAAACCTTGCTTGGCTATGGTGAGGAAGAGCTTTCGGAAAAGCCCATGGCAGATTATATACATCCGGAGGATGTGGAGGGCACCATGGTGGAAATCAACAAACTCATCAAAGGCGAAGCGACTACAAGTTTCAATCACCGGTTAAAAACCCAAAATGGTAGCTATAAAACTTTTGCATGGACGGCTACAGGTGACATAAAAAACAAATGGATATTTGCTATAGGAAGGGATATTAGTGAGGAAAAGGAAAAAGAAGTAAAGCTTTTATCCAGTGAAGAAAAATTTCGGTCCTTCTTTGAAAACAGCCAGGGATTGATGCTGA
This sequence comes from Cyclobacterium sp., assembly GCF_014762705.1. Lineage (GTDB taxonomy): Bacteria > Bacteroidota > Bacteroidia > Cytophagales > Cyclobacteriaceae > Cyclobacterium. Next base: position 88,962 of record NZ_JABURL010000080.1, on the reverse strand, counting down.
CTCATGACCTTAAAGGCAATTTTTTAAGCTTTAATAACTATGGAGCAAGGTTGTTGGGGTACAGTGTCGAGGAGATGCTGTCGAAAAAATTATGGGACATTATCCCAAAAAGGTACCATCCCGAAATTGACAGCTACTTCAAAGAACTTCTTCAAGATGGAAAAGCCCAGGGCCTGATGACCACAAGGCAGACCAACGGAAGCTTAAAGGTCTGGTTGTACAGTAACACCCTCGAGAAAGATTACCGGGGTAACACCTATGTTATCGGAAATTCCATAGATATTACTGAAAGACTCAGATTAGAAAGAACCATACAGAACGCAAAAGAATTGCTGAGCCAAACACACAGAATGGCAAAAATTGGGGGTTGGAAGTACGACACTGAAAAAAACTTTTTAAGTTGGACAGATATTACCAGAAATATTTTTGAGGTTGATGGAGATTTTAATCCAAAACTGGAAGACGCGTTTGGATTTTACAAGGAAGGTTTTTACCGGGATAGAATGCAAGAACTTTTTGGGCTTGCAAGGGATTATGGAAAAGCCTGGGATGAAAAATTAAAAATCATCACCGCAAAAGGCAAAGAATTATGGGTGAGGACCATCGGTGAAGCCCACATAGAAGAAGGTAAATGCCTTTACCTTTTTGGAACAATACAGGACATCCATGAAACTGTGAACAGGGAAAACCAGTTGATCCAAAAAGAACAGATGCTTTTGGCGATCTCAAGAGCCACTGATGAGTTGCTTTCGAATAGAAATTTATATGAAGCTATTTCCAATAGTCTGGAATTGATCGGAAAAGCTGCGGATGTAGACAGGGTGTATTATTGGGAAAACAGCTTTGCTGAAGGCGGCTCAGTACTCACCTCCCAAAGATTTGAGTGGAGTTCTGATGAAGTGCAACCCCAAATCAATAACCCAGACCTACAAAACGTGCCCATTAATTTTTTCGGGGAATTTGTCGCACCCATGGAGAACAATGAGATTTTCTTTGCCATTTTATCCAAAATGCCGGAAGAATCCTCCACCCGTGAATTTCTGGCAAATCAGAATATCAAATCCATTCTTTCCATTCCCATATTTACCAAAGACGGATTTTGGGGTTTCATCGGATATGACGATTGTAAGTTGGAAAGGGAATGGTCGCAAGCTGAAATTTCTTTATTAAAAAGTTTTGCCAACAGCATCTCCAATGCAATCGACAGAAACATTCTTGAGAAAAACCTTATAGAATCGAAGGAAATGGCTGAAAAAGCCAGTCTCGCGAAATCAGAGTTTTTGGCCAACATGAGTCATGAGATCAGGACCCCGCTTAATGGCATCATTGGATTTACAGACCTTTTGTTGAAAACAGACCTGACTGAGGTTCAAAACCAATACATTGATATCGTTAACCAATCTGCCAATACCTTGTTGAATATCATCAATGACATCCTGGACTTCTCTAAAATTGAGGCGGGAAAACTGGAATTGGATATCAACAAAGCAGACATTTTCGTATTGGCGGGGCAGGCAACTGATGTTGTTTCTTACCAGGCCCAGAATAAGGGTGTCGAAATGTTGCTTAACCTGGAAAAAGACCTGCCCAGATTTATATTTATAGATGATGTCAGGCTAAAACAAATTCTTATCAACCTACTTGGGAATGCTGTAAAATTCACCAATGAGGGAGAAATCGAATTAAAAATACAAACCATTTCCGTTCAAAATGAAAAAGAGCGACTGGTAAGATTTGAAGTCAGGGATACGGGTATAGGGATATCTGAGGAAAACCAAAAAAGGATTTTTGAAGCTTTTGCACAAGAAGACGGATCTACCACTAAAAAATATGGTGGTACCGGTTTGGGCCTGACCATATCCAATAAACTTTTGGCCATGATGGGTTCCGAATTAAAACTGGAAAGTAAATTGGATGAGGGTAGTAAATTCTATTTTGACATCAAACTCAAAACAGAAAATGGAAGTAACCTTAAAAAATCAGATACCAGTTTTATCCAAAAAGTTTTAGTGGTAGATGACAATGAAAATAACCGATTGATCTTGAAGGAAATGTTTTCCCTGAAAAAAATTCATATGGAGGAAGCAGTGAATGGTTTTGACGCACTTCAAAAAATAGAGAACAATGGTGATTTTGATGCGGTATTAATGGATCTTAACATGCCTTATATGGATGGTCTGGAAACGACAAAAAAAATAAGGGAAAATTTCCCGGAAAATAAGGCTGCCACTCCCGTTATGCTCTTACACAGTTCGGCCGATGACGATTACATCTATACAAAATGTAAAGCACTTGGTATCGACATCAAACTATCCAAACCGATAAAAATAAATGCGCTTTACGAAGCGCTGGCTCAACTCAACCCTAGAAAAAAGACTTTTTCTAAAGATTCATCCCCCGTCAATGAAGAAAAGCCATTAAACAACAAACTGACAGTACTTATTGCTGAAGACAATGCCATCAACATGTTTTTGGCCAAAACCATTGTACTCAAAGTGTCTCCCAATACGAAAATCTTAGAAGCGATTGATGGAAAAACGGCATTTGAAATGGCCCAATCCTTCCTGCCTGATATCATCTTAATGGACATCCAAATGCCGGTCATGAGTGGGCATGAAGCAACCAGAAAGATCAAAGCTTCACCAGAACTTAGTCACATTCCCATTGTCGCCATCACCGCAGGGAATATTAAGGGAGAAAGGGAAAAATGTATGGAATCGGGAATGGTCGATTTTGTAGCCAAACCAATTGTGGAAAAAAACATTATCCAGATATTTGAAAAATGGGTAAATCCAGTACATTCATTACAGGCGCCTGACAATAAATCCGCTGTAAATGCTGAACGAAAAAACACATCAACAAAGACTATAAACCCAAAAAATCATTTTAATGTTGAAAAAGTCATCGAATACCTTGGTGACGAGCCCTTGGTTATCAAAGATGTGTTGAAATTGACACTAAAGGAGCTGGACCATTCAAAAAATTTATTGATCAAACATTTTAATGACCAAAACCTTCCGGGATTAAACAGCGAAGGACATAAATTGAAGGGCTCGGCCTTGACAGCAGGACTAAATCAATTGTATGAAATGGCCGTAACCTTCGAAGAGCTGGATTCTTTTGAATCCGGTGGATTAAAGAAGTTGTTTGAGGATTTTTCGAAAGAAATTGAAACGGTAAAAGAATTGATCAACCAGTACATTAAGGATTAGATAAGGGGAACTATAAATTACAGGAAATTAACGCTGTTTTTTAGTTGTTCTTTATATTTGGCGCCGATTGGGATGATTTTTCCATCCACCACAGCCGTATCGCTATCAAAATCAGTTAAATAATGCAGGTTGATTACGTAGGAGCGGTGCACTTGTACAAATTCCGGATTACCGGATAACTTGTCCAGGAAGTTGGAAATGGTAGATTTGATGGTATAAGTTTGTGATTTACACTTCAGGCTGATATAATCCCCTTTTCCCTCGCAGAAGCTTATTTCTGCAAAAAGAATTTTTTTATACAACCGATCATCCTTTACAAAAATAAAGTCTTTTGAATAAGCATTTGGGTCGATCCTCGCCTCTGATTCCTTACATTTATCTATGCCTTTAAGAAATTGAGCATAGGCAAAAGGCTTTTGTAAATAGAAACAGGCATTGGTTTCAAAAGCGGATATGGCATTCTCATGATTTGCCGATATTACGATCAAGGCCCCATCATATTGACTGTGCTTAAGAATCTCAAAACCATTCATTTCAGGCATTTCAATATCCAGAAAAATCAGATCAATATTGCCTTTGTTTTCCACAAGAAAATTCAAACCCTCAATGGAGTCAGTAAACTTCGCCTGCAGATCCAAAGATTTGGTCTTGGATATATAATGAGAAAGCACCTCGATGCTGGCTGCATCATCATCTATGATTACACAACGGATCATTTCATATTCAGGTTTTATGGTTCAATTAAGTGATTCAATCAGTCAGAATGGTTAGATTTTGATGCAATTTCCGGATCACTTTAGCTGGGACTCCCCCAACTAAAGTGTGGGGAGCTACATCTTTGGTTACTACTGCCCCTGCAGCTACTGTTGATCCTTTACCTATCCGCACTCCTTTCAGCACCATAGACCTGGTCGCCAGCCACACATCGTCTTCAATGACAATAGCTGCAGACTTTCCTTCAGCAGACCTGGCATCTACCCCATGAAAATCTCCGTCCATGATAATCACCTGATTGGCTATCTGACAATTTTTCCCAATAGTAATATGTTTGCTTGCCGAAACAATACAGGCAGTATTTACAAAAGTGCCCTCACCAATTTCAAGCAAAGCACCCCTATCCGCAAATAACTGGGTAGTCCCCATATGTGACCAAAGTTTGCAATAATTTCCAATCCTGATTTTGCCAGCGCCTTCCACTCTCAAACCTCCTCTGACAGTTACCCATTTACCCACTTTCTCACAGTTCCGAAGCCTGAATTTGGCATTCAGAAGTCTCCAAAAACCTTGTAATAACTCCTTTGCAAGCAGGCTGTAAAGTTTAAGTATTTCGCCAAAACCTCTGGCTTCCCTGCCAAAAACCGATTGGCTTTTTTGATTCAATTTTCCTGCAATAGTATGCTTAATCATCAACCTTCTAAATAATTAATGAATATATATGCTGAAAATTTAAATTCAAAAAAAAAGGATAAATTAAAAATTTTGTTACTTTTATTTTAAAAATAGTGCTAAAACAGTAAATTATTTTACATAAACCTATTTTTGTCATTGATATATAAATAAATGAAATTTGTGCTGAAAAAATCAACATTCTACTCCCGCCTGATATTCGTTTTGGTCGTAATGATTTTTTTAACTGATAAAAATGTACGGGCGCAAGAAGAAGTCAATACCCTTGAAGGCATCGAATTGAATATTCCCCTGGAAAATCAACTTTATAGTTTAGATAGCCTTATCGGTATAGCCATATCCAATCACCCAACCATCAAACTAAATGAAGCACTTATTGGGTCGGCGGAAGAACGGGTGAAACTGGCGCAAAAATCATGGGCGGATTTATTCCGTGTTTATATCGACTATGGATATGGCAATCAGGCCATCTTGACGACCGGATCCCAAGGTGGGGACTTGAGCAACATCGCAAACGGATACAGGGCAGGGGCCAATCTTAGCATTCCCTTGTCCGAAATTTTCAATAGGAGAAACCGGATCAAACTTCAACAAAATGAAATGGAGGCTACTTTTTTCAAAACCCGCGAGATGGAATTGGTCATTGCCGAACAGGTCGTGGAAGAATACAACAATCTGCTACTGGCACACCGACTGATGCAAATCAGGTATCAAATGCAGGAAAAAGCCAGGACCAACCTGCAACAGATGGAAATGGAGTTTAATTCGGGAAATCTGGATGCATCCAGCTACATGAGAAATGCAGAAATCCATACCGTTGCACAATCTGAATACGAAAATGCAAGGAGGGATTTTTTTGTCGCCACCAAAAAACTAGAAATATTGATCGGACTCCCCTTAGCTAATATCATCCTTAGAAATGACAATTAAACAATTCATTCTTTTAGTTTGGAAGAACAAATTCTTTATCGTGTTGCCACCTATTCTTGCAGCATTGGGGGTCTTCCTTTTGACCAGCAATATGCCCAGGGAATATGAAAGTAAAACAATCGTGTTTACCAACCCAAGTTCCAATCAGGGTGCCACAGATGGTGGGGTGGTGAGGATGGATTTTTACACTTCAAACAATTTATTTGACAACCTTACACTTTTAGTAAAGTCCAGGCAAACTGTAGAAGAAGCGTCCCTTCGGCTGATGGCCCAACACCTTTCCCTTTCCGGTCCGGAGGAATCGATAATCGGTAGGGATCCCTATTCCGAACTAAAATCACATTTCTCCGAAAGGATGTGGGAGGATTTAGCAGTAGTTGGTAATGAAAAGGAAACATACGCGAATGTAAAAAATCATTATTTAAGTTTTGAAGATTCACCGATTGAATACCTGTTGAGGGAACACGACCATTACGCGATTAGCAAAATCATTGAGCGCTTGTATGTTAGTAGAAAATCCTCCAGCGACATGATGGAAATCGCATACAGAACCAATGACCCTGGTATCTGTTACCATACGCTCCGGTTAGTGACCGATGCTTTTACGAGCAGGTATTCGGACATGAAAGAAATGGAAAACATCAATTCCATTACCTATTTTCAAAATCAACTGGTGATTGCGCAGAACAAATTGAGAGCGGCGGAGGAAAACCTCAAATCCTTCATGACGCAAAACCGGATATTGAATTATTATGAACAGGGCAAATACCTGGATATTGCCAAACTAGAGCATGAGCAAGACGAAGAAAGATCCAAACGTCTGCTTTCAGGCACTGAGGCCAATCTGAATGAAATCGAAAGTATGTTTGAGAATTTCGATAAAAGGCAGGTAATCATTCAACGGATAGGTACCCTTCAGGATCACATCGTTTCCAAAAACATGGAGATTCAGGGGCTTGTAGCGCAAAATGCACGATCCCCCCGAATAGATAGGCTGGAAGAAGAAATCGAAAACCTAAAAAACCAAATCGATGAAGCCTCCTCCGAATTGTTTCAAAATAGCAATACCCAAAACGGACTACAGCGGGAGACCATACTTGAAGAATGGCTTCGGTTAAAAATTTTATTTGAGGAGCAGAAACAAGCCCTGGATGTCATGCAAAACAGGAAATTATACCTGTCCGAAAAGATTGAGGAATTTGCACCTCTCGGAGCGGAATTGAAGAAATTGGAAAGAGAGGTCAGTGTAAACGAGGAGCAGTATCTATCCATTCTGCACGGGCTAAATATGGCTTATTTAAATAAATATGACCTGGAAATGTCCTCCTCTCAAAGGTTGATCGATGAACCATTTTTTCCAAAAACCCCCCTGCCTTCAAAAAGAGCATTATTGACGCTGGGTGGGGGAATGGCCACTGGTTTTATCATGTTCTCCCTGGTTTTGCTTACTTTCTTTCTGGACAATACCATAAAATCCGGACCCAATGCAGAAAAAGTGACGGGATTAAAGGTGGCCGGTGCCTGGCTCGACGAAAACCGAATGGAAAATACGGTCGACCAACACAAATTGGCACAAAAAGAAATCATTCAATTTCACAACAACCTGAACAAATACCTTCCCAAAACGGGAAAAAAAATCATTTTGTTTTACAGTTTAAAACCCGCAGAAGGCAAAACGTATTTGATTAAAAAATTGGTGCAGGACCTTGAGAAGCAAAACAGGGAGGTGATGTATTGGGGCATGAAAGAGGATACCGGGAAGATGCCCTGTGCCAGCATGGCTTATCCGGATTTAACGAGCATTCAGGGCAATTTTGAGCAGTATTGGTCTAACAAAATTTCCCAAACTGAGAAGGAATTCATATTATGGGAATTGCCCAATATTGCAGAAGCACCCCTCAACTACTCCCTGATCAATCAGGCGAATGCCCTGGTGATGATATTGGATGCCGAGCGCAAATGGACCCAGGCAGATCTTCATTTACTCAATAATTTAAAGGAAATGGTAGAAGTACCCCACCTGATCTGGCTCAATAAAATGAAAAGTGATGAATTGGAAGACATTATCGGAGAAATACCCAAGAAAAGATCATTCATACGCTCAAAAGTGAAAAAACTGCTTTCCTGATAAACTCAAGGACCAATACATGGATTATTCCCGTTACCCCATAGGCATACCCCTCACAGGACTCCTCCTTGCTCTGCTGATCAGCCTTATTGTGGCCTATACCGGGATTTTGGGAGTTGGTGCACTGACCCTACTGCCTTTTGCAGCCCTGATGTTTCTTTTCATGCTGAGTCACCCCAATAAAGCCCTGATCGTTGCCCTGGTGTTTGCTTTTGTTTCCATTGGAGCCAGCCGGTATATACCCAGCCTGCCTTTGGGCCTTTCGGTGGATTTTGCGTTGGTAGCAGTAATACTAAGTGCCTTGTTTCATACAAAAGTAAAAACAGACTTTCGCTACCTGAAAAACAGCCTTTTTGGCGTCACGCTGCTGTGGATGATGTATAACATAGCGGAACTTTTCAACCCTGAGGCCAGAAGTGTTACTGCCTGGGTCTATGCTGTACGGGGAACGGCTTTGTACATGTTGCTTACAGTCCCCCTCACATTACTTTATGCGCATAAAAGAAAAGACCTGGACCGGCTGATCAAAATCATCCTGTTGTTTTCCATACTCGCTTCATTCTGGGGCCTCAGACAATACTACATAGGTTTGGATGGAGCAGAAAATCGCTGGCTGGATGCAGGTTCCAGATCCACCCATGTCCTTTTTGGGAACCTCAGGGTTTTTAGTTTCTTTTCGGACGCAGGCCAATTCGGTGCAGGCATTGCTCATTCGGGAATGATTGCCCTTGTATTGGCGCTGGGACCCTTTACGCTGAAGAAGCGCATTTTTTTCGCCCTTTGTGCGCTGTTGTTTTTTTATCTAATGATCATGAGTGGAACCAGAGGAGCGTTAATGGTCCCTGTGGCAGGTACGCTGGCTTACCTTTTTGCCTCAAAAAACTTTAAATTAATGACTCTTGGTCTGGCTAGCCTCGCACTAGTCTTTGTATTTTTAAAATTCACTTCCATAGGTAATGATGTTTACCAAATAAGAAGATTAAGGTCTGCCCTGGATCCAAATGATGCTTCACTCAATGTAAGACTTGCCAACAAGGCGAAATTTTCCGAATACCTGAAAACCAGGCCTTTTGGAGGTGGAATAGGTACTTCTGGTTTTTGGGGGCAAAGATTCAGTCCTGGTACTTTTCTGGCAGAAACCCCCAATGACAGCTGGTTCATTAAAATCTGGGCAGAAATGGGAATAGTGGGACTTGCGTTACATGTAGCCATACTCGCATTCATCGCAATGATGGCTTTATTTAAAATCTGGAAAGTCGAAAACCCCCAACTCAAACAAAAATTGCTGGGATTGTTTGCCGGCTATGTGGGGATTGCAGCTGCATCAATCGGAAATCCCTTACTGGGACAAATGCCTACCGGTTTGATACTTTACATGTCCTGGGCCTATTTTTTCCTGGCAGAGGATCTTGATAAGGAAAAGAACAAAGAAATAAAGAATAATGAATAAACCGTTAATTTCTGTCATCACCATTAACTTCAATGGCCTGGTACACACCCTGGATTTTTTGGCTTCATTTCAAAAAGTGAGCTATCCCAATGTAGAAATCATAGTGGTGGACAATGCTTCAACTGAAGATCCTGAGGAAATACATACAAAATTCCCAAATACCATCCTGGTAAAAAACCCGGTGAACGAGGGATTCGCCGGAGGAAATAACCGGGGAATGGAGAATGCAAAAGGAGAATATTTCTTTCTGATCAACAATGATACCGAGGTCGCCCCGGACATTCTGGATGTGCTTCTTCAACGTATGCAGCAAGAAGAAAATGCCGGATTGGTCTGTCCTAAAATTCTTTATCATGACGCCCCGGACACCATTCAATATGCCGGTTTCTCTGCCATAAACCCCATTACAGGGCGGGGCAAGGGCAAGGGCTACCAGGAAAAGGATACAGGACAATACCAAAAAGCGGAAATCACCCAGCTGGCTCATGGAGCAGCCATGTTTATCCCCAAAAGGGTGGTCCTTGACATAGGCATGATGGCTGAACTCTATTTTCTTTATTACGAAGAAATGGATTATTGTGAGCGCATAAAAAATGCCGGGTATGAGATTTGGTACGAACCCGGGAGTTTTATTTTGCACAAAGAATCCATGAGCGTGGGTAAAAACTCCTTGCTAAAAACATACTACATGAGTCGAAACAGGTGGTTGTTTTTGAGAAGAAATGTAAACTGGCCCTTGTTTTTTTTTACAGCAGCTTATTACCTGCTGGTTGCACTGCCAAAAAACCTGCTGGTTTTTGCCACGCAGGCAGAGTGGTCTCATTTTAAAAAATATTTCAAAGGTTTTTCGGACGGGTTGTTCATGAAGAATATCCGGGAAGACCCCGCACTTAATCATTAGTCATGAGGATAGGTATAGAAGCACAACGGATTTTCAGAAAAAAAAGGCATGGAATGGACATGGTAGCCATTGCACTCATCCGGAATCTGCAAAAAATGGATACCAGCAACCAATACTTTATTTTTGTCAATGAAGTGGAGGATACTTCCCCGATCAGTCCCACGGAAAATTTCGTCATAGTACCCCTTACTCCTTCTCCCTACCCTGTCTGGGAACAATATCATTTGGCAAAAGCAGTAAAAACCTATCAGCTGGACCTTCTTCATTGTACCAGCAACACTGCACCAATTTCCTGCAAGGCCAAACTGCTCATCACTTTACATGATATCATCTATCTCGAAAAATTAAATTTTAGAGAAGGCTCCTGGTACCAAAGAATGGGCAACCTTTACCGCCGATGGAACGTGCCAAAAGTCGTGAAAAAAGCCTCTTGCTTGTTTACTGTTTCACGCTACGAACAAGAGCGGATCGTAAGGCAATTTGGCATGCAGCCAGAAAAGGTCAAAGTGGTATACAACGGAGTAGCAGGGCATTTCAAAAAAGAAAGCCCCGAAAAAAGAAAGGTGATCCAAAAGAAGTATGGATTGCCAGATACATTTATGTTGTTCCTGGGCAATACAGATCCCAAAAAAAACCTCAAAGGAGTATTGAAAAGCCTCGCCTTGCTGGAGGAAAAAAAAGTTGATTTTCCTGATTTGGTCATGCCTGATTTTGGAAAAGATGTTTTGATATTGATGCTAAAGGCCATAAACTCCCCTCAACTGATCCATAAAATCCACCTGACGGGCTATATACCCAATGATGATTTACCTTCCATTTATAGCCAGGCATTGCTCTTCTTATACCCTTCCCTCAGGGAAAGTTTTGGCTTGCCTATACTGGAAGCCATGGCTTGTGGCTGTCCGGTCATCACTTCCAATACCTCCTCCATGCCGGAGGTAGCCGGAGAGGCTGCCTTGCTAATTGATCCCTTTGACCCGGAAAGTTTGAGCAAAGGAATAGCATCCCTGCTTGAAAACCGGGAAACCAGGCAAAAACTAATAGAAAGTGGATATAAGAGACCACCATTGTTTGACTACCAAAAGGGTGCGGAAGAAACCCTGGTCAGCTATAACCAAATCCTGAATCCCGAATGAAGGATAAAAAATATTGGCTCAGTAGTGGTTTTTATACCATGATGCACAGGGGCGTGGATTTTTTGCTTGGTTTCATTGGTTTCATGTTATTGGTTAGGATCATTTCTCCGGAAGATTTCGGCGTTTGGGTTTTGCTTATCACCATTGTATCCATCATAGATATGGCCAGAAATGGCTTTATTCAAAATGGTTTGATCAAATATTTTGTTGGAAAAAAACCAGGCGTTCAAGCCAAAATCCAAACAGCAGCCATTTGGTTGAACACCGCACTTAGCATATTGATTTTTTTAATTATCTGGTTGCTTGCTTCACCTTTGGCAAACCTATTGAATGCTCCGGACTTGGCAGAAATCCTTATCATTTATTCCTGGGTGATTCCCGTATTGGTAATTCACACCCATAATCTGGTCCTGATGCAGGCCAGTTATGATTTCAAAGCTTACTTTTTTGCAGGGATCAGCAAAAGTTTGCCCTTTTTTCTGGTAATTCTATTGGCTTACATGAACTTCTTTGAACTAAGCCTCAAGTCTCTTGCCTGGTACCAAAATGGAACCTTTTTGCTGGCCTCTCTGATGTCTGCCTATCAGGTAAGAAAATATTTCAGCCTCCGGTGGAAGGCTCGTGCATATTGGCTGATCAAGTTATTTCACTTCGGGAAATTCGTTTTTGGTACCAACCTCGTTTCCATGCTTACCAACAGCCTGGATAAATTTTTTCTCGGAGCTCTTCTTTCCCCTGTTCAGGTGGCCATGGCCAATACGGCTGGCCGGGTGATGAACATGGTAGAAATTCCCGTAAATTCCATTGCCTCCATCAGCTATCCCAAAGCGGCAGAAGCCCACGACAAAAAGGATTCGGAGGAGGTAGGTCGGCTCTATGAAAAAACTTTGGGGATGATGCTGGCCCTGACGGTCCCATTTTGGCTATTTTGTCTTGTATTTGCGCATTATATCATATTATTTATCGCAGGAGAACCCTATTTGAATGCAGTCCCATTTTTAAGGGTCATGGCATTCCTGGCCCTGATCAAACCCTTCGACAGGCAGTCCGGAGTTTTTCTGGACGCCATAGGCAAGCCCTTCTACAATATGATCATGGTCTTTGGTACCTTCATTTACGGGGCAGGTTTAAGCTGGTTATTAATCCAATGGACCGGATTGCTGGGAGCAGCATATGGTTTGGTGATTTCCATTTTTATCACTGTTTTAATCAAACACTTCATACTTTCAAGATACATCAATATCCATATTTGGGCTTGCTGGACACAGGCTGCAAAAAATTACCTCAGGGCATTTAGAGAGGCGAAAAAAAGGATTGGAAAAACGCTGCGTTAATATCATTCCCATCTCTCTTTAAGGTGATGAAACTCACCTTTACGCCTGGCCCATAAAGGCTCAATATCAATGACCTCGTTATGCGTAGTGGCCATAAAATCTTTATTGGCCCTCCTGATATGCAGCATTCCGGACAATTGCCCCCATACGAACAAGGGGATTTTTGGAATGGCTTTCAAAACTTTACCGGGGGTCCTGTTAAAAGTAAGGATTGTTAAAAAACCCAATACGAATAAAAACAAACTGCCTGTAACAAGAAAAAAGTAAGTCCATTTCAACCATAAGGCAAAGATCGCCAGCACAAGACCACCCCCAACCAGCATGACCATGGGGGGCATGGAGACCATCAGGGAAAAATAAAGCAAGTTCCAATCCCACTTGATAATTCCCTTAAGTAAAAGCCTCAATGACACCGGAACCTGAGCAAAATAGCTGTTGAGCCAGCGCCCCCTTTGCCTACCGATCTGTTGGGCAGCTGTGACCTTTTCATCAAAAATAATGGCGGCTGCGGCATAGGCTATCCTATGACCACGCTCTACCAATTGAAGTTGCAGTGATTTGTCCTCTGCCACTACTACCCCTTTCTCCTTCAATACCAGCAATTCCCCTGAAATATTTTCCCGGTAAACTTCCTTCTCCAGGGACATACCGGAGCCGGCAATGGTGGAAGAAGACCCTAGTAAATAGGGTACATTTCTCACCGCAAAATCGTAATAATACTCGCCCAAGGCATCCAGTGCAGCATAGGTTCCCTTAATATTTTTGGCAATTCTTTTCCCCTGAACTGCCTTAAACCCCATGGCGTGATACTGGTTGATCACCCTTAAAAAATGAGCAGGAACCAGGTTATCCGGATCGAAGACCACAACATGGGTATGATTTGCCTTCATTGAATTCAGGGCCAGGTCCAAAGAAGCCACCTTGCTGTGTAGAAAAATTTCAGGTTGCAGTATGCTTAACCTTTCATCTGAAACAGGAACCTCTAATGGCTCCATGATCCCATCGGCTACCAGATAAATGTGAAAATCAGGGTAATCCTGTTTCAACAGGGAACGGACCAGGGGCCAGGCGATTTCACCCTCTTTGTATAGTGTGATCACACAAGCAAAATCTGCGGAAAAACCGGGGTCAGGATCCATCTTTTCTTTCCTGAAAACTGCCGCCGTGGCACTGATCAGGGGAAACAGGAGATAAAAACAGCATATCCAGGTAATTATTTCAAACAGCACCAAAGCATCAAAAATTAATGGTTATTTTTATCCTAAATTTAAGGTTTCCAATGTGGAATCCTTTTAAAAATCTAAGAAAAAACAGCTTGAATGAATAATTTTTCAATTTCCAGTCTAAAACAACTCCCTATAGTAATGACTAGTATGTCCAGGTGGGACGGTGATTTTTCTTCTGCCTCCTGGTCGCTGGCCAAAACCTTTTCCCGGGACCAGGTGGTATTGTATGTTGATTATCCTTTTACCCTTTTGGATTATTTCAGAGAAAGAAAAAAGAAGGCGATAAGGATCAGAAAACCTGCTTTACTTTGGGGCAAAAATAATTTAAAACCTTTACCGGAATATGGTCCCCATCTATATGCGCTAACCCCGCCTTTGATGCTGCCTATCAATTGGCTGCCCGAGGGGGTGATTTATGGTTTTCTGGCAAGGTGGAATGACAGGCGACTGGCCAAAAGCATAAAAAAAGGATTGAAAAGGTTAAAATTAGAAGATTTCATTTTTTTCAACTCCTTTAATCCACTTTACCTGAGCCAACTGCCCAAAAATTTCAAGCCCAGGGTGATTGTATACCAATCAAGAGACAATATCCGGGCTTTGGAACCTTATTTGAGAAAGCATGGGGCAGGAAATGAAATTAAGGCCATCCGTAATGCGGATATCAGCCTGGCCACTTCCCGGCAATTACAGGAAGACCTGCAGGTTCTTTCCAAAAAAAATGTGGCTTATTTTCCCAATGCTGCAGATTTCAACCTGTTCAAATCTGCGTATGAAACAAAGCTTTCTTTACCAGAAGACCTGCAAAATATTCCTTCCCCTATCATTGGATATACCGGCAACATCTGCCACCGACAGGATTATGATCTGATAGCCCATATCTGTACTGCAAATCCTGAAATAAGCCTGGTATTGGTGGGCCCCAGAAACCACCAGGGGCATACCCATATTGACCTAGATAAGATTCCCAACCTTTTCTTTACCGGACCAAAAGGAATCGAGCAATTACCCCGGTACCTGGCTCATTTTGACCTTTTGATTTTACCCTTTTTGTGTAATGAGGTGACCAGGAGCATTTACCCGCTCAAAATCAATGAGTATCTGGCTTCTGGTAAACCTATAGTAGCTACACCTTTTTCTGAGGATATACGTTCCTTCTATCCCCTGATCAGACTTGAAAATGACCCGGAAAATTTTGCCCTGGCCATTAAGCAGGAACTTGAATCCGACAATCCTGAAAAAGCCAAAAAAAGATATGTGGAGGCTTCTAAAAACACCTGGGAAGAAAGAGTAGCTCTTTTTTGGAAATTGCTGGATCAGACATTTTCGCTCTGAAAAAGAGCAGGAATAGTGCGCAGCAAAATCTTTAAATCAAACCAAAGGGAGAAATTTTTAACGTAATCATTATCAAGACTAAGCCTTTCTTCTTCCGACATTTCCCCTCGTCCCCTTTTTTCAACCTGCCAAAGGCCTGTAATTCCTGCCGGCCCCAAAAAACGGAGGGCATATTTATCTGTGGTTATTTTTTCAGCTTCATACAAAGGGAGTGGGCGATTTCCTACCAGTGACATGTCACCTTTAAGTACATTCCAAAGCTGTGGTAACTCATCGATGCTGGTATTTCTAATGAATTTCCCAATCCTGGTAACACGGGGATCATCTTTTATCTTGATAAAAGCGGAGTCTTGATTGCTGTACTTTTTGGCCAAAATGATTTTTTCACAGACCATTTGGTTATCATCATAAAGGGGTTGCAAGCATCCCCCTCCCGCTTGTTCACAAAATTCACAAAGCTCCTTAACCACCGTGGTTCCTGTTGGGGGTATGCTTTCTTCGGCTGGCGATTTCTCCGGATTGTTGTATTGGTTAAGGTGCTTGAGTTGTTGAAGTTTGGCATCGGCATCGGGATCCATGGACCTGAATTTGTAGAATTTAAAAATCGTATAGCCCGTACCTACCCGGTAAGAATAATAAAAAACCGGACCTCTTGATTCCAGTTTGATTAAAATTGAAACGATTAAAAACAAGGGGCTCAATGCAAATAATATCAACCCTGAAACAAAAACATCGAAAAAACGCTTCAACCAGGGAATACTGTAGGGCTCAACCTGGGTGATTTCCGTATCTTTCAGCCTTTTGATCGGATGCTTGAGTTGGAATTCCAGCCTGCTCTTTAACTTTTTTTTATTGACAGGTTTGGTAAAAATATCCGCAACCCCCTTACCGATGGCTTTGAGGATTTCTTCCCTGTTCGCTTTGTCCATGATGAGGAAAAAAGGCAGGTGTCCAAACCCCAGTTTTTCCATGGTTTTTTTTAAAGAAAGGCCATGAACATCCTGTAAGGCAGCATCACTCAGCACCAAACAAAATTCCTTTGGAGATTGGGCTAGATGGTTATAAAAAACAATTCCATTGGAAAAGCTGACTATCTCAAATTTATCCTCCACTGCCTGAATCACCGATTCAATTAACTGCCTACTTTCGGAAATCAGCGCAATTTTAAGGAAATGATCAGCCATTGATAGATTCCATTGCAAGTTTTCCCGACCTCCTCAAAATGGAATTAATCCTTGCCTCAAGCTCTTTTGGGTTAAAAGGTTTCACCATGAAATCGTCTGCTCCCAGATTCAAAATGTCAATCTTTTTTTCAGATGACTCAGTAGCGGATAGGACGATCAATGGTATCTCGGCAAAAAAGCCACTGGAACGAATAAACTCAACAAATTCCGACCCGTTGATATCGGGCATATTCAAATCACAAATGATAATATCGGGCAGGTTACCTTCATGCATGACGGCGATAGCGTCTGCCGGTTTACTAAAAACCTTTACGTCAAATTTTTCCTTGAAATAATGTTGAATGATAAGCAAAACCGAAGGCTCATCATCAATGGCAAATAATCTATACCCGCTTTTCATAGCTACAAGTACTGTTAGGTGAATTATAATTACCACTAAAGGTAAATATCTACAAGCAAATAAAAAAAGGTTTATTCAATTTTATTTTAATTAAAATAAAATATATTGAGGTTTTATTTATCTAAAATATGGATATTTAATAAAATACAAAATTTAATATTTAAAAAACTAATTAGTGGGTTTAAAAAAGAAATTACTATTATTGATAAAAAAAGGCATTGCCTCCCGATTGGAAACAATGCCTGTGTATATCCTGCAAATAGGATCAATACCCTCCTTCTTTCAATACCTGATCGAAGTACCTGATCGTTTCTTTCAAACCTTCTTTCAATTGAATTTTAGGTTCCCAACCCAGTTCTTTTCTGGCAAGATCAATATTGGGTTTTCGCTGCATGGGGTCATCCTGAGGTAAGGGCAGGAATTTCAGCTTACTTTTTGATCCGGTAAGTTCCAGTACGTTTTCAGCCAGCTCCAACATGGTAAATTCCACGGGGTTACCTATGTTTACCGGGCCTATAAAACCTTCACGGCTGTTCATTAATTTGTGCATGCCGGAAATCAAATCACTCACGTAGCCAAAACTTCTGGTCTGTTTTCCATCTCCAAAAATGGTAATGTCCTCTCCTTTCAGCGCCTGTACAATAAAATTGCTCACTACCCTTCCGTCGGAAGGGTGCATCCTTGGACCATAGGTATTAAAAATACGCATCACCTTGATACTTAATTTTTGCTGCCTGTGGTAGTCAAAAAACAAGGTCTCTGCACACCTTTTGCCTTCGTCATAACAAGCTCTGGGCCCGGTCACACTTACACTGCCTTTATAGGATTCCGGCTGAGGATGGATTTCAGGATCGCCATACACCTCACTGGTGCTGGCCTGCAAAATCCTTACTTTCAATCTCTTTGCCAAACCCAACATGTTGATGGCACCCAATACGCTGGTCTTGGTCGTTTGAACGGGGTCAAACTGATAGTGCACCGGGCTGGCGGGACATGCCAGGTTGTAAATTTGATCTACCTCAACATACAATGGAAGGGTAACATCATGCCTTAGAAATTCAAAATTTTTATTGTCCAGCAAATGGTGAATATTTCTTCTTCTTCCGGTAAAAAGGTTGTCCGCACACAGAACTTCATTCCCTTCACTTAAGAGTTTGTCACAAAGGTGGCTGCCCAAAAAACCAGCTCCACCGGTTACTAAAATCCTCTTCATTTTTTTTTAAAATAATTGATTTAAAAACAAGCCTTTAGAATGCTAAAGTATAAAAATCAAAAATAACAATATATTTCCCATTGGTATAATATTTTTTTAAAGTAATTCAATTTTACTTACTTTTGGTCAAAATATTATTCTTGATATCAGGTACCAAACCCAAATTACAATCAACATGAACCAAAATAAACTTATTATTGCCTCTTTAGTTACTCTTTTCACTTTTTCCCTGAGCTACATTACTCTCGCTCAGGACGGTAAAAGGGACTTGTATGAGCTTAAAATATACCATATAGCTAATAGCGATCAGGAGAAAATGATAGATCAATACCTGAAATCCGCTTTTATTCCTGCCGCCCACAAAGCCGGTGTGAGTAATGTTGGCGTATTCAAACCTCTTCCTTCAGAGGAAGATGCCGGTGAAAAAATTTATGTCTTTCTTCCCTTTAAAAATTCTAAAGCATACTTCGAATTTCAAAATAAGCTGGAAAAAGACCAAACTTATCAAAATGCCGGAAAGGAGTATATCTATGCTGCTCATGACAATCCTCCATACACAAGGTTGGAAACCCGTTTACTGCAAGCTTTTACCGGAAACCCCAGAATGAATACCCCGGAGCTTTCTTCACCTAAAAATGAGAGGGTGTACGAATTGAGAAGTTATGAGGCGGCAACGGAAAGGCTGTACCGACAAAAGGTAAAGATGTTTAACAGCGGCGAAATTGATATTTTTGATAAATTGGACTTCAATCCGGTTTTTTATGCAGAAACCCTTGCAGGTGCCACCATGCCCAATCTCATGTATTTGACAACATTTGAGAACATGAAAGAACGCAATGCCCATTGGGATGCATTCCGGGTGGACCCTGACTGGGAGGCCATGAAAGACCTGGAAGAATACCGCAACACAGTATCTAAAAATGTCACCCGCCTTTTGAGGCCTGCCGACTATTCAGATTTTTAATTTTGTTTGATACAAAGTTACAGGGACCAGCTGTTAAAATAGCTGGTCTTTTTTGGCTTAACCTATTTCATCAACCACAAAACTTTCCGGATTCAATTTTTTATTGATCAGTTTAAGATCTTCCAAAATTTCCATGGTCTTTAGCAGGTGATGTGCTGGTACCTTTTTATGAGTAGCCCAGCTTGTCTGGGAAATCCACTCTCTGACATCTGTCTGCTGGAGTTGATACCTTTCACTAATGCGCTTTACCGCCGCCTCTTTATCTTTCATGATGGATAAGTTAATTTCATAAAGGGCATCCCTTATCTGAAAAGCAAGAGGACCATTATCCTGCAGCATTTTTTCCGAAGCTACTATTACAAAACAGGGCCAGGGCGTAGGTATTTCCCCTATTCTTTTGAACAATCCTTTGTCGACTAACGGTTTGGTCGTATATTTTTCCCATAAAAAAGCTTTGGGACTGCCTTTCTTAAACGATTGGATGGCACCTTCCAGATTACCAATAATTTCAAAATCTATTTCACTGGTGTCCCATCCTTCCTTTTGGGCCAATAAATAAGTCATTAAATGTGAACCTGAGCCCATTCTGCTGACCAGAAAAGGTACATTCTTCAGTTCTGAAACCTTTTCTAAATCTGTTTTTGCAGGCACATGTATTCCCCAGACCAAGGGAGAGTCCACATGAAAGCCAATAATTTTACCAGGATTACCCTCAATTTTGTCCTTTACAAAACTTTCGGTAAGCACAATGGCCAGGTCAGTATTTCCCTCCCTTAAGGCCCTGTTCATGGCGCCGGAACCTCTGGATTCATTTTCCCAAACCAGCTGTACATCACTGTCCAAAAAAGGCTGATTTTCCACAAGCTTCTGCCAGGGGAAATTAAAATGCTCTGGCACACCTGTTATGTTGATTTTTTCCATAAACAAAGATATAAAGGAAATTTTATAGTTTCTAACAGATAATATGAAGCCTGTTATACTAGCTTTCTTTGGTCAAATGGTTTTTTTCAGCCTAATAATAAGGCATTTGTTCAATGGTATTCCTATCTTTGAATTATAGTTTCCATTCAAAAGCATTTGAACAGGGATCAACATTTAATTTAAACATAAATCATTCAATATGAAATTTAAACCTGGAGTTAAATATGGTGAAGAGCTGAAAGACCTGATCGCATACGCTAAGGAAAGCGAATTTGCGATGCCGGCTGTTAACTGTATCAACAGCAATACGGTCAATGCCGTACTGGAAACGGCCAAAAAAGTGAACTCACCTGTAATGATTCAATTTTCCAATGGGGGAGCCCAATTTTTTGCAGGAAAAGGTCTGCCCAACGACAAACAACAGGCTTCCATAGCAGGTGGTGTATCCGGTGCCATGCACGTTCAAAAAATGGCAGAGGTATATGGGGTTCCTGTCATCCTGCACACCGATCACGCAGCAAAAAAACTGCTGCCCTGGATTGACGGTCTGCTTGAAGAAGGCAAAGCCTACTTTAAAGCTTTCAAGAAACCCCTGTTCAGTTCACACATGTTGGATCTGTCAGAAGAACCTTTGGAAGAAAATATTGAAATTTCCGTAAACTACTTCAAAGAGTTTGCCAAGTTGAAAATGGCCATCGAAATAGAACTTGGTGTTACAGGAGGTGAGGAAGATGGGGTGGACAATACCGAAGTGGACAGCTCCAAACTCTATACCCAACCAGAGGAAGTGGCGTATGCATATGAAGAATTGAAAAAAGTAGATGACATGTTTACCGTGGCAGCTGCCTTTGGGAATGTTCATGGGGTGTACAAACCAGGAAATGTTTCCCTTAAACCAGAAATTCTTAAAAATTCTCAGGATTATATCAATGAAAAATTTGGTACGGTGGGCAAACCCGTCAACTTTGTTTTCCATGGAGGATCCGGTTCCAGTGTAGAAGAGATAAGAGAGGCCAATAGCTACGGTTCAGTCAAAATGAATATTGACACTGATCTTCAATGGGCTTTCTGGGAGGGTGTGTTGAAGTATTATCATGAGAAAGAAGACTATCTTCAAACGCAACTTGGTAATCCGGAAGGTGCAGATAACCCGAATAAAAAGTCTTATGACCCAAGGGTCTGGCTCAGGAAGGGCGAAGAAAATTTTGGAAAAAGGTTAGAGTTGGCCTTTGACATGCTCAATGCCATCAATAGAAATTAAATTTTCTAACAGCCTTAAAAAAGCTACCCAATCCGGGTAGCTTTTTTTTTTCAGGGATTCAGCCATTTTCGTAAGTATGCTTTTCTCTCGCCGAGATCGGTCACCTGTATGGTTTTCACCTGGCTTTCCCGAAAGCTTTCCGACCAATTGGGAAGGGTTCCTGGATCCATTTCGTTTTTTTCTATTACAAGGGGTTTTCTATTGGATAGGTTTTCCAAAAGATCTGGCAGATCATAAGCTGGCAGGGCTCCGGCAACTGTATAGGCAATATTGGCAGGGTCGTAATTTTCCTGCGCCACCAGAGACCTGTAAGATAGCATGGGGTCTATGAGCGCAATTGAAGCAATATCCGGATTGTAATTGGCTGCATGGAGCAATACTGCTGCCATCTGACCTTTGGCCAGACTTTTTATTTCATCTGCTCCCTGAGACTCTTGCAATACTTTAACCAACCGGTTGACATCTCCAGCATGCAGGCCCACAATACTTCTACCGATCAGGATGCTGCCAAACCACAAGTTATAAGACTCCCCCTGAAAGTTTGAATCTCCCGTAAATCCACCATTGCCCATTTCTCCGGTGTTTAACAAATCCGGAGCCAAAACCATCTGGCCTTCCTGTACCAATGCTTCCATGGTACCCCCTACTGCTGCATCAATGCCCTTTCCCTCAGGATCCAAATAAATTACAGCTTTGGAAGTCATTTTATCCGGCCTCATCAAAAGGTAGGGAACCCAATAGTCTCCTTCTCCCTTCATTAAATACTTTTCAACGACGTACCCATCTCTTTGAAACCTTCCTGTCATCATGGTTTCTATATCCGAAGAAGGCTCCCGGTAACCTGAAAGCTCTCTTGAACGGCTTATACGTTCAGCCAGGGAGCCTTTAAGCTCCTTTGGTAAATGGGTCTGATTGAGTTCCTGAATGGTTTTACCTGGATAACTGCTAAGAACCTGTCCAGTCGGGGTAACCTGCAGTTCCTCACGACTCAGGGTATCTATGTTCTGGTCTTTTGAAGAGCCTGGCCAATCCAGGTGTTTTTGAAAAAAAGCATACATGAACTCTCTGTTTTTGAGGGTTGAAGCATGCCCAGCATCATCCTCCACCATGTCAAATCTATCTGAGAGACCATATGAATCATAAATCCTTTGAACCTGATCTCTGGCTTCTCTGGCCCCTTCAATGTTGAAAATATCCCTGGTTGTGGTGATCATCAGGTTGGGCTTGGGAGCCCTTACCAGCAAAAGATCCGGCTGATCCAGGCCGGCGGCAATGCCCCTGAAAAAGTTTTGTTCTGCATCCTGAGGTCCATGGGTGAGCAGCAAGCGCCTGAAATTGGTAATGTAATTTTCCGGAGCTGAGGCATAAATGCGCGAATCAAATGCTGCAATATATGCCGCCTGGGTTCCTCCTCCCGATCTGCCGGTAATACCGATTCTATCTGGATCCACCTCAGGTCGGCTAATCAGGTAATCCATTGCCCGGATACCGTCCCATATCATGTATTTGGCCTGGGAAGTACCGGCTACAAATGCCTGAGCACCGGGATAGGAATGTTGTTTTGTGGGGCCGCCAATGGTAGGTTTGTTGGTGGAAGGATCAAAATATTCCAGGCGCTCACCTTGCCCCACCGGATCAAATGCCAATACGATAAAACCTTTTTTAACCAGGTTTAATATCACATGTTGATAGGTAAAACTCCTGTATGATTCCAGGGCATGACCGGAACAGTAAATAATGGCCGGTGCCTTTCCGGCCAACCCATCCGGTAGAAACAGGGTAGAGCTCACATAAAACCCAGGCTGCGATTGAAATACCACATGCTCCATACGGAAACCTTCCCGCTGCACCGTACGGGTAATTGCTGCTTTTAAGGGGGTTTTCTCTGGGAAAGGCCCAACTACCTGCATTAATTTTTCCTTGATTCCAGCTTGCCAATCCTGCCATTCTGCTTTTGATTGGATGTTTTCCAAGGCTTTTTCCCTTTCATCCAGTAACTCAAAAGCCTGCCGGGTCTGATGTCTGTATAAAGCATTAGGCCCATCCGTAAAACTGACCCAATGGGATTGGATAACCTTTAAATCCTCTTGCGCATGGGCAGGCAAAAACGCACAGGCGAGCATGAATAAAGTCAGAAAAAAGGTCTTCAACATGGTTTAGGTTTTTAGAAATAAAAAGGGTTAAAAATAAGACTTATTGTTCCCCTTGATCCACAAAAGTAGAATAAGCCTTATTTATATTTTAATTCAAAAGGAAATCATATAGCAATTACACCTGCTCAGGTACCACATATGGAGGCCTGCTGGGCCGGGTCAGCATGGTATCTGCTTCTGTATCATTGGCGAATTTCTCATAATCTCCCATAAACTTTAATCCCCTTTCCAATCGGTAAGAAATATTGGCAATTAATGGAAGGGCGGAAGAATAATATCCTTCCATGATATCACAATTCAGACTTTCCTTTTTGCCATCTCGGATAGCATCCAGGAAATTGGCATAATGTTCGGCTCCCCCAGGTGCTGCCAGTACATTAGAACCTGATTCTTGTGGAGCTGCTTGCTGAGAGCTTGCAAAAGGCTCCTTTTCATCTTGCCTGAAGGCTTTCCAGGTGCTGCCATTAAGCTCCAGGTACCCGTCGGTTCCATAAAACATGTTTCCGATTTTGATATCAAGACTGGACTCTCCGTGGGTATATCTGCCCCGTGTTTCAAATTCCAAAATTTTTCCATCATCATATTTGAAAATAGATGTTTGGGTATTTGGTGTCTCCTGAGAACATTGCTGAGGTGTCATCCCATAAATATCCCCAGATGAATAAACGGAAACAGGATGTTCATTCTTGTTCAGCCCCCATCTGGCCACATCAAACTGGTGTGGCCCCTGATTACCTGTATCGCCATTTCCTGTATCCCAGTGCCAATGCCAGTTGTAATGTCCTTTTTTCTCATTATATGCCCTGTAGGGAGCAGGACCTAACCATAAATCATAATGCAAACCTTCAGGAGGAGTACTGTCTCTGCTGATGCCAAATGAATTTCTGGGCTTGTAGCAAAGCCCTTTGGCCATGTACACTTCCCCTATATTGCCATCATGTAAAAACTTCATGGCTTCCATGACGTTTTTTATCGATCGGTTTTGGAAACCCACCTGCACGATACGGTCATATTTTCTGGCCGCCTCGATCATTTTTCTACCTTCAAATACGTTGTGACTAGCTGGCTTTTCTACATATACATGCTTTCCTGCCTGGCAGGCCCAAATGGTTCCCAGGGCGTGCCAATGATTGGGTGTGGCAAAGGATAAAGCATCCACTTCCGGGTCTTCAAAAACCCTTCTCATGTCATATGCAGTACCAGGTTTATCCCCTACCCTGTCATTGACCAGTTTCACCTTTTCAGCCCAGGTATTTTCATCCACATCGCATAAGGTCTTGATCACCACATTGCGGCTCTCTTTTAATTTACAGAATTGATTGATGTGATTGGTACCTTGCCCCCTTATACCTATTACCGCCAGGTGCATCCTGTCATTGGCTCCCATGATTTTTCCATAGGATTTGGCACTCATGCTCATGCCAGCTAAGGCTACTCCGGCACTACCCATCAAGCTTTTCTTGATAAATTCTCTTCTTTCGGTCATTATTCTTTTGTTTTTTTAGGACTGACTGCTATAAACTGGAAATAAAATTTTCGAACATTTGCTTTTGCGCCACCATGGAAGCCACTTTATCCGCCGGATTGCTGTGTGCTTCCAGCAAAATCCAGCCCTGATAATTGGCCTGGTCCAATAAGCGAAAAAGATCCTGATAAGGATAATCATTTTCATCAAAAGCCCTTACGTGGGTGGTGTCTCCCAACCACTTTTTCACCATATTGAAATTCGCCTCCAATCCCGGTTCCATCAGGTCAGTATCGTTGCTGTTCCAACATATCTTTACATTGGAAGAGGTAACCTGGTCAAATATCGCCTTCATCACGGGAAGTTGCTGGGTGATCCTGCCATGAACTTCCACACGGACCAACTGACCATGGTCGGCCCCAAATTCCCCCACCTCACTAAGGGATTTAGCGATCTGTGCGATGGTCTTCTCTCTTGAAACACCTTCAGGAAGGGTATTTGGTTTTACTTTAATGCCTGTTGCTCCTATATCGTCACAAAGTTGTATGTAAGCCTTGGTTTGCCTGATGTTTTCCACAACCAAAGCCGGGTCAGTGCTGTGATATTCAAAATTGCTTCCATAACCCACGCAGCTAACCGGACTAGCTTCAAATCTGCTCCGGATCTCCTTTCTTTCAGCCTTGCTCAGGTGTGCTTCCACCCCATGGGCATGTTCTGTCCTTAACTCTACCCCTTTATACCCGGTTTTCTCACAATTACTGATCAATTCTGCCAGGGACCAGTCTTTTCCCCATAGGTATGTTACCAGACCAAAATTCATTTTTGATACTTTCACACTGGCCGTAGCTGGCAAAGACCAGGAACCCAAAGTACCCATTGCAAGGCCGGAAAGCATGCTTTTTTTCAGGAAATTTCTCCTGTTATTTTGATTGTTCTTCATACAAATTACCATTTAACATCGAATACGGAAGTGATGGCTGTTTCAGGTAAAGGGTTTTTTTCATTAAACGGGTACAAATCTTCCTGGGCCTCCAGTTCAACTTTATCCTCATTTAACCTTCCATCCGCATGCATGGCCTTGGAAAGATCCAATCCCAGATGTTCGGCTAAAAAGGGATAAACTGCCTGTCTTTTTTTGTCATCATATCCATGATTATCGGCTGGAATATGGATGTTTTGAACCATTTCCTTTTTACCTTTCAATCCATAAATGTATTGCAGGTGGGGGTATTCCACCTGAGGTGTATTTTTGGTCCAATCTCCTCCTACAGATACCAGCAAAAGAGGTTTTGGAGCGACCAGAGCCGCAATTTCCACATTGTTGGTTTGGAAATTTTTACTCTTATGAATGGGCATACCGCTTTCACATACACAGCCACCGAAGAAATGGGCAGATACCATGACTACAGGAGCTATCACATCGATCCGATCATCCACAGCAGCCAAAAGAAAGGATTGGGTAGCCCCCCCTGAAGCTCCTGTCACGGCCAGCCGCTCAGGGTCTGCGCCCATTGACAGAATAAAATCCACTCCCCGTATACTGTTCCATAGCTGGAGTTTTAGCACTTCCCCGTCTTCTCTGTGGTCCCAGCCCAACTCCTTTTGCTGACCATAGCCCACGGCATCATAGGCCCAGACCATGGCCCCCATCCTGGCCATGGAGGCAAATCTTTTCTGTGCATCTGGCCGGTAACGGCCCACCTCTCCTTCCTTATCCCAATGGCCATGAGGACTGAGAATTCCTGGTGCTTTACCCGAGAATTCAGCTGGTATGTACAGGCTTCCAGTGACAAATACTCCGGGTAAGCTTTCGAAAGCTACATTCCGGACGCTATAACCATCATATTCCCTAATCTCGCCCATGATGGGGTTCATGGGACCCTTTTCAGGCATATTGTCCAAGCCCGTTCCCTTTAAAATTTGCTTGCGAATGCTTTTGGCCCTTTTGTCCCAGGCCTTTTCGCTGGTATATTCAGTCTGCATCATTTGCAGAAAACCAGCTCCTTCTTCTTCTGTCCAGTGGGCACCTACGCAAAGCATATCATCCGATGCGGAAGATTGAGCTTTGGAACCCCATATGGTGAGGAGCATTAATAAAGAGAAAAAGAACGAGCAGTTTAATGGGTAATGGATTATTTTCATTTTCATAAAGGTTTGTGTCAAGCTTTTAACCATTTGTCCCACCAGGAAAAGGCTTCCTGCTGCATGTCCGCATCAAATTTATGGGGACCGGGATAGTAGGAGGCCTTGTAATTGTCGCTGAATCCAGCCTTTTCATAGATGTCTGCCAGAATTTTATCTGCTTTTTCCATCTCTGGTAAGGTGTACAATTGATCCTCCTTATCGTTTAATACCAAGGTCGGCAATGGCACCCTTAACCCCAGGATTTCAGGGAAATCAAGTTCTTCAGGCAACCTGGGAACATATGTCATCCAGGTATGGGTGTAGGACTTATTCAAAATGAAATCTGTCCAGGTACTCATAAAACCCACACAAACGGCACATTTGATCCTGTGGTCTAACCCGGCCATCATCACCGTTCGCAATCCTCCACCGGACAGGCCTCCACAGCCCACCCTTGCTTCATCCACATCAGGTCTGGCCACAAGCAGGTCAAGAGCAACCTTATCCTCGGCAAAGAAGACCCCCGGCCAGGTAGTGCCACCACAAAACAGAGATTTTGCCATAATATGTTCGTGGTTACCTGCCCAGTCATTGTAGGCAGCAATATTACCGGCATTTTCCGGATTCTTGTCCGTCAGACCAGAATGCAGGTGATCAGGGACATCCTCCATCATTACCCTTCTGCTGGCAAATGTAAAAGCATCTGAAACCATCACCACATAACCTCTTTTGGCGATCTCATTGGCCCATGCCTTACCTTCATAGTAATGGTCCTGATGTTCAACCATCAACTCATGTTGGCTTTTTCCTGTTCTGGTGATTTTTCTTAATCCAAAATACTTATTACCTCCATGGTCATGAAAAGCCAGAATGGCAGGTAGTTTACCTTTGGCACCTGCAGGCTTTAGCACCAGTGCCTGTGTAGGCCTGCCATAGGGAAGTTGCCAGGATATGGATTCGATTTCCAAGCCATCATGCACATGACTATCATGCCGCGTGACAACAGGAAGCGGGCCTGTATCTGGAATACCCATGCGCTCCCTGGTTCTATCGAGGGCCAATGCCTTCCATTGCTCCAAATTGGTGAATGAAGGGTTTCTGTAGGAAAATTTGGGCAACGAATCTTTAATCAGACCATCCACCCATGGTCCATATGGGCCGATAATGCTTTGACCATTGACTGCCATCCTGTTGGTGTTTTTTGTAAAAACTGATGCATGAGATACTGGCATGTGAATGCCGGCGGCCAATCCGAAGCCTGCCAATCCTGCCTGCTTGATAAATGATCTTCTTGGTTTTTCCATAATAAAATCCGGCTATGCAACAGGCAGAATTATTGTGCCATTTCCAATGCTTTTGTGGTGACATAATATTTGGCCAGCATATTGGGCACCTCCCATTCGGGCAATTTACCTGCTGTCAGGTACTCAATATATCGCTCTGTCACTTCCCTGAAATGGTCCTCATGGCTGGTTCTGAAAGCCTGGGGGATTTCTATGCGCCAGGCATCTTTATCAGCTACCTTAACCACACCCAGGCCCTCGTATTTCTCTGTTAAATTTTCGACCTGCTCTTTGAGGGTTTTTTCAAAATCGGCCAGGTCTACTCCCTCAACCGGTTCTATGTACAATTCAGTAATGTATTTTTCTTCGGCATCCTGACGAATCACCAGATTGGACTTGCTGCCCCGCATGATAGAATAATGGGTATCAGCAGACCCTTCAGGCGCTACATAGTTCCAGATCACAGAGACCTTGGCATGAACATCATTGATGGTGTAATTGATCTCTCCATTGCCGTAAACTTTCAAAATACCATCTTCCACTACCCCTCCCAGGTAATCCGGGTAAGACGGTAAACCCGTGGAGCGGGTAAATTGATCCAGGGTCAGATCAGTGGTCCATCTCCTGGCATTGATCATTTCGATGTCATTTTCGTAATCGATAATCTCTTCCGGGAAACTTTCCCATTGCACCAAATCTACCAGGTGAGTGGTCACATCAACGATTCCATTTCCTTGCTGGCTCACATCATAAAACCAGGCCGGCCTGATCAAAGGACTGCCGGATACCTGTTTGTAAAAATGGTGAACGCTTTCCTTCGTAATGGCGGGATCTTCCAGGCTTCCTTTTTCCAATTCACCAAATACTTCCGGTATCATGGAAAACTCCCTTTGAAGAATGGTAGATATTTCAAACCTTTCTGTCATGATATCGAAAAGAAGCACATTGTTTTCTTTGGCCAACTCAAAGGATTCTTTAAGCATTTCGAATCCGGCAACATCTATGGCCATGGGTTTATCTGCCAATACATGGAGACCAGCAGCAACGGTAGCCTTGATATTGGCGGTTTTTTCTTTGTTATTTCCTGCGGTAACCATCACGTTACCCTTTTTCTCACTAAGCATTTTTTCTAAATAATCATCCCCTGTATACACTTCCATCTCCCAACTGGTTGGATCTTCAGGACGCGTATTATAACGCTCAATTGCCTGCAGGTAGGCCTTTAGTTCAGGACCATCCGGCGCATACACATGAACCTTGGGGTCCACCTGATCATACATGGACTTCTTAACCAGGTGGGCATGAAAATGCCCGGGGTCCAGGGTAAGCAATTTGATTTCGTTCTTTTCTCCGGTAAAGGTTGTTTTCACTTCTTCTTCCTCCATTTTTTCGTTGGAACATGACACAGCTAAAAGTAAAATTGATGCAGCCACAGGTGACCAAAATTTACTATTGATTTTCATAATTTTTGTTTTATAATTTAGATGATAATTGGTTAAATTTTACAAAAAAGATATTTTACACTTAAATATCTGAATTATCCCCTCTACTGTATTCAATTTTTGGGGTTAATGGGACAACAAGGAATTAAATATAAAGAATAAAGCAAAAGAATAAAACATATATTAGCGCAATCGATTGCATTTGCTGGATTATTTCCTTATCATTCATTTTAAATGGCTTCAACGCTGCTATGCCCCATATTCTGCGTCCAGAAAAAATAAATGAGAAAGAAAGAAAAAATCACCATCCATGACATTGCTTTGGAAGTTGGTGTTACCGCCTCCACGGTTTCCAGAGCCTTGAATAACCACCCCAGAATTAGCGCAACAACGAAAAAAATGGTCTTGGATGCTGCAAAGGCCATCAACTACAAACCCAATAGAATTGCCGCTGCCCTTCGCCATGGAAAGAGTAAATTGATAGGTATCATTGTGCCTACCATTAACAGGAATTTCTTCTCCTCCATTGTTCGCGGAATTGAGGAACATGCCAATGCACTGGATTATAAAGTCATGATCAGCCAATCCTATGATGATTACAAAAAAGAGGTAGCAACCATCGAGGCCTTGCTGGATGCCAGAGTGGATGGGATCATGGTCTCTTTGGGAAAAAACACGCATAATTTCGACCATTTTGAATCTGTACTTCAAAAAGGCATCCCCCTGGTTTTTTTTGATCGGACCACGGATAAACTGAATGTAAATCAAGTCATCATCAATGATTATCTATCTGCCTATCAGGCCACAAGCCATTTGATTGAGCAAGGTTACCGGCATATTGCCCATTTTACCAGCCACATGAAAATCAGGATTTATCAGGAAAGATTAAGAGGTTACGAACAAGCACTTTTGGACAATGGTATTAATTTTGATCCTAGATTAGTGGTAGAAAGCAACATGCAATTGGACGGGGGACAAATGAGTACTCATCGACTATTGGATAATAATTTGGGGTTCGATGCCATTTTTTCTGCCAGTGATTATGCCATTGTTGGGGCTTTGCAGGAATTGAAACGAATCAATGTAAAAATCCCTCAAGAAGTTGGTTTGGTAGGATTCAGTAATGAGCCTTTTACTGCTTTCACCGAGCCCACTCTCAGCACGGTGGATCAAAAAGCCATTGATATGGGACAAAGTGCGGCTGCATTGTTTTTCGAAATGGTTAATGCTGACCAGAGAAATAAGCCTAAAGTAAAAAAGGTCCTTGATGCCAATTTGATCGTCAGGGCCTCTTCCAAAAGATTGCAATGATTAAATTTAAACCCTAATTAAATTCTTTAAAATGAAACCTTTAAACAGACAAAACACAGGAAAAACTTCTCCAAGACCCTTGAAAATCGTTCAATTCGGAACTGGTAATTTTTTGAGAGGTTTTGCCGATTGGATGGTACAAGTGCTCAACGATCAGGCTGAATTTAACGGTGATATACAAATGGTGCAGGTGCACAGCAGAAAACCTGCCCGTATAATCAATGAACAGGAAGGTCTTTATCATGTGATCGTCAGGGGGTTTCAAAAAGGTGAAACCGTGGAAGAAAATCAGCTCATCGATTGTGTAAGAGGGGCCATTAACCCATACATCGATTACAAAGGGTTTTTGGAATTGGCCAATTCTCCTGAACTTGCCTTTATCTTTTCCAATACCACGGAAGCAGGAATTTATTTTGAAGAGAAGGACAGGGATTGGACCATTACGCCGGAATCCTTTCCGGGAAAATTAACCGCACTGCTCTTTCAGCGGTTCCGGCACTTTGACGGTGATCCGGACAAGGGGCTGCTTATCCTGCCTTGTGAATTGATAGCGGACAACGGCCAGAAACTTAAAGAAAATGTCCTTAGGTATGTGGATCTCTGGAACCTTCCCGGCACTTTTGAAGACTGGCTGGTCAAATACAATACTTTCTGCAATACGCTTGTAGACAGAATCGTACCCGGATTCCCTATTGACGCCGCTGAAAAAATACAAGAAAATCTGGGGTACAGGGATGATCAAATGGTGATGGCAGAGCCATTTCACTTTTGGGCCATAGAAGGGCCGGATGAGCTGAAAGAGAAATTTCCGGCAGACAAACAAGGGCTTAACGTAAAATTCGTTGCTGATCTCACTCCTTTCAGAACCCGCAAAGTCCGGATTTTGAATGGGGCTCACACCAGCTTGGTACCCGTTGCCTACCTAAAAGGAATCAGGTTGGTAAAAGAGGCCATGGATGATTCCGGTACAAGTGATTTTATCCAGCAAACCATTTTTAAAGAAATCATCCCATCCATGGATTTGCCGGAAGATATCCTGAAACCTTTTGCCGAAGCGGTCCTGGATCGTTTCAGAAATCCATTTATCAAACATAAATTGAGTGATATTGCGCTAAACTCCATTTCCAAATGGAAAGTAAGGGTACTCCCATCGCTACTGGATTTTATCAGAAAAGAAAACCAGTTGCCACAGCATCTTTGCGAAGCCTTTGCGGCCCTGATTGTTTTTTACAGGGGGCATTATAAGGGAGAAAAGATACCTTTAAAGGACAAAGAGGACATACTGCATTATTTCGACCAAATTTGGAAGATCAAATCAAGCGAAGAGGTGGTAGCTGGTGTACTGTCAAAAATTGAATTTTGGGACCAGGACCTCAATCTTATTCCAGGCCTGAGTCAAGCCTTGATCCGGGAAGTGGATTTACTATTGGAAAAAGAATAAAGGCAATAAAAAAAGGCTTTGAGTTTCAAAGCCTTTTTTTATTGCCAGGGTATCAAATATATTGATTAAGAATGTTTTCATACATTTCCTGTTTGCCGCTGCTCATTACGGGCTCCCCGGTTGCAATGGCATGTTCTCTCAAGGCCTCTAAACTTAGTTTACCCGTTTCAAAATCCTTGCCTTTCCCACTATCGAAAGAGCTGTACCTTCTTTTTCTAAGCAGCTGATAATCGGATTTTTCCATAATGTCATTTGCAATGATCAGACTTCTTGCAAAGGCATCCATACTGCCTACATGCGCATGGAACAAGTCCTCCAGATCTGTAGAATTCCTTCGAAGTTTTGCATCAAAATTCACCCCTCCGGTAGTAAATCCCTGACCTTGAAGAAGTACCAGCATGGACTCGGTCAATTCCTGTAAATTGATGGCAAACTGATCGGTGTCCCAACCATTCTGGTAATCCCCTCGATTCGCATCAATGCTGCCAAGCAATCCGGCATCCTGTGCCACCTGCAGTTCGTGTTGGAAAGTGTGTCCTGCCAGAGTGGCGTGATTGACTTCCAGGTTAAGCTTGAAATCCTTGTCCAATCCAAAATGTCTTAAAAAGCCGATTACCGTAGCTGCATCATAGTCATACTGATGCTTCGTGGGCTCCATAGGTTTAGGTTCAATCAGGAAGGTACCTCTGAACCCCTGTTTCCTTCCATAATCCCTGGCCATGCTGAGAAACTGTGCCAAATGCTCGGTTTCCCGTTTCATGTCTGTATTCAATAAAGACATGTATCCTTCTCTACCTCCCCAGAAAACGTAGTTTTCTCCTCCAAGTGCGATGGTCGCGTCAATGGCATTTTTTACCTGGGTGGCCGCACGGCTTACCACATTGAAATCCGGATTGGTAGCAGCCCCATTCATGTACCTGGGATGACTGAACACATTGGCCGTACCCCATAATAATTTGATGCCGGTTTCTTTTTGCTTTTGTTTGGCATAATCCACGATAGCTTGCATGTGCTTTTCATAGGTAGCCAGGTCTTCTCCTTCATCGATCAGATCCACATCATGAAAACAATAGAATGGGGCTCCAATTTTACCTATAAATTCAAAGGCAGCATCCATTTTATCCTTTGCCCGTTGTATTGGATCCGGGTTCTTATCCCATTCCCGAACCAAAGTACCCGGCCCAAAGGGGTCATTTCCGGTGCCACAGAAGCTATGCCAGTAAGCAATGGCAAAGCGAAAGTGATCTTTCATGCTTTTTCCACCGATCATTCGGTTTTCGTCATAAAACCTGAATGCCAGGGGATTTTTCGAATCCCTGCCTTCAAATTTAATTTTGTCGATATTTGGGAAAAATGATTTTGACATGTTGTTCTGTTATTTAGGTATTTAAATTAATTTTTGGTTTCCTTCATTTTACCTGTTGCAGGCTATGCTCCCACCTCCCGTACACCGCCTTGTATGCCTCCTGCTTTTGTTTTTCAGGCTCTAGTACCTGAATTTTTTTAAGTCCCTGGAAAGCCTCTCTTGCTCCGGCATAAATGCCCAGACCTATACCTGCTCCCCTGGCAGCACCCTGAGCTCCATCTGTATCATACAATTCCAGTGCAACATCGTTCATATTGACAAAGGCCTCCCTAAACAAAGGACTTAAAAACATATTGGCCTTACCTGCTTTCACGGTCTTAAGGTTAAGCCCCATCTGCTTCATGATATTAAAACCATAGGTAAGGGCAGAAACGATCCCTTCCTGCCCGGCTCTGAGCACATGCCTTTTGTCGTGTTTGAGTAAATTTAATCCGGACAAATGGGCTCCCACCTGTTTGTTTTCCATGATTCTTTCCGCACCATTGCCAAAAGGTATAAAAGTCAGGCCCTCAGATCCAACCGGAACTTCGGCTGCCCATTGATTCATTTGTTCATAATCCATGATTTGCGGACCCAAGAGCTTCTTAAGCCAACTGTTCAGTATCCCAGTACCATTGACACAAAGTAAGACTCCATACCGGGGATCTGTTTTTGTATGATTAACATGGACAAAAGTATTGACCCTGGATTTGGGATCATATACTGGTTTGGTACTGACCCCATATACCGTACCCGAAGTTCCTGCTGTGGTAGCCAGCTCCCCTTCATCCAAAACATTTAACGAAAAGGCGTTATTCGGTTGATCCCCGGAACGATAAGTCACGGGAATACCTGCCTCCAATCCCAATTCTTTGGCAATTTCAGGCAATATACCTCCCTGATGTCCAAAAGAGGCTACGGCCTCCGGCAAAATGGATGCATCCAGCCCATAGTATTCCAGAAGTTTATCTGCCAATCCGTTTTTCTGGAAATCCCAAAAAACACCTTCGGAAAGCCCCGTTTCAGAGGTAAGAATTTCACCGGTCAGCTTCATTGCGATAAAATCACCGGGAAGCATGATTTTATGGATTTTGTCAAACTGATCCGGTTCGTTTTCTTTCACCCATTTAAGCTTGGATGCGGTAAAGTTACCGGGCGAGTTCAGCAAGTTTTCCAAACAATAGGCACTTCCTAAAGCCTCAAATGCTTTGTTGCCAATTTCTACCGCCCTGCTGTCACACCAGATGATGGCCGGTCTGATGACGGATAATTTTTCATCCACCAGCACCAGGCCATGCATCTGGTAGGAAATTCCGATGGCCTTGACTTCTCCGGCTTTGACACCTCCCTTTTTGATTACCTCCTTTGTAGTGGCTATGATGAATTTCCACCAGGTTTCCGGATCCTGTTCTGCCCAATCCGGTTGAGGAGCCTCTATACGCATTTCTTCTTTGGGCAATCCCTCTGAAGCTACCACCTTCCCGGAATCAGCATCCAGCAAAGTGGTTTTCACAGAAGAACTTCCCACATCATATCCAATCAGTAGTTGTCTCATGCTTCTTTAAATAAATATTTTACCAGAACACAATATAAAGTGCGGCAATGATCCCGGAAATCAGGATAGCTCCTATTTTGAATTTGGTACTGGTAACAAAAAGGTCTTTTGTAATTTCAATTCCTTTGGGATGGTCTTTGCCTTTTCCATCCAACAAACTGATAACAATGATTAATGCGGCAAGGATCAGGAATACTACTCCCATACGATCAATAAATGGAAGGTCTGGTGTCAAAAATTTAAAGGCTGTGGACAAAGGGATGGTCAGAGCCGCCGCAGTAAGGGCTGCATTGGAAGTAGTTTTCTTCCAAAAGAAGCCAAAAATAAATATGGCAAAAACACCCGGAGACACGAATCCCGTATATTCCTGAATATACTGAAATGCCTGATCCAACTCGCTCAAGGCTGGTGCCACTATAGCAGCAATAATAAATGCGATGATAGCTGTCAATCTACCTACCCTTACCTGCTTATTTTCCGATGCATTTTGGTCAAAGAAAGTTTTGTAAATATCCAGGGTAAATATGGTGGAGGTGCTGTTGGCCATGGATGCCAGAGAGGAAACTATTGCAGCAGTTAAAGCGGCAAATGCCAAGCCTTTCAAGCCAGATGGTAGTAACTGAAGCAAGGTAGGATAAGCCCGGTCTGACTTGATGATGCCCGTTTCCGGATCCGTCATGGATGAAATAAAAGAGGTGTCCACCCCTTGATTGACAATCACAAAGGCAGCAATGCCCGGAATCACCACAATCAAAGGCATGACCAGCTTAAGGAAGCCAGCGAAAACCATACCTTTTTGGGCTTCATTTAGGGATTTGGCTGCCAAAGCCCTTTGGGTGATATACTGGTTAAAGCCCCAATAATTCAGGTTGATTACCCACATCCCCCCTATCAACACACTGATACCAGGCAAATCAAGGTAAGCGTCCCTTTGCCCCCCATCACCATCAGGAATCATCATCTCCCCCTTATTGATAATCATGTTGAAATGGGAAGGGGCTTCTTTTAACAAAGAGGTAAAACCCGCAAAAACATCCCCTGAACCTACAATGGACAAGGCCAGGTAGGTAGTGGCAAGACCACCCAGGACAAGGAAGAAAACCTGAACTACATCCGTCCAGGCCACAGCTTTCAACCCTCCATATATAGAATACAACATGGCAAAAAGCGCCAAACCGGCAATGCCATAGGTCAGGGGGACACCCAGGATGGTTTCCAAACTCAAGGCTCCCAAATAAAGTACAGAGGTCAGGTTTACAAATACATAGACCAATAACCAGAATACCGCCATTACCGTCCTCACCCTGCTATCATACCTTTTCAACAAGAATTGGGGCATGGTGCTTATTCCTTCTTTCAGGTAAACTGGCAGGAAAAAAATGGCCACAATGATCAGTGTGGCAGCTGCCATCCATTCATAGGTGGAGATGGCAAGTCCCAACGCAAAACCGGATCCTGACATGCCGATAAACTGCTCGGCGGATATATTCGAGGCAATCAGCGAAGCACCCACCGCCCACCAGGGCAAAGCTTTACTCGCCAGAAAATAATCATTGGAATCCTTGATATGTCCCTTCTTTTCCCTGGAGACCAGGTATCCCATCATGAGGATTAAAATACAGTAACCTACAAAGATGATAAGGTCTAAAGTGGTGAAATTCATGAATGTTTGGATTAATGGGTTCGGTCTTAAGTCAATTCACTTGATTTTACTATTAAAAACAAAGATGCAATATAGTCAAATAAGGTTTTTATAAAATAAAATTAAATAGATTTCATCATTCAGGATTCCGAACCTTGTAGATGAATCCCAGGAGCAAGATAAATCCGGGCTTGTCAGACCTTTGTCTTTCATATTCAATGGGAACTCCTTGTTCCTACACAGATATATTTTATCTTTGAAAAAATCAACCGCAAGCCAGATTAAAAATGAAGGTCAATCCATACCACTACAGGATAATGAATACCGCATACCTTTCAAGTCAAAAGTTATTAATTTTTGGATTACTCTTGCTCTACGGCTGCCAGCCCAGTGAAAAAAAGGAAAACGCTCAACAGGAAAATAAGGTAGTTTCCCGCCCAAAAGTAGATATAGCAGATATTGAAAAGGGTATCAAAGCATATATAGATTCCAAAACGGAAGAAAATGATGGCTTTTTTATCGTAAAAGACGGGGATAAATTGTTACGCTTGAAGCTGGTCCGGGTGCATACCGAGTACCTTTCAAATCTCGGTCCCAAAAGCCATTTTGCCTGCGTCGACCTGGCTGATGTGAATGGCGATGTCTATGATGTGGATTTTTTTATGGAAGGGGAACCCGGAGCCATGGATGTAACAGCAACATCGGTGCACAAACTCAATGGGAAACCATTTTACAGCTGGAAACAAAAAGAAGACAAAACCTGGTACAAATTACCCATAGAAGAAGCTACCAATGAATTGTTAGGGGTAATTGAAGGAGAGGACCAATTTGTTTTTAATTATCAAGCTACCCTTCCCACTTTGGAGAAAGCTGCTGAGATGTGGATTCCAATGGCTTTAAGTGATGCTTTTCAACAAGTGGAATTGGTAAGCATGGACATTCCGGGAAATCACCGGATGATTGAGGACAAGGTCAACCATAACCAAATTCTATACATGAAGCTGGGGCCGGAACACAGTGGTCAAAAGGTAAAATTGGTTTATAAAGTAAACAGGAAGGAAAAGGGTCCTTACACTGCTCAGGAAGAAGTAGCCGACAGGTACCTGGCATCCAATCGCCTGATGCCTGTAGATAGAAGATTCCGCGAAATAGCCATGGAAGCCATCGGAGAAAAAAACAAAGACAGCCAACTCATGAAGGCCAGGGCCATCTACGATTACATCATTGACAATATGCGGTATGCCAAATCAGGAGAATATGGTAAAGGTGATGCAGTTTATGCCTGTGATGCAAAAACCGGTAATTGCACTGAATTCCATTCCTTGTTCATTTCTCTGGCAAGATCAGTGGGCATACCCGCACGGTTTTCGATTGGGGCAGCCATTCCTTCGGATAGAAACGAAGGGGGGATAGACGGGTACCATTGCTGGGCGGAATTCTTTGCAGAAGGAAAGTGGTGGCCGGTAGATATCAGTGAAGGAAATAAATATACCGCTTTGGCCACCTATTACTTTGGACGCCACCCTGCCAATCGCATAGAATTTAGCAGGGGAAGGGATTTAGAGCTAAATCCTGGACCAGCCTCAGGCCCGATAAATTTTCTGGCCTACCCATTATTAGAAATTGATGGAAAATCTGCAGTTGCCCAGACTACATTTACTTTTTCTAGAAGTAATTAGTAATTAAAGGTCGATAGAAACACCGGGAAGATGCTTCTATCGACCTTCTATTAAGATTTATTCGGGATGTTCTCCTCCCCCGTCGGTGGGGTGCTCGTCTTCGCTACCTGCTTCAGGGTGTTCGCCTTCCGGATGTTCTGCAGATTCCTCTGTATCGTCCGTCTTTTTGTTGCCACAAGAACTTACAGTGGCAGAAAAGAAAAACGCCATCAATACCATCAATAATGCCGTGGATTTTACACTCTTTAATAATTTCATAGTTCTCTCGTTACGGTTATAAGTAATTTTAAAGTTAACAATTTTTAAAAATAAACATATTTGTTCCTTCAATCATTTTAAAAACATGCCATTATTTCCCTCTTTCATTATTTGCTCGCTGAACTAATTGTGTGTACATTAAAGTTATAAATGAAATTTTATACAAAAACTTTGCAACAAATATTTTTCACTATAATCTTTAAACATGGACAAAAAAGAATATAAAAAGAAAGTGATGGAACAAGCCATCAAATACCAGGAAGCCATTGTTTCTGATTTTCAGACCCGAATCAGGGAATTGAGGGAGGGGGAGCAACAAGCCCAGGATGACAAATATGAATACGACCAGCAAGGTCAGGAAGATGAAAGTGCCATTGTGATCAACAGGATTGCAGACGAGTTAAATTTTGTAGTAGCCGAACTGGATTTTTTGAAACAAATGAAAACGGCAGAAAACATCTTTGATGAAGTCACTTTGGGTGCAGTGGTCAAAACCGATAAAATGACCTTTTTCCCAAGTGTGAGTATAGAGAACTTTGAAGTAGAAGGAGAAGCACTTTTTGGTATTTCAAGAGAGGCGCCAATCTATAAAGAAATGAAAGGAAAAAAGAAAGGCGATTCGTTTGGGTTAAATGACCGTACCTATAAAATCCTGGATGTCTTTTAACCGATGAAAAGAACAGCACCCCTATTCGGATGGTACCCAAGGCATGTTTCGCATTATAACTTGAGGTACCATCCGAATTTAAACCAAGTGCGTTGCCGGAAAGCATCATCGAAAAAACGATCAGTTCTGTAATCTATGCCGGCCTGGAATTTTTGTTTCCCTTTGGAAAAATGACCTAAAGCAGCTACAACCCTGTTTTCAAGACCACTTTCTCCGGATTGTATACTATATATCGGTTCATCACTGAATACCAGGTAAAATTCTCCCGGATCAAGGCTTTGGCCCTCTATAGGTATTTCATAGGAAATCCGGTATCTTAACCGGAATTCTACCGGATCATTTGGTGCAAAAGTCTGGTCTGTACGGATCCTGTGTCCGATCTTGAAATTTCCTTTTCTTTGCAAAATGGAAACTTGCTGTATGGAGCGGTGGCTGTTTTCACTCCCTGATTCCAACCGGTATTGATAACCACCAGTAATGGCGACAAATGGATTGATGGATGTTCCTAAAAACCCCTGAAAATCCGTTTGGTTGTGGTAATAACCATATTTTGCATCACTGTTTTCAACCTTATCCACCATTCCGTGCTGGCTTTCAATTTTACCAGTTACTTTAAGCTTTTCGGTTGCGTTAAATCCAATTTGAAATTCAGGAAAAAGGCCAAAATTACTCACCCTTCCCTGGGCCATTATTTCAATTGGCAAAACCAATAAAATAATCCAAAATATTTTTCTCATCA
Source organism: Cyclobacterium sp. (assembly GCF_014762705.1). Lineage (GTDB taxonomy): Bacteria > Bacteroidota > Bacteroidia > Cytophagales > Cyclobacteriaceae > Cyclobacterium. Next base: position 48,859 of record NZ_JABURL010000080.1, on the reverse strand, counting down.
AAAAAACAAATTATCTGCTGGTGGAATAATGATTTCTCTTCGGCCAATAAGTTTTCCTTTATCGTCAAACAGGCCTTCCCAAAGGTTTTTCCCTTCTTCCCCTTCGGCGTAATACTCGATCTCATACCTCAGCTGTATATACTCCTGTTCCTCTTCATCCATTAAATCTTCCAGGTCATCCGGGTCTCCTGTATATTGCAATTGGATCTTTTCAATTCTCCATTTGTTGTATTTGCCATCAAAATAAGATCCCAGATTAATCCTGACTTCCTCTTCTAAATCCTCCCAATCTTTTTGGATTTCAATATCCTCAATTTTTCCGGACAGGTCAAACTCCACACTGTAAGCCTCCTTTTTCCAGGAAAACTTGGCCTCATAACTTTCTTTACCGGAAGTTTCTTCCATAAACCATTTTACTTTTTTACGCCCTTCAAAGGAATCATCCAGCCAATCCCTTGCTTCAGCAGGTACCTCTCGGGCTTTTACCCTGTACTCCCTTTCCACCTTCTCCTGAGCCAGGGATTGTAAAGGAATTAAAAAAGAAAAAAAACAAGCAATTCTCAGTAACATGATAATTGAAATTTTATTGACAAGATGCTGGACAAAAGCCTTGCCAAGGGTTTTTAACCTTATAAACTATTGAATCCACAAAAGCAGTAGGTGTTCTCCAACAACCTGATTCCACGACAAAATCAATCACACGTTTCCGTTTTCAACATAGCGGTGGAGTTTCCGAATATTTTCTTGAAATTTCAGCTTTTCCAGATGCTCCTTTGGATTTACGGACAAGCTATAAGGAAGCCCCATACAAAATCCGTGTTGAAATGTGTCCGGTTAATAATTAATATTCATGAGACAAAGGTACCAGGCGGGCAGAAAGATCCGGCGTTTCCATGTCTTTATCAAAGGGAAACATAGGCCGGTTAATCCTTTTGAATTCCAGTCGCTCCAGATCCTGGTCCACACCTCCCGGTGTTAGGGCCATGACCCAATCAGCACGCATATCATAAAGTTCAGGTACCAAATAACCGATTTTCACCACCACTATATCCGTTTCCCGGGGATTTAAGCCCAAATTGGTAAAATCACTTTCCCTGTGATAAGGCTTGCGTTTTTTGGTGACAATCACCTGCACACTGCCAACGGCTACCACCACTTCCGTTTCCGCATTTCTATCCCCATGGGCGATAGCCTTCACCGTACCCGATAATAAAACAGGTGGAGAAAAGCGATCATCCACTGCTGCTCCAACATTGGCAGACACTTGTTCCCCCACACCTGCAGCTACGGCGGCTTCCACCAATTCCGGACCTGGTATGGAAGCATAAATCAAAGAAGGTCCATCGGCTGCTTTAAACTCTGGTCGCGCAAGTATTTCTCTCAAAGTCCAGGTAACATCCCCGGCTCCCCCGGCAGTGGGATTGTCTCCCATATCGCTGATCATGAACGGTTTTTTATCGCTGGCTATGGCCATATCCAAACTTTCTTTCAAAGTTGCAGTTGGTGCAATAAATTCAAATTCATTTCGCTTCTCCCAAAAACTTTGCGCCAACTTTTCAGCTGTCTGCGTTACTTTGGCCTGATCATCTCCCGTGACCATTACCACCGCATGATTTCTCGGTTCATCGGCCCAGGCATACCCTACCCAGATGGCAGCATCCACAACACCCTCCTGCTCGGCTGCAGGATAAACGGCTGCATACAGACTTTTTCCAGGATCCACCCGGGTACTGGTCTTTTCTCCTGGCAATAATATCGGTACAGGAATCCAGGCTTTATAGGCAGGTTTGCCTTTCCCTGATTCAAGTCTTTCCAGCAAATTATCTACAGCCCTTTTTTTAGATTCTAAAGCATCTTCATGAGGTGCCATGCGGTAACAGGTAATCAGGTCCGAATGTGCGGCCAGCCGCCAGGATACATTTCCATGCAAGTCCATGCTGGTTGAAATGATGGTTTCCTTACCAACCACAGCCCTTACTCTTTCGATAAAATCTCCTTCAGGGTCATCTAATCCAACTACACTCATGGCGCCATGGATATCAAAAAACAAGCCATCATATGGCAAATTTTCCTTCAGACGCGCTAATGTTTCTCCCACCAATGATTCATAGGCTTCTCTGGAAACAATCCCACCTGGAATGGCATGCCCTCTTAAAGTTGGAAACCAATTGGCCCTGCTCCTGTTCAAGGAGTCCTCTTGCATAAAGGGATAGTAAGAAAAAACTTCCTCCCCTCTTTTGGCTAGAAAAGCCTCCTCTTCAGTGACTGCAGGAGAAAAAGTACTGGACTCTATGGCTAAACCGGCAATGGCAACACGTGGCAGCTCTTCCGATACCTGCGTCTCATTGCCACCACAACTTATGGCAGTACAAAACAGTAAGCCTACTAAAACCCTGGAATAAAAGTGATTGGTCATATGCATAAATCAATAATCTGGTTTGAAATATCTAAGAATGGGCTAGGGTTCTTTTGGGCAATGTTCAAATTAAGTGAAATTCATGGACAAATACAGGAAAATTCTTTCCTAATTTTACCGGTACTCCTGAATCATTTTACAAAAACGCTCCCAAAATTTTTAGTATCTTTAAACCTTAATCCTTCTAAAGAATGATATCTTCCAGTGAAACCAACCAAGGGATTTTTACTGCCTGGCAGAATCGATTGAACGAGTTTTCCCGGCAGAATAAATTAAAGGGAACGATCCTTTCTGTTTTCAGGGAAAAAAAGGACCCGATCTCCTGGACAGGGGCAACTGGCAATCTTTCCAGGGAGCAGCCTTATTTCATTACCAGCGTAGCCAAACTGCATCTCCTGGCCCTGGTCCTGAAATTAAAAGTAAGGGGTTTGGTAAATTTGGATGATCCCATAACTAAGTACCTTAATGAGGACATCTATCTTGGCTTGAGCATTGTCAAGGGGCAGGATTTCACCCCCAAAATCACAGTAAGGCACCTGCTTTCCCATCTTTCCGGACTTCCAGACTATTTTCAATTTTCTTTTAGTGGGAAAAAAAGCCTGAGGGAAGAGCTCTTTACAGGAAAGGACCAATCCTGGAAACCAAAAGACTTGTTGAACGCCATTAAGGGATTAAGCCCTAATTTCCGGCCAGGGAAAAGAAAATCAATAGCCTATTCAGATACCAATTTTCAACTTCTGGGAAAAATTGCTGAAAAAATCACCAGGCAAAGCCTGGAGGAGGCATTGATAAATTTTCAATTGAAGCCACTGGGGATGAATGAAACTTACGTTTACAATGATGTACATGACCGGACTCCTGCCACCTTTTATCACTATGAAAAAGAATTGGAAATACCCATGGCAATGAGCTCATTTGGTCCTGTTGGGGGTATGGTCAGCACAGCCAGGGACAGTATGATTTTCCTTAAAGCCTTTTTTCACGGACAATTGTTTCCCCTCACAGAATTAGATACCATACAGCAATGGAAACCTATGAATAACCACCTTTCCTACGGCCTGGGCATATGCAGGTCTGAAAAGCCCCGGTATGCCATGCCGCTTAAAGCATATCCTGAGATCATTGGGCATACGGGTATGTCAGGCGCTTTTGCATTATTTGTTCCTGAAAAGAAAGTTTTTTTTACTGGAACAGTAAACCAATCCAAAGACCCTTACCTACCCTACAAACTGGTAAGAAAAATCATAGGAACACTTTGACCTTTAAGGAATTTACACCTTTTCATTTTAACCATTCCGGCTTGGTTGTTTCCACTGCCGCCTGCAGTTGGTTCAATAAATTATACAAACCAAAGTAAGTACGGTTGATGTACAAACCATGCCTGGATCCCCTGGCCTGCTTGGATTTTCTAAACATCTTGTCGTTGGAAATCTTATCACCTAAAGCAAAAATCTGCTGGAAATAACCATCATCTGCAAAATCAAAATGGTCTACATGGAAAGGTTTTCCCAAAAGCGAAATCATTTCCTTAAATGTATTTTTAAAGTAGATTTTTTCCTCCTCGGAGTCTTTATTTGATATAAACTCCAGGCCATAAAATATTTGGTTTAGTTCATCCTCATTGATCAAAAGGTCTTTTTTGATCAATGAAAAATATCCGGTATAGAAATCTTCGGGTATCACCTTCACACAACCAAAATCAATTACGGCAAGTTGATTGCCATCCTGAATGATAAAATTACCAGGATGGGGATCGGCATGTACCTGCTTTAACTCGTGGACCTGATGGTGGTAAAAATCCCATAAAGCCTGCCCGATTCGGTTTTTTGCTTGCTGATCAGGATTGGTGGCCAGCCACTCCCTGAGATGCAATCCTTCCATCCAATCCATGGTAATGATCCTTGGACTGCTGAGTGATTCATAATAGCGGGGAAACTGTAAATCCGCAATATGGGAACAGGCTTCTGAAATTTCTTTGCTTCTCCTGACCTCCAGTTCATAATCTGTCTCCTCCAGCAATTTCTCCTCGACTTCCTCCATGTAATGATCCAATTCCCGCTCATTCATATTCAGCAGGCGAAGTGCAAAGGGTTTTACCAATTTCAAATCGGAGCGAACACTGGAAGCTACTCCTGGATATTGTATTTTGACTGCGTATATTTTGCCGTCTTTCGTTGCCTGGTGAACCTGACCGATAGAAGCAGCATTTACAGCAGAAGGTGTAAAAGTATCGAAAAGTGATTCAGGCCCTTTATTAAAATGCTGCTGGAAGGTTTTTACCACCAATGGAAAAGACAGTGGTGGAGCACTGTACTGGGCCATGGTGAATTTATCCTGGTAGGCCCGGGGTAGCATGTTTTTATCCATGGCCATCATTTGGGCCACCTTTAAAGCACTTCCCTTCAATTCACTTAAGGAATCATAGATATCTGTTGCATTGCTTTTATCCAGGTCATCTCTGGTCAATGAAGGGTTTACTACCTTTTTTGCATAATGCTTCATGTAGTTGCCTCCCACCCTTGCACCGGTACTAATAAATTTGGCCGCCCTTTGCACCTTTGACACAGGGATGCTTTGTTGCTCTTTCAATTTTTGAGTCATTTGTTATCTGGATTGAAATAAAAATTTTGAGAAATCCACAAAACTGTCAAGTGCTGATTTCCCCATAAGGTCAAAAGCAAGGTTAACTGATTTTTCTATGGCAGCATCTGTTTTTTCGAATGCAGGAGAGTCATCTTTCAGCCAAAACCTAAAGACAAACATTACCTGGAGCCATAAGGCCTCATCATATCGATCTGTAATATAAGGCCGCTCAGCAATTTCATCTGTCTCTTTTCCTTCCATGATAATTTCATTAACGAAGGTTTTGAATTCAGACTTGAAACCCTTAAGCTCTGCAGGGAATTTTTTATCCTTCATCAGGTTCTCCCCATAAACGGCAAGCAGATAAGACCTTCTTTTCTTTAATTCTTCGATCCAGGTGAAAAAAAATCCCAGGAGCTTTTCCCTTGCACTGTAACTTTTATATACTTCCTGCCCTTCCAGATCAGTTAGCGTCCGGTCAAAAATCATCTCCCAAACAGCTTTCTTGATGGCTCCGAAATTGGTAAAATGTTCGTAAAAAGCAGCTTCCTGCATTTTCAGATCTTTTGCAAACTTAAATACAGAAACTGGTTCAGAACCTGTTTCCAAAATGTGATTGATGTATCCTTCGATAATTTTATATTTATCTGTCTTTTGACTTTTTGCTTTTTCTGTCATCTCCTCATATTTTTAAACATACAGTCAAGTAACAATATCCGAAGGCAAGTGGTTTGTAAAAATGTGCAATTAATTTGCCCCATAGCTTTTGTCTTTAAGGGAAATTATATCCCCAATGTTCAAATGTTTCAAATTGGGGCATCTAAATGCACTTTGAATACGTTACTAATGAGAAGTTTAAGCAGAATAAAGATGTTGGTAGAATTTAAAAAATTAGTTTTTGTCTTTCTTTTTGGGTTTTCATTTCTTCTATTTTCCTGTAAAGAAGATATTGGCGAATTGCCCCGAAACCAAAATCTGGTGAAGGAAGCCATTTATGAAAGCATGCAGGAATGGTATTATTGGAATGATCGTTTACCCCTCGCCCTGGATGTAAACAATTACCGCAGTAATGATGAGCTGCTTTATGGCCTGATGTACCAAGAATTGGACCGCTGGTCTTATATTACAACCAGAGAAGACTTTAACAAAGCCTTTACCGGCCAAAATGCTGGCCATGGTTTTGGCTTTGCTTTGAGCGAGGACAATAAACTTTATGTATCTTTTGTCTATGAAGATTCTCCAGCCGGCCAGGATGGCTGGCAGAGGGGGTGGGAAATTATCGAAATCAATGGGAAACCTGTTGCTGATTACAGAAGTAGCAATGGGTATAATTTTGATCTGGGTGAAAACCTGCCTGGTGTTTCCAATTCTTTTACTTTCAGGCTTCCGGATGGAACTACTACTACCCGCAGCAATACCAAGGCCGAATACCAGGCCAATTCTGTCTTGTATAAAAATGTCATTGAAACCGGAGGCAAAAAAACTGGCTACTGGGTATATAACAGTTTCAAAGCCACCGCTGGTTTAAGTCCCAACCGAAGTACCGAAGTAGAGGAAACTTTGGATTACTTTGACGCTGCGGGAATAGATGAACTAATTTTAGATTTGAGATACAACGGAGGTGGTTCCGTGGATGTGGCGGAGCAAATCATGAATGGACTGATCCCGGCAGCCGCCAATGGAGAATTGATGTATACCAATGCCTTAAATGCTGACAAGACTAATCTCAATGAAACATACAGGTTTGAAAAAAGAGGCGGTATTGCCTTGGAAAGATTGATCGTCATCACCTCCAGAGGATCTGCCTCTGCCAGTGAATTGATCATCAATTGCCTGAATCCATACATGGATATAGTGCTGGTAGGACAAAGGACCTATGGTAAGCCTGTAGGTTCTTTTCCCCTATCCCAATTTAACCCTGTGCTGGAACAAAATGATGTGGAGTTGGTCCCTATAACCTTTGCAATTGCGAATGCTGCTGGTAATGCAGCCTATTACGATGGCTTTCCTGTGGACATTCCCGCGGCAGACGATCCTTCTTCCAATTGGGGGGATATTAGGGAATTCAGACTTGCGAGTGCACTCACTTACGTACAATATGGGGCAGCTTCAACGGCCCGACAAAAAATCCCCGAAGACCAATGGCAAATGATTGATAATTTCCATGGCCTTGAAAAGGAATTCCCTGTTTATTAAATGTCATTTTGTGCAAGGCAAAATTACAATGATTCAATCAGTATGGTTCGGTGGTAGCCTAAGCCCGGTTAATATGTGGCTCGGTAAATAGGGTCAGGTAAATTACACCCTCCTCCCCAACCGGAGCTTTTGGGAATCGGTAAGGGTTTAAACTAAACCTGGAAAAAATAAAAGGCGATGGAAAATTTCCATCGCCTTTTGCATTGTAACTGGGTCAAGCTCTCAATAACCAGGGTTTTGCGGACCAAGGTTGGGATTGACATCCAACTCTATTCTGGGAAGTGGCATCAGGTAATCCCTTGCAGGGTCAAAATTAGGATGAGGTTCCAGGCTTTCCGGGCCAGTGAACACCTGTTCTCCCAATTGCCTCCTTTTAATGTCATACCATCTTTTATATTCAAAAGATAATTCTAACCTGCGCTCGTTCAATACCAACTCGATAAAGCTGTCTTTATTCAAGCCTGCTGGTACATCTTCGGGAAAAGCATTTTGTGTTCCTCCGGCATTTCTGGCGCGCTCCCGGATGGCATTGACATATTCAATGGCCTCTGCTGTAGGCCCACTATTCACCTCAGCTGCCGCTTCTGCAGCGATCAGTAAAACCTCTGCATAGCGCATGGCAGCATAATTATGATCCGAGTACCTTCCATCAGAATTGCTATTACCGGGATACATTCTGTATTTGGCGATATGAGGCCGTTGCGTATTGGCATATTCGGTATAAGGTTCCATTACCCCATTGATCAAAGCCTCGGGTTGGAAGCTAACTTCCTTGCGGTAATCGCGGTCATCCCAGGTATTGTACACTGCCATGGATGGAACGCAAACGCTCCATCCCAGCTGATCTGCTCCCCGGATGCCGGTCATCGGTGGCATGATATCGTCATTGGCACCTCCTCCGCCGTTTTGTTGTCCCAGGAAGTCCAGTGTAAAAATTGGTTCATTCAAATTATCTGCCATCTCCGCCCGGAAGAGGTTTTGATAATCTCCTTCCAAAGCATAACCAAATCTTTCTTTATTGTCAATTACCCATTTGGCTTCTTCATAGGCCTTGGGATAATCCGCAAGGGTAAGGTGTACGGAAGCCAGATAAGATGCAGCCGTGCCTTTTGTAGGTCGGGACCTTACATTATTGGGCTGATTGTCAGGAAGCCATTGTTTGGCATATTCCAGGTCAGCCAATATTCCCTGATAAACTTCTGAGGAACTGGTTTTGGAAATATCCTTAACTGCTTCCGGATCATTGATAAAATAATCGATGTAGGGAATGTCTCCAAATCCACGGACCAGATGGTAATAGCTAAAGGCACGAACAAACCTGGCTTCTGCAACCAACCTGTTGTTGACCTCTTCCTGCAATTCAAGGCTTTCGGCACCGGAAATGGCGGCATTGGCCGCACTGATCACCTGGTACCAATAAGGCCAAAAAGAGCGGACCATTCCATTATTATCATCCATATTGAAATCATTCACCTGCTGCCGCTCGGCAGGAGTACCCCGGTCTCCAATATCTACCATATCGCCCCGAAGCATCAGCGCAGTTACAAATTGTCTTCCATACAATCTTTCGGAAGCAATCCATCCATAAGCTCCAAATATGGCCGTTTCCACATCACTTGCTGAATTAAACAAGCTTTCCGGGGCCAACAAGCCTACCGGTTTTTCTTCCAGATCAGTACATCCGGCAAACCAGCAAGTCATGGCCAAAACCAAAGATTTATATATTTTCGTTTTCATGGTTATTTCTTTTTTGGTGGCTAGATTAAAATCCTACATTTAATCCCACTGTATAACTTTTTGCATTGGGATAACTTCCGTAATCCAATCCCAGGTTCCTGTTGCCATCGGTAGCTCCACCGGATCGGTAATTCACCTCAGGATCATACCCTTCATACTGGGTAAAGGTCAGAACGTTCTGGGCACTCACATATACCCTCAACCTGGATAAACTCAACCTGTCAACAATCGATTTAGGGAAATTGTAGCCCAGGGACAGGTTTTTCAGCCTGGTAAAAGAACCGTCATAGATCCAACGGGTAGAAACCCTTCTGGTCCTTCCATTAAAGGCCCTTGGGATATCCGTTTGCGTGTTTGTGGGCGTCCATCTGTTCAGCGCTGCGGTAGTGGCATTGTTTATCCCTGACATTAAGTCCAACTCCATTAGGGTGTAACTCAGGATATCATTGCCAAAGGAACCCTGAAAGAATACATTCAGGTCAAAATTCCGGTACCTGAAATCATGGTTCCAACCCCAGAAGAAATCGGGATGGGGATTACCAATGATCTCCCTATCGTCGCTGTTCAACGTACCGTCGTTGTTCAGGTCTCTGAATTTTTCTCCTCCGGGAGTTTGTTCAAAGCCTCCACCTGGAAGGAAACCTTCTCCCTCCTGATAAACACCGTCGTAAACCCAACCAAAGAAACTACCAACAGGATAACCCTCTTTAAGCAGTTGTGTGGTGCCAAGGCCTACCATATGGCCCGGACCGGAACCATATTGTATATCATTTCCATCGGGCAGCGATAAAACGGTGTTCCGGTTTCTGGAGAAGTTGATATCCATGTCCCATTGAAAGGCTCCAACCAGGTTTCTTGAACCCAGGGTTAATTCCACTCCTTTGTTTTCCACCTCACCGATATTCCTCAATTGATTGGTGTAACCGGAATATTGTGGCAACTGAACAGCAAATAAAAGGTCAGAGGTGACCATGCGGTAGTATTCAGCTGATAAGGTAACCCGATCGTCCCAGAAGCCAATATCCGCTCCAATATTAAACTGGGCGGTGGTTTCCCAGGTGAGGTTGTCGTTCGCTACCGTGGTTGGGCGGACGGCATTCACGGGCACACCATCGATCACCGTAAACACCGGTGAAAACCTGGCCAATGTCTGGTAGGGAGAAATCGCCTGATTTCCTGTAATTCCGTAGCTGGCTCTCCACTTCCAGAAACTGATCAGATCCGAGGTCTCCAGAAATGGCTCATTTTTCATGTTCCAGGCAATGGCTCCTGAAGGAAAAAAGGCCCACTTGTTATTTCTTGAAAAGGTAGAAGAACCATCATAACGGGCGTTAAAAGTAAGGAGGTACTTGTCTCCCAAAGAATAATTCAAACGACCATAAAATGATGAAATCCTCCAGTCCGTAAGACCGGAATTGGGGGTTTGCCAAACCGCAGCAGAGCCCAGATTCCAGAAGGAAAAGGCATCGGTGATGAATGAAGTACCCCTTGCTCCCCAATTTTCATTTTCAGATGATTGGTAGGAATACCCTCCCATGGCGGTGAATGTATGGTCACCGGCAAAGTTTTTTGTATAGGTCAGGTAATTTTCATTTAAGAACAAGGTGTTTCGAGAGGCATTAATGCGTGCATCTCCTCCTACATTTCTTCCTTCCGTCACGGTAGTTGGGGAATACAAACCAGTGCGACTGGCATTGGCAGTTGCTCCTAAGGTAGTCCTGAATTTCAAGTTCTCCAACAGGTCATATTCTGCAAAGAAATTGCCCTGAAACCTATCGTTTACATTTTCATTGACCAATTGTGTAGCCACAGCATACGGATTGTCATGGGGATCATTCAGGCGGGCAACCGTGAAGGTTCCATCCTCCCTGTAAATGGGTTGATCAGGTTCAAACTTAAATGCTGAGGCAACTACGCCCGGGGTGAGTCCGCCGGAACCTTCCTGGGTTCTTACCCCGTCACTACTGCTTCTCCGGGCAAAAAGGTTCAATCCTATTTTTAGCTTTTCCGTAGCCTGAATATCCAGGTTACTGGTAATGCTGAACCGATTGAAATCCGAATTGATGATTACCCCTTTTTGATCAAAATAGGCTCCTGATACATAATAATTGACATTATCTGTTCCTCCACTGATTGAGAGCTGGTAATTCTGAATGCCGCCTGTCCGAAATATCTGATCCTGCCAATCGGTATCTCCTCCAGCTGGCTCAATGTTGGGTCTGGCATCGGATATATAGTCATTGAATTGCTCCGCATTCAATAAGTCCAACCGGTTGATTTCGTTTTGCATGGAGTAAGAAGTATTGAATTCAATTCTGGCGGCCCCTTTCTTGCCTCTCTTGGTGGTGACCATAATGACTCCATTGGCTCCTCTGGATCCATAAATGGCCGTGGCCGAAGCATCCTTCAACACTTCAATGGATGCGATATCTTCCGGAGGAGGCATGGCAGCACCAATAAATCCATCCACCACAAAAATCGGGTCACTGCTGGCATTGATAGAAGTACCCCCCCTGATACGAACTTTAAGACTTGCACCGGGCGCTCCGTTGTTGGCCTGAATCTGTACCCCCGCGGCCCGGCCTTGTAAGGCCTGCACCGCATCGATGGCGGGATAAGCTGTCAATTGTTCTGCCTTAACGGAGGATACCGCACCAGTCAGATCACTTCGCTTTTGAGTACCGTAACCGATGACCAAAACTTCCTCCAGAGAAGACTCATCCATACTCATGGTGATATTGATTGTTGTCTGGTTGCCTACTGTTACCCTTTGGGTATCGTAACCTATGTATGAAAAGACCAATACGGCATCATCAGGAACAGTCAGGGAATAACTGCCGTCCAGATCCGTAACAGTACCCGTAGAAGTTCCCTGTACCGACACAGTGGCACCCGGAAGGGGTTGACCCTGCTCATCTTGTACAAGTCCACTCACCGTTATTTCCACCAAGGTTTCCACCTTAGCGGATAACTTGTTAATTTTTCTAACATCAATCTGATCATTGACCTGGCGGAAACCCAGTGAAGTTTGCTGGGCTACTTCCTGAAGCATGGTCTCCACACTTGCACCGCTGTTGGTCAAAACCACTTTCATTTCCCTGTCCAGATCCTTTTTGTCATAGGAAAAGGTGAAGGGTGTCCTGGATTCAACCTGCCTGAAAAACTGGCCCAAAGACATCTCCTTTTGATTCAAATTGACCCAAACCTTATCAATGGTCTCCAATTGGGCATTGACACTTCCTGCTAGAACCAGGTTTAATACCAGTAGTTGCAGGGAAAATCCATAAAGGAAATAGCGTGACAACATATAAATTGTCTTTTGTAATTTAAATTTCATAATTTTAAAAGGTTTATTGAAACATTCATTAAGCCTGGTTCGGTGATGGTGCATTCCCCAATGACTTTCCATCCCGGACCATTTTAGGGGTTCTTTACCCATTTTCTCATTGGAAGTCTGTCATATATTTAAAATTTTAGGTTTACGTTTTTGCCGCTGATGTAATATTCGAAATTTTCTATGTAAGCCATTCGATCCAACACCAAATCGAGATTTTGGTTGTTGTATTTTCCGCTGAGTTGCCAGGTATTGGATGGATGGCCTGTAACTGAAATGCTGACCCCATACCAGCGTTCCAATTGACGAATTACCTCTTCAAATCCAGCATCGGAAAATTGAAGCAGCCCTTCCCTCCATCCTGTAATTTCAGCGGTAGAAAAGGGTTTTACCTCAAAACGCTTATCTGAATCAAGGTACCTAAGCTGCTGGCCTGCTTGTAAAATCAAGCCATGTTCCAAGCTATCGTGGTTTATCCTTACCTTTCCACTGACCAAGGAAACTGCCAATTGATCCATATCAATGTATTTGATATTGAAAGAAGTGCCTACTGCCTCGGTGATCAGGTTACCGGACACTACCCTAAATGTGCTGCTGGAATCCTGCTGAACGTCAAAAAATCCCTCTCCAGTCAGGATAACCCTTCTCTCCAATGAATCGAATCTTTCCGGGAAAATCAATTCACTTCCTGAATTCAACCAAACTGTTGAGCCATCGGGAAGTTTGAAATTCAATTTTTCCCCAAATTGCGTAGTTTTTACTATCATGGCCACTTTTGGTACCTCGGCAGGTTCCAATGGTGCCGGATCAATGGCCATCCTGCTCAATAAAAAAATGGATACCAGTACAAAAACCAGAATGGCAGCTACCTTGGTCCACTGACCCATAATGAGCCAAAAAAACGGGTCTCTTTGCGAGGTGTTTTTTTCTGATGAAGGTCTTGTCCCCGGTGTTTCTGTTGCCAAAATTTTTTGCAATACCTCGTATTTATTATTTTTTGGCAAGACACCTTGTTTCGACTTCAAACCATCAATTATTTCTCTGGCCTCTTTTACACTCTTTATTTTATCAGGATGTGCTAGCAGCCAATTTTTCCAGTACGTATCCAACTCCGCATCAGGGGACTTGACCCAACGGACAAATTCCGGATCGGTTAATAATAGAAAGGTGGTATCCTTTGCCGTTTTCATATTTCAGCTGCTTACCTATGGGTATAAGGCAAAGGGAAGGAAAATGACATCATTATTTTTGAAAAAAAAATCAGAAAATTTCACTTTGATGGTAGAGGAAATACTTTAAAAAGGCAAATGCAAAAAAAATACTATGCCAGCTAAAGGGCTATCGAAGTACCAATTTCAATGTGGATATGGCTTGGTAAATCAGGTTTCTGGCGGATTTAACATGGGAAAACCCCATTAATTCGCTAATTTGGTGATAGGGAAGTCCCTCAAAATAAAAATAATATAGCGCTTCCTTTTTCCGTCCTGACAATTTTTTCAAAGCTTGATTAAGTTGATTTGCCTGTTCTTCATGAAATTGTTGATCAATCATTACCTGCTCATGGGAATAAATGATCTGAAATGGTTCATGATCTTTGAAGGCTATGGTCTTTTTGGATTTGCCCATTTCACGAATCAGTTTCCTTTTCAGGCATTTCATCAGGTAAAATTTGATGCTATCTGTATTTCCCAACCCCGATCTTTTTAGCCTGATTTGGATAAAAAGGTCCTGAATACAATCTTCGGTAAGCTGCGGCTGTCCGGAAAGCCTTAAGCCATAATTAAAAAGCTGATCGTAGTACCTTTCATAAATTTTAATAAATGCGGTTTCACTACCCTGCTTAAATTGAATCCAAAGATCAGCATCTTTCTCATTTACAGCCAATTCTGAATTTTGCAAGTTATTATGCTTTCCCTGTTTTGGGTCGGTATAATTTTTGGGTTTATTCATTCTAAACTTAAATGTAGCCCATTCTGTTAAGAAATAAAAAAACAGGTTTCTTATAACTCCTTTTACATGGCTCAAAAAAATGACATGAATCACCTTTTATATAAATAAAAGGTTCTGATGCTTTTTTTAAAAAAAAATGGATTTAATTTTACCTTATAATTACAATCAAATCTGACAGCTAGTGATTCTACTATTTCTATTTCTTATCCATTGGTATTTCTCTTTGTTTTGCCAGAGTTTTTTCCTTCACCGCTATGCGGCTCACCAAATGTTTATCATGAGCAAATTCTGGGAAAAATTCTTTTACGTTTTCACCTGGATTGCTCAAGGGAGTTCCTATTTATCCCCCAGAGCTTATGCTATTTTACATCGCATGCACCATGCCTACAGTGATACCCCAGATGATCCCCATAGTCCACACCATACAGAGAACCTGTTTACCATGATGTGGAAAACAAAAAAAATCTACAATGAGCATTTCACATTCAAGGTAAAGCCCGAAGAAAGGTTCTCAAAGGATGTACCGGACTGGAATCGGTTTGACCGGTTTGCCGATACCATGGGCATCAGAATAGGATGGGTTTTGGTTTATGTATCTATTTATGTGCTATCGATAAGCGTGTTTGAATTGGCTGGCACCCATTGGTGGATGTATTTTCTATTGCCCATACATTTTATGATGGGACCAGTACATGGGGCCATCGTCAATTGGAGCGGCCACAAATACGGTTACGCAAATTTTAACAATAACGACCAGTCAAAAAATTCTCTGTTTCTGGATTTTCTGATGCTTGGAGAATTGTTTCAAAACAACCACCATCGCCTTCCAAAACGGGTTAATTTTGCGGTCAAATGGTTTGAGTTTGACCCAACTTATCCGCTTATCAAATTATTGCATGCTTCTGGAATAATAAAATTGAAAACTTTGCAATGAAAACCAATATGGGCAAATTCATGGATATTTGTAGGCCCTACAGGTAATTTTAATTTTAAACACTTTTTTTTGAATAATTCCATTTAAAAAAAAATTTTTTTTATAAAAGTTTTGCAAATAAAAAACTAAATGGTTAAGTTCATGAAAAATCACCTACTTAATTAAAAATATGAGAGAATTAACAAGAGCGGAAGAGCAGATCATGCAGATCCTTTGGGACATTGAGAAAGGTTTTGTCAAGGATGTCCTGGAAAAAATGAAAACACCGAAACCAGCCTATAATACTGTTTCAACCATTATACGGATATTGGAAAGGAAAGGTTTTGTCAAGCACAATGCCTATGGTAAGTCTCATGAATACTATCCTATCGTTTCGAAGGATGAATACAGGAGTTTTACCATAAAAAACCTGCTTTCGGGTTATTTTAGCGGTTCTTTTGCCAAACTTGCATCATTTTTTGCGAAAGATGAAAAGCTTGATGTGAAAGCTGTCGAAAAAATATTGGACGAGGTTAAGGATGATGTCAAGGACAAATAATTGAATAAAAAAAAGGGGATCAATTGATCCCCTTTTTTGTTTTACTTTTTTAATCTGCAGTGCCTATTGCATGAACCTGAAATCCGATGGCCCTCAGGGCTTCTTTATCCAATAAATTCCTTCCATCAAAAACATGGGCAGGTTTTAACATGCTATCATAAATTTTCTGCCAATCATAAGTTTTAAATTCATCCCACTCTGTAAGGACCGCAACTGCATGTGATCCTTCGCAAACCTTGTAAGGGTCAGAGCCAACTGTAAGATTTTTCCGGTTGTCCTCAGGGCTTCTGGAGCCCAGATAATCAAGATCAGAAAAAATCTGCTGCTTGTTGACTTTTGGATCGTACACTTCAATAATAGATTGTTCATTCAAAAGGTGATCTGCCACATAAATGGCCGCTGACTCCCTGGTATCGTTGGTGTCCTTTTTAAAGGCCCAGCCTAGAAATGCAATTTTTTTACCACTTACGGTATTGTACAAATTCCTGATGATTTTTTTGGAAAACCTTCTTTTCTGATGGTCATTCATAATGATCACCTGTTCCCAATAGTCAGCCACTTCATGCAATCCGTAAGACCGGGAGATATAAACCAGATTCAATATGTCCTTTTGAAAGCAGGACCCTCCAAAGCCTACTGAAGCCTTCAAAAATTTGGGGCCAATACGCGAATCTGTTCCGATGGCCTTGGCTACCTCATTCACATCTGCTTCAGTAAATTCGCAAAGTTCAGACAGTGAATTGATGGAAGACACCCTTTGGGCCAAATAGGCATTGGCTGTCAATTTTGACAATTCAGAAGACCAAACATTCGTGGTTAGTATCCTGTCTTTAGGTACCCATCTGGCATAAACCTCAACTAGTGCCTGAATGGCCCTTTCCCCATCTGGTGTCTGATCTCCTCCAATAAGCACCCTGTCAGGTTTCATTAAATCATCCACCGCCGTACCTTCGGCTAAAAATTCGGGATTAGACAAAATCTGGAAATTCAACCCATTACCCGTATGGGTCAGGATATCTTTTAATGTACTGGCCGTGCGGACCGGAAGGGTAGATTTCTCTACCACTATTTTATCTCCTTTTGCCACCCTAGCGATTTGACGGGCACACAATTCAATCCATTTCAGATCTGCAGCCTGCCCTTTTCCCTCCCCGTAGGTCTTGGTAGGTGTATTCACAGATATAAAAATCATCTCTGCCTCGTCAATGGCCTTATCCACTTCAGATGAAAAAAACAAGTTTCTTCCCCTGGCCTCGGCTACAACTGCAGACAAGCCAGGTTCATAGACTGGAATATTTTCCACATTCGGATCGTTCCAGGCTGCGATTCTGGCTTTATTGATATCTACAACAGTAACATTAATGTCAGGACACTTCTTCGCGATCACGGCCATAGTCGGGCCTCCAACATACCCGGCACCGATACAACATATATTTCGGATTTTCATTTTTTATGTGTTAAAAACAATAGAAAATTTAAAAGCAGCATTAATTAGCAATAATAAAAATTATTTTTATTTCAAAGTCAACACTTATTTGAGTTCAGGTTTCAAAATTAAAATATTCAAACGAATATCAAAAACAAACCATTCTTTTTGATTGAATATGTAAATAAAAAAAGAAGCTGTCCGAATAGGGCAGCCTTTTTTATGCAGCTATTTTTCTGGAATATTCGGAAAAGTTTGAATCTCCAATAATTCGTAGCACTGATAAACAAAAAGGGTGATTTTCGCCCAAAAGTACCGCAATGTAAACCGGTTTTGGAGATGCGAAAACCGTTTTAGTTGGAAAGACTGCTGCTGCCATTATCTTCCTTAGGTTATGGCCGAGTGCCATCAGCATAAATTCCATTGTTACTTTTTCTAATAAATTGAATGTGAATTGGTTAAATTTATTGTTGCTTTTTTGTACAACTCCAGAATACCATTTTTGGAGAAAAAAACAACTAAATTAGCGGCTGCCCGACTTTTCGGACAGCCTCTGCTTTTTGAAAAGGAATCGGATTAAAGTTTATCCCTCACAAATAAAAAAAGGGTTTAATAAGTTTTGTTTGTTATACAACAGAGGCTGATTATTATCGGTTTTTTTTACAGTAAATCCCAGGGCCAACAAGACCCCATGGGCAGCAGCGGTATCCCATTCCATTGTTGGCGCAAAGCGGGGATAGAGTTGGGCCTTCCCTTCCGCCAGCAGCATGAATTTCAGGGATGATCCCATGCTGATCACTTCTGCATCCGGATAGCGGTCGATTACTTCCTGTGTTTCCGGACTTAGGTGGGAGCGGCTGGCCACGATAGCGCGAACCATTTTGTTCTCAGGTCGCTTCAGCATGCGCGCCTTTTCCTTCCCTTCCTGTTTCCAGACTCCTTCTTCAGCATTTCCCCAGTACATCCTATCCAATACAGGCGCATAAACCACGCCCATCACCGGCGTATCTCTGTGAATCAGCGCAATATTGACGGTGAATTCCCCGTTTTTCTTGATAAACTCCTTCGTGCCATCAAGTGGGTCTACCATCCAGAAATATTCCCAGTTTTTGCGCTCTTCGTAGGGAATGGATTTACCTTCTTCGGAAAGTACGGGCAGCCCGGTTTCACTGAGGTATTTCATGATCTCCTCATGGGCGGCCTTGTCGGCCAGTGTCAAGGGGGAATCGTCGCTTTTCATCTCCACACCAAAATCGGCAGAATGGTAAATCTTGAGTATTTCCTGCCCGGCTAATTTGGCGGCAGTTACTGCTATTTTGGTGAGTTGTGATATATTCATTTTATGTTTTTTCAATGGGTTTTTTTTCAGCCACTTATTCAATAATAAAAGAAATTTAAATTTTCAGGAAAGACCTTTTTATTAAAAGAAAAGGTATAAGCCTTTCTCCTTATTTAAATTTCAAAAGAGTTTTCCCTATAAACATTGATAATAAACTTATTTGGCAGATTTGAATTTTTAATCAGTTGCCTAATAGCTGTAGGCAATATAGGGTTTGTCAGCTTCAGCGGCCTTAGCTAAATCAAGATGGCTTAAATCCAAATTTTACCAAAAACACTTCCTACTTCCTGTAACACTTTTCCCCTAAAATGCGCTTTTTGATTTTTTAGGGCAAACCACTAATAAATCATTTGAAAATTTTGTTTTCATACTCCAATTAAAAATTAATGGCCTTACATTTCTTCAATTTTGGCTAAAGCCGGGGTTTTTGGATTGCTAATTATTGGAATGGGCTAAAGCCACATTCCTATTGAAGGGTTTTGAGGCACAAGTCCCTTCGTCTCTCAATCTTTTCGTCCCTATGTCCCTTCGTCTCTCCGTCCCTAAATCTCTTTACAACTGAAAAACTTCGGAGCATATTCCGCTAAATCACCATACCGGCAGCGACGGTTTCGTTGGTATTGGGGTCGATAAGGATGATAGAACCAGTTTGGCGGTTTCGCCGGTAGGCATCCATAAACAAAGGTTGAGCGGTACGCAGGCTAATGCGGGCAATGTCATTCATCCCGATTTCCTGCACCCCTTCTTCCCGGTGAAGTGTGTTGACATCCACCCGGTAAAGGATCTCTTTTACCATTGCTTGACACTCTTTAGTGGTATGTTTGATCAGTAATTTGGTTCTCCCTGCCAGCTTTTGCTGACTCATCCAGCATACCATTACATCCAGATCCTGGGCCACATTTGGCACATTGTTGGGCCTTACGAGCATGTCACCCCTGCTGATATCCAATTCATCCTCCAGGGTCATGGTCACCGACATGGGTGAAAAGGCCTCGGCAATGGGTTGCCCGTTGAGCTCTATGCTTTTGATTTTGGAAGTGAAGCCGGTAGGCAATACCTTCACATCGTCCCCGGGTTTAAAAATCCCTCCTTCTATCCTTCCGGCATAACCCCTGAAGTCCTGATGCTCGTGGGTATGGGGCCGGATGACCATTTGAACAGGAAAACGACAATCAATGTGGTTCAAGTCGGAAGCGATGTGAACATTTTCCAACAGGTACAACAGGGTAGGCCCCTCGTACCAATCCATATTTTTGGACCTGTCTACTACATTGTCTCCCTTTAAAGCGGAAATAGGCACAAAATGTACGTCTTTGATTTCCATTTTGCTGGCAAAATCTTTGTAGTCCTTGATGATTTTTTCGAACACCGCTTCATCATAGTCCACCAGATCCATTTTATTGACACAAACGATCACATGAGGTATTTTCAGCAGAGAAGCGATAAAGGAATGCCTGTAGGTTTGTTCCAGCAAGCCCTTTCTGGCATCAATCAGAATAATGGCCAGGTTGGCAGTAGATGCCCCAGTCACCATGTTTCTGGTATACTGAATGTGACCGGGAGTGTCGGCAATGATAAATTTCCGCTTGGGCGTGGCAAAATACCGGTAAGCCACATCAATGGTGATGCCCTGTTCCCTTTCCGACTTGAGGCCGTCGGTTAGCAAGGAAAGGTCTACATAGTCAAAACCTTTTTTTTCGCTGGAGGTTTTTACGGCGGCTATCTGGTCTTCAAAAATAGATTTGGAATCAAATAACAACCTCCCTATGAGAGTGCTTTTCCCATCATCCACAGACCCTGCCGTGGTAAATCTCAACAATTGATTGGTTTCCTGTATGCTCATGCTCGTAGTTTTATTTCTAATATCAGTCTTGTATTTATTTATTGTACCTACCTCCCGATAAGTCGGTCAGAAAGGTCTAAGGGTTAAAAGCTTCTTGCCGGCTGGGGTACTTTATTGTACCTGGCTGGCAGTTGGGCCTAACTATGGATTCAACTGTAGTGGTTAAGGGTTAATAAGCCCTAACATCATCCCTTCGGCTCCGCTCAGAAACCTGGACCATCGGTCGCTCCGTCTCTTAGTCTATCTGTCTCCCCTCTCTTCGTCTCTATTTCTCTCCTTCGTCGGCTTTGCGCAGCCTCTGTGTGCTTCGATACTCTTTTTTTTCGCTTCTCCCTAATTACTAACTTAATTCAGGATTAATTTTTGATTGCGAAAAAATCCCCCTACCCCCTTTTGAAAGGGGGATTTCGTCTTTACCACCCTGCAGTATTCTTTTTTATTTTGCAATTTGCTAATGGCTCATTTTTAAAGGCCAACCAATCCTAATAAATCTTCGTGGCTGTTGTGCATCCTTTGTGTACCTCTGTGACTCTTTTTTTGTTTGCTCACTTTCCATTCCTCTCTAGAAGTACCCGCTTTTCTTCCTGTCTTCCATGGCGGTTTCGCCTCTTTTGTCATCGGCACGGGTGCCTCTCTCTGTGGTTCGGGTGGTGGCTACTTCGGCGATGATCTTGTCAAGGTCGTCGGCATCTGATTCCACCGCTCCCGTGATGGGCATGTCTCCACAGGTACGGTACCGGACCGTCATGGTTTTGACTTCTTCTTCCGGCTTCAGCTGGATAAACTCCGACTTGGCCAGGATCACCCCATCTCTGACCACACATTCCCTTTGGTGGGAAAAGTACAGGGAAGGCAAATCGATGTTTTGGTTTTGGATGTACTGCCAGACATCCATCTCCGTCCAATTAGAAATAGGGAATATCCTGAAATGTTCCCCTAAATGTTTTTTGCCGTTGAACAGGTTCCATAGCTCGGGTCTTTGGTTTTTGGGATCCCATTGTCCAAATTCGTCCCTATGTGAAAAAAAGCGTTCTTTGGCCCGGGCCTTTTCCTCGTCCCTTCTGGCACCACCCATAGCGGCGTCAATTTTGAATTTTTCCAGCGTATCCAGCAGAGTTACGGTCTGCAGGGCATTACGGCTAGCATTTACACCGGTTTCTTCCCTTACTTTTCCATCATTGATACTTTGCTGTACCGAGCCAACGATAAGTTGTACGCCCAGCTTATTGACAAGGTCGTCCCTGAAAGCAATGGTTTCCGGGAAATTGTGGCCCGTATCGATGTGGATCAGGGGAAAGGGGATTCTGGAAGGATAAAATGCTTTTTTGGACAGGTGGGCCAGTACAATGCTGTCCTTGCCACCTGAAAACAAAAGGGCAGGCTTTTCAAATTGGGAGACCACCTCCCGGATAACAAAAATTGCCTCTGCCTCCAGTTCCTCCAAATGGGATAAATAATATTGCGCCATAACTATATTTTTATTTTTTTCTCTAATTCATTCATTAATTGTTCCACAGCTTTCTCCGGAGATACTTCTGCTGTTTTGATCACCAAAAAAGGGGATTCAGGAGCTTCATAAGGGGAATCAATGCCTGTAAAATCCTTGATCAAACCTTGCCTGGCTTTTTGATACAGGCCTTTTACATCCCTTTCTTCACAGACTTCCAGTGGACAATCTACATGGATTTCCAGAAAGCGATCACTGCCTACCAGATCCCGTATCATCTCCCTGTCGGAAATATAGGGAGAAATGAATGCCGATAAGACAATTAGTCCGGCATCCATCATCAACTGGCTTACAGCGGCAATTCTACGGATATTTTCAATACGGTCTGATTTACTGAAACTCAGGTCTTTGTTCAGTCCGCAGCGGATATTGTCCCCATCCAGCAAATAGGTATGGTAACCCCTTTTGTGCAAAGCCTGTTCTGTGGCATTGGCCAGGGTGGACTTACCCGAACCCGACAGGCCGGTAAACCAAAGCAGTTTGGCCTGTTGCCCCAGAGCTTGCTGCCGCAGTTCGCGTGTAATTTTAAATTCTGAGGGATGTATGTTTTCCTGCATTTGACCTATTCTGAATAAAACTTACAAATAATACCATTGGATAAACAACAGTACCACGGTACTATAAATCAGGGTTAGGGGAAAACCTATTTTAAAGTAATCCTTAAACTTGTAATTGCCCGGGCCCATGACCATCAGATTCGTTTGATAGCCTATGGGGGTCATAAAGTCTCCAGATGCCCCAAAGGCGATGGCCACAAAGAAGGGGGCCAAAGGTTGCTCCAGCTGGTTACCCAGCTCCATGGCAATGGGAAACATAATGGAGACCGCAGCCGCATTGGTGATCAGGCTGGTCAGTACCAGGGTCATGACAAACAACAGGACCAAAGCCAGCATCACCGCCGTCCCGTCGGTCAGGTAAAGCAATCCATTGACCAGTTGGTTGGCGGCTCCGGAATTGTTCAAAGCTACTCCCAAAGAAAGAGAACAGACCAGGATCAACAAAAGGTCCAGGTCTACTGCCTTCCGTAAAGTCTGCAAATTTAACACTTTAAATATATACAGGGTAAGGATTCCTGCAAAAGCTGCCATAAAAAGATCTAACCAGCCGATAATCCCGGTGAACAATATGAACAATGCCATCAGGGAAGGTAATCTTTTGAAGGTACCCCTGTCCTGGCTGATCTCTCCTCTAAGGGTGATAATGATCAAGTCTTTCAAATAATCGTTCCTGTTATCTTCCTTACCAGTCAGCATCAAAAAAAGATCTCCGGCCTGCACCTTGGTTTCCCCAATGTTTCCTTTCAGCTGCGTACCATTTCTGTGGATGGAAATAATCGAAGCCTGGTAGCGGTTTCGGAAATCGCTGTCCTTGATCTTTTCACCTATCAAGGCAGAAGAGGCCGGCACCACGGCTTCGGTCAATTGGAAGAAGCCATAGTTGGACACATAACCGTCTTCCGGAAGGCTAAGCCCATTTTCTTCCTGAATCAACTTGAGAATGGCTTCAGAATTGCCGGTAAAGAAAAGCTTGTCCCCTTCCTGCAAAATTTCATTGGGTCCCACCGGTGATATTTCCAGACTTCCCCTTTTTATTTCTGCAAGAAAAATTTCTTTCAATTTCCTGAGCCCTGCCTCTTTGACCGATTTACCATGCATTTTCGATCCTTTGGGCAGGTAGGTTTCTACCAGGTATTCATTCAGGTGATCAATGATCTCACTTTTGTTTTCCTCTCTGGCTGGTAAAAGGTGGGAAGAAGCCAGGCTCAGATAGCTGATCCCGAAGAAAGTAACCAATAAACCCAGGTAAAGGAAATCTTCAAAACCCAATAAGGGCAGACCATATTGACTGATCAGCCCATTCAACACCAGGTTGGTAGAGGTTCCTACCACCGTAATCATACCTCCCAAAATAGTGGAAAAGGAAAGAGGTATCAGAAATTTTGATGCAGGATAATTGTTGGTTTTGGTCCACTCCTTGACATAAGGAATCATAAAGGCTACAACCGGAGTGTTGTTCAATACAGCAGACAGGCTTCCCACCAAAAGCATCAGGCGTATGCGAAATATACCAGGCTTCAATTTTTGGCTGAAAAGTCTGAAGAAAAAGCCCGTACCGATATTTTTTTGAATTCCTGCCGTGAGTCCGATCAGCAAAAAAATCACAATGATCTGTTTGTTGGCCAGGCCCATCAAGAATTCCTCGGGACTGATGATCTGCAGAAGGAGCATTAAAAAAACCGCACCCAAAAATGCAAAAGATGGTCTTAGCAGGTCTTTGTATAGTACAAAAACCAATGCTGCCACAACGAATAAGGTAATCAGGCTGGGAGAAAACATCAAAGGGTTAATGGAGTCAGGCACAGCTTCGCCAGGTAAGTCCCTGTATTGAACTGAACATTATTGATTACAATAAAAAAAGCAGCAAATGCCCCTGAACAAAAAAGGACAGTTTAGCTGCAAAATTTAACCGTATAATTTTATCAAATTTAAAACCTATTCTCCAAAAGCAGAAAGTTTATTTACCCACACTTTAGAAGATTAGCAATTCAAATATAAAAGTAGCAGGGTAGTAATTTAATTCAAAATTTTCCAAAGAATTTAAAAGGAGAGTTCAGCCAATCACAAAGGAATACCTCCCGGTAGTCCCCGGTAAAATGTATCCCAGCATCCAAAAACTCAGTTCAGCTGCATTTTTCATTTTAAAAACCAGGTATTTATTTGATTTTACTTAAATCATTTCATTTCCCATCTTCCATTTAACTTATAAGGAGAAGGGGCTGGTTAATTAAAACCAGACAAATTGCTTCTATTGAATGGCTAAAAACGATTATTAAAAAAATAAAGTCCTTAATCTAAACCAAATGATTTTATTAACTTTGATTTTTATAAGAAACATACATCAATTTTACTGATTGGATTTGAAAACCAAAAGGAAGTTTTGACTTTGAAAATTTCTTCCTGTGAAAAATAAATAAAAAAAGTCGGTGACACAAACAGTATTCAGCATGAATTTTGGCATCGATTTATGATATTAACATAAGGTAAAAATATAAACCAATTTTTTATTAATCAGGAAAGCATGAGCTACCGATTTGTTTTCATTTTAATTACTTGCACCTGCCTGATTTCCTGCTTTCCACGAGATAATAAAAAGGTCACCTTTATGGCCATTGGTGATGTCCCATACCACCTCCCTGAGGATTTTCAACGTTTTGAACGCCTGATCCAGTCAATAAATACCACAGCAGCAGACTTCACGCTTCATGTTGGCGATATTAAATCCGGAAGCACCCCTTGTACGGACGAATATTTTGAAAGGATTAAAGGCTATTTCAATGACTTTAGGCAGCCTTTGATTTATACACCGGGAGACAATGAATGGACGGATTGCCACAGGGAAGCCTGTGGTGGTTTTGATCCGGAAGAACGATTGGATAAACTGCGACAGGTTTTTTATTCGGAGGATCAAAGTCAGGGAAAAAACCCAATGGCTCTGGAAAGACAAAATAGTTGGGAGGGATTTGAAAAATTCCCTGAAAATGCCCGCTGGCAAATGTCTGGGCTAACCTTTGGGACCTTTCATGTTACCGGATCCAACAATAACTTTAAACTAGATTCAGCTGCTCTGAATGATGAATTTTATGAGCGGGAACTTGCGAATAATTTCTGGTTGAAGCAACTTTTTGAACAGGCAAAAACAGCAGGTAGCCGGGGCCTGGTACTAGTGCTGCATGCGGGCTTGAATTACAATAGCATGGATGAGCGCAACGGTCATGCCAGTTTTGTGCAATTGCTGCGGGAAAGCGTGATGGCATTTGGAAAGCCTGTGCTGCTCCTATATGGAGACCACCACCGCTTTATGGTAGACAAGCCCTTGCGTGATAATACCGGAAAAACCCTGACAAATTTCACTGCTGTTCAGGTTTTTGGCGACCGGGACATGCATGCGGTAAAGGTGACAGTAGCTCCTGAAAATCCTAACTTATTTCTTATCGACCCTTTTTATGTAACAGGGAATTAAAAGCTTAGAATTACTGACCCATAAATTCATTAAAAAATTATAGATTTCGCCTTACAATTGCCTGAAAATTCATCATTTTTATATTTATTTTTTTTAATTACATTTGATGGTTAATAAAAAATTTTAACAAACTTAAAATTAATAATCTGCTAACCTGGTTTTTAACCTGATAAATAAAAAAAGATTCATGAATAGAAAGCTTTTGCTAACAGGCATATTGGTTTTAATGTGTGCTATAACCCTGCCCGCCCAAAACATCAGCATTGTCCCCCAGCCCAAAGCCATTCGGATGGAAGAAGGTCATTGGGTATTACAGCCAGGGACGGCCTTGCTGGCTGCCACTTCAGATGCCAGAAAATCCGCCGCCATTTTTAACGAAATGCTGGAAGCAAAAACTGGTTTCCAGCTGAATATACTGCAATATTCCCCTGGCGAAGGACCAGTTATTCATTTGGAAGAAAATTTGGTGGATGGACAGGAAGAAGCTTATTACCTGAATATCGACGATGGTGGGGTGCACATAAAAGGTGCAGGCAAAGGTTTGTTTTACGGTTTGCAATCACTGATTCAACTTCTGGAAGTAAGGGAAACAGCAGTAGTTTTGCCCCGGCTGGAAATTTCAGATGCCCCGGCTTTTAGTTACAGGGGTGTCATGCTGGACGTTTCACGGCATTTTTTCAGCAGCCAACAGATCAAGAAAATACTGGACCTGATGGCGCAGTTGAAGTTCAACACCATGCACTGGCACCTGACCGATGATCAGGGCTGGCGGCTTGAAATCAAAAAATACCCCAAACTTACTACCATCGGTGCCTGGAGGGATTCTACCATTATCGGGCAATATTACGATTTCCAACCCTTCATTTATGATGGCAAGTCCCATGGGGGCTATTACAGCCAGGAGGAGGCCAGGGCCATCGTACAATATGCCGCCGACAGAAAGATTACCATTATCCCGGAAATAGAACTTCCCGGACACAGCTCTGCTGTCCTGGCCGCCTATCCTGAACTGGGAAGTTTTGATGTTAACAAGGACGAAGGAAAAGGTACCATTGCTGCTCTCAACGATAAGGGTGAGCCTTTAGATAATGATATCAGCAATCAGGTACCTGGCTATTGGGGTGTACATTACAATATTTATGGGCCTACTCCTGAAGCTTATCAATTTCTTGAGGATGTACTGAGCGAAGTCATGGAAATCTTTCCCGGGGAATACATTCATATAGGAGGGGACGAAGTACCCAAAGACCACTGGGAAACTTCGGCCATCGCTCAAAAAGTCATTAAAAAAGAAAAGTTGGCAGATGAACATGAGCTTCAAAGCTTTTTTATCCGCAGAATCGAGCAGTTTCTAAACAAAAATGGCCGTAAATTGATTGGCTGGGATGAAATACTGGAAGGTGGATTGGCACCTAATGCCACAGTCATGAGTTGGAGAGGGGAGAAAGGAGGCATTGCCGCAGCTAAAATGGGACACGATGTTATCATGACCCCAAACAGCCACATGTATTTTGATCATTACCAGGCAGAAGATAAAACTACAGAACCCCTTGCCATTGGTGGCTTTTTACCCCTGGAAAAAGTATACGGATACAATCCTGTTCCAGACGCCCTGACCACTGAAGAAGGAAAACATGTATTGGGGGTGCAAGCCAACCTTTGGACCGAGTACCTGGCTACCAATAACAAAATGGAATATTACCTTTTCCCCCGGGCACTCGCCCTGGCCGAAGTGGCCTGGAAGCCAAAAGACGAAAAAAATTACCGGTCCTTTATCCAGGACCGCTTACCCCACAGGTTGCTTGATTTTGAGAAAAACGGGGTGTTTTTCCGGATTCCGGAAGCGGATGTGGAAATCAGTATAGATTCCGAAAGCGGAAGACATAAAGTGGAAATTCAGCCTTTGGTAGCCGGGGCCAGGGTGTATTATACCCTGGACGGTCACAAGGCAGATCAGACTGGTTCGCTGTATGCAGGACCAATCTTAACCCCTATTCCCGGGGAAGGACAGGGGCCATTAACCTTAAGGTATGTGACGGTCACTCCTGGTGGCAGAAGCAGTAATGAATTCCAGGTGTTGATTGAGTAAAACAAAATCAGTTTGAACGGTTCAACGCTCTTTTCAACGGCAAAAAAATAGGTCATGACATACCACTTCCCGCAGGTCGGTGTAGCTTGTCCTAAATTCGGGAGAATCGCACACCTAACTACGGGTAGGCCAGTGTTTTTTTATCAACCCTCCTTTAGTTAGCTGCGAAATGCCCGATTTCAGTTCTCCCAAGCCCCGGCTGTCCAGGTCGGGGCTTTTCGTTTGGGAGATTAGATTAAGGGGATCAAGTCTGTCGAATTGGTGAAGGAAAAATAAAATTCCAAAGACCTCACCATCAGGTGTTAGAATTGAAATTCTCCCATACTTTCTCAATTGAATTATTCCCTTTAGTCATCCAGAATAACAATACTGCATCAAAGACGGCATGGGCAGTCATGGCCGTTATAATCCCTGCCTCCTCATATAAAAAGCCAAAAAAAGCAATCAGTCCCACCATAAGCAGTCCGTAAGTACTGATGCGCCAATTGAAAGGATTCAGATAACCATGAATGAGTACAAATACCACAGCTGTAGGCCACAATCCCAGAAGGGGTTGTAGTCCTGCACGAAAAAACATTTCTTCTCCTACCCCTGCACAGATAGAAATAAATACAATCCCCTTGCCTGACCATGACCAGTGGTTGATCAATTTCCGGTACCGGATTTTTTCCGTCTCAAAAAAAGGTTGCAGGATAAGCCATTTAGACAAATGTGCTCCAATAAAGCCTGTCAAACCGCCCAGGAGAAACTGGGCCGGTAAATACCAATGTCCAGTCCACAGCTCAGCCATGGATTGCTCCTGAAAAAAATATACCAGCACCATGCCGGCAAGGCCAAAACCCAGGAGGGTAATCCAGCCCAAAAGCCACATTTTTCTATTCATGTTTGAAATTAAACAGAAAAAGTGCCGGAAAGGACTTTCCGGCACTTTAGCAACAAATAAAAAACTCTAGTTTTAAGCGTTAAACGTGATCTTTAAAGTAATCGGCACAGCGCTTAGAGCTTTACTTACCGGACAGTTTTCCTTGGCTACCTCAGCCAGTTCCTTGAATTGGGCTTCATTCATTCCAGATACCTTTCCCTTTAGATCCAGCAAAATCCCGGTAATGGAAAAACCGGCATCACCTTTTTCCAAAGTAACAGTAGCCGTAGTGTTCAATTCGTCAGCTTTTAAATCTTTACCAGCTATTTGAAAACTCAGAGCCATATTGAAACAACCCGCATGGGCGGCGGCAATCATTTCCTCAGGGTTGGTTCCCTGAGTTCCATCTTCATTTTCAAACCTGGTTTTAGCACTATATGGAGAATTATCAAAAAAACCACTGGGAGAAGACAAAGATCCACTGCCTTCCAATCCTGTTCCTTTCCAGATTGCTGTTGCTTTTCTTTTCATTTTTTTTGTTTTATTGATTTGTTAATTGAGTAAAACTGCTTCAAGATATCAATAATCTGCCAAAATAACTAAAGCTGCTTCTATCAGGATAAAAGTCCCTACAGCCTATGGTGGTGTTTACCTTAATTTATTACACCTGATTTTGGATAATGGATAGATGAATCAGGGTTAAAAAACTTTTACTCCCATGGTGACTTCCAGTTCCACTTCTTCCCCCAGCATTTCTTCGATTTCATTCTTTATGGATTTCAGCCTTTTTTCGTCAAGATTGCCTTCAGTAACAATTTTCACGGCCAGCCTGACAGGGTTGATCCCTCGGACCGTGATGTCCCTCAGGGTAGTGCCCTCCACCTGATATCCATCCAGTTTGGAAATTACATCATTCTCCCGTACCATATCCATGAATCCAAAAAACAAAGGCATACTAACTACACCTACCACTATAAGGGAATAAGCAATGCCCTTTCTGGCCAGTCTAAAAGGGCTGAATCCCAAAAACAGAAATGTCAAAGCCGCCGCCATAACCATACCTGCAAGGTTGGTCAATAACAGAAGCAATGCTCCCTGAAAAATGCTCCAATCCATCCAACCCAAGCCAATTCCGGAAACGGCAAGCGGCGGTACCAGGGCAACGGCTATAGCCACTCCCGCCAGGGTTTTGGCGATCTCCTCTTTGGCACTTGCATAAGCTCCTGCAACGCCAGAACCCACCGCTATACCCAAATCCAATAAATTAGGTCTTACCCTGGCCATGATTTCCTCATTGGAAATATTCAAAGGGGTTAACCAGGTAATCAACATGGCACAGAGGTAACCCAATAGCATGCCCCATCCTATGGCTTTGGCACTGTTGAGGATCAGGTTTTTGTCCTGGCGCAATACACCCATCGAGAGCGAAATAATGGGAGCCATAAGGGGGGCAAGTATCATGGCTCCAATAATTACAGGAGATGAGTTGCCAAATAAACCCAAAGTGGCAATAAAAGTAGACAACACCATCAATACCAGGTAGCTATTGCTTGCCCGGGCACTGGATCTTAAGCTGGAAAAAAGTTCCTTGAATTCCTCAGTGGAAGCATGGTGGATCAAGGGAAGTTTACGTTTCAACAATTCATCCCTAACCTCTCCCCTGGGCAATACCTTAACCTTGAAAACATCCTCCTCGGAAACATTTCCCTCCATATCTAAATGCCTCCCTGGCAACATTTTTAATGCTTTAGGACTTACCTTTAATTCCAGCTTTTTTGCAGTTAATAATATACCATCCTGTGAATATTCTATCGCATCTTCACTGCATATGGAGAGTTCTGAAGTTTTGATATGGGCGGCAAAAGGAGGAAGACCTGACTTTCCACTCCTGCGAAAAAAGCTATCCAATCCAAACCAGAGCAGGCCTGAAATACTCTTGGGTGCCAGAATCATGGCATGCATTTTTCCGTCATTGATATAGGAATCCTCCAAAACCTTTCTGCTGAGGAGGTTGCTTTTGCCATGTTGCACAATCACCATACCGATAGCAGCTGTATCCAGCTTTTCCTTATCCTGCGCTTCCAAAATGTACCTGTGGGATTTTACGACCGAGAATAACTTGAAAAAATAACTGAGCTTTTTCCAGAATCTCTCCCAACCGTTTTTGGCTACCGAGGTGCTCATCAGGCTCAGGGATTCTCCTATGATTACTGTATTGAAAACGGGTCTTTCATTTACGGTAAGCAAATCCACATTTCTGGTTTCCCCGGCCTCCAACACCATCTCCAGACAGTCTTCCAGGTCATTGTCGACCCCAAAGCCCTGCCTGCCATGAACCAGTTTGGGATGGGGCAGCAGGGCAATGCGCCATTCATATTTCAAGGCTATAGGTAACAATTCCTTCAATTGTTCGTCCGAGAGGTAGGTAACGACAAAGTCATCCTTCCCTAATTCCACAGTCAATTCGGTATTGAAGGGCAGCTTGAGTTTCAAATCTGCACCCAATTTGGGGACTATGGCTTCTTCTACCAATTCTTCCTCCTCGGGATCATACAATAGGATAATGCTTTTCATGGTAAATGTCTATTTCATTAAAGCAACCAAAAGTTTGATTGCCGCTTCGGCCAATGGGGTTCCAGGGCCAAAAATAGCCAAAACCCCTTTCTCGTAAAGGAAATCATGGTCCTGGTCGGGTATGACCCCTCCCGCCACGACAGCAATATCCGGTCTGCCTTCCACTTTTAAAGCTTCTATCAAACCAGGAAGAAGACTTTTGTGGCCACCAGCCAGGGAGGACACCCCTACCACATGTACGTCATTTTCCATGGCTTGCCGGGCCACTTCCTCTGGGGTCTGAAACAGCGGACCTACGTCTACATCAAAACCCAGATCTGCGAAGCCACTGGCGATGACATGGGCTCCCCTGTCGTGTCCGTCCTGTCCGATTTTAGCCACTAGTATTCTGGGCCTCCTACCCTCCAGCCGGGCAAATTCATCCGACTTTTTCAGGGCTTCCTTTACTTTGATGTTGTCCTTCATACTTTTTACATAAGTTCCACTCACAGTTTGGTGTACCGCTTTGTAGCGGCCATAAACCCTTTCAATGGCCAGGGAAATTTCTCCAAGTGTGGCCCTTTCTCTGGCAGCCTTTATGGCCAGTTCCAAAAGGTTTCCGTTGTTTTTTTCTGCCGCTTCCGAAATGGCCTGAAGGCATTTGGAAACGGCCAACTCATCTCTTCCGGATTTAACCTCTTGAATTTTTGCTACCTGAGCGGTTCTGACCTGCTCATTATCTACTTCCAGTATTTCAAAATCGTAAGGCTGACTTTCTCCTTGTTGCCGGTTGATCCCTATGATGATTTCAGTACCACTGTCAATTTTGGCCTGTTTCCGGGCTGCAGCCGCCTCTATTCTTAACTTTGGGATACCTTTTTTAAGGGCAGCTACCATCCCCCCATGTCGTTCTATTTCTTCCAGGTGGGCTCTGGCTTTTTCCACCAGGTGGTGGGTCCGGGATTCCAACTCCACAGATCCACCCATTGCATCCACCACCTGGTTCAGATCGGTTTCCTGCTGCAGGTAGAGTTGGGTATCGCGGGCAATTTTAGCAGAGGTGGGACTTGGCAAAGCGATGGCCTCATCAAATGCATTGGTATGCAGGGATTGGGTATGGCCCAGAACAGCGGATATAGCTTCAATAGTGGTCCTGCAAATGTTATTGTAGGGATCTTGCCGGGTCAACGACCATCCCGAGGTTTGGCAGTGGGCCCGTAACATTAGAGATTTTGGATTTTTAGGTTGGAATTGTTGCATGAGTTCTGCCCAGAGCAACCTACCTGCCCTGAGTTTGGCCATTTCTTCCCAGTGATTCATTCCGATGGCCCAAAAAAAAGAAAGCCGAGGCGCAAATTCATCAACCGAAAGTCCCATTTCCAGGCCTTTCCTGACATAGGCCAGGCCGTCTGCCAGTGTGTAGGCCAACTCCAGGTCGGCTGTAGCACCTGCTTCATGCATGTGGTAGCCTGAGATAGAAATGGAGTTGAACCGGGGCATGAATTTTGAAAGATACACAAAAATATCTCCTACTATCCGCATGGAAGGTTCGGGGGGATAAATATAGGTATTCCTCACCATAAACTCCTTGAGGATATCATTTTGAATGGTCCCGGTCAGGGCTTCTAATGGTACTCCCTGTTCCTCGGCAGTGACCACAAAGAAAGCCAGTATAGGGATCACGGCTCCGTTCATGGTCATGGAAACAGAAACCTTATCCAGAGGTATGCCCTCAAAAAGACATTTCATATCTGCCACACTGGAAATAGCCACACCGGCTTTACCCACATCCCCAATGACTCTGGGATGATCGGCATCGTAACCCCGGTGGGTAGGCAGGTCAAAGGCCACTGAAAGACCCTTTTGCCCGGCCTGCAGGTTTTTTTTATAAAATGCATTAGACTCCCCTGCCGTGGAAAACCCTGCATATTGCCGGATGGTCCAGGGTCTCTTGAGGTACATGCTCGCATAGGGTCCCCGGAGATAGGGGGGCTCCCCTGCTCCGAAACCGGTATGAGGAAAATCCTGTAATTTCTCCCTATGCCTATTTTTTTTATGATAGGGCATTTGTATTTCCGGGAACAAGGCAAGGATTTTCCGGTCAGTTTCCTCCATTATCACTGCCGTTAATTTTTCTAGAAAATAACTGCCCTTCCAGCTGCTATACGGATTTTGCAACCGGGCTTCTTCCTTCAAGATCAGTCCAATATTGAAGGAAGTTTGCAAGACCTGCCTGGTCGGTGGCTGCCCCCTATTGCTGAAAGGCTTTATCCACAGGGCCGTTACAGCTGCCAGCATTGCCGACCAGGACCGGGCCGTTTGCTGAATATAGGATTCCAGGGCGGTGGTTTTGTCTGTGTCCACAAAGGCAATTACCGGTAATAGGAAAGAGTTTTTTTCCGGAAAAAGATTCTCGTAAAAGCAGGAAAAACTACTGCTTACTGCACTGATCCTCGCCACTTCATAGAGAAGGCTGTCCCCTACCTCACAAACCCAAAAAATATTGTCCAATATTGTCCTTGCCAATTCTGCCGAAGCTTGAACATTTAAAACATCCATCCAATTTCGGCAGTGATCAAAAAGGTGACCATTATTCTCGGTTACTGCCGGATCCCTAAAGCCCAAAACCTTAAAATTAGGATATTCAACAGCCATTTTCAAGTAGGCCAAACGCTTTTGGGGGTTGGAAGAGAAATCCTCCAATCCTTTCAATAGCACCCCTCCCTTCAGCAAGTCAGGATTGGCACCTCTCTCTCGGTACCAGGCAAGAAAATGTTGCAAAACGGCATCAGGATCTCCTTTAGGCTGCAAATAAAAATGAATGGCATCTGGGATTACTTTTTCCAGTCGAACCTGAAGATTTTCCTCTCCTGTAAACTCCAAAAGAAGGCCTTCTGCCCCCAGGTCAAATGCCTGATGAATGGCTTTTGCAGCCTGAAAATCATCCGGATTATCTATCGCTACCAGGGAAAGGCTACCTTCAAAAACAGACCTCGACTCTCGCCCTTGAAGAGATCGTTCCTCAGGGGTATAATAAGGATCTAAACTTCCTCCATGAGGAAGTTGATACCTGATTTCCTCAGGAGATAAGCCTTCCTTTTCCACTGTGGATTTCCAGTTGGTTTTATTGGTTTTTGAAAAGGAGTATGCCATAGGAGATAAAAATGTACATCAAGCGTCCTGATTTCAGGGCCTTTTCCAAAAATAAACTTAAAACCGTTCTCAAACAAAACCGTTCATCATGACATAGGTGTAAAACAAAGGACTTTTTTCACTTTTCAAATAAAAAAAAAATAAAAACCGCCTGAACAATCTGCTTTCCCACAAAGTAAAAAAGTCAAGTAAAAAGGCATTTTTTATTTAAGATATTTTTCCACAATTTTGTTTCCCCCTGTTAAGGAGTATTCAAGTTTTTTTCTACTTTCGGTTAAAATAAATTCAATGAATTCAGAAGCAACGGCTATATGGACTGAATGTTTGCGGGTAATCGAAAAACACGTCAACGAACAGAGTTTTTCAACCTGGTTTAAGCCCATTTCACCTGCAAGAATTGAGGGCTCTGTCCTCACTATTCAGGTGCCCAGTCAGTTTTTCTATGAATGGTTGGAGGATAATTATGTAGATGTACTAAAACTTGCCATCAAAACCGTCCTCGGTGCCAATGGAAGGCTTGAATATGCAGTGGTTGTGGACAAGGGCAATTCCCAGAACCAACCCTATATGGTCAGTTATCCTCAGGGAGTAAGCAGTCCTGCTGCCAAAAAGAAAAAAGAAGTACTTGCAGCGGCAAACAGCCCTTTTGACCTGTCCAGCCTGGACGAGGAAACCACCCTGCAATCCAATCTGAGTTCAAATTATACCTTCAGTTCATTTATAGAAGGTGATTGCAACAGACTTGCCCGATCTGCGGGGTTTGCTGTAGCCAATAAACCCGGCATCACTTCTTTCAATCCCCTGATGGTTTATGGGGGTGTAGGATTAGGTAAAACCCATCTGGTACAAGCCATTGGCAATGAAATCAAAAACGGACCCGAGGATAAATTTGTCCTTTATGTTTCCTCTGAGAAATTTGTCAACCAATTTATGGATGGTATCAAGGACGGTAATATCAAATCATTCACCAATTTCTACATGCAGGTGGATGTGCTGATCATTGATGACATACAGTTTTTGGCCGGTAAAGGCAGAACACAGGAGATGTTTTTCCATATCTTCAACCACCTGCACCAGAACAAGAAGCAAATCATCATGACCTCAGATTGCGCACCAAAGGATTTGATGGGCCTTGAGGAAAGGTTGCTTTCCAGATTTAAGTGGGGGCTTACCGCAGATCTGCAAATGCCTGATTTTGAAACCCGTATCGCCATTATCAGAAAGAAGATGCAGTCCGAAGGCATTACCATACCCAATAACGTAATAGAATACCTGGCTTACACCGTAGATACCAACGTGCGGGAGCTCGAAGGTGTGATGATTTCCCTGATAGCTCATGCCTCCCTCAACAGGGTGGAAATAAGCCTCGACCTTGCAAAGACCATCATGAAAAATATTGTCAAGGACATAGAAACAGAGGTCAGCATAGAGTATATTCAGAAATCCTGTTCCGACTATTACGGTATTAAAGTCGAAGAACTCAAGGCCAAAACCAGAAAAAAAGAAATCGTCATCGCGAGACAAGTCGCCATGTATTTCAGCAAGGAATTCACCAACCATTCCCTGAAGTCCATAGGATACCATTTTGGGGGAAGGGATCACAGTACCGTGATTCATGCTGTACAATCGGTAAATGATTTGATGGAAACCGACACCAATTTCAGGAATGCCATACAGGAGCAGAAGAAACAGTTCAAAATCAGGTCTTACTGATTTTTCTCAAAAAACCGGCGGACCAACTCTTCGGCCAATCCAATAGGGTTTGCCTTTTCCCGATTCAATATTTCAATTGCTTTTTGCTTTTCCAATTCCACCGCGTTATTTTCATTGAATTTTTTAAGGAGTAAAAATGAAATGTGGTCTTCCAGCCACTGCCGCTGCTGGCTTTTTCTTGTTTGTTGGAAATGGCCACTATCTTTCATTTTGTCAACCAGGACATCCAGACTTTCCAATAAATCCACCATTCCCTTACCGTTAAGGGCCGAACAGGTTTTTACAGGATTATCCCATGCTTTTCCAGCCGGACTGATAAGGGGAAGTATTGTTTGAAGGGCCTGTTTCATTTTTTCGGCTTCGGGGGCATTGGCTCCATCCGCCTTGTTGATGACAAATATATCCGCCCATTCCATGATGCCCCTTTTGATACCCTGCAATTCATCTCCTGCCCCGGTGATCATCAATAGCAGGAATACATCTACCATTTCTTTTACTGATGTTTCTGACTGGCCGACGCCCACGGTCTCGACCAAAATCCTGTCAAACCCGGCCGCCTCACACAAAAGCATGGTTTCTCTGGTTTTGGCACTGATCCCTCCCAGGTTTTTTCCTGCGGGAGAAGGGCGGACATAGGCCGAGGGATGATGGCTCAATGTCTCCATCCGGGTTTTATCTGCCAATATACTGCCCCTACTCTTACCACTGCTGGGATCCACTGTCAGCACGGCCGTTTTATGACCTTTGGACAACAAAAGTTCTCCAAAGCTATTGATAAAGGTACTTTTTCCTACACCAGGAATACCTGAAATACCGATCCTTAATGCATTCCCCGTTAAGGGCAGGACCTGCCCGATCAGCTGATTCGCCAGCTTACGGTCAGCCTCCAGCTCACTTTCTACCAGGCTGATGCTCTGGCTAAGCAAGGACCTGTTTCCTGCCAGTATTCCTGCCACATATTGGGCCACAGAATATCTTTTTGCCACCATTGGTCAAGGACTTTCAAAAGGAAATTGTTGAAAACTAACCTGCCCCATAGCCGATTTTTCATATTTTGCCACACAGGATTTTCTGAATTCAGGGTTAAAATGAGGAGGCTCTGGAGAAAGACGGATATCCTTCAGGGCCTGGTCAAAAAAGAAAACCCGGGTATTCCCATATTTTGTATGGGGCATGAAATCCCCATATGCCCGCATATCCTCCCAAAGCCTGTCACTGGTGTAAACGGCAAAGACCCTGACCACCGGCCCCGTATTGTTTTCATTCCTGTACTTTGCCAGCTCCCGGTAATCTCCTTTCAGGTCAGAAACACCAGGTTGGCTAAGGCTGGCATACACCATTACTGCCATCAAGATACCGACAACAGCTGCTATCAGGTAAAACCAATAATTTGTTTTCATTTTGGACCATTTACTGATGTGAAACCCTTAATTTAGCCCAAAATATTGACAATGGCATTCGAATACATCAAGGCCCTCCATATAATTTTCGTAGTTACCTGGTTTGCAGGCTTGTTTTACATCGTGCGACTTTTCATTTATCAGACAGAGGCACTCGAACGCCCGGAACCGGAAAGGGCCATACTAAAGCCACAGCTTGATCTGATGGCAAACAGGTTATGGAACATCATTACCTGGCCTTCTGCGGTGCTTACTCTGATTTTTGGTATATGGGTTTTACTATACCGGCCTGCATACCTTCAATTACCCTTTATGCATGCCAAATTAGGATTTGTGGTTTTGCTTTATGCCTACCATATACGTTGCCATTTTATTTACAAAGCCCTGCAGCAAGGCCAGGCCAGGTGGAACAGTACAAAACTGCGATTGTGGAATGAGTTGGCTACCCTTTTACTTTTTGCCATTGTATTCCTGATCGTATTGAAAAGTCTACTCAACATGGTCTGGGGAATGTTGGCCTTGGTACTTCTGGCAGTTACCCTGATGCTTGCCACCAAATGGTACAAAAAAGTCCGGGAAAGGAACTAATGGGCTACCGGGTATGTAATGCTAATAAAAAAATGAAAACTTACCATCTGTTTATAGGTTCGCTGATACTTGTCCTGTCAGGGGTTTCCTGTCAACCTAATCATTCCTCAGATCAACCCCTGCCTATTTTGGGCAACAGACATGTGGAAGAAAACACAGTAAACGGGAATGTGAGTGCCGACACTGTCTATCATAAAATAGCGAATTTCGAATTTGTCAACCAGGAGGGGGATACGGTTACCAATAGAGATGTTAAAGGCAAGGTCTATGTAGCAGACTTCTTTTTCACTTCTTGCCCCACTATTTGTCCCATCATGAAAAAAGAAATGCTTAGGGTTTATGAGGAGTTTAAAGACGAGCCCAATTTCAAAATACTCAGCCATACCATTGATCCGGAGTACGATACGGTGACTTTATTAAAAGATTATGCCGCCCGGTTAGGAGTG
Organism: Cyclobacterium sp.; assembly: GCF_014762705.1. Taxonomy (GTDB): domain Bacteria; phylum Bacteroidota; class Bacteroidia; order Cytophagales; family Cyclobacteriaceae; genus Cyclobacterium. Next base: position 10,232 of record NZ_JABURL010000080.1, on the reverse strand, counting down.
AATAATGCCAATACCTGGAATTTTCTTACCGGCGATCAGGAAAAAATATTTGAAATTGGCCAAACTTCTTACCTGACTACTGCCATGACCGATAAAGAAGAGCCTGGAGGTTTTTTGCACAGCGGAGCCTTTCTTTTGATCGATACGCAAGGCAGAATCCGGGGGGTATATGATGGAACAAAAACCACTCAGGTAGACCAGTTGATAAAGGACATTCCCAAATTATTAGCAGCAGGTGATGAGGTTAGTATCCGGTAAAGTCTTGGTATTATTCATTCTGCTGGCAGGATATGGCTGTAACCAAAAAGAAAAAAATCAAGATGCTGGCATCAATGAGATCGAAGATCTAAAAACAAAACAATATGCCATCCAGGGTCAACAACTTTACCTGCTATATTGCGCCAACTGCCACCAGGAAGACGGTAGCGGGCTCGCAAGGCTTATCCCGCCTCTAAAGCGGGCAGATTATATGCTGACAGATATAGAAAGGACCATACGTTTAATCAAATATGGCATTAAAGGTGAAATTCAGGTAAACGGCATTACCTATAATCAACCAATGCCAGGATACCCGCAATTAACGGCCATTGAAATCGCCCAAATCAGCACATATATTTATAATGTTTGGGGAAATAAAAAGGGTATCATTGAAACGGAACGCGTCAACAATGCTTTGAAAATTAAATCAGATACTGACATTCAATAAGGAATCAGCAGTGCTTTTGGCAGAAAGTATATCAACTTTTACCTTTTCAACCATTTGAAGTTGCTCCTTCAAATAAGCCCTGGTTTCCTCCTCGCTCATCTCATCATATTCACTTTTAAATTGCCGCATCCAAACAAACATATTGTCATAGGCTGATTCACAGGACTGGGCTGCGAGGTTTAACTCCTCACGATAAGAAGTTTCACTGGCTTCGTTCTCCAGAGATTTGGCTTTCTCGATTAATTTTGATTGTTGGTTTTTTAAATGACCAATTTCAGGCATCACGTCATCGTGAATGGCAATAACCTGCTCCTTTAGCGCTTCATTTTCATCTTTTTCTGCTCCACAAGAAAATAAAAGGGTGAAAAACAGCAAGGATAACACAAAAGGTATTAATTTCATGGCAAACGTTAATATTGGGTTTGGGTGATAGGTGATATTCAAAACAGCAGTAAATTTTAAAAAAATTACCCTTAAAAAAAAATAAAAACTAATATAATTTCATTGTAAAAGAATAATTATAACAATAAAATTAAAATAAATATAATTTAGATAATAAATGAAACCTTATTGCTTTGCAGAAAATAAGATTATTGCCAGCGAAAAGGCCAGCGTTCATCCGCTTGACATTGGACTGATCAGAGGCTATGCTATTTTTGATTTTTTCAGAACGGTGGGCCACCACCCTTTATTTCTGGAAGATTACCTTAAAAGATTTACGCTTTCGGCAAACAAGGCCGGATTGCCACTGGCATACAGCATTCAGGAGCTGAGGGATATCATTTATCGGCTGATAGAAAAAAACAACCACCAAGATGGGGGAATAAGAATGGTGCTGACAGGGGGAATATCTCCCAATCACTTCCTTCCTGCTCAGGGCAAGCTATTTATTTTTTGCGAGCCATTGATGCTCCCTTCTCAGGAAAAGTATGCAAAAGGGGTAAAACTATTGAGTGTGGATTATGTCCGACCTTTACCAGCCATTAAAACTACCAATTATACGTATCCCTGCTGGCTGAGCCTGGATTGGAAAGCACAGGGTGCAGAGGATGTGGTTTACCATCACAATGGCAGGGTTTCAGAAAGCTCCAGAAGTAATATATTCCTGGTAAAACATGGTCAAATCTATACTCCTCAACGAGATATCCTTTGGGGGATCACCAGAAAAAAAGTCATGGAACTGGCTGCTCAAACCAGCCTTTCTGACTTTAGCCTGGAAGACTTACTAGATGCTGATGAGGTTTTTATCAGTTCCACCACCAAAAGAATCCTTCCTATTACCCAAATTGATACGGTAAAGATAGGGGATGGTCTACCGGGCGCTTTCACCAAAAAACTGATGACTGATTTCCTAAACATGGAAACCGAACATGCTGAAGCTGGGAAAATGGGTTAAAACATTTGGCATCAGGGAGAAACCAACATGGCATCATTCAAAATGTACATTAACTTCTCAGGGTCCTTTGCATTCAATTCTAATTTGCCTTTTACCTGCACTTTCTTTGATGTATATTTTATAGGTTCATTGAGCATGACTTCCATGACCGTTTCCGGTCCCCCAGAACCACAAAAAAAGCATTCCGCAAGGGGCAAAGAAGAAAGGATTATGTGCTCGGGTTTAAACATCCCTTCAAAAGGAATAATATATCCCTCTGCTGTGATTTCTTCTCCCTGAAGTTTTTTGATCTTTTCGTCAAATACAGGAAGGTACAATTCCCCGAATTCATCCTCTCCAATTTCATAAGTTACATTGGATAAATCCTTCCAAACACTACCCTGTTGGGCCATGGAAGAAAAAGAAAAAAAGGTCAATAGCACAATCAAATATCTCATTATCATCGTCATTTTTTTATTTAGTTAGTTGGTTAGCAATATCTGTTCGATAGGCATTCCAGGCAGGTATCAATGAGGCCAATATGCCTACCGCCAACGCATAGGCCAGAATCCACCATTCTTGATTCAGAAACACATCCGCCCGTAAACCAGATAGTGCCCCCTGCTCATTCATCGTAACCAAAATATACAGAAAAAGGTGTCCGATCAACAATCCTGCCAGAGCTCCAAGAAAGGTAAGCAGTATTCCCTCCAAAATGATGAGGATAAAAAGCTGTTCTTTGGAAGCACCTATCGCACGCATTACCGCCAAATCATATTTTCTTTCTTTAAGTGAGTTGTATAGCGCAATAAATATACCTAAACCCGCAATCAACACGATAATCAGGGCCAAACCCTGGACCAGAGAAATCCCGACTCCTAACAATTCGAAAAGGCGTGAAATCTCAAATGAGGGAGATGCAGCCTGGAGGGAACTTCTGCTGTTTACCAATCTGGGCAATTGAACTGCGGCTATGGGATTTCTGTATTGCACCAAAAGGGTGGTCAGTTCCCTTTCCTCACCCGCTTCTGTCTCTGGAAAACCGGATTTCGCGATTCCCTTTTCCATTTTATCATGGTCATGCTCCTCATCATGGGCGTACCAAACCGATTCAATACTTGTCAGGATCAACTGATCCACAATGTTATCTGAGGGTGCTAAAATCCCAACCACTTTGTAGGGATGTTCATCGTGTTCGTGACTAGCTGCTTCGATACCATGAGACCCAACAAATACATCACCCACTTCAAATCCCGACTTCTCTGCTACTTCGCTTCCCAATACCACATCAAATGCGCGATTCCAGGCCTCACCATCGGAAAATGTAACTCCATAAAGGTCTAAATAGTCATGGTTGGTACCCACTATTCTGAATCCCTGGTAGTTATCCCCCAATCCCAGCGGTATGGTATTTTTTATCAACCTGTTTCTGGATATGGCTTTGGCCTCATCCAAAGGGATGTTACCTGTAGGAAAATCAATGTGATAAACGGACGACAGCACCAATTGTAAGGGGCTCCCTTTGGCACCAATCACCAAATCTATTCCGGCTGCATCCTTGTTCATTTTATTTTCAAATTGATCCTGAATAAGGATCAATACAGTAATAATAGACAAGCCTAAAGCCAGAAGAAGGATGTTCAATGCAGTATTCCAGGGTTTGGCCAGCAGGTATTTCCAGCTCAGCTTCAACATACTCATAGGTCCTTTCGCTTTAGGGTTATGCTCTGGTTGATTTCATTTTTGATCCGCTGATCATGCGTGACAATGACCAAAGCTGCCTTGAGTTTCGCAGCTTGAGTTTTCAAAAGGTCCACTACTATCTTGGCATTTTCATCATCCAAACTAGCCGTAGGTTCATCTGCAAGGATAATTTTTGGTTCGTTGACCAGCGCACGGGCTATAGAGACGCGTTGCGCTTCCCCTTCGCTCAAGGTATTGATCCTGGCATTTTTCTTATCCAATATGCCCAATTCTTTAAGGTAATGGTCCACATTATCGGAATGCGAACTTTTGCTGAAAAAATGTGGCAGTGCAATATTCTCTGCTACAGAGAGCGGACCCAGGATGTGAGGTTTTTGGAATACTATACCAATATTTTTACCCCTGAATTTGTCCAGATTTTGGCCTTTTAGGGAATAAAGCGAGATGCCATCAATGAGAATTTCACCTTTTTCGGGGGCAAGCAGACCACCTAAAATATTTAAAAAGGTAGTTTTCCCACTTCCTGATTTTCCCAAAACCAGCAAAGCTTCGCCTGCCTTGATTTCAATATCCGGGATTTCAAAGGCCGGAACTCCTTCATAGGAAAATTGAATAGACTTGGTGGCAATCATTAAAATTTATTTTTTTGCGGGAATTTCCAGATTGAACTCTGTCCCTTTGTTAACCTTACTGGTGAAGGATATCTTCCCACCGATTACTTCAATACATTTTTTCACAATGGACAAGCCTAATCCTGAACCTTCTCTTAATCCTACATTTTTACCTCTGAAAAAACGATCGAATAGCTGAGATTGTTCCGCCTCCGAAATCCCTATCCCTTCATCTTTGATAGAAAGTTTCAGCAAATCATCCTCATGGTAAACTTTAAATGTTACTTTACCTCCATCTTTCGAGTATTTGACTGCATTGGAGAGAAGATTCTCCAGGATCTGGTAAAGAAGATCCATGTCGGAGGTAATCATCTTGGGAAGTTTATCAAATGCTGTATGAATCTTTACATCATTTTCAATACCAGCCTTTACCATGTCAACCACCTCATTCAGAAATGCTAAGGTGTAAATCCTTACCGGCTTATAATTCATTTTATCCGCATCCGCTTTCCCAAAAAACAACACGCTGGTCAAAAGACTGTTCAGGTTTCTTACAGAATTTTCTATTTTGGTAGAATGCTTTACAATTTTGACCTTATGGGGATGGTCTTTTTCAGCATACATTTTAAGCAATTGCGCGGAACTCAGAATAGAAGTTAGGGGAGTTTTAAATCCATGGGAAACGTTCTGCACAATCCTGGATTTTAATTCACTCAATTCCCGCTCCTTTTCCAATGCTTTCTGAAGTTCTTTATTGGCTTCATTCAGGTCAGCTGTTCTTTTTCTCACCTTTTCCTCCAGCTCATTGTTGAGGTTTTGCAGTTCCTTTTCCTTTTTATCTTTAAATATGGCCAGTTCTATGACCATATTCAGCTCCCTGATATTAAAAGGTTTGATCACATAAGCACTTGGATTGGTAACAGCGACTTTTTGCAATGTTTCTGAATCAGAACTGGCAGTCAGGTAAACTACTGGTATATTATATTTTTCATTGATTATTTCAGTAGTTTTGATACCATCCAGTTTTCCGGACAGGTTGATATCCATCATGACTATATCTGCGCGGTTATTTTTGAGGATTTCAAGCGCCATTTCTCCTGAATCAGCCATTCCAATAATTTGATGGTGATTTTTTTCAAGAGCTTTTTTGAGCAAAAGTGCCGAAACGGTATCGTCTTCGGTAATCAATATTTTAAGAGAAAACATACTTACAAAATTATTAAAATTGCGGATCTCCATATGGGTCTACTCGTCTAAAGGAAGGGATATTTTCACCAACGTGCCTTTACCTTTTTCGCTTTCAACCTGAATATGCCCATTCAGGCGATCAACTAAATGTCTGGTAATAGCCAACCCGATTCCCGAGCCTTCAAATTTACGGCTAAAACCCTTACTTTCCTGCTCGAAGGGATAAAACAATTTCGCCAAATATTCCTGACTGATTCCCACCCCCTGATCCTGTACCTGGAAAGCCAACTGATTTTCAATTTTTTCCACCCGTATTTGAATCATTCCTTTTTCAGAATATTTAATCGAATTCCCAACTATATTATTCACTATAATTTCCAAACCCCTTCTTTCGACTTTGGCAACAAAAGGTTTTGTGACAAATTTTGTTGAGACTAAGATACCTTTTTTTATTCCGATCGATTTATGTTTTACCAATATTTTTGAAATAAAATCATTGATATTGGTATTTTCAAGCATGAAATCAACCTTATCGGATTCAATCAGGGATAGGTCCAGAATATTGGTCATGGTATGGAGTAATCTTTCCCCACTTTCCCTGATAATCTCCAGATGGCCTTGCAAATCCTCATCACCTATTCTGTTTTGAATAAGTTGCTCCGTACTTCCCAAGATGCCGTTCAAAGGGGTTCTGACCTCATGACTCATATTGGATAAAATGTTGCTTTTTAATTGGCTAACTTCCTCTGCCTTTTCCTTCGCTATTTTCAATCCCTGTTCATAGGCTTTTTTGCTAGAAATATCACGAAATACATTCAAATAAAGTGGTTTCCCCTGATAATCTTCTTTCATCCTTGAAATAAACAATTCAATTTCCCTTTTTCCTGAGCGAAATGGCATTTCCAATTCGCAGGTAAATCCCTTCCCATCGATATTTTGCAAATCGCCCTTTATCCGGTTGCGAATTGTTGCATAATAGGTGGGTTCGGCAAAAAGGTGTCCAAGTCCGTAAGTCTGCAGGGATTTCTCAGTTACGGCAGCCATCTTGCATATATTGGGATTAGCTGCGATAACTTGTCCTCCCAGAACAGAAAGCAGTAAGCCATCCTGTGAACTATTCCAAACATTGCGAAAACGGTCTTCCCTATTTTCAATTTCAATGGTTTTTTCATTTAGGGAATTTTTTAACACTCCCTGGTGCCTGGCCTGTCTGAAAAGGGTATTGATTCCGATTCCCAAAACAATTAAAAAGACAGTAACTAGAAAAACAAACCAAAATTGAAAATAAAAAGGATTATCAATTTGAAAATCAGTGGAATAAACGGTTTCCGATTCAGGATACCCTACCAGTGATGCCTTCATGGCCAGCCGGTAACTTCCGGGAGGAAGGTTATTGAAATACAGCTCATTGCTTCTGGGGTTCTCCACTTTTTGCCATTCCGAATGAAAACCCTCTAAACGGTAATGAACCACCAGGTTTGGGGAATTCAGAAAACTGGCAGCATTGAAAGAACAGACAATGTTATTTAACTGATAAGGAATGGTCAGGAAGTCCGACTCTACCGGTTCCGCATCTACTACCGCTACTTGGTTGAGGTTCACCAGAGGGCTGGATAGGGAGTTTTGGTCTTCTTCAGGGTAATAAACAGAAACCCCATTCTGGGTACCTATAAAAACCCTGCCCCGGTCTGCCTGAACCAAAGCCCCGCTACCCACATCATTTCCCAGCAGTCCTGTATTTTCATCAAAGACCCGCAAACGATCTTTTTCATGGAGGATGACCCCTGAATCTGTACCCAACCAAACATATCCCTTCTCATCTTCTAAAATGGCATAAACCGGGTGGTCAATCAATTGTCCTTGTAACTGTGCGGGAATCAGCTCACCATCAATATAAGAAAAATACCCCTTTTCAGTACCTAAAAACAAAGTATCGTTTCTTTCCAGATAATCATAGCCATTAACTTTGATCACCTTTTCATAACTTTTTACATCTTTGGTTGAAATAGGCCTCCCCGCTACAAATACAATCCATTTCCCGTTTTTCAATTGTCCAAATTTCCGGATAAAACCAATCGATTCATTTTCAGGAAGCCCAATATCATAGGCACTCAGCTGCGGGTCTGCACCAGGTCTTGGCAATTTCGCAGTGTAGATTTTTTCATTTCCTGCTATCCATAGGTCGTCACCTTTTGCCAAAACATAGCTTACAAATTCCTGATCAGGTAATTGGAATAATTTGTAGTTCTGGGTTTTGGTATCGAAAAACCCGAGACCATTTTCATAAGCAGAAAACCAAACATTGCTGTTCTTGTCCTGACTGAAATTCAGTACCCTTTCTCTCCTGGTAGGAAAGTTTTCATCTGAAAAAAAATAAGTCTTCACTGGTCGGGAACCATACCAAACCTGAATGCCATTTTCAAATCCAATAAGGTAATTCCGCCGGCCATACATGATGGCTGCCGAAATATCAGAATTGGGCATACCAGTTCTTTCGTCAAAATTCTGGAATCTGGTACTGGCAAGATTGGCCAATCCACGGAAAGTACCCACCCAGATTATTCCCTCCCTGTCCACCAGGGCGGTATTTATCTGATTGGTTTTCAAGTCATCATAAGCTGAAACTTCAAACCGGGACCGGGTTTTGAGGTTGTATTGAAACAATTGAGAATTATAATAAAAATAGAGTTTACCATACTTGTAAAAAAGGTCGTAGGAATCTTCCGGACCTATCGACTCCTGCCGGAAATTTGTATGCAATGTATCAATCAGGTTACCTGAACTGTCTCCCTGATAAACCGCATTTTTGGTGAGATAAAAATAGGTGTCATTATCTTCCAAATGAATCATCTTCAATAATGGGTTCTCAACCTGACCAATGAAAAGGTCTTCTTTGGGTTGAAGTGATTCACCCAACAATTGGTAGCTACCACTCTCAAATAAAAATAAGGTATCCGTATCGGAAACAAAATGGGAATAATATTTCCCAAAACCTTCTGTCCATAAATCAACCGGTTCTTTTTCTGGGTGTTCCTGATAAACAATCCTATTCTTCAAAACCAGAAAGAGTTTTTTGCTTTCTTTCCTACCCAGGGTGAAAAAATCTATAGAATCAAAAAAGGCCGATGAATCAATTGATGACAAAAGGGAATGGGGCTTTTCCCAGGAATTCATATTAAAATGATACAAAAGAGGGCGACCGGCACTTTGGTACACCCAGACCAAACCCTCTTCATCCACCCAAACTTTCTGTTGAGTGGAAAATGCGGTTTTGATGCTGTCTGGGAGCTCAAGGGAAACGATTCCATCGGAGAAAATGGTGCCTCTGTTGCTGGAAACCCAGACAAATCCACGCTTGTCCTGGGCGATAGAATTGATTTGGTTGGGAATTTGTCCAAAGCCTTTAACCTGTTTATTGAATTTAAAAGTTTGACCCAAGGCCAAATCCTGGGCCAGAAAAAGAAAAATAAATAGGAATAATTTGTTCATGGCTTGTCAAACTAATCCTAAAAATATAAAAAGTTATCAATACTCTAAATTAAATTGATATTGTTTGCCATTTCTTTTTGTGATCGCTCTTTATCTTCTATTTTTGTACCGAATTAATTATAATGTAGACTTATGAGCGTACTGGTAAATAAAAATTCTAAAGTTATTGTTCAGGGCTTCACCGGCACTGAGGGTTCTTTTCATGCCCAACAGATGATCGAGTATGGCACCAACGTAGTTGGAGGAGTAACACCTGGAAAAGGGGGCACAACCCACCTTGGGAAACCTGTTTTCAATACTGTAGAAGATGCCGTCAAGTCCAAAGGGGCAGACACCACCATTATTTTCGTGCCTCCTGCTTTCGCAGCGGATGCCATCATGGAAGCAGCTGATGCTGGGATAAAGACAATCATTACCATAACCGAGGGAATTCCGGTAAAGGACATGATGAAAGTCAAACCCTTTGTCAAAAAGAAAGGTGCTACTTTGATAGGCCCCAACTGTCCGGGTGTAATCACTCCGGGTGAAGCTAAAGTTGGTATTATGCCGGGGTTTGTTTTTAAGCCTGGGAGAGTAGGTGTGGTGTCCAAATCAGGAACCTTAACCTATGAAGCGGCGGATCAGATCACAAAAGCAGGTCTTGGAGTTTCTACTGCCATTGGAATCGGTGGCGACCCCATTATTGGTACATCCACCAAAGAAGCGGTACAAATGCTGATGGAAGACCCTGAAACAGATGCCATCGTAATGATCGGAGAAATCGGGGGAAATTATGAAGCTGAAGCTGCGAAATGGATCAAAGAAAACGGGAATAAAAAACCGGTAGTTGGCTTTATTGCCGGGCAGACTGCTCCTGCTGGACGAAGAATGGGTCATGCAGGTGCCATTATCGGTGGAAAAGATGATACAGCCATTGCCAAAATGCGCATTATGAAGGAGAATGGCATTTATGTGGCTGAATCTCCTGCCGAAATCGGAGAGGTAATGGCCAAGGCTTTGGGGGTAGATGCCTAATTTTCCTATCACCCTCACTGATAAAAAATAAGTTAAATAAAAAAAGAGGCTGTCCGAAAAGGGCAGCCTTTTTTATGCGGCTATTTTTCTGGAATATTCGGAAAAGTTTGAATCTCCAATATTTCGTAGCACTGATAAACAATAA
>NZ_JABURL010000087.1 GCF_014762705.1 Cyclobacterium sp. | reverse complement strand
GAGCAATACCACGCCATAGCCACCATTTCCCGGATTGCCTTTTGCGGCGCCGTCTGTGTATATTTTTATCATAAATTTTTCAAAATGAATGATGAACCCTGAATTTAAATCAAGACAAGGTCCATCCATCCAGCTCCCTAAAATCCGGGCAAATATCATCAATTATTCCCGGAGGATAAAACTGAACCTGTTTGTTCCAGCCTGGGGATTGCCTTGAATATTTTTCACCTTAATTTTTAAATTCAGAATTTTTACAGAAATCCATGTTAAATTAAAGCCTTTATTCACTTATTGTTTTCATGATGATAAAATTTACCAGCTGCTTTGCTTTAAAGTTATGTTTTCTGATGCTATTTTCCCTTCATTTTCGGGTGCTGAAAGCCCAGGAGATGGGTTTTGAGGAATACAATCCAACCTCTACCCTGGTAGTACCTGAAAATCCGGTAATGCGTGCCAAATTTCCCTTTGTGGATATCCATAGCCACCAGTGGAACGTTACCCAGGAATTGATTCATCGTCTGGTAGCAGAAATGGATGAGTTAAATATGGCCACCATGGTTAACCTCAGCGGAAAAGGTTTTGCCCGAAGAAGGGCAGAAATCGACGCACAGGAATACCTGAATTCGATGATCCGTCGGTTTAATGGCGTGGCCCCTGGCAGATTTATCGTTTTTACCAATTTGGGCTTTGAAGGTTTTGGCAGTGAGGAATGGGTGGATAAGGCAGTGGCAGAACTGGAAACTGATGTGAAAAACGGCGCCAATGGATTGAAAATTTACAAAAGCCTGGGGCTATCGGTCAATGATATCAATGGTAATAGGGTACCCATAGACCATCCTGATCTGGATCCCATCTGGGCCAAATGTGGTGAACTGGGAATACCCGTTCTGATCCATGCTGCTGATCCGGCACCCTTTTGGGAACCCATGGATGCCAATAACGAGCGCTGGCTGGAGTTGAAAATCAACCCCAATCGTAAGAGAGGCCCTGATAATCCGGCTCCTTTCGAACAGATTATTGCCGAACAGCACCATATCTTCCGCAAGCATCCCGGCACCACCTTTATCAATGCCCATATGGGCTGGATGGCCAATGACCTGGCCAAAGCCGGCAGGCACCTGGAGGAATACCCAAATGTAAATTTCGGTATTGGAGCGGTGATCGCTGAGTTTGGCAGACAGCCCAGGATGGCAAGGGAGTTTTTCATCAAGTACCAGGACAGGATTTTGTTTGGGAAAGATGCCTACAACAAGGAGGAATTTTACACCTATTTCCGGGTTTTGGAGACCGCAGATGAGTACTTCCCCTATTACAAGAAATACCATGCCTTCTGGCGCATGTATGGGCTGGATCTTCCTGACGAGGTGTTGAAGAAAGTGTACTATAAGAATGCCTTACGGATCATCCCGAATATGGATGCCAGTTTGTTTCCGGAATGATCGCTGCTATCTTCCAGCTTTGTTTTTATTTTGCGGTAACTGACTTCTGCCTGCTTTCAGGTATTCAGAATGGTAACCCCTAATCAGGCCTTTTATTAATTAAAATTATTTGATAATTTTGGTAATAATCGGAAAAAACAGGACCCTATGCATAAATAATGCAAATATGTAGGTCTTACAGTACTTGCTATTGATAGCTGTGTTCGTCCACGATGAGATAGATAAAATCTCTGGAAATCCTAATTTATTTAGCTGTAGACCATAAAATAAATAAAACAGCACAATATGGGAAGGGTACATTTATTTGAGTTTGAAGACCAAAATTGGTTTCCCGGTTTTTTAAGAAACTATTTGACTGATTTTTTACAATTCTTATCCAACAAGTCAGGTATGTATAAACCCATTATCCCTATTCTTGTAGAATCATTAAGAAAAAACCAAACGGAAACAATAATTGACCTTGGATCAGGCGGGGGTGGTGGACTTTTAGGACTCAACAGGGAATTAAAGAATATGATACCGGGCTTAAAAATAATCCTGACTGACTATTATCCTAATACAGCTGCTTTTGAACACACGACAAAACTTGCTGATAACTTCGAATATGAGGTAAAATCTGTTGACGCAAGAAATGTTCCTTCTGAGCTTAAAGGACTTAGGACTCAATTTCTTTCATTTCATCATTTCAAACCAATTGATGCCAAATTAATTTTACAAAATGCAATCAACGCAAAAAGTGGCATCGCCATATTTGAAGCACAAGATAGAAGCCTCCCAAGTATTGTGGCGATGCTATTTTCGCCTGTTACAGTACTATTGACCACCCCATTCATAGCTCCTTTTAAGTTAAGCAGAATTATTTTTACTTACCTGATTCCAATTGTTCCAATATGCGTTCTTTGGGATGGTGTAGTTTCTTCCTTAAGGACCTATTCCCAAAAAGAGATGGAAAAACTTATTAGTGAATTAGATGGGTCGGAAAAATATAATTGGATAGTGGGAAAAATAAATTCAGGACCTTTAAAACTTTTGTATTTAACTGGAACAGCAAAATACTAACTGTCCTTACTAATATCTTTTTGAACTGGGCGATTCCAGGGTAAATGACAAACTTTTAGCTGACTTATAATTGACCTAGAAAAAAAACCCTCCGGAGAGGGTTTCTTAAATAATTGGATGATTAAGTTTTTCTAAAAAGGCTTGCCCAAAGCCGCGTACCAGATGCCCCCATACAGGTGATCCAGGAAATCGGCATCGTCAAAGGCTTCTTCCACATGGCCAAGGCCAGTGTAGAAAACCCTTCCCCCATCATATTCATGGTACCAGGAAATGGGATGCACGGCACCCATGCCCATTTTATTGCCATTTCGCTCACCTACTTCATAGGAGGTCTCATCCAACTGTACCAGGATATTGACATCATCATTGAAGTTTTTAAACTCATACCATTCATCGGTACGCAGCCACTTGTCATTCAGGTGGTAGGTAGCGGGATGATCCCGATTGACCACTTGCATCCTGGCAGTTTGCTGCTGGGGATGGTGGTTAAATTGCCCTCCGATCAGTTTGGTATACCAGGGCCAGTCGTACTCCGTATCGGTGGCGCTGTGTACCCCAACCACGCCCTTGCCACTTTGCACAAAGCGCTCAAAAGCAGCTTTTTCTTCGTCATTGAATATGGTTCCGGTAGTACTCATCAGTATGATCACATCGTAGCGCTCCAGGTTCTTGTCATTCACCTGTCCGGCATCCTCAGTGGCATAAACCTGAAAACGGTGCTTTTGTCCCAATTTTTTAATGGCTGACACTCCTTCAGGAATGGATTGGTGACGGAAGCCCGATGTCTTGCTGATCACCAAAGCCCGGAACTGCTGGGCCTGGCTGATGGCAGGCAACAGGATCAGGGCCAAACCTAAAGCAAGCATGCTTAAGGCTTTGAGTTTATTGTTTATTAAATGCATAGGTTATGTAAATTATTTTAAAGGACGATTATACAATTATTATTTCACAATGTCGAATTTCTCTCCGGCAACTTTTCTGCTATAAGCATTAAAGTGCCACCATTCTGATCCTATACCCGTAAATCCCGCAGCCAGCATGACTTCTCTCAGGATCTTTCTGTTTGCAACCTGCTCTTGACTGATCTTTCCGGCGGCCAACATCTCTTTCTCCCTGTCCGGATAAGCGGCATAACCAAAAAAATCATACCCTGTACCCATGTCCAAAGGCTCGCCGCTGCCTGCATAAGCCAGAGTCAGGTCTACCGCCACCCCAAAATTATGCAAACTGCCTTTTTGTGGATCGGCTACATAAAGGGGTTTGATGCTGTCGGGTTTGTCCAACTCATCCCAAAGAATCTGCTGCACCGATTGTGGCCTTACCGCATCATAGACCAAAAAGGTAAGGTCAGGATGCCTGGACTTCAGTTCCCGGTAAGCAATTTTCAGCATTTCTGCCACCTCCGGCTGCATGTAACACCTGCTGAGCTCTCCGTAAACATCCTTGCCAAAAAAGTTATCCTCCGTGGAATACTTTAAAGCTACCTGCACTTCAGGGAGCAGCTCCTGAATATTGACCAAACCCGCATCGATGAGCCGCTTTTCCAATTTGCCCGTATCCAGGGCAACCATTGTATGTGCCTCCACTACAGTAGTATCCTGAAGCTTTGCGACAAGGTCTGCTTCGGCAAGCTTGTCCTCAGCATGCTCTTTTTTACCTGAACTGCATGCCAGCAAGGGGAAAAGCAACAAGCAAATGAATTTGGCTTTCCTATATTTTTCAAAGGCAATAAGGAAACTCGCAGGCTTCAAAATCATCCTTCCGAGTGATATTTTTTTCATGCTCAATTTCATGAATTGTTTTTGTTCAGCAGGGTGGTGCTGGCCTGTGCTGTGGGCAATACGATCACATCGGCCAGGACCACATGTGGAGGCCGGGTGACTGCAAAGCGTACCACGTCGGCAATGTCCTCTGCTTTCAGGGGCTGGAAGCCTTTGTACACCTGTGCTGCCTTATTGTCGTCGCCTTTGAAACGGACCAGGGAAAATTCGGTATCCACCAGTCCCGGGTTGATGGCCATGACTTTGATACCATAGGGGTTCAGGTCCAGGCGCATGCCTTTGGTAATGGCATCTACGGCATGCTTGGAGCCACAGTAAACATTGCCTTTGGGGTATACTTCTTTGCCGGCAGTGGAACCAATATTGATGATTTGTCCGCTTTTTCTCGCCACCATTCCTGGAATGATTTTTTTGGACACGTATAGCAGTCCTTTTACATTGATATCCATCATGGCATCCCAGTCCTCCTCGCTTCCTTCCTGAATGGGGTCCAGGCCGTGGGCGTTGCCGGCATTGTTGATCAGCACCTCAATGGCCTGCCATTCTTTGGGAAGGGAGTCCACCGCAGCGTATACTGCCTGCTTATCCCGTACATCAAAGACCAGGTATTGGTAGGGCGTACCGGAGGGTAATTCGTTCTTGAGTTGTTCGAGTCTTTCTTTTCTACGGCCACAACCGATAATGGCAAAGCCCTCCTGAGCCAGGTAATGGGCACAGGCTTTCCCTATACCGGAAGTAGCGCCGGTGATAAATGCTATCTTTTTTTCCATGAGGGAATTTAAAATTTTTCCCCGGAGATAAAAAGTCAATAGCCCTTCTTCAGGCAGGTTTTACTGAAAATTCAGGTAAAGGGTAATGGATTTGCGCCGGATATCACTGATGGCGCCGGCCAATCTTTCGTCAGAATGCCCGGGTTGGTACAGGTTCATCAAACCATGGGAAAAACGAATTTCGGGTGAAAATTTAAAATACTGAAAATACAAATCAAAGCCCAAACCCATCTCAACTGCCAGGTCCTTACCCTTCAGCACCACGGGATCTTCGTTGGCCTCTTCCTGGTTTTTGGTACGGATCTGCCCGTTCAGGCCTCCAACAAAAAACATGCGGGTATTGTTGAAGCGCTCAGATTTGTATTTGACCAAAAGGGGGAATTCTACCAGTGTCTCCTCTGTAAGTAGGGGAACGGTGCTGATCCCAATTCCATTGGCAGCATTGCCATCATCGGTAAAGAGCTGCAGTTCTGTCCGGTATTCATAAAAACCTACCTTGGGGGTAAACATTACGTTTACCTGATCGTGCAACCTCCCGGTTACCAGAAAACCCAGCGCAAATCCGGGGGAGAAAACTGGCATAATGGCCCTTACATTATCCAGTCCCGGGTAAGTGGGGTCCATAAAATTATCTGAATATTTGATCCTCAGACTGCTGTTGTGTGCGGCCAGGAAAAATCCATAAGAGAGCGATTGATCATCACTACCTGAGCGATTGAATATCAGGCTTTTCTGCTGTGCCTGTAGTTGAAAAACAAGGGTAATCAGCAAAAGAAAGGCAAGCAGGCTTACTTTATGCCAGTGTATATGGAACTGATGCCAAATGTGAGTGTTTTGCATTGCGTTTTTTTGAAACCTACCTTTTCCAGAATGTCAAGAAAATCCCTTCCATCCGGAAAAGCCTTTACCGATTCGGGCAAATAGGTATAGGCAGATTGGTCTTTAGAGATGATTTTACCGATTTGAGGCAAAATATATCTAAAATAAAAGGAATAAGCTTGCTTCATAGGGAATTTTTTTGGTTTGGAAAATTCCAGAATGACCGTTTTTCCACCTGGTTTCAATACCCGGTGCATATCGGTCAGTCCTTTTTCCAGATTTTCGAAATTCCTGACACCAAAAGAAACGATCACAGCATCAAACTTATTTTCCTCGAAGAGCAACTTTTCTGAATCTCCGAGTTGGAGTTCAATGAGGTGATCCAGTTTTTTTTGCTTCATTTTTTTTCTGCCTTCATTGAGCATACCCTCGGAAATGTCTACGCCGATAACCTTATCCGGTTTCAGGGCCAGGGCTTCAATGGCAAAATCACCTGTTCCGGTGGCAATATCCAAAATCAGACGGGGCTTGTCATTTTTGAGCAGGCGGATGGCTTTCTTCCTCCAGATGATATCTATTCCAAGGCTCAGGAGATGGTTCAGCAAGTCGTATTTTCTGCTGATATTGTCAAACATGCTGGCAACCTGCTGCTTTTTGCCTCCTTTTTGATCTTTGTATGGGACTACGGACATGGTTATTAATTTCGCTACAATATTACTAAGTAAACCTGAGCAAAGGAAAATTGTTAATGATTTATTGGCAGGCAGCTGTTTGCGGAAATTGCTTACCTTTGTAAAAAAAATGGGACATGTTGAAAAATGCACGCTTTTTAACCAGTAATACAGACCACAAAAAATGCCCTCCGGCAAACAGGCCGGAATTTGCCTTTATCGGCCGGTCAAACGTGGGCAAAAGCTCGCTGATCAATATGTTAACCAATCACAAGCACCTGGCAAAAATTTCGGGAAAACCTGGAAAAACCCAACTGATCAATCATTTTGATATCGACGGGCGCTGGTACATGGTGGATCTTCCGGGATATGGTTTTGCCAAAGTAAACAAAAAGCTGAAATCAGACTGGGATAAAATGATCCGCGCTTACCTTACGGAAAGAGAAAACCTTGCTGCGGTTTTCGTCCTGATAGATAGCAGACACGGTCCACAAAAGATTGACCTTGAATTCATTCAGTGGTGCGGGCAGCTACAACTCCCGGTAGTATTGCTTTTTACCAAGGCAGACAAGCAGTCACATTCCAGAACTTCTGAAAATGTCCATCAGTTTTTGGATGAAATGGAAAGGTTATTTGTGGAATTGCCCGAGTTTTTTGTTACTTCAGCCGTCACCTTTGAAGGCAGGGAGGAATTGATCCGATTTATTGAAGAAAATGTAACCGAATATTATGAAGCTGGCTAAGCAGCTTGGCCAATCCTGGGGAAACCTTATATTTGCAGCCTGAAAACAAAAAGTTACCATGGAATTTAAAGACATTGCTACCGTTTCCGGAAAACCCGGTCTTTATAAAATATTGAAGCCCAGCCGCAGCGGCGTAATTTTGGAATCGCTTGATGATAAAAAGGGCAAAATGGTGGTGGGGGCTGCCCAAAGGGTCTCCTTGCTGAGTGAAATCTCCATCTACACCCTTACCGAAGAAGGTGCTACCTCTTTAAAGGAAGTGCTGATCAAGATAGAAAAGGAATTTGAAGGGGATACCGGACTGGAAGGAGCAGACAAAGATGAATACCAGGCTTTTATGAAGCATATCCTTCCGGAATTCGATGCAGACCGCGTTTACGCCTCTGATGTAAAAAAATTGATCAGTTGGTACCATATCCTTCGCAAAGAATGTCCCGAGGTATTGGAGGAAAGGCCAGAGGGGGACGAGGCGAAAGATGATGAACCGGAAGAGGACAAATCGTGATTGATCCGGAAAATAAGGATATAACCGATATACAATCTGGGGCAGCAGACCTGGAAGAGCTGCTGCAATTGCCCGCTCTTCCCCGGGTCACTGACCGTCAAAGTCTGATAATGGCCATTGTCCCGCATGTGAGTCAAATGCTCAACAGAAATTTTGAAAAACTGCTACAACTGTGCTACCGCCTGGATCTGGGAGAACATAAACTCCAGGAAATCCTTACCGAAAGTCCTCCTGAAGAAGTAAGCCTCCTGCTTTCCACGGCCATCGTTGACAGACAATTATTAAAAATATATTACCGCAATAAATACCGTTCTGTCTGATTGCGGTTAGCCGCCCAAAGCTTCCTCTAAGCCCTTTACCATATTTTTTGATCCGATAAAAAGCGGGGTACGCTGGTGCAGGCTCCTGGGTTCTATATCCATTATGCGTTGCTTGCCATCGGAAGCTGCTCCTCCCACCTGTTCGGCAATAAAAGCCAGGGCATTGGCTTCATACATCAGCCTGATTTTACCTTCTTTTGCCTGAGTTGTGGCAGGGTACAGGTAAATGCCGCCTTTCAGTAAATTTCTGTGAAAATCAGCCACCAAACTGCCTATGTACCGTGCAGAAGCACCCTGTCTTTTGCAGGCTTCCAGGTAGGATAAGATATTCGTGTTAATATGAGGGGTCAGCCCTTCGTTGATGGTATAGATGGCACCATCTTCAGGCATGCGCATCTCCGGATGGGAAAGAAAAAACTCTCCAAGGGATCTCTCGTAAGTAAAACCATTCGCACCATTCCCGGTGGAATACACCAACATGGTAGAAGAACCGTACAATACGTACCCTGCAGCCACCTGTTCGGATCCCTTCTGCAAAACATCTTTTTCCTGAATGGGAGAACCTGAGGGTGTCAGTCTGCGGTAAATGGAAAATATAGTGCCTATAGATACATTGACATCTATATTGGACGAACCATCCAGGGGATCGATAGCCACCACATATTTTCCCTTGCTGTTATGCAGATCAATGACCAGGTCTTCTTCCTCCGACACCACAGCACAGACTTCTCCTCCCTTGGTCAGGGCACGGGTAAAGCGCACATTGGCCACCACGTCCAGCTTTTGCTGCTCCTCTCCCTGTATATTGGTCTGTCCAAAAGCTCCGGTAACATCCGAAAGCCCGGCCCGGCTGATTTCCCTGGAAACAATTTTTGATGCCAGGGCTATATCCCTTAAAATCTGCGAAAGTTCACCCGTGGCATAAGGGAAATCGGCTTGTTTGCTTTTAATAAATCGGTCTAGTGTAACCCCAACTTTATAAGCAAGGTTTCCGGTGTCTTGTTTGTAAGGCTGTGTCTTCATACCTTTGAAGATAATTCATTATCATCAATTTATTCGCTTTTTCTAACCATTTTTCATGATTCAACCCCTGGTTTATAAATTTGGAGGTGCCTCAATTAAAGACGCCAACGCCATCAAAAACATCGGTGCCCTGGTCAAAAAACGCTGGACCACTGGCCTGGTCATGGTGGTTTCTGCCGCCGGGGATACCACCGATAGGCTGGAACACCTGATCGATATGGCTTTAAAGCAGCAAAGTTTTGACAAAGAACTGATTCAATTGCTGGATTATCATGAGGATATCTGCCGGGGACTGTTTCACCCCGGTCATGGTGTTTTTGCACGGGTAGACAATCAATTTGCTCAATTGCGGAGAACGCTGGAAAACCTGTCTCTCAAAGCCGATGGGGATTTTTTTTATGACCAGGTGATCGGTTTTGGAGAACTGATATCAACCCGTATCATACAAGAATACCTGTGTGAGTTGGGTTGTGCCTGCCTCTGGCAAGATGCCCGTGAACTGGTCCGAACGGACTCACAAACCAAAATGGCCAAAGTAGACTGGGCCCTGACCATGCAATATTGCCGGAGGGCATTGTTTCCCAAGCTGGAAAAATTTCCGGTGGTTACACAGGGCTTTATTGGCACTGATTTGCTGGGAAACACCACTACCTTAGGCAGAGAAGGCTCGGATTTTACGGCTGCCATCATGGGGGTAAGCCTGGGAGCTTCTTCGGTCACGATTTGGAAAGATGTGGCCGGTATACTCAACGGAGATCCCGATATTTTTCCAGAAGCCGTCAAATTTGAATACCTGGACTTTGAAGAAGCGGCTGAAATGACTTATTATGGGGCAAAGGTAATTCACCCCAAAACCATCAAGCCACTTGCCAAGCACGGCATTCCCCTTTATGTCAAGTCATTCCTCAATCCGGATGCTGCAGGAACAGTCATTGGTTCCTTTGGGCAGGCTCCGAGAATACCAATTACGATTTTTAAAAGCAAGCTCACCCTGATCGAACTGCGCATTTTGGACCTGTCCATGATCGGAGGTTTTCATTTTGAATTGATTTATGAGGTGGCCAAAAAAATGAATTGGCGCATACAGCTGCTGCAGGCATCAGCTGCCCACATTGCTGTACTTATCAATGACATGCCTTCCACAGAAGAGCAATTGGCCAGGCCCTTTAGGGAGGTTTTTAAGGTAAAAAGCAAAAGCGGGCTGAAAATGATCACTGTGAAAAACCCTACTGATGCTGAGCGGACTCACTACAGGCAAGTGGCCGAAAAACTTTACCTGGAGCAAAACGGACCGGAGTTGATACAATGGGTTTATGAGGAATCATCTCCCGAAACTTAACCTGCAAATCGTTTCAGCGTCTTTTGTATGCCAGGCAGGTAGGCTTTTCCAAAAAGGTTGAGATGTACCAATAGGGGATACAGGTTGTACACAGGCACACGTTCTTCAAAACCTGGTTCTAGTGGAAACACCTGCTGATAGGCGTCAAAAAAACCGTTGGTGGATCCCCCAAACAGCCTTGAAAAAGCCAAATCCATTTCCCTGTTTCCAAAATATACCGCAGGATCGATGAGGGCAGGCAGCCCATTTGAATCTACCATAATATTTCCTGTCCAGAAGTCACCGTGAACCAATGCTGGTTTCTCTGAGGGAAAAAAGTCTTGCAATACATCATAAATGGATCGAAAATAGTGAAGAAAATCCTGATCTATTAGTCCTTTATAAAAGGCCAACTGCAGTTGGGGTTCCAATCTGTTTTCTATAAAAAACGCTGTCCAAGAGGAATTCCAGGTGTTTTTTTGGGGAAGAACGGCAATATAGTTGTCTTTTTCCAGGCCAAATTGCTTGCTGGTGCACATGTGCAACTCGGCCAGGCCCTCTCCCAGCCTGCTGGAGTAATCAGGTTTGGGAAATGAACTACTTATCCATTGCATCAGCAAGTAATGCCTGTCTTCATATTGCCCCATTGCCACTGTATCGGGAACATACAGGTTACAATTTTCCCGTAACAAGGTCAAACCTTCACTCTCTCTGGGAAAGATATCTGCTTCCTGCTCGAAGTTGCTTTTTAAAAAAAAGGCTCCTTTTTCCGTATTCAGGTAAATGGCCTGATTCATGCTACCGGCAGCTACCAGGCGATAATTCAGGATGCTGTTGGCTCCTCCGAAAACAGTCAGGCAAATATGATCAAACAGTTCATCAGGAGAATCCATTTAGCTTGTGTTTGTTTTCAAGTTCCCGGATAAACCCATCCAAAGATTCATCCAGGATATCATAAACCTTTTGGAAACCATCCTCTCCACCGTAATAAGGATCTGGTACTTCCGGAAACTCGGCATTTTGCTGGAATTCCCGAACCAAATGGAGATTTTTTACAGGAAGCTGAACCTCATGAGATAGTTTTTTGATGTTTTCCAAGTTGGAATGGTCCATGGCCACCAGATAATCAAAATCCCTGAAATCCGTGCGGTGAAGCTGCCTTCCCCTGTGGTGGATAACAATGCCGTTGTTTCTGGCACAAGCCAGCGCCCTTTCATCAGCCAGTTCCCCAATATGGTAATCCGAAGTGCCACAGCTGTCTGCTGTAATCAGGTCTTTATAGTCCTTTTGGGAAATTTTATGATTGAATAAAGCCTCCGCCAAAGGCGAACGGCAAATGTTTCCCAAACAAATAAATAAAACCTTAATCATATAAATTCCGGTAATCCCCTCTTAATGATGTTTTTTCAGACAGGCATGGTTATCAAAATGTTAATTTAAAAAAATGAAAGCACTATCCATATGAATCTCTTTAAATATTCCGTATTTTTGCGGTTTGTAAAAAATTACAAATATTCTGATAACAGAGAACCAAATCAGCGGTTTTGAAGTTGAAGAAGTATCGTTGGAAATTAGGAAAAAAACAATATAATTTTCTAAGTTCAATCGTTAAATTATCTGTAAACAATTAAAATCTATTTTATGTCATTAGTTGGAAAAAAAGCACCTTTATTTAATGCCCCTGCTGTAGTGGATGGAGAGGAAATTGTTGAGAACTTTTCTCTGGAGCAGTACATCGGAAATAAAGATGTTGTTTTCTTTTTCTATCCAAAGGATTTTACATTCGTATGTCCCACTGAAATTCTGGCTTTCCAGGAAAAACTCGAAGCATTTGAAAAAAGAGGTGTGGCTGTAGTTGGGGCTTCCTGTGATACGGAAGAGTCTCATCTGGCATGGTTAAACACGCCAAAGGAAGAAGGTGGAATCCAGGGAGTAACCTATCCTATCGTAGCTGATCCGGTAAAAACCATTGCCCATAATTTTGGTGTATTGGCGGGAGACTGGAACTACAACGAAGAGGGAGAACTGACTTATGAAGGTCTTCCTGTGGCTTACAGGGCCACATTCCTTATAGACAAGGAAGGAACCATCAGACATGAAACCGTAAATGACCTGCCCCTGGGAAGAAACATCGATGAAATGCTCAGGCTGATCGATGCTTTGAGACATGTGGAGAAATTTGGAGAAGTATGTCCAGCAAACTGGGAAGAAGGAAAAGAAGCCATGACTGCCAGTAGAGAAGGAGTCGCTTCTTACTTGTCTAAAAATTAATCCTGGCGACACCCATAAACTAAAGCCCTGCCGGAAGGCAGGGCTTTTCTTGTTTTTACACTTTTAAAAAGGGATTTCTACAACTTTTTGTTGAAATTGATGGTTAATTAAGGCGATATGTCTAGTATACCGGAGATTTCTGTTTTGATTGCTACTTATAATACGCCGTTTCAGCAACTCAAAAGGGCTATCAATTCTGTTTTCAATCAAAGCTTACAGAATTTTGAAATTATCCTGGTAGATGATGGATCCACCAATGATCCGGGTAAAAAGCTGGAAGCATTTTGCAAAAAATACGCATCCCGCATCCACTTTTTCCGACAGGAAAACAAAGGACAATCCAATGCTATCAATAAGGCTGTTGCTTTAAGCCAGGGTACCTTTCTTTCTGTTCTGGATGCGGATGATGAATACCTTCCCCAGCACCTTCAGTCTTGTAGGGAACAAATGGCCGATTACGACATAATCGCCTCCACCACCCAAACCATCGTTGATCAGCCCGGAGATTATTTTGTACCAGACCGGCTCGATCCTGAACGGCTGATCCATGTGGATGATTGTGTTTTATTTGCTACACTCTTTGGGAAAAGGGAGGTATTCCTGAAGCGGAAGTTTATAGATGGCTATGGTGCTGATGCGGACTTTTATGATTGGGCAATAAAACATTTTCGAGTAGGAAAAGTAGATTTGCGAACTTACGTTTATTACCGGAACAATCCGGAAAGTACCTGCGGTCAAATGAAGGTTAAGTTAGAGAATAAAAGCAATTCCACTCAAATCAAATAAACCTGGTCCTTTCTTTTTGCAATATCTGTGCATGGTTTTTAATTGTACATTTGGCCAACGCTAAAATCCAAAGACAATGGAAGCTTCTTCCCCCGCTGTTTCTTGCTGCGAATCACCGCAAGCGGAAAAACCAAAAGAACCTGGTAAATGGTCCGGCATATGGTCCATGTGGAGAAGCAGTATATTAAGTCTGGCCGCCCTGCTTCTGGCCATACTGGGTGAATACCATTTTCCTGCACATGTTGCAGGCATCAGTTTATGGCTGCCGGTATACCTGCTATCCTATGGTCTGGTTGGCTATCCGGTGTTGAAGAAAGGATGGGAGCTGATCCGGCAGGGAGAGGTATTTACAGAATTTTTTCTGATGGGAATTGCTACCATAGGAGCCTTTGCCATTGGAGAGTATCCTGAAGCTGTAGTGGTCATGCTTTTTTATACTATCGGCGAACTGCTCCAACATCAGGCAGTAAGTAAAGCAAAGGGGAATATTCAGGCACTTTTGGATATCCGGCCAGACCAGGCCAGAATTGTACGGGAAGGAGAGCGGTTATGGGTAAAACCTGAAAATGTAAAAATAGGTGAGATCCTTGAAGTACAGGCGGGAGAAAGAGTACCTCTGGATGGAACCCTGCTGCAAGGCGCAGGAAGTTTTAATACTTCAGCCATAACAGGGGAAAGCATGCCGGCAATTATTCAGCCGGGTGAAGAGGTTTTGGCAGGCATGGTCAATCTTGAAAATCTGCTTACCATACAGGTATCCCGTTCCTTTCAGGACAGCTCCCTGTCAAAAATTATCCGTACCGTTCAGCAAGCCATGTCTAAAAAAGCCAAAACGGAACAGTTTATCCGCAAGTTTGCCCGGATATACACCCCTATTGTTACTTATCTGGCCCTTGCCCTGGTAGTATTGCCCTACTTTTTTGTAACAGAGTATCAATTCAGAGATTGGTTGTACCGGGCTTTGGTATTTCTGGTCATTTCCTGCCCTTGTGCCCTGGTGATTTCCATACCTTTAGGCTACTTTGGCGGCATTGGAGCGGCTTCCAGAAAGGGCATCTTATTTAAAGGTTCCAATTACCTGGACCTGATCACCAAGGTCAATACGGTTATTTTTGATAAAACCGGTACGCTGACCAGGGGCGTTTTCTCCGTCAACAAGGTTGAAGAAATGGAGGGGGCGGAAAAAGACTGGAAGCTTCTTGCCGCCTCACTGGAAGCAAAGTCCAATCACCCCATAGCCAGGGCCCTGTTAGAATATGTGGAAGGAGAACCTTACCCTGTTTCCGATTTAAAAGAGTATGCAGGGAAAGGTTTGTTGGGATTGGTGCAGGGTAAGCAAGTTATGGTCGGCAATCAACTTCTGATGGAAAGCCATAACATCAAAGGGCTGTCTCAGATAAAAGGGAATGAGGGGACATTAATATTTTGTGCAGTAAATGATGTCTTATCCGGTTATTTTGTCCTGGCGGATCAGGTCAAAGAAGATGCAGCGGCGGCTTTTGATGCCTTAAAGAAGATGGGCATACACGAACTGATCATACTTTCCGGGGACAAGCGAGAGGTGGTAGAAGCTGTAGGAGAGATGCTGTCAGCCCGGCAGGCCATTGGAGGCCTTTTACCGGAAGACAAGCTTGTCTTTCTGGAGAAGTTGAAGCAAGAACCGGGTAAACTAATAGCCTTCGTAGGAGACGGTATCAATGATGCCCCGGCCCTTGCAGCAGCGGACCTGGGCATTGCCATGGGAGGCATGGGTAGCGACCTGGCCATAGAAACAGCAGATGTGGTGATCCAAACCGATCAACCCTCGAAAGTGGGCCTGGCCATCCGCATAGGAAAAACGACCCGCAGCATTGTCTGGCAAAACATTGCACTGGCTTTCGGGGTTAAATTCCTGGTATTAAGCCTGGGTGCAGCAGGTCTGGCAGGCATGTGGGAAGCTGTTTTTGCAGACGTGGGTGTGGCCCTGCTGGCCATACTGAATGCCATCCGGATCAATACCATTTACAATTGAAAAAAACATGCTTTTTAAAGACACGGATTCATTGGACGGTATTTGGGAAACGGTAATGCATGAATTGCATCGCGCTGCACTGGATAATAAACACCCCTTTCGCTTTGTCACGTTGGCCACCCTTTCAGGCGATCAGCCCGATATGCGGTATGTGGTTTTACGTGAAATGGATGAACACCATCAATTTTACTGCTATACCGATAGCCGTAGCCAAAAAGTAGTGCAGCTCAACAAAAATCCAACCTTGAGCCTTTTGTTTTACCATCCCAAAAAACGCTGCCAGGTAAAGGTGCATGGTACCACCGCCATCCATCATCAAAACATGATAAGTCAAAAACATTGGCAAAAAGTACAGGGAGAGGCCAGGAAAGCGTATCAGGCTAGCATTGTTCCCGGAAAAGAGATTGATTCCCCAACAGATGCACATAACTGGGATGAAGAAAAAGACGACAGCCATTTTGTAGTGCTGGAAATTCAGCCCAAAATAGTGGAATGCCTGCAGCTCGATGGATTACGCCATTTGAGGACTATTTTCAAAAGAAAGGAAAATTCCTGGGCAGGCAGTTGGCTGTCACCCTAAAGCTTATCCGATCTTTTGAAAGGCATTGTTGTTAAAAAATAAATGTAGTATCTTGAATTCCTATATTTACAGGTAGCATCATTTATTCAAAAAAACATGCATAACAGAAGAGATTTTATCAAAAAAACCGGATTAGCTACCGCTTTTTTCGGTTTGGGTCTGGGAAATCAGGCTTTTTCCTTATCGCCCAAAGCATCCTTGTACAAAATATCCCTGGCCGAATGGTCGGTCAACAAGCTCCTTTTTTCCAAAAAAATGGATCACCTGGATTTTCCGATGCTGGCCAAAAAACATGGCATTCATGCCGTGGAATATGTCAACCAGTTTTTTATGGATAAGGCCAAAGACATGAGCTACCTCGGAGAAATGAAAAGTCGGGCAGAGGGCGAGGGGGTAACCTCCGTATTGATCATGTGTGACAGGGAAGGGCAGCTGGGTGCCGCTGATGCCGCTGAGCGTATGGAAACAGTAGAAAACCACAAAAAATGGGTGGAAGCAGCCAAATTTCTGGGTTGTCATGCCATCCGGGTAAATGGCTACTCTTCAGTCGAGTACAGCCAGGACAGAAAGGCATTTAGTGAATCCCAGAAACTGGTAGCAGATGGTTTGAGGCAACTTTGTGAATTTGCTGATACCATGGATATAGGAGTCACCATAGAAAATCACGGTGGTTTTTCCAGTAATGCGAAATGGCTATCTGGCGTAATGAAAGCTGCTGATCATCCCCGGGCAGGCACCTTACCGGATTTTGGCAATTTTCAGATCAGTCCCAACGACGGTAAGCCCATTTCCTATGATTCTTACAAAGGGGTAAAAGAATTGATGCCCTATGCCCAGGGGGTCAGTGTGAAAACAACTGTATGGGATGGTAAAGGCAATCAGTCTCCTTTGGATTATGAAAAAATGATGCGCATTGTATTGAAAGCAGATTACCACTCCTGGTGTGGCATTGAATACGGCGAAGCAGGTCGGGAATGGGAAAGCATTGTGGAAGTCAGGGAGCAGCTTGAGGCTACTGAAGCGGCACTTCAAGGCTCCTTTTCTGTTTAATCCAGCAAGAAAACGGTCATGCTGCGGGGACCATGAGCCCCGATAACCAATGATTGCTCAATATCGGCTGTCTTGGAGGGTCCGGCGATAAATACTCCATAGCCGGAATCCGATACATTGATCGATTGATATACCTCATGCATATTGCCCAGTAACCGGTCCTTTTTTAACAATACGATCAGGTGCTGGGCAATAAATGGGAGGGCACGGTGTTTCAGGCTTTCCTCAGGAAGCCAGATGGCGGCATTTTCTGCCACTCCCCATTTTCCTTCCAGAATGGCTAATTCTACATGTTCCAGGTCATGAGGATCTTCTGCCAGAGCGATATCGTAATTCCCCTTCACCACTTCCGAAAGGGAAAGAATCATTTGGCTGTCCTGGAAATGTAATTCCAGGTAATCCCGGATTTCGGCAGGGTCACTCACCTCCAGTGCCTGACCCCCATTGGATTTGATGCTGCTTTTATACCGTTCCACCAAATCGCCCTCAACGGGAAACTCCGGATGTTCCGGCAGGGGAAGCAAATCCGGTTTATTTTTTTGTATGGCTGCTAATATGCTTTCTTTACTGCTCATTTGTTCCTGTTTTTCTTGTACCAATCCTTGAAACTTTCCTTCGGTACCTCCGGTAGTTCCCGGTGTTTGCCCCAGGCATTGAAACTGTTGTAGACAAAGCCTCTGGGACTGATGGAAAGCGACTTTCTGGCCATTTTGCCCATCAGGTCAAAGAGTTTGGGTTTAGACATTACATTTCCTCCAAAGCGCATGGCCCATTTTTTGGACGGCTGGGAAGGGCCCTCTTTGGTAATGACCTGTCGCCACTTGTACAATTGTTCGTGGATATTGATCTTTACCGGACATACATCCGAGCAGGATCCACAAAGGGTGGAGGCAAAAGGTAGCGTACTGTGTTTCTTCAGGTCCATGCCGGGGGAAAGAATGGAGCCTATCGGTCCCGGCACGGTGGAGTTGTAGCTGAATCCACTGCTCCTGCGGTAAATGGGACAGGTATTCATACAGGCCCCACAACGGATGCATTTGAGGGAATTTCTGAAATCCTCCCTGCCCAATTGCTTTGTCCGTCCATTATCTACCAGGATTAAGTACATTTTTTTACCTTTCCTGGGACGGTGAAAATGCGAGTTATAATTGGTAATGCTCTGCCCGGTAGCACTGCGTGCCAACAGCCGGAGGAACACGCCCAGATCTGCTGCTCTGGGAATCAGTTTTTCTATGCCCATACAGGCAATGTGGATATCGGCCAGGTGGGTACCCATATCGGCATTGCCTTCGTTGGTGCAGACCACAAAGCCCCCTGTTTCGGCAATCCCAAAGTTTACGCCGGTGATCGCTGCATGGGCCTGAATAAATTTTTGCCTCAAATGTTGTCGGGCGGCTTCAGTAAGATACTGAGGATCATCGGCTCCTTCATCGGTTCCCAGGTGCTCGTGAAAAATATCGCCGATCTCTTTTTTCTTCAGGTGAATCGCTGGCATTACGATATGGCTGGGAACCTGCTTATTGAACTGAATGATCCGCTCACCCAGATCGGTATCCACCACATCATACCCTTTATCTTCTAAAAAATGATTTAATCCGCACTCCTCCGTCAGGATAGATTTACTTTTTACCAGTTGTTTCACCTGATTTTCCTCCAGAATACGCAGCACGTGCTCATTGTGCTCCTGCGCATCTTTGGCCCACAAAATCTCGATACCATTGGCCTGCGCATTCTTCTCAAATTTTAGCAGCAGGTTATCCAGATTGGAGAGCACATGGTCTTTGATCTGGGAGGCCAGGGTACGCAGCTGTTCCCATTCCGGAATTTTTTCTGCAGAGGCATCTCTTTTACTTCTGACATGCCAGAGGGTTTCATCATGCCAATGACTCCTTTCAGTGTCTTTTAGGAAATCTGCTGCAGCATCAGCATGTGTCTGAGGGAGTTTCATTTAGTTTATGTATTTAGTTGTTGGGTATTTGACCATTCAGAATCTCTGCAATGTGCATGACTTTGATGGCTTTCTTTTCTCTGCGAAGCAGCCCTTCCAGGTGCATGAGGCAGGACATGTCCGCACCGGTAATCACCTGCACACCTTGTTGCTCATGATCTTTGATCCGGTCTTTGCCCATATCTACGGATACGGCCTCCTCAAAAACGGCAAAGGTGCCTCCGAAACCACAGCATTCATCCTTCCTGGCCAGATGGACCAGGTCTATGTCTTTTACCATCTCCAACAAGCTGAGGGGTTTGTTAAATTCCGGTATCATCAGTTCGGAAGGTTTGGCCAAATGGAGCCCCCTTAATCCATGACAGCTGGCATGCAAACCCACGCGATAGGGAAAACTGGCATCCAGGCTTTTTATCTGGAGTACGTCGGTTAGAAATTCGCATAACTCATAGATTTTGGGTCCGCCTTCCTGGCCTGAAAGAATATGTTCTTTGGCATGCAATGTGCAGCTACCAGAGGGGCAAACCACGTAATCATAGCCTTCAAAATTTTTCCGGAACAATTTGGCAGCTCCTTCTCCGTATTGTTGGTAACCGGAATTGGCCATGGGCTGACCGCAACAGGTTTGCTGCAGGGGGTAATCAACCGTCACTCCGGCTTTTTCCAGTAACTGTAGACTGGCAATGGCTGCATTGGGGTAAAATTGCTCTACGTAACAAGGAATAAATAATCCGACTTTCATTCAGGGCAGGTGTTATTGGCTATCTAACAAAATAAGGCTGCCATTGTTGGCAACAGCAGATAAAGATACGCATCAGAAGGTAATTCGCCAGTATTTTCATATCAAACTTTTCCCTTACCATGCAGGAGGGCTTACCTGGTAAGCAAACCCTGTTCAATTAAATCCATGTTAAAAGTACAATAGGACCAAAGAGGAACCATCCTGCACTGTGCTGATGAAAGGGGCGAAAGCCGAAATCTTGTTGAATCCCGAATCTACCTTTCCTGAATGAATGCAATCTTTCGTTGTTGTATGTTGTTTTGGGAGTATTAGCTAAACGCAGATGCCGACCTCAGTTTAGTTGATTGAGGATTAAGGTATGACATTCACGCGTTAGTGTCAACCGACACGACCAGCGTTTGCATTTCGCTTGGGTTGGCACCAGAGCTTTTATAGTTCGTACATGATCAAATCCAATTCATCAACCGTCCTGAATTGCTTGTCTGCCGTTAATAATGGTAATTTTGAATAAAATGCTGTTGCCGCAACAATAGCATCCGGAATCTTTAATTTTGATTTCCTCCGGATCTCAATTGTCAGGTCTTTGATTTCTGATCTGATATCTATAATCAGACAATTTTTTAATAGTCCTTTGATGGTATCTCCCGAATCCGAAGATATTTTGGGAAAGGAAAGAAGTTCAAGCTCTGTAATACTGAAATCACAAGATCCTTGTCTGAAATCATTTCGATGACCTCCTGATCTCCTTTTAAAAAATAGAGTAGGATATTGGTGTCAACACAAAGTCTATTCCCACTCATCTCTCATCTGTCTTTGATATTCTAATGGATCAATTTCAGTTTTTAACTTTCCTGCATATTTCAATATATCTCTCCAGGGAGATTTTGAAATAACTTCATCAACCCGTCTTTTTATCTCCTCTTTGGGAGTTCCTTTTTTGATTATTGTCACCATAGTTTGATCATCTTTACCCAATATAACAAATCTTTCAGGCTTTTGGTCCCTGCCTTTCATTTTTTTGGCATTGGCACCAACCGGTCACTTGTAAGTTGTCGTTTCGGATTTCCGAGCTCGTTCCTATCCGGTAGGACGGAACGATGTTGCGAGAATCCAGCGAACGACACACCACGAACCCCGCAATGCAATTTACAATTTGTGTGTGCCCAGCATGGGCATCTGGTATCGAAGATATCAAATTATTTCAGAGGGTGAAAGTCCCTTATGCGCCGGAGTCGTGTCCTGAAGCATTTTCTTAAATATCGAAGTTCTGTTGGTTCACTGTGTATTTCCATAACTACTGGCTAACCGCAGGCATTGCGGTTATTTCCCCTTTGGACGGCGGATTTAACTTCCTTAAATATAGAAAAATTTCGAGAAACCCCAACTAGATTTTTCATTACCATGCATCTTAGCCATTCAACCGATACGGAGCAATACACATTGACTTCGCGACCAGGTGCCTATCAGGGTACCTGTTCACAAAGTCTGTCCTGGAAGTAACCTCGGAAGGTATATGCCGGGGTATGCCTCCTACCGATTCCTCCCGAAGATAGGCACCGATTCTCCAGCCGCAAACACGCAACTACATGCAGGACCGGCCATTGCTTGGTTCATTCCCGTTTCAAAAAAAGGGCGGATACGGTTCGAATCTCAGCCCCCTTCTCATTCAGCACCTTGTCGATCGAAAATACGGAATACAAAAATAGTTTTCGTGTTTTTACAAGTGTATAAACGTGTATTGCCAGGGATTGCGCTAAAAAAGTCGGACAGGCTCACTTTTCCCAAGCAAAGCGAAGTTGTAACCAGAAAAGGTAGATGGTCCGCCGCTGCGGATCAGGGTTCGATTCTGATCACAACTTTAACCTTGCCCCTCCTGAGACGAATGGAATAGGTATTCATTCTTTCCAATTACCTCAAATATAATCCAGTGAACTGGGGCGTAGCGTTAAGAAATGATTCGCCGCGGCGAATCATTTTAGTGACAACCCGGGATGCAGGGAAGCTACAGCCTTTCCCGATTATGGGGATAAATCGTGAGGGTTGCTCCGCAGACTTATGGCCTGCGGCCATCCACGATTGTAGCACTTTATTTATATTTATACTTATCACGCCAAATTTCTTCCCCTTTTAGAAAATCCAACAGAATTTCAGTCATTTGATCGACTGTCTTTATCTTTTTTACTAAAAGGACATGGTCGTCATCTGTTACCAGTCCCGAAGCCAGTCCATCATCGAAACTCCCACTTACATGCAAAGCCTTGAATCCTTTACTGCTTAAGTCTTCTAATTGAACAATGTGAAATTTATTCCAATTTGTCGACTGCATTGTCTCCACAATCACTACTGAATTTGCGTTTTCGGAAATAGTTTTTTCATCTCCGCCAAATCCAATCGTAACGGTTAGTTTTAAAATCCGCTGTTCCTGTCGATTTTCATTATGAGTTTCTCCATAATTGAAAAATTCTTTATCCCTAGTCCAAATTTTTCTCTTGCCATAAAAACTACCCAGTGTTATTATCCCAATCAAAACAAGAACTCCTATTATCAGGTAAGTATTCATCTTTCTCACTGTGCTTTTATTTTTAAGGTGGGCTAACGGTCCACGGCTAAGAAACGTGGGGCATTTCCGAGCGATTACCTGTCTGTTAGAACAAAAGTTTGTTCGGTTTACAAACTAGTCTGTTACCACTTACCGCCCCATGTTTTCTTAGGTGAAGTGTGTGCCTTGAATGGTGAATATAGGTCAAAAAGTTGACCGTTCCAATGGGTGAAAGTCCCTTATGCGCGGGAGTCGTTACCCGAAGCAAAGCAAGTGGCAAAGCCTGTCCCGCCAAAGCGGGGCTGGTTTGCCGTGAGGCATGCAGTGAAGTAAGCCAGACTGCGGTGTCTGTACTGACGAACAGAAACCATATACTGAGGCCATAAGGTCGGATGAGGTGCCACATCACGCCGAAGTCCTAACCTTCCGAAAGGAAGGAAGCATCGAAATGGTAGATATGGCAGGAATAGGCACAAGGATATTCACCTTACCGAGGGATGTCTCTGGGTGTCGGGAACACCTAAGAGAAGTCAGCCGAGGTCATAGTAGTTACCGGTAACGAGCTGTAAGAGCTACAGAGGTCTCACTGGGTACCGAAGGACCGAACATTGGATTATGTCCAAATTCGATGGGGAGCACCGTATTGGGGCAGCCTCATCTTAAGCGGACAAGGTTAACAGATTAATTATGATAGAAAAAATACTCAACCGTAAGAACCTCTACAAAGCCTACCGACAGGTAGTGCGGAATAAGGGTTCGGCAGGGGTGGACGGCATGAAGGTTACTGAACTGTTTTCCTATTTGGAAAACAACAGGGACAGGATTGCCACATCCATCCTGAACCATACGTATGTACCGAAACCTATCAAGGGGGTTGAAA
Source organism: Cyclobacterium sp. (assembly GCF_014762705.1). GTDB lineage: Bacteria > Bacteroidota > Bacteroidia > Cytophagales > Cyclobacteriaceae > Cyclobacterium. Next base: position 412 of record NZ_JABURL010000087.1, on the reverse strand, counting down.
TCCCCAAGAGCAACGGAAAAACAAGATTATTGGGGGTTCCCACAGTAGTGGAAAGGTGGCTACAACAGGCGGTAAGCCAGGTGCTGATGACCAAGTACGAACTTACGTTCGAGGAACACAGCTACGGCTTCCGTCCCGAAAAGAACATCCACAAGGCGGTATCACAAGCCCTGAAATACATCAACGATGGCTATCAGGATATTGTGGATATTGACCTTAAGGGGTTCTTTGATGAAGTTGACCATTCCATTCTGTTACAGTTCATCTACCAACGGGTAAAATGCCCGACCACCCTGCGGCTTATCCGGAAATGGCTTCGTGCACCGATCCAGATTGACGGAAAACTGCACAGGCGTAGAAAAGGAGTCCCTCAGGGCTCCCCAATCAGCCCCTTACTGAGCAACATCCTGCT
>NZ_JABURL010000112.1 GCF_014762705.1 Cyclobacterium sp. | reverse complement strand
AAAAAAAATAAAAAATAAAAATTTTTTCCAAAACCACCTCAAAAACCAAATGTTCAGCTTTGGTTAATCATTACTGCGGTCATTGTTTTGATAGGTGTAACCTGGTTTAATCAAAATTCGGCAACAGTAGAGATAACCATGAAACGATTTGAAGACATGGTGCTAAGCAGCGATGTCAAAAAAGTAACGGTGATCTACAACCAAAACTATGTCGAAGTCACGCTGAGGGAAGAGGCATTGGAGAATCAAAGGTACAAGGATGAATTGGAAGCTCAAAACCGCTTTTACAACCCTGCTGGGCCTCATTATAAAATCAATATTGCTTCCGTTGATAATTTTATAGAAAATTATACCCAACTTGAAGAGCAGCTACCGGAAGGAGAAAGGATCGGCTACTCTGCTAAAGAAGAAGAAAGCTGGGGCAATTGGATTTCGAGCTTCGGATTCCTGATTTTGATATTTTTCCTTTTCTGGATGATGATGAGAAGGATGTCAGGGCCAAGTGGTCCCGGTGGTCAGATTTTCAATGTAGGGAAATCCAAGGCCCAGTTATTTGATGCTGAAAATAAAGTCAAAATCACTTTTGACAATGTGGCAGGCCTGGATGAGGCTAAGGAAGAAGTAGAGGAAATTGTCGAATTTCTAAAAACCCCATCCAAATTCACCAAATTGGGAGGCAAAATTCCAAAGGGTGCCTTGCTGATAGGTCCTCCCGGCACAGGCAAAACCTTGTTGGCCAAAGCGGTGGCAGGAGAAGCAGGTGTACCTTTTTTCACCCTCTCAGGATCAGATTTTGTAGAAATGTTTGTTGGTGTTGGAGCAGCAAGGGTAAGAGACCTTTTTAAACAGGCGAAAGAAAAAGCACCTTGTATTATCTTTATTGATGAAATTGATGCCATCGGCCGTTCAAGGGGAAAAGGCCAAATGCCAGGCTCAAACGATGAACGTGAAAATACCCTCAATTCCCTTTTGGTGGAAATGGATGGATTTGGTACAGATTCCGGAGTCATCGTTCTTGCGGCAACCAACCGCCCGGATGTTTTGGATAGTGCATTGTTAAGAGCAGGTAGATTTGACAGGCAAATCAGCATTGATAAACCGGATATTGTAGGCAGGGAAGCCATATTCAAAGTTCATTTGGAACCCATAAAAACTTCGGACGATGTGGAGCCCAAGAAACTTGCTGCCCAGACACCTGGTTTTGCAGGAGCTGAAATCGCCAACGTCTGCAATGAAGCAGCCCTTATTGCTGCCAGAAGAAACAAGGATGCTGTAGACATGCAGGATTTTCAGGATGCTGTAGACAGGGTTATCGGTGGTCTTGAAAAGAAAAACAAGATTATTTCACCTGAGGAAAAGCAAATTGTTGCTTACCATGAAGCCGGCCATGCTGTGGCAGGATGGTTTTTAGAGCATGCAGACCCATTGGTTAAGGTAAGCATAGTACCCCGGGGGATTGCTGCGCTTGGTTACGCACAATACTTGCCCAAGGAACAGTTTCTCTATCAAACAGAACAGCTAATCGATGAAATGTGCATGGCCCTTGGAGGAAGAGCTGCGGAAGAAATAATTTTTGGTAAAATTTCAACGGGTGCATTGAGCGATCTGGAGAGGATCACCAAAATGGCTTATTCCATGGTATCCATCTATGGCATGAATGAAAAAATCGGTAATGTGTCTTTCTATGACAGTAAGGGAAGCGAGTTCAAAATGGACAAACCCTATTCTGAGAATACGGCCCAGACAATTGACGAGGAAGTGCGTAAGTTAATTGAATTTGCTTACAGCAAAACTGTCACGCTATTAAGGGAAAGAAAAACTGAATTGGAAAAAATTGCCAAGGAATTATTGGAGAAAGAGATTTTATTTCAATCCGATTTGGAAAAATTAATAGGTAAAAGGCCTTTTGACAAGGAGACTACTTATGAAAAATTTACTCGGCTGAAGAATGAAAAAAAACCAAATTCTGAAAGCACGACCGTTGATAAAGAGAAATCAAATAATCCGGAAGAGACCAGGGAAGATGTGATTGAAAATAAGGACTGATTTTATGGCATGGCCTTATTAATTGAATACTAAAAAGGAGGGCATGCCCTCCTTTTTATCGTTGGTGCATATCATCCACTTTCCTTAGAATCCTTTATCAGAAAATGGCATTTCGTGGAGATTTACCTGCATATCGCTACAACATGAAGATTAAACTGACCAAGCAACAAAAAGTATATTTTGTTTCCGATTTCCATTTAGGAACCCCTGACACAGAGACAAGCAAAAAAAGGGAAGATAAAATTGTGAAATGGCTCGGTGAAGTAGAAAACAGTGCGGCAGCCATTTTTTTTGTTGGCGATATTTTTGATTTTTGGTTCGAATATGACAAAGTGATTCCAAAAGGGTTTTTACGATTTCTATCCAAGATCACCCAATTGAGAACTAAGGGGATTCCGCTTTTCTTCTTCACCGGGAATCATGATTTATGGATGAAAGATTACTTTACAAAAGAATTGGATATTCCCGTATATCACAATCCCTTGAGCATGGAAATCAACAATAAAAAATTCCTCGTTGGGCATGGAGATGGTTTGGGACCCGGAGATAGAAAATATAAATTGTTGAAAAAGATTTTTTCCAGCAAGTCCTGTCAATGGCTATTCAAATGGATACATCCGGATATCGGCATTTCCATTGCACAAGCCTGGTCGAAAAACAGTCGCTTAAGCAACGACCTGAAAAACGAAGATGAATTTAAAGGGAAGGAAAAAGAATGGCTTTACCAGTACTGCCTGGAAATAGAGAGTAAGCTGCACTTTGATTATTATATTTTTGGCCATCGCCACCTACCACTCAACCTTCCCCTAAACGATAATGCTACCTATTTTAACCTGGGAGAATGGGTGAATCAATGTTACTATGGGGAATTTGACGGTGAAGTTTTTCATCTCAGACAGTACAATGGATATGCCCTCAAGTCAAATTAAAACAGGACTTTGTGTTCTCCTGAACTTTTATTGCCTGATGGCTTTTGCACAGGAGGAACCAGTTCTCGATGCCATTTGGCAGCTGAAAATAGATGGTATTGACAAAATTGATGTGGACGGTAGAGACAATATCTTTTTCAGTACCCAAAATGGCCACATCAATCAATACAATGAATCCGGTGATTCGCTTAATTTCTATGCACCTCCTTTTAGTTCAGGTATAAGCAGACTTGATGCGCATTGGACAGTTTCCATTTTCCTTTTTTATGAAAGTCAGCAGCGGTATGAGATCCTGGACCGATTTCTTAACCCTCTGAGCCGTCAATCCATGGCGGATTTAGGCCTGACAGGTTTATTTAGTCAGGCTACTCCGGGCAACAACAATAGCCTTTGGTTATATGACGAAACAGATTTACGCCTGAAAAAAATCAATTATAACAACCAGCAGGTTCTCCAGGAACAGGCATTGAACGTATTGATCCCGGAAAGTAGTTTGCAGGTGATGCAAATGATGGAAAGAAAAAACTTGTTGTTTGTGCAAGTATCCAATGAGGGGGTTTATATTTTTGACAACCAGGCCAATTTTATAAAGTCAATACCGATTGCCAATAATTCCCCTGTTTTCATCGAAAATGAAAGCATCTATTTTCTCAAGAAGAACCAGCTCCTGAAAAAAAATTTCATTAGCGGTGACACCTCAATGGTTTTACTTCCGGATAACCATCGATTTACCGGTTTGGCAGTAACAAATTCAAAGTTACTATTGACGCACCTGCATGGTTTGATGGCATTCCCCAGACCCGACAATTTTTAATCCCCTCGATTTTACCACTTACATAAAACAGCCGAAATATTATTTCAATTAAGTTAAAAAATTAATTTATAAATTATAATTTTGTTAAATTATATTAATTAAAGGTGAATTATTAAAATTATCTGGTTCAGTATTTGCACTTTGCAGCGTAATGTATGAAGAAAAAATTACTTTGAAACTTACTTTTCCCATCATACTCTTGGCCCTGATTCTTTTGACCGGATTGTTTTCGGTATTGGCACAAAATGTAATAAGGCCCATAGAGACGGAAATTTCCTTCCCGAAAGACTTAAATTCCCCAGATGTCAATTTCGACCTTCAATCTTTGGGCAATAAAAAATTTAAATTGATTTTGGAAAAACCCAATCAAACCTTAACCAATGTGAAGATATATGATATTTTAGGCAACCTGATTCTTCATGACAAATTAAAACCCAAAGATGGAGTCCAAAAAAACTATGATTTCACCCACTTGAACAGTAAACTATTCGTGGTTGAGGTGGGAAATGCCAAATACAATAAAACCAAAAGTATCTATGCCAACCCCCAGGGTAGCATTGATCGGAGTGTAACTACTACTACAACTGACGAATAAAAAAGGGGCTGTTTACAAAAATGCAAACAGCCCCTTCGTACAGCTATCAAATTGAAAACTAATTAACTTCTACCAATTTGATATCAAATATAAGATCTTCACCGGCCAATGGATGATTGGCATCAAGCGTGATTTTTGCCTCATCTACATGAACAACCTTAACAGGAGTAGGTTGGCCTTGCTGATTTTGTATGGATAAGTCCATGCCCACCTCAGGTTTGATTTCTGCGGGGACTTGCTCAATCGGAACATCCAGTACCATGTCTTCTCTCTTCTGACCATAGGCCTCATCGGCTGGAATAGTGACACTCTTGTCGGCTCCTACCTCCATTCCCTGAACGGCTACATCAAATCCCTTTATCATTTTTCCATCACCTAATTGAAACTCCAAAGGCTCTCTGTCCTGAGAAGAGTCAAATATGGTTCCGTCTTTTAGTTTTCCTGTGTAGTGTACCTTAACGGTATTTCCTTTAGTTGCTACAGACATATTTTTAATGTTTTGATTAATAGGCAAAGGTAACAATTTTATCAGGCTATAAAAAATCAATGGGGGATGAATTCCAGGATGTACAAAAACGATCTATTTATGTTCATAAACGGACATATTTAGATGCGAAATTGGTTTTTTATCACTAAATTGGCCAAAAAAAACATGGCATCATTTCAGCACTGAAATTTCAAAAACAATGGAAGAGAAAAGCCTGGGAAGAATATTGATTGTAGATGACAACGAAGACCTTTTGTTTGCAGCAAAAATGTTGTTGAAAAAGCACGCAAAAGAGGTAACCATAGAAAAGGATCCAAGAAGAATCCCCTTTTTGGTCAATAACAACAGCTATGATGTGATCCTTTTGGACATGAATTTTACCGAAGACACCACTTCCGGAAAAGAAGGCTTTCACTGGCTCAAACAGATTAAAGAAATCGATCCAAAGTCAGTAGTCATTCTGATCACAGCATTCGGAGATGTGGAAATGGCCGTACAGGCCTTAAAAGAAGGCGCTACTGATTTTATCCTTAAACCCTGGCAAAACGAAAAGTTGCTAGCCACCCTTTCTGCAGCCATCAAACTCCGGGAAAGTTATGAGCAGGTGGACAAGCTTTCCACCAAACAGAAACAATTGCAAGCGGATCTAAAAAAACCCTTTGAAGATATCATTGGGCAAAGTGCCTCCATGAAAAATGTGTTTTCCATTATAGAAAAGGTGGCAAAAACAGATGCCAATATACTGATTCTTGGGGAAAACGGGACAGGAAAAGAACTCATAGCCAGGGCAATTCATGATCGCTCAGAAAGGAAAGATGAGATATTCGTAGGAGTGGATATGGGCGCCATTACCGAAAGCCTTTTTGAAAGTGAGCTCTTCGGTCATAAAAGAGGAGCTTATACAGATGCAAAAGAAGACCGGGCAGGAAGATTTGAAGTGGCCGATAACGGCACCTTGTTTCTGGATGAAATCGGCAACCTCAGCATGCCCCTGCAATCAAAACTCCTAACGGTGTTACAAAGAAGGGAAGTTACCCGGATAGGGACCAACAAAGCTATCCCGGTAGACATTCGCTTGATTTGCGCCACAAATATGCCGGTACATGACATGATCATGGAAAATGGCTTCAGGCAAGATTTGCTGTACCGCATCAATACGGTGGAGATTTTTCTTCCACCTCTCCGGGAAAGGCAGGATGATATACCCTTACTGGCAGAACATTTTCTGAGGATTTATTCCGGAAAATACCGCAAGAAATTTAAAGGACTTAAACAAAATGCCTTACAATTGTTGCAAAGGTACAGCTGGCCGGGAAATATTAGGGAATTACAACATGCTATCGAAAGGGCCATTATCATGGCTGAAGGAGATGAACTGGACAGCAGGGATTTTTTCTTTCTTTCTGCCAAACCTTCCAATGAGAAAGTCAGCAACAATACCTATAATCTCGATGAGGTGGAAAAAAACCTTATTCAGAAAGCCATAGACAAAAACGGAGGAAATATATCCAAGGCAGCAAAAGAATTGGGCTTGACAAGGGCTTCCCTTTACAGGAGATTGGAAAAATATGGATTATAAAATCGGTTTATTGGGAAGGGTTTTTGTTTTGGCCATTTCCCTTTTTTTGCTTGCTTACATCATCACCAATGATTCGGGGGTATTTGCCATATCCCTTTTCATCATACTGACATTTGTGCAATTGATTTTATTGATCAGGTATGCAGAGAGCAGTTTCAAAAAAGTCAGGCAGTTTTTAGACAATATCAAACAGAGCAATTATTCCACCGTGTACCCTGTTAAGTTTGATGGTACAGAGACCGATGATCTGCACATAGAATTCAATGCTATCCTGGCCAAACTAAAAGAAGACCAGCTGGAGAAAGAGGCTAACTTTCAGTATTTCCGCACAGTATTCCAACATCTGAGTATTGGATTGATCACTTTTGAGGCTGACGGTAGCGTCCAAATACTCAATACCGCCGCCAAACGCATGTTGAACATCGACAAATTAAACCATATCGGGGAAATTGCCAGGGTCAATAAAGAACTCCATCATGCCATAGAAAACCTTAGAACCGGGGGCAGTGAATTGATAAAAATCGCCCATCCTGATGGTATCATGCAACTTTCAGTCTATGCGATAGAACTTGTGCTAAGAGATGTCAAGTTCAAGTTGGTTTCTTTGCAAAATATTCAAAGTGAACTAGAAGAAAAAGAGATGGAAGCCTGGCAAAACCTGATCCGGGTATTGACGCATGAAATCATGAATTCCATCGCTCCTATTTCTTCCCTTGCTGCAACCATCAGTACAGATATCAAACATAAAATTGATGAAAACGAAGCCGTAGAAGAAAGTGACCTGGAAGATTATCAAATGGGTATTAGCACCATTGAAAAGAGAAGTGAAGGACTGATCAATTTTGTCAGTGATTTCAGGAGTCTTGCCCATATTCCGGTACCTAAATTTACGGCCATCAAAATCCGGGATTTGTTTGACCAAATAGACATTTTGCTGCAAAATCAATTGGAAACCTTCCAGGTGGCATTGCATAAGGACATTACTCCTGAAGATTTGCTATTGTTTGCAGATTGTTCACAAATCGAGCAAGTATTGATCAACCTAACCCAAAATTCTATCCATGCAGTGGAAAATGAGCCGGAAAAAAACATCTACCTAAGGGCATTCATTGATGATAATGGGAAAATTATTATAGAAATAGAAGATTCCGGAAAGGGAATAGAGGAAGAGGCCTTAAATAAGATTTTCATTCCTTTTTTCACGACCAAAAAGAAAGGATCGGGTATAGGCCTCAGCCTTTCCAAGCAAATCATGCGCCGTCATAAAGGTAATATTCAGGTGAGATCCACTCTAGGCAAAGGAACGGTGTTTAAATTGATTTTCAATGCATGATTTTTCTGACATGACTTTTTTAATCCCGGGATAACAATTCGTTCACAATTTCAGGCCGTTGGATACCTTTAATAGCATTTTGGTAAACCAGGCTTCACGTCCAGTTTATTTCTCTTTCCTACCTTGCCACCAAAACAAAAACGTTTTGGAAACAAACTTTAAAACCATCGTCCTTTCGGACATCCACCTGGGGACAACAGGCTCCAAAGCAAAGGAGGTGGTCCGATTCCTGAAGCAGTTTCAATGCGAAAACCTGATCCTCAACGGGGATATCATTGATGGCTGGCAACTTAAAAAATCAGGACGTTGGAAAAGAAAACACACCCGGGTTTTTAACCGGGTCCTGAAGATGATCGATTGCAACCGGACAAAAGTAATCTATCTAAGAGGAAACCACGACGACTTTCTGGACCAGATCCTCCCGCTTGAAATCGGCCACCTATCTATCCGGAAAGACATGATCTATGAAAGTCAGGGTAAAAAATACTTCATTACCCACGGAGATGTTTTTGACAATATCACAACTAATTTACGCTGGATCGCCTACCTGGGAGATGTAGGATATACTTTCCTGCTCTGGTTAAATGCCAGGGTCAATTTCTACCGGAGAAAAAAGGGGTTGGCCTACTTTTCCCTTTCCCAATATGTAAAATCCAGGGTCAAATCTGCCGTTGCCTATATTGATGACTTTGAAAGGGAGCTTTGTAAAGTCGCCCGGTCCAAAGGTTGCGACGGGATCATCTGCGGCCATATTCATAAAGCCGAAATCAGAAATATTGATGGAATTGATTACTACAATTCAGGAGACTGGGTAGAATCCTTAAGTGCATTGGCTGAAGATCATGATGGAAATTGGCAACTGATCTACTTTAACCAATTGGATTTTGGAAAACAGGACAAGAATGCCGGAAAGGTAGTTCCCATAAAAGATACAGAAATTTCAAAATTCAATACCTTTTATCAATAATTGACATGAAGTTTCTTTTTATCGTTCAGGGAGAAGGAAGAGGTCACATGACCCAAGCCATGGTCATGGAAGGAATCCTTCGAAAAGAGGGCCATGAGGTAGCGGCGGTAATTGTAGGAGCCAGTAACAGGCGGGAAACACCAAACTATTTTATTCAGGCTTTCAATTGTGAGGTACACCAGATACAAAGTCCAAACTTCGTTACAGATAAAGCCAATAAAGCCATTAGGATTGGGGCTACCTTACTGGAGAATTTGAAAAAGATCCGCACCTTTTCCAATAGTCTGCGAAAAATCAATAGGCTTGTCCAGACACATCAGCCTGACTGTATCATCAATTTTTATGATATGTTGGGGGGAATTTATAATTTTTGTTATCAACCTACGGCCAAATACATTGTGGTTGGCCACCAGTATTTGTCCGAACATCAGGAATTTTTTTTTGCCAAACCAGCAGGCATGCAGAAACTGCTATTCAGGATCAATACAAAAATCACCGCCATGGGTGCTTTTAAGTCCATTGCGCTATCACTTTGGGAGCCCCGACAGGCCTTTTCGAAAACCAATCTGCTCGTATGGCCTCCCCTGATCAAATCTGTCGTGAAATCCGCTTGCCCTGTTCCCGGAGATTTTTTCCTGATTTACATCGTCAATTCCGGTTATGCAAAAGAAATTTTTGAGATGGCCAGAAATTTCCCCGAGTTAAAAATAGAGGCATTTTGGGATGATAAAGAGATGCCTGAAAAATACCAACCTTTGCCTAACCTGTTTTTTCACCAGGTCAACGACCTGCTTTTTATAGAAAAATTAAGTCAATGTAAAGCCTATCTGACCACTGCCGGATTTGAATCTATAGCAGAGGCAATGTATTTGAACAAAAAGGTATTGATGGTGCCTGTAAAGGGCCAATATGAACAAAAATGCAATGCCCTGGATGCCGAAAGGACAGGTGCAGGAATCGCTGCTGATACATTCGACCCTTTACTCCTGGAGCACTACCTGCACGACAAGTCCCCGGATAAAGTTACAACCGTGAAGTTTAAACAATGGGAACAAACCCTCGAATTTCAATGTAGCAAACTGTTGGAGTCCCTTTTGGAAGCGGATAATCAGGAAATAATAAAGAGTTTTCGTCTCCTTCCTCCCAAATTAAAGAACTCCATTTCTGCCTTCAGTAAATAAAATTCAATTTTTATCATTTTCGGAATCCCCAATCTTTTGCATTTAATCATTTTAAAGGCAATTCCGGGAATTTTTCTAACCCGGTCCCATAAAAATAATAAAATACATCTGACATTATTTGACAATTAGAAAGGGAAATACTTTAAATTCGCTCTTTATTAAGCTGGTCATACATACCCATGAATATAGAGTTAGAACGATTAAAGGAAAACAGGGAGAAAAAACGTCATTGGAAAAAATGGGGACCCTATCTCACAGATAGACAATGGGGGACCGTTAGGGAAGATTACAGTCCTGATGGATCGGCCTGGGAAAACGTCACCCATGATGACGCCAGAAGCAAAGCCTACCGCTGGGGAGAAGAAGGTATTGGTGGTATCAGTGACCACAAACAGAAACTTTGCCTGGCCTGGGCATTTTGGAATGGCAAGGATCCCCTGATCAAGGAAAGGTTATATGGACTTACCGGAAACGAAGGTAACCATGGAGAGGATGTGAAAGAACTGTATTATTATCTGGACTCCTCCCCCACTCACAGCTACATGAAAATGCTCTATAAATATCCACAACGGGCATTTCCTTATGAGCAAATTTTGGATGAGAACCAAAAAAGGGGAAAGAATGAGAAAGAATTTGAGCTATTGGACACAGGTGTTTTTGATGATGATGCTTATTTTGATATATACTTAGAGTATGCCAAAGCCGATGTAGAGGATATTTTTTCTAAAGCGACCATCTATAACCGAGGTTCCGAAGAAGCAAGTATATGGGTAATGCCCACCATTTGGTTTAGAAAAACCTGGTTTACCGGTGATGAACCTTTTATGCCTACTTTGCGAAAAACAGGCCCCAATAAAATCCGGGCTTTTTCGCCAAAATCAGGCAATTACAGTTTTACCTTTCAGGGGGAGCCCGAATTACAGTTTTGTGACAACGAGACCAATAGAGAAAGGCTATACCATATTGGAAATCAAAAGAAATTCCTGAAGGACGCCATCAATGATTATGTCATACAGGGGGACAAAAAACACATTAATCCTAAGTTTACTGGTACAAAGGCTGCTGCTATTTATAAAATAGACATTCCGGCAGGCGGAAAAGCGGAGGTAGTCTTTCGAATGCAGCGGGAAGAGACTGAAGCAGCACTGGATAAAGCAGGCGAAATATTCCAGGAAAGGATCAATGATGCCAATGCTTTTTATGGAGACCTACAGGAGCGGGTGAAAGATGATGAAATGAGGATGATCCAAAGGCAGGCTTTTGCGGGTATGCTCTGGTCCAAACAGTTTTATTATTACAATGTAGAGCGTTGGCTTGAAGGGGACCCTGGCAGGTACCAGCCTCCACAGGAAAGGAAGTCAGGAAGAAACAGCAATTGGAGGCATCTGCAAAATTATGACATCATTTCGATGCCAGATAAATGGGAATATCCCTGGTACGCCGCCTGGGATCTTGCTTTCCATTGTATACCCCTGGCCAGGCTTGATCCTGACTTTGCCAAGGAACAATTGTTGGTTTTGCTCAATGATTGGTACATGCACCCCAACGGACAAATGCCCGCATACGAGTGGAATTTTAATGACGTAAACCCTCCTGTACATGCATATGCTGTTCAGCGAATATACCAGATTGATAAAAAATTCAATGGTCGAAATGTGGGAGACCAGGAGTTTTTGGAAAGGGCCTTTCACAAGCTCCTGCTCAATTTTACCTGGTGGGTCAATCAAAAAGACGAAGAAGGGAAAAATATCTTCGAAGGAGGCTTTTTGGGCTTGGACAATATCAGCGTATTTGACAGAAGCCATGTAGACAAGCTTTTTGGAAAACTGGAGCAGGCTGATGCTACTTCCTGGATGGCCATGTTTTGTCTGAACATGTTGCGTATCTCGCTGGATTTATGCGAGTTTAATAAGGTATACCAACACACGGCTACCAAATTCCTGGAGCACTTCCTTTACATTGCCGGGGCCATGAACAATATTTCCAAAGAAAATATCAGCTTGTGGGACGATGAGGATAATTTCTTTTTTGATGTGCTTCACCTTTCAGGAAAAGAACCCGAATTGATGAAAGTCAAATCCATTGTCGGCATCATTCCGATGTTTGCGGTAGAGCCCATCCGCGAAGAATTGTTTGATGACTTACCGGAATTCAAAAACAGGTTGAATTTTTTCTTTAAGGAAAAACCGAAATTGGCTGCATTGGTATCCAACTGGATTCACCCCGGACATGAGAAGAGAAGACTTTTTTCCCTTTTAAGAGGTCACAGGATGAAAAGTATCCTTCATAAAATGCTGGATGAAAAGGAGTTTTTGTCTACTTATGGCATTCGTTCACTTTCTAAAGACCACCTTAAAAACCCTTATTCCTTACAGATCAATGGCAGCAGGTTTTCGGTAAGTTATGCCCCGGGAGAATCGGAAACTACCATGTTTGGCGGAAACAGCAATTGGAGAGGCCCCATTTGGTTTCCCATCAATTACCTGATCATAGAATCCTTGAAAAAGTTTGATTTTTACTACGGAGGAACCTTCTCCATAGAATACCCCACTGGTTCGGGTAAGTTTATCACGCTTGATTTGATCGCCAAAGAACTTTCCCTTCGGCTCATCAATATATTCCGAAAAGATAAGGATGGAAACCGTCCCATTTATGCCGATAATGAAAAAATGCAGAAAGACCCACATTTTCAGGATTTAATCTTGTTTTATGAGTATTTTCACGGAGAAAATGGCAGGGGATTGGGTGCCTCCCATCAGACCGGCTGGACTGGTTTGGTGGCTGAACTAATCCATAAGTATTATAAAGAAAAAGAATTTTACCCCAATGCTGCTACCCTATTTAAAAGCTGATAGAATTGAAGCAGGATGCGATGAAGTAGGCAGGGGCTGTCTTTGTGGCCCTGTGGTGGCCGCCGCTGTAATTCTTCCTCCGGCTTATGCTAATGAATGGATCAATGATTCAAAAAAAGTAAGCAAAAACAAAAGGACCTTCCTGACTGATGAAATAAAAGAACAGGCTTTGGCATGGGCCATAGGCCTTGCTGAAGTAGCGGAAATAGACCAGATGAATATTTTGAATGCCTCATTTTTGGCCATGCACCGTGCCATTGATGATTTGAATGTAAAACCCGAACATCTCCTCATCGATGGCAACAGGTACCGGTCAAAACATGCGATTCCCTTTGACTGCATCATTAAGGGGGATGGTAAATATGCCAGCATAGCAGCTGCCTCCATTCTGGCCAAAACATACAGGGATCAGTTGATGGTCAGCCTTGCCAGGGATTACCCCGGGTATGGCTGGGAGAAAAATGTTGGATACCCCACCAAAAAACACCGGGAAGGTATCCGGAAATTGGGAGCAAGTCCCTTGCACAGAAAATCGTTTCGTCTGCTACCAGATCAGTTAAATACAGACTTGTGATTTGAAAGGGAACGATTCAGAAAAAGGTGAAGTTTATAGAGAAAATAAAAGAAGCTTATGAAACCCAAAACTACATTAAGTTTAGTACTGATTTTTCTATCACCCCTTTTCTTAAACGCTCAGGAAAATATTCAAAAAGCCCAACCCATTTTAGGCGAAGTCCCTCAAAAAACAGAAGATGTTTTCTTACCTGAGGTTCCGGGTGTTAAGGTCGAAGTCTGGGTGGACAGCCTGACCATTCCCTGGTCCTTGCGCTTTCTCCCTGATGGAGATGCCCTGGTTGCCCAGCGGACTGGTGATATTGTCCGGATTCCTGCGGGACAACGGGAGCAGGAAAAATACTTTGATGTGCCAGGCGCTGTACATGAAGTAGATGCGGGGTTGATGGGTTTGGCCATACATCCGGATTTTGAAAACAACAACTGGATTTACATCATGCATGCCTACCGCAATCAGAAGGATGAACTCCTAAGTAAGATCGTTCGTCTGGAGCACCGGGGCAACACTGCCGTATTAGATAAGGTTATCATGGACAATATTCCTGCTTATGCCATTCATCTGGGAGGTAGAATTGCCTTTGGCCCAGACGGCTTGTTGTATATAGGTACCGGAGACATGTCCCAACCTTTCCTGGCCCAGGATGTCAACCACCTGGCCTCAAAAATTTTGAGGATCACTGATGAAGGGGAGATTCCTTCAGACAATCCCTTTGAAAATTCACCGGTTTATTCCTACGGGCACCGGGTGGTACAGGGTTTTGCCTGGGACCCGGAAACGGGGGCATTTTTCAATTCCGAACACGGGCCTTCCGGAGCGGAAGTGGAAGGAAGTGTGCGCTACCGCGATGAAATCAACAAGGTGGAAAAGGCTGGTAACCATGGCTGGCCGGTGGTCGTAGGCGCACCCGGAATGAGCGGTTATGTAGATCCCAAAGCCATTTGGAACAAGGCGGCAGTACCTCCTGCCGGGATGACTTTTTACAGGGGAGACCTTTATGTTGCCTCTTTAGGAGGACAAGCCCTGATACGGCTGGTTTTTGATAAAGAAAATGATTATGAAGTCAAAAAGGTAGAAAGATGGTTCTCTTATGCCCCATCTAAAGGGATTTATGGCAGAATGAGGGATGTAACCATTGGGCCTGACGGAAATTTATATGTTACCACAAGCAATACCGACGGAAGGGCCGCAGTAAGGATTCATGATGATAAAATTTTAAAATTAACGGTCGAATAAATCTCAGGCAATCCCAAAATGGCGGAAACTTTCCGGGATTTTGCCGATAATATCTGAGGCAATTGTCCCTCTCTTCATGGATTCCCCTGCCAATTCTCCTGCATGCCCATGGTGGAAAACACCACATATGGCAGCCCTTTCTATACTATAACCCTGACCCAAAAAAGAGGTAAGCATTCCTGTCAATACATCACCGGAACCACCCGTAGCCATGTAAACAGATCCTGAATTATTGAAAACCTGTTTTCCATCAGGGAAAGAAATCAAAGTAAAAGCCCCTTTTAATACCAATACACAACCATATTTTTTGGAAAAATCACGGGCCAAATCCATTCTTTCAAAATGGTTTTTGCAGGCAAGTCCTGTGATGCGTTCAAACTCTTTGATATGTGGCGTCAGGATTACTTTGGGATGCAAAAAATTTAACCAATCAGGATGTTCCCCTAAAATATTGATGGCATCCGCATCAATTACCGTAGGCCCCTGATATTCGCTTAATACCTGATGAACCAACCTGCTGGCATTTTCACCTTTACCAAGCCCGGGACCCATGCCCAGGGCATCTATCCCTGAAGTATCCAATTGAGCGGCAACTTCCTTTTCTTCCCCAGTAGCCAAAACCATCGCTTCAGGAATGCTGGCCTGGATGATTTCCACTCCACAGGTAGGAATATGACAAAAAACCAATCCACTTCCGGTCCGCAGGGCTGCCCTGGTAGCCAAACCTATGGATCCCATCTTCCCATAACTCCCTCCGGCCAAAACTACCCGGCCAAAATCACCCTTATGGCTGAAGGCGTGAAATTGCTTGTGGTAATCGCGAAGGTTTTCTCCTGAAAAGAAAAACCGCAAGGATTCAAAGGACTCAAAATATTTTTGGTCAATTCCGATACTTCTGACGATCAAATTTCCTGTATAAATGGCATTTTCAGGAATCAATAAAGCGGTTTTGGGAAATTGAAAGCTTATGGTGTAATCGGCCCTGAAAGCTTCACCATCCGCTGGTGAATCGGAAGGAAGACCCGATGGCACGTCTACACTTATTTTAGCGGAAGCTGCTTCATTCAGCCTTTGGATCAATTCCAGGTATTCTCCTTCCAGCGGCCGGTTGATCCCCACCCCAAAAACGGCATCAATGATCACATCACCTTCCGCAACCTGACCCCAGGGTTCAACAATTACAAATTCAGGCATTACGTTCAGGTTTTGCCTGAAATCCACTGAACCAGATTCCGGATTACCAATCAGCCCAACCTTCACTTCATACCCTTTCAGGTGCAAAATCCTCGCTATGGCAAGTCCATCTCCCCCATTGTTACCTGTCCCACAAAAAACAGAAACGGTGATTGTTTCCGAATAGCGGGAGATAAACCAGTCACAAAATGTGTGGGCGGCTCTTTCCATGAGCTGATAGGAACTGATACCTTCCCCGGACACATACTTTTCGTCCAAAGATTTTACCTGATCTCCTGAAAGCACTTTTTGCATGGTGAATGGGTTTTTGGTAGGAACTTATTGAAATCAGATTGGATGATTCGTCGGTACGCAACATTATTCCCCGACATGAATTTCCATACCCTTCTTCCCTTATTCATGCCATAAAACCTATCTGTCTCTGAGGCTTTCCAGTTCTTGGGAAGAGGATTCCAGGGGATCACCCAATAAGGATGAGCCATCCCTGGTGATCAGAAAATCATCTTCAATCCGTATGCCACCAAAGTTCCGAAAATTTGCCAGCTTTCCATAATTTATGTAGTCCTTATGTACATTATTGGCTTCCCATTGGTCCATGAGCTGGGGAATAAAATACAAACCTGGCTCAACAGTGAGCACATGACCTTGTTCCAGCTCTTTACCCAATCTGAGAGATTTTAAACCAAACTGATCGCTTTTCTTTAATGAGGGGGTATATCCCACATATTCCTCCCCCAGATCCTCCATATCATGTACATCCAGACCCATCATGTGTCCAAGACCGCATTGAAAAAAAAGGGCATGCGCACCTTGTTGCACAGCATCATCTATATTCCCCTTCATCAAACCCATATCCCTAAGCCCCCCGGCCAGTTTTTTACAGGCCAACAGGTGAATATCCAAAAAGCGAACACCAGGTTTCAAGGCCTGAATTGCTGAAACATGGGCAGTATAAACCAGGTCGTAAACTTCTTTTTGTACAGCAGAAAATTTCTTCCCTACCGGAATGGTACGGGTAATGTCACCTGCATAATGCATATCTGATTCGGCCCCAAAATCTCCCAAAAGCATTTTCCCTTCGGTGAGGGTATTGGAATAATTGTGGTTGTGCAGTATTTGCCCATCAACGGTAATTATGGGTAGAAAAGAAGGGTTGCCACCTGCTGCCACAGCCTCCGCAGTAACCATACCCAGTAATTCGTATTCCTTCATTCCCGGTTTGGCTTGCTCCATTACTTTTCGGTGCATGCGCACACTTGTATTTACAGCCCTGTTGATCTCAGCTATCTCCTCGTCTGACTTGATAGACCTCAATGCCACCACTGCCTTAATTAACTCCTCGGAGGCTTCAGCAGGGATGCGAGGTCCACTGATATTTAACCAATGAATCAATTTTTGTGTGTTTTCAGGCCTGTATGGAGGAAGAAAATGTATTTCCCGCTGCTTTCCATTTTTGAGGTATTTCCCAATATCTTTCATGGGGCGCGTCTGACTTATGCCAACCTGAACTGCCAAATCCCTTAGTTTGGGTTTTTCTCCATGCCAGATCAATTCTTCTGTGGTCAACTCATCTCCAAAAATAATTTCCACATCCAGGTCCAGATCTATTACTGCCACTAAACCAGGTAAATTTAATCCGAAAAAATAAAGAAAAGAACTGTCCTGCCTGAAGGGATACCAGTTGTCTTTGAAATTACTGCTACTTTCTTCATTGCCCAAAAACAGCAACAGCCCTCCTGAAAAGGACTTTTTTAATTTATTCCTTCTCTCCTGATAAGTCTCTTTGGAAAATAATTTCATTTTGTATACGATATGCGTAATGAGCCATCCCCCCGATAATCGGGTTGGTATAATTCCTTAAATTCATCAAAAATCCAAATATTAACCAGTTCTTCAAAGGGAAATTTTCTCCCATGTAGGCAAAGCAGGCCTTTCTGCCATGGCATCTTCAATTATTTTTATCACCCTATGCCGTTCTTCTCCGGTAAGCATCAATCTGGGAGCACGCACGTATTCTGTACCCAGGCCGGTGGCTGCCTCTGCCAATTTGATATACTGTACCAATTTGGGATGAATGTCCAATTCCAAAAGTGGAAAAAACCAACGATAAATTCCCAGGGCTTCTTCCATTCTACCCTCCTGAACCAGCCTGTAAATCGCAACCGTCTCATAAGGAAAAGCACAAACAAGTCCTGCTACCCAGCCATGTGCCCCAAGGGTCAGGCTTTCCAGCGCCAGGGGATCTACTCCCCCCAGGATCTTAAACCGGTCCCCAAATCGATTGATCATTTTGGTGACTACGGTTAGGTCCCTGGAAGACTCTTTTACTGCGTTGATATTGCTACAGGTTTCCAATTCTTCAAACATGTCCAGGGTAACCAATATCCTGTAATCTATGGGATTATTATAGATCATAATGGGAAGGTCGGTAGCTCCGGCAATGGTTTTGAAAAAAGTAACGGTCTCCCTGTCATCGGCCTTATACCTCATGGGGGGAAGAACCATAAGTCCCTTGATACCAGTGTCATTGGCAGCTTCTGCTACTTCGATGGCTTTTCGGGTAGATTGTTCGGCAATGGTCAAAACCACGGGAATGTTACCCTGCACCTCCTCAACAGTAGATTTTACCAGTGTTTCTTTTTCCGCATCCGTTAAGGTACTGGCTTCTCCAAGACTTCCACCTATGACAATTCCGTCTATTCCGGCTTCCATTTGAACCTTGATATTGGCATGAAAAGCTTTTAAATCCAGCTGGTCATCGGAAGTAAATTTAGTGGTAATGGCTGGAAATACTCCTTTCCAATTTATCATAGCAATTTTATTTAGTGTAAACAATATTTTAATTTCAGATTATGCATTGTTGTATAATTTTTTTTAAACGCAGCTGGCCAAAATTACCGGCCACCAGGTTCTAAATTCCCCAACCAAAATTTTTCCATGGTTTTTCTCAGGTGTAGGGAGGTGTTATCCCGCTCATTTATTCCGTGAGCCCGCATGGGATAAGACATCATTGAAAACAATTTGTCGTGAGCAATCAATTTATCCACCAACATTTCAAAACTCTGGTAATGCACATTATCGTCGGCTGTACCATGCATGATCAGAAGCTTGCCTTCAAGATTTTCGGCATGATTGATAGGGGAACCCTCAAAATACCCTTCTTTATTGTCTTCGAGTAAACCCATGTACCTTTCCTGGTAAGTGGCATCATAAAGCCTTTGGTCAGAAACAAAGGAAACTGCAATGCCTGTCTGGTACAATTCAGGATATCTGAACATACAATTCAGGGTCATTTGCCCTCCTCCACTCCAGCCCCAGATCCCTACCCGTGAAGGATCGATGAAATCGTACGTGGAAAGGATTTTTTGTGCGGCCGCATACTGGTCTTCAGATGCCAGAATACCTATTTGGCCGTAGATGGATTTCCTCCAATCCCTGCCCCGGGGCGTTTTGGTTCCCCGGTTGTCAATACTGATGACAACATATCCCAATTGGGCAAGGTATTGGTGCCAAAGATCCCCGCCCATCCAACTATCCTGCACAGTGGACCCCGCAGGTTCACCGTAAACATAAAAAATAAGCGGGTATTTTTTAGAGTCATCAAAATCGGCAGGTTTAATCATAGACCCATCCAAAACCACTTCTCCAATATCCACTTTAAAGAATTCTTTGGGTTTAAGTCCAAGCACATCATATTTCTTTTTCAAAGCCTGATTATCTTCCAAAACCCTCAGCCTATTGTGACCTGGAAGATCCACCAATGAGATGACCGGCGGAATGCTTGCATTCTGAAAGGTGTGAATGGCATACTTTGAATCCAGAGAAAGTTGATACGCATGTTGTCCCGGTGATCCCATAGGTGTAATCCTTTCTGCTTTGCCTGTTTGATAAATCGGACTACGGTACAAATACCTCTGGGTGAAGTTGTCAGGTGAAGCAATATAGTACACATAACCAGCAACAGGATCTATATGGCTGATCCTTTCCACATCAAAATCTCCCTGGGTAAGCAAGGTCGTGGATTGGCCATCCCGAGAAACCTTGTAAAGGTGCCGCCAGCCATCTCTTTCACTGGTCCAGGTGAAAAACTCCTGATCCTCCAACCATATCAGGTTATCGTGAATATCCAGAAATGTTTCTTCTTTTTCCTCCAGTATCCTGGTGAGCGACATGTCTTTGCTGTCGCCGATCCAAACGGTATTGGTATTCTGTCGCCGGTTTAATTGTTGTATCAGTAATTCCTCCGAACCGGGTATAAAGTCCATTCTTGCCAGGTAATTGTTTTGTGGATCACCGGGAATATCAAACCAACGCGTTTGCCCTCCCTGCGCAGCAACCACACCGACTTTAACAGCAGAAAGTTTTTCACCTACTTTGGGGTAAGGAAGCGGAATAGGCTTGGAATAGATAGAATCTATATTATTGATCAAATAAAAGGTTCCTATGTCTTTGGTATTGGAGTGCCAATAAGCAATTTTTTCTCCATCCGGACTCCACCTGAATCCATCCCTGCAACCCAACTCTTCTTCATATACCCAATCAAAGGTGCCATTAATAATGTCTCCTCCCCCATCAGTCGTGATTTGCCGGATCTCTCCTGTGTTAAGGGATTCCACAAAAATATTGTATTCGCTTACGTAGGCAACTTTTGAGGCATCCGGTGAAAATTTCGCAAACATCAGACTGCTGGCCGGAAGACCTTTCCCAAGTTTTCTCAATTGCTTGGTTTCCTGGTCCAATACCCAATAATCACCCCTTGTATGAAACCGCCACACTTTCTTAGTATTGTTGAAAATAAGCAATTTACGATTGTCTGCTGACCATTGATAATCTGCGACCTTCAAAGGATCGTTCCCTCCTTCCGGAATTAATTCTTCAGAGGAAACAAGCATTTTTCTGGCCCCTGTTGCTGCCTCGTAACGGACAATGTCCTCTCCACCTGTTTCCTCGTTTTTTTCAATGCTGGAATAGCCTTCTGAATCCTTCATCCACCTGATGGGTCCAAATCTTTTTTGTGTGAAAGTTTCTTCAGCAAAAATTTGCGATAAGCTCAAGTTTGATTGAGAAAACCCTGTGCCAGCAAAGATGAAAAAGTAAAAGCCAAGTAAAATAATCCTTTTCATTCAGTTTTTTATTATTGTGGGCTCACGTACAAAGCAAGCCCAATGGTTTAAAACAGCCCACAAACTATACCCATAAAGATATGGTATTTGGACACATTATCTATTCCACCATTTTAGCCAAAGGATATGTTATTTTAGCGATGAGAAAGAAATCAAAAAAGAATGGCAATTTTTAAATTAAAAAAAATCACACTAGAATTATAGTCGTGTCTTTATTCTGAACATCCCATTTTTATGATTGACAGCATCACTGAACAGAAGTCTTTTTAAGAATGTTATTTCTATATTCCAAAGGTGTCATCCCGGTTACACTCTTGAAATGCTTGTGGAAATTGGACAGGTTATTATAGCCTGAACTGTAACAACATTCTGAGGTATTGAAATCATCCTGATACAATAGCCTGCAGGCGTTGGCGATCCTCACTTCTATTAAGAATCTGGAAAACGTTTTTTGGCTTTTGTATTTAAAATACCTGCAAAAGGCAGTTGGGGACATGTTTACCATCTCTGACACCTGCTTAAGCGTGATTCTTTCGCTGAAATGGTTCCTTATATATTCAAAAACCAAATTAATCTTAGGTAAATTCTCCTGTACGGAATGAATCGGAACTCCAAGAGATGAAATAAAATTCAGATTATTGTCTCTTGAAATGCACTGAAGGATATCCAGTAATCCCAAAAAACGCTCAAAGGAATTCTTTTCCGGCAGAGCCCTAAGTTTTATGCTGATCTCCTCTTCTATTTTATCAGAAATTTTCACCCCATAAATGGCAAAATCAATCAACCTTTTGATGGAATAGGCCTCAGGTATTTCATTAAGTGAATTTTTCAGGACATCCTGATTAAAAAATACGGAAACTGCCTTAGACTTTTTATGACCTGCCCCTCCAAAGTTTACATGCTTGTTCCTGAAAACGTGAGGCAGGTTTTTCCCTAACAAGAAAATCTCATTTTTCTTAAAGGGTACCACGCTTTCTGCCACAAATAGAGATCCTTCCCCCTCCAGAATCAGGCTGATCTGGAATTCCTCATGATAATGTATGGGTTCAAAAAAATTGTCTAAATCCCAACACTCCACCCTGATGGTTTCTTCTTCTAATTTCGGTACTTTAAAGTGTAAAGGTTGCATCTGTTGGTTCAGGTGAATTATTTAACGAAATATTGTTATTAAATTAAAATAAAAGAAAATAGAATGCAAAAAAGCACACAAAGAAAAGTTAAAATGTTAAGATAGTACACACAATAGCTAATATTTGAAAATAGATCCGGTTCTTTTAGTGTTATATTTAATATTGAACAAATAAAATGAGAGATGAACTTACCTAGTATATTTAATGATGTAGTGGGACCAGTAATGAGAGGTCCTTCAAGTTCTCATTGTGCGGCATCCTTACGCATAGGCAGGATCTGCCATGACCTGATGGAAGGGAGCATTTCAACCATAGAAATCGATTTTGACCCTGCAGGTTCCCTGGCTACCACGCACAAAGAGCAGGGATCGGATATGGGTTTGTTTGGTGGTTTTTTGGGCTGGGAGGCCCACGATGAACGGCTGGTGAATTCGGAACAACATATGGGTGCTGCCGGTATTCAGGTAAAAATAAACATAAAAGACATTCAGGCGGATCATCCCAATACCTATAAGATCACATTGACCAATCCCTGGGAAACGCATCAGGTAGTTGCCATCTCCACCGGTGGCGGGATGATTGAAGTGCTTGAAATCGATGGAGCGAAGGTTTCTTATGCCGGTGATTGCTTCATGACACTTATTTATACCCCGGATCCTGAAAGCATACAAAATTACCTGGAACACAAACAAGACTTTGACAGCTTGGAATTACGTACAGGCGATCAGGATTTCCTTGAACTCAAATCCCAACAATTTCCTGAAGATTTGCAGGATTTAAAGGAGATGGATGCTGTTAACCGGGTAAAACAAATCCGACCCGTATTGCCGGTGCTCACCAAAAAAGACCAAACCGTTCCTTTTATTACCTGTGACGAAATGATGGCTTATAACCAGGACAAAAATCTTAGCCTATGGGAACTGGCTGTCAGGTATGAAAGTATCAGGGGAAATATTTCCGAAGCAGAGGTGCTTGCCAAAATGGACGACATCCGTATAATTCTAAAAGATGCAGTCGCCACCGGCCTTCAGGGAACAAGCTATGAAGACCGCATTCTGGGCCCCCAATCCGTAAAATTCAAATCCCAGATGGAAAGTAAAAAACTGGTGGATGCGGATGTCTTGAACAAAATCATCATGTATGTATCCGCCATCATGGAAGTCAAAAGTTCTATGGGGGTGATCGTAGCAGCACCCACTGCGGGATCCTGTGGTGCCATGCCCGGTGCTGTGCTGGCCGTATCGGCTGCCCTGGGACTATCAGATGAAGATACTGTGAAAGCCTTGATGATCGCTGGATTGATCGGCGTATTTATTGCAGCACATTCCACTTTTGCTGCTGAGGTGGGAGGCTGTCAGGCCGAATGCGGTTCCGGCTCATCCATGGCAGCGGCAGCCATCGTCCACCTGGCCGGAGGAAATCTGAACCAGAGTATTTCCGCAGCCTCAATGGCCTTGCAAAGTTCATTGGGAATGATTTGTGATCCAATTGGCAACCGGGTTGAAGCACCTTGTCTGAATAAAAATGTCATGGCTGCCTCCAATGCCCTTTCATGTGCCAATATGGCATTGGCCGATTATGATCACCTGATCCCTTTGGACGAGGTGATAGAGACCATGTATGAAGTAGGCAAAAGTATTCCCAATACACTAAGGTGTACCAACCTGGGAGGACTTTCCATCACCAAAACCGCAAAGGAAATCGAAAAAAAATTGGGTAAGGGGCAATTTTATAAAAGCTGTTGATCCTATTTCCAGGGCCCGGAATACAGCGCTGTCATTTGGGACCGCCCACAAGCAATCCATCGAGGCTGTCCGAAAAGTCGGGCAGCCTCTAATTTAGTTGTTTTTTTTCTCCAAAA
>NZ_JABURL010000067.1 GCF_014762705.1 Cyclobacterium sp. | reverse complement strand
TTTTTTATAGTATTAGTTCTACCAATGACGTAATTAAAACTGTTTTATTCAAAGTGTGACTCACGAAAAATTTAAAAAGAAGATGTGTAATTTAATTACGAAAAGAGGGTGGGCCGACAAAAAACCGGGGTGCGCAGGGGGTTTGCGTGGTGAAGGATTTTTTTGTCTTGATTTTTTGGTACTTTTTGATCAAGAAAAAAGTACAATAAAAACAGGTTAAATTAATAAAAATAACATTTAACTCACCATTATCCATTAAACAATGAGATGTTTATTTACCCTTATTGCTGATTTTAAGCCATAATCCTGATACAAGAAAGAACCCTAAATTCCCCTATAATGCAAAAACCTACATCGTCATCCCGATTTCTGAATTTTTAAAAATTATTTCTTGCAGTGACGGTAAGGTGGTTATTAGATAATTATATAATAAACCCAGGATATAAAGCTAAAATCATTTTGTAAGAAACTGAAAAATAACCACTTAGTAGTAAATGCAAAAAAAATACCCCGAACGGGGTATTTTTTTTAGTTGGTGCATCACCTACCTTTGTTATGGGTGATTAAGCAACTTTTTAAGCTTTAATTTTGCAAAGTTCTAAAAGGGCAATTTTATTTCTATTTTTTGGCCCTTTTTTATTTTAACCATGCCAGGCTGATTTCATCAGGAGTTTTCATCCTGTCTGCCAGTCGGGAATACCGGGCAGATAAACCAGCCAGATATTCTTGCGCTTTAGCGGCAACATCATTTAGCCCCGTAGCCGTCTCCACTTGCCAAAGTTTTACCAAATGATCAATGATTCGGGCGTAATCCCAACCGGTATAAATCCCCACTTTTTGAGTAATGGCAGAAAACTGGTCAAAAATGGTAGGGTTTTTACCTCCTTCTCCCATCAATACCGCGGGCATAACAATTTGTTTCCGCATCATTTTCTCAAAAGCCAGCATGGCACCACTGGGATCTATCTTGAATATTTCAGACATGAAGCTTTTGTAGGCCTTTTCATGCCTGGCTTCATCCCCGGCAATTTGTTTGCATATTTTACCTAATACGGTGTCTCCTGCCTTATCGGCCAGTTTACCCGTGTTGACATGAGAAATCTTGGTCGCCCTTTCCTGAAAAGAAGTATAAATGATTGCCTGGTAGGGATCTTTCTCAGATCTGGGATCAAACCCGTTGTAAATTAACCGGTGAATGGTTTGCTCTACCTTCCTCATATCAGCCCTTCCGGAGAGGTACAGGTATTTATTTAACAGGTCACCATGTCGGTTTTCCTCTGCAGTCCAGGCTTTGGTCCATTTAACCCAACCCCTTTCACTGGTCAGAGATCCTTCATCATTTACCCCTGCCAACATATTGAAATAAGTTTGGTAGCTGGGCAATGCCTCTTCTGTGATCATGTTGCCCACTAATGAGGTTATGAGGGTGTCTGGAATACCTGCAGCCCGTTCACGCAGCAACCGAACCTGATCCAATGCATCTGGCTGAGACATGTCCGGAAGAAAATCAGTTGGCTGCCAGCAATCATCAGGATCCATAAGGGTAGTTCCTACTGTTTCCGTCACAAAGTCATCTAATTGGTTGATGACTTCAGCATTCTTTTCCAATTCGTAATTGATATTTTCTGACTTATTCATAAACTATGCTCTCGCTTTGTGATGCCTATATGTTTGGTATCACCAAACACTACATCTTTCTGCAAATTAACTACAATGTCCTTAAAAATTAAAATAATAATTTTTTGACAAGACACCTAACATCCTGTACTTCTATAACGAATGCATTGAAATATTCATTCAATATTATAATGAAATTCGAAAATTCTCTCAATAAGATAATTTATATGCCGCCACTTTGTTCTTAAAGAAAGTTGGAACCAGGACGATATTGTCACCTGGAATAAACCCGATGTCAGCTGTATTTGATTCCTCTTCTGTGGTATCAAGTATTTTGGTGGCGGTTCCATCCTGGATAAGAAATACTTCCCCACCCCATTTGCTGGCTATAAAGGTGTTTTCATCAATAACAATTAATCCATCACCGCCGGTAACTTCAGCATTAATGATCTGAAAACTGCCGTCTGGTTCATATTGTTTCAATCCTTCGGCATCCAGGCCATACAGGGTATTCCCATTTCCTACGCGTAGGCCATTGATGCTATTTTGCTCTTCCGCAAATGTCTGAATGGCCCCATCTTCCAGGTAATGGATCTTATTAGTCCTCATGTCTGAAAAGTAAACCTTTTCTCCATCGGTTGCCGCATCATTTAGAAAAACAGCTCCGTCAATCTCGAAGGTATTGTTGGTTTCACCAGTGGCCAGTTCAATCTCAAGCAAACGATCGATATCAGTGACATACAAATAATCGCCTTTGACGGCCATTCCTTTTGGTGCATTTAGTCCGCTTACCCAGTCTCGTTCCAGGATTTCTCCTTCCGTATTGACTTTGGAAATAGAACCAACGCCATCTTTTTCGTCAGGCCCACCTTCGATATTGGCTACATAAATCTGTCCATTGCTTTCCTCATAATGAACCGACTCATTGGTTGTCAGGTCCGGGCTGGTTTCCCACAGCAAGTCCAAACCTGGACTGGGTGAGCTGGTAACTTCTTCTTCGACCATTTCATTTTCACTTTCCTTATCGGAATTGGCAGGTCCGCAACTCCAAAAAATTGAAAGTATCAGGGATAGCGTCCATATTGTAATAGTTGAGGGTGTTTTTGAAGACTTCATGGTTGTAGTTTTTAGATTCAATACCAAATTTCGCTATTTTTTTTGTGGAATGCTTAATTTTCACCAGAAAATGAGTTTTTAGTACGGTAGTTATGATCCGAAAGATCAGTATATTTGGTTCTTGATTTATTTAATTCACAACTACTAACGACAAAAATTACAGAAAATGAAACAATTTACGTTTATTTTACTACTTGGCTTTGCTTTTTTGGCAATTTCTTGTGGAAATGGTGCAGAAGAATCCGTTGATTATTCTCAGCTTTCAGAAGAAGAAATAATGGAAATAGCGACAGATTTAGCACAAAACACGATCATGGTAGATGGTCATGTGGATTTACCCTACAGAATGAAAGTTGGGGGCTTTACCTTGCAGCGGGAGATATTAAACGTTGCGGAAAGGACTGAAGGAGGTAATTTCGATTTTCCCAGATCCAAAGAGGGGGGGCTTGATGCACCTTTCATGTCCATCTATATCCCTTCCCGATACCAGGAAATGGGAGGGGCAAAAGCCCTTGCGGATTCCCTCATCTTAATGACTGAGAGACTGACTACCACCTGGCCTGATAAATTTGGACTGGCATATGGACCCGATGAAATCAAGGAGAATTTTGAAGCTGGTAAGATATCCCTGCCTATGGGAATGGAAAATGGGGCTCCCATCGAGGATAATCTCGATAACATCAGGTACTTTTATGAAAGGGGTATCAGGTACATCACCTTAACCCACGGTAAGGATAATTTAATTGGTGACTCCTCTTATGACACGACCTATACCCACGGAGGACTTAGCGAATTTGGAGTTGAGGTAGTAAAGGAAATGAACCGGGTAGGTATCATGGTGGATATTTCGCATGTCTCGGACGATACTTTTTATGATGTAATGGAAGTTAGCCAGGTGCCGGTGATTGCTTCCCATTCTTCGGCCAGGCGTTTTACTCCTGGTTTTGAAAGGAATATGGGAGATGAAATGATCAAAAAACTTGCTGAGAATGATGGAGTTATTATGATCAATTTTGGAGGTAGTTTTATCGATCAGGATTTTCGGGAGGGAAATGACGCTGCCAGGGAGCATATTATCAACTGGTTGGCAGAGAATGAACTTAGCAGGAATGACCCTGAAGCACAGGAATACATATCGGCCTATGTAGCAGAAAACAATCCTTTTCCTTCTGTTCAAAGGGTTGCGGACCATTTTGACCATATCGTAGGCCTGGTGGGTATCGATCACCTGGGTTTCGGGTCAGATTTTGACGGTGTGGGAGATACCCTTCCTACAGGGTTGAAAGATGTTTCCATGTATCCAAATCTAATAGCCGAATTGCTGAAAAGGGGATACAGCAAGGAAGATATTGAGAAGTTTTGCTATAAAAATGTTTTCAGAGTCTGGAAGGCGGTGGAGGATTTTGCCAAAGCATCCGCCTGATTATAGCGTATTTTTCCAGTCACTTTCACAACTGCAATGGTATTTTGGCCATAAACAAAAAAGCCACCGGAAATTATTTTCCGGTGGCTTTTTTGTTGTGAATCGGTATCTTTTAACAACGATTAAGCCCTGGTCATGGCATTGAATAAACGCAATTGTTCTTTCATCGCTGCTATCCGGTCTTCAGGAGAAGTCCGCGCTTCCAGTAAAATCCAACCCTTATAATTCATTTGTGTAAATAACTTCATAAGCTCCTGGTAAGGATAGTCACCTTCATTGAGTTCGCGGATATGGACTGTATCTCCAAACCATTTTTTGACAGAGTCAAAGTTTGCCTCAAGTCCCGGTGGCAACAAATCCTGGTCATTACAGTTCCAGCATACTTTTACGCTATCCTCGGTGACCTGATCAAAGATGGCCTTCATGTTGGGCAGTTGCTGGGTAAGCTTACCATGTACTTCCACCCTGACCAATTGTCCAAGATCACTGGCAAACCGGCCGACTTCATTGAAAGAAGCGGCGATTTGTGCAATGGTTTTTTCTTTGGATACTTCTTCGGGAAGGCCATTGGGTTTGACCTTAATTCCAGTGGCTCCAATGTCTTTACAAAGTTGGAGGTATTTTTTGGTCCCTTCGATATTCTCCCTGACTTCTGCCTGATCGGCGTAATGGTAGGCAAAATTCGAACCATATCCCAGGCAGGTAACAGGGCTATCGGCAAATCGCTTTTTTACCTCCCTGCGTTGCCTTGCTGAAAGACTAATCTCTACCCCATGCGCATGTTCGGTACGCAGTTCGACTCCCAGCAGGCCGGTTTCTTCACAATTAGCTATTAGTTCGGGCAATTCCCAGTCCTTGCCCCACTGGTAGGTGACCAGACCGAGCTGCATATTGGAATTTTGGGCAAAAGCGGAAGAAAGGGCTGGGTTCCATAAAGCAAGTCCCAATCCGGCAGCCATGCTTTTTTGGAGAAAACCTCTTCTAGATTGATGGTTATCCATAATGGTGTGTTTAATTGGGGCTGTTTTATTGTTTGGCGTACTCATCAGCCAATTCATTGATTTCCGCATCGGAGAGATCCGCTGAGGCTACCACAAACCGGTATTTGAATGTGGCTGTTTCTCCATTTTCCAGACTAAAATTCAACTCATTTTCGCCACCAGACAAAGCTTTTTGTCCCAGGGTATTGGCAGCAAAAAGCCCATAATCCCTGGCATGCCAATAAGTAGGATAGCCCGCATTGTCGGGGTGATCTATGATAACCAGAGATACAGGCTCTCCTTTGATCTCACTGGAAAGTTTCATCCAGCGCCCTCTGGTTCCCCATACATCTCCACCTTCTATGCCTTCCGAACTCCTGTAATCTCCCTTCACGTAGGTATTATCCATTTTTTCCACACGGGTTTTTACGCCATGGGAATCCATCAGTTCGGTAGGTTTGTCTGTGGGAAGTTCCAATTCACGGCTTACCCGGATCGCAAACATTCCTTCTTTGTTGTCTGTAAAATCAACCTCTTCAACGGCGGCAGTCAATTTAGTGGTACGGTCAATAATACGCATGTCCTCCGTTGCGCTAAATTTAAAGGAAGTTTCTTCTTCAAGTAAGGTTGTATTGTCCGGTCCCTTCCAGAGAGAATTGGTTTCCAGGACAGCTTTACCATTTCCTCCTTTGGCTTTTTCAACAGATTGATGAAAGATTGTCCCATATCCATCTTTTCTTTCAGCAGGAATAGCTTCAGAATTATTCCAAAAGTCAAGACCGTTCACATCACCGTAATTGAGCCAAATACCCACATGATGGGGGTGATCGGTACGGTCTCCTTCCTTATTGATTAAGGGGTAACTTCGGGTAACCATGTTTCCTCCCGGAGACATGACCGGCCACAATACTGGTTTCATGATATTATCGGGGTATATATAGGAAGTAAAATGTTCCCCACCTACCATGACATCCACTTTCTTTTCGGCCTCATTTACCTGTAATTCAATTTTTTCTTTGCTCTTTTTCTGAGCAAAAAGTAAAGTGCTGCTACTCATTACCATGATCAATATGATTGCGCTATATTTCATCCTTTGATTGTTTTAAACGGCTGATTTAACATTGAATTTTCACTGAAGATAACACCTGCCAGATAATATTGGCCTGACAGGTGTATCATATGGTCCGGTTTAGAAAC
The DNA here is from genome assembly GCF_014762705.1 of Cyclobacterium sp. GTDB lineage: Bacteria > Bacteroidota > Bacteroidia > Cytophagales > Cyclobacteriaceae > Cyclobacterium. Next base: position 18,939 of record NZ_JABURL010000067.1, on the reverse strand, counting down.
CATCATTAAGCTTGATCATCAGACCCTTTCAGGCACCTCAAAACCCTTTCTGTAATTGCGGGTAAGCATTTGGTCTGCTTCGTCGTCATTGACAAATGTTTCTGACTGAGGGTTGAATGTCAGGACGCGTTCCAGTTTATAGGCAATATTTCCCAGATGGGCCAGACCAGAAGAAAGGTGAGCTGTTTCAACAGGACCATTGAGGATGGTTTTGTCATGTTTTCGGACAGCTTCGATGAAATTGGCAAAATGACCATCGGTACCCCCAGCACCTCTGTCCATTCCGGTTCCGGATTCTCCTCCATCATCCCCTGATTTTCCTGGAGTCCGGTCCTGGCCAAGGAAGGATTTGTATTTATCGTAGCCGTCTACCACGATGTATCCTTTGTCTCCATAGAAGATATTGCCTACAGTGGCTCCACCCTCTTCGTTGGTGCACCAGGGCCTTACCTCAAATTGGATGATTTTATTCTCCTCCGGGTAATTGTAAACAGAGGTGAGTACTTCAGGAACTTCCTTGGCATCGTTCCAAAGAAATTTACCTCCCATGGAGGTGATTTTGGTAGGCAGACCTACGTCCAATCCCCACATGCACAAATCCGTTTCATGGATACCCTGGTTGCCTACATCTCCATTACCATAATCCCAGTGCCAGTGCCAGTTGTAATGCACCAGGTTTCGGGAAAATGGACGCTTGGGAGCTGGTCCGGTCCACATATCGTAATCTATGCCTTCCGGTACAGGTGCAAAACCCTGATCCCCGATACTAGGCCTCCACCTGAATACAATACCTCTTGCCATGTACACGTTGCCGATGTATCCATCCCGCATCAATTCGATGGCTTCCCTGACGGCTGGAGAGCTGCGGAGCTGAACACCATGCTGCACAATGCGGTCGTATTTATGGGCGGCTTCCACCATTTTGCGGCCTTCCCAGATATTATGGGAGCCGGGTTTTTCAACGTATACATCTTTGCCAGCCTGACAGGCCCAGATGGTGGCCAAAGCATGCCAGTGGTTTGGCGCCGCTATACTGATCACGTCAATATCCGGATCGTCAAAGGTTCTTCGCATGTCCTGTTCCAAAGCAACATCTTTATTGTACTTTTCTTTGAAAGATTTCTGTCTTTCCTTGAGCAGGTTCATGTCCGGATCAACCAGGGTTGTAACCTGTACATTTTCTTGGTTCATCAGGCTTTGGATATGGTTTTTGCCTCTCCCATTTACGCCTAATACGGCCGCATTAATGCGGTCATTGGCACCAAAAACGCTTGAAGACACAATGGTAGGAGCTACGATGGCTGCTGAACCCGCTATGGCTGACTTTTTAATGAATGACCTTCTGGATGAATCATTATTCATAATATGCTGTATTTGAGTTTATAATTAAATATTACGTGTAAATTAAAAAATTCACCCGACTGCACATGCCTTCGGGTGAATTTTTATATGATCGGCATTACTCTCCTATGGCCCGCTGGGGATCTTCATTGGGTGCGCCAGCCGGTTGCACTACATGATTCAATGGTTCGATGTTTTCTTCAGCCCCATTATAACCCGTAGTCTGGTTGAGGGTGGCTTCCACGTTACCTACCAGGTAAGGCTGGTATACTGGCCAGAAAACATGGTGCGGATCCATGGTGTACTTCGTGGTGTTGTAGGTCGCCCATGGTACCTCGTCCCGGAAGAAATTGTTTTTTTCCATCATGCGGTCATAGTAGAAACTATTGGCCGAAAGGGATTCTTCAATGTCGTTTCCGGAGATGGAGTAGGTCTTGCCATTGTAGGCCATTTTGCCTGTTTTGGCCAGAATGACTGATATTCTTACCAGCTCATCGTGCCGGTATTCCTCTCCAAACAGCTCCCTGTTTCGCTCATCCAGCACAGCACCTATGCCCTCGGTTTGCATATCGGCTATGGTATACATGTGAATGGCATTGGCCCTTTGACGGATGGTATTGATATCCTCCGCTGCACCGGCAAGGTTGTCCTGCCAGAAGCGGGCTTCTGCCCTGACCAGATAAGCCTCAGCGATACGCATGATGTACATGTCCATTTTACCGCCATCCTGACGATCAGGTCGGGACTCTTGGTTTACAGAGTAGAACTTATACCTTGGGTAACCGTACCAGCAACGGATGGTGTCCTGGCAGGTAAGGTTGCCATTGTCATCATACAGACGAAGGGGCTGCATATAATAAGGGCTATCCTCATCTTCCAGGGTAGGGTTGTCATACAATACATCCTCCATTTCAAACCAGTTCAGGTCCTTATGGCGGTAATCCTGTTCGTCCCATGTTCCCTTAAAATTCCAGATTTCGTATTGCGAATAATTGGTCGGGCGGGCAAAACCCTGACCTCTTCCCCATTTTTTCATCATCCTGCCCCTTGCATCAGAGGTGGATTGCTGTACATCGGTTCCGATTCGAGTGGTACCCGGCTCCCAGACACCCAGGTTGGTGCTGACGAAATTGGGACCCCAGGCACGGATTCTGGCAGATCTTCCCTGTGTTCCCAGGACGAAGGGCTCATTCACTACTAACCAAATGCCTTCAGGGTTTCCAGTCTTTTGAGCGCCTCTATCCATATGAAGATAGTTTACTGCATCAACTGGAGCATAGCCTGACCTTCCGGGTAAGGGGTTACCGGTGTTTGGATTATTGGTATTGGCGACTTCCACCTCTGTCACCCCGGAAGGGATCATGTCGTCCGTAAATAACTGGGACTCTCCGCCATTGATCACATCATCCATGAGCTGCTCTGCATCCGCAAAGCGTTCGTTCAGCATATAGTATTTGGCCAGTAGAATACGGACCGCATCCTTGGGAGCCTGGCCGATGGGCAGTTGGCTTTTTGGCTTTACCCATTGTTCTGCATACTCCAGGTCTGTGATCATCTGGTCCCAGATTCCCTGCATGTTAAATACTTTAAAATCCCTTCGGGCTTCCGATACCACATTTAAAGGAAAAGCCACATTGCCGAAATCCATGGTGAGTTGCATGTAGAAAAAGGCACGCAGAAAATAAGCAGATCCCAGCAAATGGTTTCTCTCCGGATCATTTACCCCATCCGGCCATTCTGGTAAATCGATAAAGTCGATGACCGTATTGGCTTTTTTGATATGGTTGTAATTGTCCGCATAAAAGGAGCGGGCACGTCCGGCATCGTTGTTCCGTGCATTGGTGGGTGTGGCATAGGTACGCAAATCCACAAATGCATCGGGCTTATCCGTGGCGGAAACCACAGATGCGTCACTCATATTGCTGTTGAACATCAGTTCCCGGGTATCCCCGTTCCATTGAGACATTACACCTTGAAGGCCGGCATCCAATGCGGTCTGAAGTCCTGCAGCATCCCCGTAAGTATTTTCCGGACTAAGGAAGGACAAGGGTTGTTCCTCCAGAAAATCCTCCGAACAAGATACGGATGCCAGAAGGAGCATCGAAAGGCCTATTCCTTTTATTTTATTTATATTTTTCATTTTTAAATCGTTTCTGGTTAACAATTAATTTCCTTTGTCTAAGATTTAGAATGTGAAATCCAAACTAAAAGAATATGTACGGGGCATTTCCCTTGCAGACTCAGGATCTCCGAGGCTTCTTTCCCAAGGGGTAAACACAGCCGCATTCTCGATATTCAAAGCCAATCTGAGGCGTGTGCCATTCAATTTTTCCAGAATGCTTGCCGGGAGGTTATAACCCACAGACACGTTTTGTAACCTGAGATAATCCCGATTAAGCCATGCGTTTCCACCTCCCAGGTTGATGGAGTTGATACGGGCAAAATTATTTTGTCCGTTCAAGGGTGTCCAATAAGGGATAGTGTACCAGTTGTGATTTTTGATGTATTGCTGGGAATTGTTAAACGGTTCCTGAGTACCGCCTTTCCAGCCTAATTTGGCAAGAAATACCAGTCCCAGATCAAATCCTTTCCATTCGAAATCGTTTCGGAAGGTGATGTACCAGGGGTTGTTGGTCAGACCCAGGAATACTTTGTCATCCACATCGATATCCCCATCTCCATCCTGATCCACAAAACGGAAATCACCTGGGAACAAACCATATTCGGCTGCTTCATCGGCCTCATCCATCTGGTAAACTCCATTGAGGTCCCAATCCCAGATAATGTCCTTGTTTTCTCCAATAAACCAACCATTTTGCAGGTCATCCGGTTCTCTTTCAACCACATTGCCCTGAGAATCGGTCATCGGAATTGGCGCATTGCCCAATGTGGAAATCTTATTGATCGCATAGGTCACGTTGAAATTACTGGTCCAGGTAAAATCGCTCCTGGTTACATTGATAGATCGAATGCCCAGATCAAAACCCCTGTTTTGCAAATTACCCACATTGGTTTTTATCGACTCAAAACCGGTCAGTTCAGGCAATTTCTGATCCAATAACAGATCCCGGGTTTCTGATTGGTACATGTCCAGGGAACCGCTTACCCTATCATTAAAGAACCCATAGTCTATCCCTATATTAAAAGATGCGTTTCTTTCCCAGGATAAAAATGTATTCGCAATTCGGGTAATTTCCGTGCGGGGAGCGGGGAAATAACCACCATCGTAATTCAGGTAGAGCTCGTTTTCTAACTGGGCATAGGCATTGTAATCTTCCAAACCACTACTGTTGCCATTCACTCCATAACTCAATCGCAATTTCAGATAACTAAGTGCTGCACCATCCGGCATGAAGTCCTCATTGGAAATGGTCCAGGCTGCAGATAGGGAGGGGAAGTTACCTAATCGATTACTTATCCCAAATCTGGAGAAACCATCCCTTCTTAACGAAGCAGAAAAATTATACCGATCTCCATAAGCATAGTTAATCCTTCCCATCAGACCTGTTCTGGAATTCACCTCATCATAAGAAGACATGGTAGGGTTCAATCCCAATTGCACTGCATGGTAACCCAGTGCGGCGGTAGGGGAGAAATTATTGGTAATGGCCCTGGTTTCCCAGAATTGATTTTTTTCGGTGTTGTACAGACCGGTAAAGCTTAAGCGGTGTTCACCAAAGGCCTTATCCCAATTCAGGATGGTATTGGATTGCCACCTGAAGGAGTCATTGTACCTTCTCTCTGCACGGTCAACCGCACGTTGAGGATTCCCCTGAGCATCAAAATCAAACCTTTTCCGTACATCAAAGCGCGGGGTATAATCCGTACGCAAGCTGAATCCATACGGAAGGGTGATGTTCGCATAAAGGGTAGGATTTATCATAAACCGTGTATGGCTTCGGGTGTTCCAGGAAGGTTCTTGGTAAGGATTACTAATATTTGAACCCGCAGCCTGATCGTTCAGGTTTTCCCGTGTTCTTGGGGCACCATTAGCCCAGGGTTGGTCATAGGGAGAATATACCCGGTATCCACCATTGTCAATAGCTTCCTGGCCTTCATTCTGAAAAGTGAATTGGGTGTTGGTACCAATGCTTATAAATTCGCCCAGGTTTACATCCAGGTTTAAACGAGAAGTAATTGTTTCAAAGGTTTCACCTAATTGAACCGATTCCCGATCACTATATCCCAGAGAATAATAGTAAGAAACGCGTTCGTTTCTTCCGGAAACACTAAGATCGTAATCTTGTCTGACTCCGGTGTGGAACAGAAAGTCCTGCCAGTCGTAAGTGACACCATTTCGGTAGTTTTCCAATTCGATATCCCAGAAACCAAAGTTATTTACCCTGGCCATTCGGATGGCTTCCGGATCTGTTTCTCCGGGAATACCATTGGCTGCCAACCAATCGTCCTGGTATTGTGGGTCAATGTCGTTATAGTCTCTGAAACGAGTCCAGGGTTCCGTGATGGAATTGGTGATCGTTTCATTCATGTCCGTCAGCCAGTTCAGCACTTCCTCTCCGCCTTTGTAGGTTTGCTGCCTTCTGCCACCAGTGACCAGTCCAACCCTGGAGCTAAAGGTGATTTGTGGCTTTCCGTAGGCACCTTTTTTGGTGGTAAAGATAACCACCCCATTTGTGGCCTGTGAACCGTATACCGCTGCCGCACTGGCATCCTTCAGCACATCCACACTTTCAATGGTGTTTGGATTGATCTCCGCCAGGTCTCCCTGAAAGATGACTCCATCTAATACAATTAAGGGTCTGTTGGCAGCCCTTTCGTCGTCTGAATCAGCCTTCATGGAGTTATCTCCCCGGACCTGAAAATCGGGTACGTTTCGCGCATTGGTTGCGTAACCCACACTCAAACCCGGCACAGTGGTTCGCAATATTTCCGAAACACTGGTCGGTTTGTATTTCATTACTTCCTCTGCCTGCACGTTGACGACGGCACCGGTCAGGTCCTTTTTCTTTTGAGTTCCATAACCCACAACCACTACTTCATCCAGTGCCTGGGCACTTTCTACCAGCTCCACGTCGATGGTGGATTGGTTGTTGACTGCGATGGTTTGACTCTCAAACCCTATAAAGGAGAATACTATGGAAGCACCATCGGGAACGGTGATGCTGTAATTTCCATCGATGTCCGTAGCGGTACCAATGGAAGTGCCCGGGACAGAAACGGTAGCTCCGGGAATAGGTTCACCATTACTATCGGTAACCGTACCACTGACAGTGACATCAAAAGGATCGTTTACGATTTCTCTATCCAAAGTAAGTTTGGATACCTTTGAAAGAAAGTTGCTTTCAAATCCACTTCTGTTTTCGTTCATATAGCTGTCCCCGGCCAATAAGCTTTCGGAAAACAAACTAAACACAATTGCCGCAGCTGCAAACTTAGAAGTTGCCGTCCAGCAAGAAGGTAATTTTCTTTTCATAATAAAATTTGGGTTTAATTAATTGGATAAGTAACTATCAAAGTTAGTTACAGACTTACCAGCGTGTTACATAGGCTATTTTAGGTTTATGTCATATGAATGTTTTAAGCCTTTTTTGGGTGATAATTGAGGTTATAAGCTTTCACTTTTTTTAGATTGCGGAATCGATTGCACTACTATATCAAAGCAAATGCGACTGCCGTTCTTAAATTAATATTACCTTTTGAATAGGGTATTTTTCTTTTAACATTTTTTTAGAGGTTTAATTATAGAAAAAAATGGCAAGCCAAAAAAATTATTCCGGTTATTTTTAAAAAAACTCTCTTTTATTTGAGCTGCTTAAAACATAATTTTTTTTAAAAAACAATTAAAGAATAATCATCTGTGCCAAAAAATGGTAAACAACTAAAGTTAGATCAGATGAACCTCGATTTGGAAAATTTATAGCAGACAGCCAGTACCTGTATAGTGGTTAATTCCCATTTATATGGTTTGCGAAAAAATTATGTCTCTGATTTTTCCCAGACTATCCTATTGGATTTTTTATTTTGTTTTATCCGCTGCAGGTAATTCCCAATGGTATTTTTGTTCGATTAAAGGAATGCCAAAGGTATCGGATTCCCTTTGTTCGGCAAGGTAAAAGCCTTCCTGAAGATAAAGGTGGGCGGCAACCTTTAAGTTTTCGGTGGTCCATAAATAAACTTTTTGGTAGAGATGCGCCCTGATGTGTTGCATGAAAAAATCGAAAAGCAGTTTTCCAAGGCCCCTGCCCCTGTAATCAGCTGTGGTGATAAAATACCGCAGTTGGGCTGTTTTTTCACCCCTGTCGATCAGCGCGATGCAACCTTTGATTTGGCCATTTGCCTTGGCGATCCAGATCTGGTCCTTTCCTTCCTGAAAATGACACACAAATTCAGCAAAGGTATGGGCAACGTATTTTTCAAAGCCCAAACCGAATCCGAAGCTATCATGATACAGCCTCCCGTGGAGTTCAATGATAGCACCAATATCTCCGGGTTCAAAATGATTGTTGATATGTATCTCCGGAAGGGAAGGGTTTTTCAGGGAAGGCATGGAATCGGACTTTTTTCAAAAACGCATGTGCATTGGCATTTACCGGTTTAAATATATAAAAGAAGCAGAGAAATTTTTATTTGAGGAGGTAAAAGCGGGTAAGAAAGGGGGTAATCTGGTTGAATTTTTTGCGACTACGCCGAATATCGTTTAACTTGAACAATCAATTTATGACCAAATGGCAAATCCTTTTATAATCAGCATTAACCCATAAAACATAAAATAAGCACATGAGTCAGATAGACATCAATTTTCAGGATGCTCAAAAGGCATTTATGACATTAAAAACTTTGGATAAGAATAAAATCGCCGGTTTCCTGGAGGAAATGGCCAAACAAATAGAGGCAATAAGGGATGATTTGATACCATCTGCCTCCAGAGAATCGCATCTCCCGGAGGGTAGAATTACCGGTGAATTGGGCAGGACACTGGGGCAGATCAGGCTTTTTGCTCAACTGGTGGATGAAGGAAGCTGGGTAGAAGCCACCATCGATCATCCGGATCCTGAAAGAAAACCTGCTCCCAAGCCGGATATCAGGAGAATGCTAAAACCCCTGGGGACGGTAGTTGTGTTTGGGGCAAGCAATTTTCCACTTGCGTTTTCTACTGCCGGAGGGGATACCGTTTCCGCCCTTGCTGCAGGATGCCCTGTCATTTACAAAGCCCATCCTGCTCATCCGGAGACTTCCCGAATGGTGGCTGAAGCGATTAAAAATGCCGTTAGAATCAGCGGTTTGCCGAAGGGGACTTTTCAACATGTAGAAGGAGGAATTGATACAGGGCAGGAAATGGTTGCGCATCCTTTGGCCAAAGCTGTGGCTTTTACCGGATCATTCAGAGGGGGGAAGGCACTTTTCGATACTTGTAATGCAAGGGAAAACCCAATTCCGGTGTTTGCTGAAATGGGAAGTGTCAATCCCATATTTGTGCTGGAAGGGTACTTGTCAAAACAAATTGAATCAGCTGCTGCGGCCTACGCTTCCTCAGTCAGTCTGGGTGTGGGGCAATTTTGCACCAATCCCGGTCTTATTTTTATACCCAAATCTCATGAAGAGGCTTTTTCTGCTGCGGTGGTGGACAGCTTAAAGGAGGTAGCAGGAGCACCCATGCTGCACGAAGGAATCTGTCACACCTATTATCAGGCGCTGGAAGCACTTTCGCAATCCAAAAAATTAACATGGTTACTGGATTCAGAGGAGACAGATGTGCTTACCGGAAATGTGGCCCTGACAAAAGTCAAAGCATCAGATTGGCTGAGTGATGAAGCTTTTCAGGAAGAAGTATTTGGACCCTTCGGCATCATTGTGGTTTATGAGCAGGAAGATCAACTGCAGGCACTGGTGGAAAATTTGAAGGGACAACTTACCTGTACGATTTGGGCGGAGGAAGAAGAATTGAAAAACAGGACGGCTTTGCTCCATCTTTTGGAGGAAAAGTGCGGTCGACTGCTATTCAAAGGAGTGCCTACGGGAGTAGAGGTTGGCCATGCCATGCAGCATGGGGGGCCGTTTCCCGCTACAACGGACAGCAGAAGCACTTCTGTGGGGACCTATGCCATCAAACGCTTTGCCAGACCGGTGGCCTATCAGGATATGCCGGAGAGTATCTGGCCCGATGCTTTAAAAGAAGGCAACCCCATGGGCATACTCCGTAAGGTGGATGGAGCATGGGTAAGTTATTGATCGGATTGAAGGTAAAAAAAGAGAAAATAAAACACCATTAAGAAAGGAAGCGGGATAAAGAAAGGTTATCCCGCTTTTTTATTTACAGAAATACGATGTCTTCCACTACATCTTTACCGTATTTTTCGGCAATCAATGACAGGATTTTAGATTTGTTCATGATCATTTCCTTTTTAAGCGGCCCCGAACTGATTTTAGCATACAGGACTTTCTTTCTGATAGATAAACTTTGGGTCCGGGAGGCCACTGTTTTACCCATCAGCGCTCCCCACTCTTGAATGACCGTTTTCTCTGAATAGGTATCCTTGAGCTTATAAGCTTCCAAAAGCTCTTCAAAAACCTCTTTTAATGGGGAGGTATTGCTTGTTCTTTGGGTGCCAGTTGGATATTTCTTCATCATATAAAGGTAGCATGATTCATTAGATAAATAATTTTGAAGCCAGGTAATCTGCCAAAAGTTTCCCTTTTCTGCTTAGGCTGACGGATTGATCTTCAACAAGAATTAAACCCTGCCTTTGCATGTCGGAGAGGGTGTTTTCTCTTTCTTTGAATAGATTCCACCCAAATTTATTTACTAAATAGACGTTATCGATTCCCCAGATGGTCCGCATGGAAGTGAGCAGGTACTCATTGAGCTGATCGTCTGCTGATAATGTCTCCTTCTGGTATGGAAGTTGGTTTTCTTTGAGTTTCCGGATATAGACCATGTTATTCGAAACATTGTATCCCCTGTGATTTCCGTCAAATGAATGGGCACCCGGACCAATGCCCAAATAGGGGATACCTTTCCAGTAATTGCTGTTGTGCCTTGAAAAAGCATTGTTTCGGGCGAAATTGGAGATTTCATACTGCAGGTAACCAGCTCTTTCCAGGCTACCTTGAAGTATTTCGAATTGTTCGGCCTGAAAATCTTCTGAGGCTGCTTTAAATTTCCCTTTTTTTTCCCAAACGCCCAAAGCTGTTTGTGGCTCTATGGTCAGGCAGTAGGAGCTGATATGGTTGGGAGCCAGTGCCAGAGTTTGGTCCAGGTCATTTTGCCAAATGTGGTGGTCGGTATGGGGAAAGCCATATATCAGATCCATGGATAAAGATTGGAAGCCCGCTTTTCGTGCCTTGTCTATGGCCAGCAGTGATTCTTTCGCATTATGGGATCTGTTATAGAATTTTAAAACATCATCGTTAAAACTTTGTATGCCAATACTTAACCGGTCAACGCCAAGCGCTAGCCATGCATCTAATTTTTCATCAATTAAATCGTCGGGGTTGGCCTCTAAAGTGGTTTCCTGAAGCTCGCAATCAAAATGTGTTTGAATGCTGTCGTAAATTTTTGCGATTTGGTCAGCAGGCAGCAGAGATGGGGTTCCCCCACCGAAATAGATGGTGTGAATGGGTCCGCTTTCGGATAAATAATGCTTTCTCAGTTCCAGCTCACGGCAGATCATGCTGACCATCTCTGATGCATGGCTTCTGTTTGTACTGAAATGAAAATCGCAATAATGACAGGCCTGCAAGCAAAAAGGAATGTGTATGTAGATACCTGCCATAACAAAGATTTGAAAGTTGAAAATCGGGATGCTTTTCCAGTGCAAATCTAAAGATTATTGATCAGGCATTTTAGGATTTGGCGATAATTGAGTTAATTTTGGATCAAAATGATCGATCATTCCCAAAACCCGTAGAAAATGATGTTGTCCAAATCAGTGCTGCCAATTTTGATGGTGTTTTTACTTTTGTCACACCTTACTTTGGCCCAAATGGATATTAAAAAAAGTTTGGTTCAAAAGAATGCCGTCCTGGAAAAGGTAGGAGAAGGGTATAGCTTTACTGAAGGACCTGCAGTGGACAGGGAGGGGAACGTTTTTTTTACCGATCAACCCAACAACAAAATCTACAGGTGGAAATTTTCAACGGGTGAGATCACTGTTTTTTCCGAGGATGCAGGAAGGTCAAACGGATTGTATTTCAACCGGGAGGGAGAATTGATTGCCTGTGCAGACCTGGACAATGAGTTGTGGTCATTTGACAAGGAGGGTAATCCAGAGGTGCTTATTGAAAACTTTAAAGGGAAAAAACTGAATGGTCCAAACGATTTATGGATCAATCCCAGGGGTGGAATTTACCTGACAGACCCTTTGTACAAGCGGGATTATTGGGAGAGAGACCCTGAAATGCAGCAGGACGGGGAGCATTTGTACTACCTGAGTAATGATGGATTACAATTTTTCAGGGTGGACGATAATCTGGTAAAACCCAATGGATTGGTCGGTACACCGGATGGGAAAAACCTCTATGTAGCCGATATAGGAGCTGATAAAACTTACATATATGACATTGAGGAAGATGGATACCTGACCAACAGGCGTTTATTTGTGGAAATGGGTTCAGATGGCATGACCCTGGATAACAGGGGGAATGTGTATCTGACAGGTGATGGGGTGACCATATTTAATAGTAAAGGAGATAAGATAGGGCATATTCCTGTAGAAGAAAAGTGGACTGCAAATGTATGTTTTGGGGCTGGAGACAGAAAAACCTTGTTCATAACGGCCATGGGTTCCGTGTATACCTTTCCAATGAAAGTACGGGGTGTTTGGTAAGCTGGTATAAAGCAATTTTTGTTTTACAGTTTTTTTTTATTTGCAGCAATTGCTTTGCGCAAGAACAGGATTATGTATTGACCGTGGAATTGTCCCGGGGAAAGGCAGAAAGTGAAATATTGGAATTTAATTTTTCAGATAGCCTGGCCATTCAAAGCTTTTCCGCAAACCTGATTGATTCGCTGCAGCGGGAGGGATATTTAAACATGGAAAGCAAACTTTTATTCATTTCGGAAAAAAAAGTACTTCTGCGTCTGAATAGTGGCAAACAGTATAAATGGATTCAACTAAAAAACGGAAACCTGGAACCTTGGGTATCGGAATCAATCAATGCCGGAGCCTATATCGGAAAAGACAGCCCATTTCGGTTTCAAAGGGTTCAACAATTGATGGATAAGATCCTGGAAACAGGACAGAATAAGGGGTTCCCTTTTATATCAGTTAAACTAGACAGTATCAATATCGAAAACGGGCAGGTTTCGGCGGCCCTAGTTATGGATAAAGGACCCCTGATCCGTTTTGATACCTTACAAATCACAGGGAATTCAAAATCCCAACCACTTTATTTGGCCAGAAAAACCGGCATTTTGCCCGGTGAGCCTTTTTCCCAAAAAAAAGTAAATCAGGTTATGGATGTGCTCAGAAATAATGTGCCTTATGTTAGCCTGGCTGGAAGTCCGGAATTGTCCTTTCAAAATGAGCAGGCCACCATATATTTGCCGGTAAATGACCGGAGAATGAATGAGATCGATGGGATCATAGGGCTGCTACCCAATGAAATTGAAGCCAGCAAGTGGTTGGTCACCGGCCAATTTGACTTGCAGCTGTATAATGTATCCGGAAAAGGAAGGGATTACCTGCTTAATTGGCAAAGGTTAACCCAATACTCCCAAAACCTCCGACTGGAAGCCCGGGAACCTTATTTTCTCGGTTCCCGGCTAGACATCAGTGGCGCTTTTTCATTTTTGAAAGAAGACACCACTTTTTTAAACCGGGATTTTACTTTTAAGGTGGGTTATCAAATGGCAGCCCATACCTACATTGATTTTTTCGGGAAGTGGCAGGCAGGGGACTTGTTGAGTGTGAGCAGGTATGAAAATGCTACTGAGTTGCCTGAAGTGGCAGATTTCAGGTACAACAATTACGGAGCTGATTTGCATTACACCAATGTGGATGACCTGATCGTCCCGAAATCCGGGTGGAGAAGTAATTTAATTTTCGGGATTGGGAATAAAATCATTAAAGAAAATACGGGTATTTCGGCAGACTTGTATTCGGGGATCGAAAAAAACTCACTTCAATACTACATTCAGGGTAAGGTTGATTATTTTCTGAAATGGAAGCAGTATTTCAGCTCCCGCTTGTCCTTACGTGCAGGGGAATTAAACAACTCCAATTTGTTGCGCAATGATTTGTTCAGGTTGGGAGGCCTGCAATCCATCAGGGGCTTCAATGAAAATTTCTTCTATACCAATCGATATGTTTATATGAATGTTGAACCCCGGTATTACTTCGGGAATTATTCGTATTTTCTTTTGTTTATGGACTTTGGCATGTTGGAGGACCAGGTAAGCCGGCAGGCAAGAGATTGGCCGTTTTCTTTTGGTGGAGGATTAAGTTTGGAAACAGCCGGAGGTATTTTTAATTTCGTCTATGCTTTGGGAAAGGCCGCCAACCAGCCTCTGGGGTTTAATTATTCGAGAATTCATTTTGGTTTTACGGGACGTTTTTAATGAAAAAGATACACAGGTTTTTTTTGATTGTGGTAAGCACCCTTTGGTTGCTGGCTTTCCCAAAACAAGCTATTTCGCAGGTTTTGTCCAATTACGATCCTGAAATAAAGCTTTCATCGGAAAAGGGTATGTTTACCCCAAATGATGCTGTATATGTTTGGGTAGATACCCGACAATTTTCAACAGCGGAATGGAGGATCAGGCTTCCTAAGGGTGCGGCATTATTTATTGAAGAAGAATTATGGCAGGTAGTGACCAATGACACCCTACTGTTTTTTTCAAATCAGGAATTGGAATCGAGGATTGGGAAAGTTGGAGAGCTAAAAATTTCTGCTTTTAAGAAGGGGATTGATCCAAAGGATTTTTCAGTAAGGAAAGGGTTTTTTGATGCGGATTCCAGCCCAGGCCAAATCCAGGACCAATCGATAGAAAATAAAAGAAGCAGGGATAGGTTCAAGGATTTCTTTTTTACCATTGTATTGGCTATTTTATTTTTTCTTGCCCTGTTTAGGGTGCTTTTCCCATCTATTTTCGGGCTTTTTTGGAATCCAATAGCCATATTTTCTTTTGAAGACCTGTGGGAATCTGTTAGTTTTTCAAAAATTTACTCGGCAGAGCTGTTGTTTTATTTGATATTGATCAATATGGGCATGGCACTGATGGGTATTTTGGGCTTCCATGTCTTTGGCATTGATTTTTTTGGGTTATCTCTGGAAAATGATATTGAAATGATGGTTTTCGTGTGGTTGGCATTTACGCTTTTATTAACCTTGATTACCTTTCTGAAATTTATTTGGCTGGGCATCAATACGTATATATTTGAACTGGAAAAAATAGCTCTTCCCCACTTTTTTTATTTGCTAAAAGTCAGCGGTTTTGGGTTATTGGTTTTGATTGGGATTACAGTGGTGGTGTATTCTAACAATCTGCTTTCTGGAAGCATGTATGTCTGGTGGCTGTTCATTTCTTTTCTTACGGTATATTCTCTCGGTATTATAGGCTTATCCATATGGTTGTACAAAAAAAATGGTTTTAATAATTATCATTTATTTTCTTACCTTTGCACCTCTGAATTGATCCCCTTTTTGGTGATTTGTAAATTTCTCCTAGGGTAAAGGAAAAAAAAATAAAATGACGCAATCAACAAAAGACAGATTAAACCGGGTTAGAAGCATTTTGGTATCTCAGCCAAAACCTTCCGACGAGCGGTCTCCATACTTTCAGTTGGCTGAAAAGTACAAGATTAAAATTGACTTCAGGCCATTCATTCAGGTGGAGCCAGTGTCTATTAAAGATTTTAGAAAACAAAAGATTGAAATTTTAAAACATACTGCGGTAATTTTTACCAGCAGAAATGCAATCGACCACTTTTTTGGGATTTGTCAGGAGTTGAAAGTTGAGATGCCCGCCGACATGAAGTACTTTTGTATTTCGGAACAAACAGCACATTATCTTCAGAAATATATTGTTATTCGAAAAAGAAAGTTGTTCGTGGGGAACCGCACTGCGGCAGATCTTTTTGATTTCTTTAAGAAACATAAATCCGAAAAATATTTATTTCCCTGTTCGGATATCAGGAAGGAAGATATTCCCAATTATTTAAACGAGAACAACATTGCCTTTACAGAGGCGATCATTTATCATACAGTTGCCGCGGACCTGTCCGATTTGAAAGACATCAAATATGATATTTTGGCTTTTTACAGTCCCTCCGGCATTAAGTCGCTTTTTAGCAATTTCCCTGATTTCGAGCAAGGAAAGACGAGAATCGCTGCTTTCGGTCCCACTACCTCACAGGCCGTTAAGGAAGAAGGCCTGATTTTGGATATTGAAGCACCCCTTCCAAATGCACCAAGTATGACGGGAGCTTTGGAACTTTACATAAAAAAAGCAAATAAAATCTGATATCTTTTAATCTTTTTTCAGGAAAATTCAGTTTAAATGTGTAGAATAGATTTTCAATTGCAAAATGTCTTTTACACATGACCATCAAATCCTACTTGTTAACCTGTGTGTTTTTTTGCCTTGCATTTCTGTTGGTTACTCCTTCAGTATTTGGTCAGCAAGATGCGCAGTTTACCCAATACATGTACAATGGTCTATTTTATAACCCTGCTTTTGCCGGAAAGGATGCTGGTTATTCAATTTCTGCCTTGCACCGCAGTCAATGGCTGGACTATACCACCAGTACGGGAGCAGGCGGGGCTCCTACGACCCAGTTGCTGTCAGCCTCTGGAAGGTTGAAAAATATTCCGGTAGGATTTGGTTTGGTAGCTGTCAACGATGAAATCGGACCATTTAACAATCAGGAAATAAATTTATCCCTGGCCTATCATTTAACCTTAGGCAGGGGTGTATTGAGTATGGGTGCTTCAGGTGGCTTTTTTTCCAGCACCATTCGATATGATGAATTTCTACCAGTGAACCCCGACCCCAATATTCCCTCTGGGGGAAATGAAAATCAGGTTCACCCCAACTTAACAGCAGGTATACTCTATGACCGTGGGAGTTTTTACCTGGGTTTGAGCAGTAGAAACCTGAATGAACCCGGATTTGATTTTGGAGATGGCAGTCTGGCCAACAGACTTGAAAATCACAATTACTTTTTGGCAGGATATAGAATAAACACTTTTGCGCAATTCACAGTTGAACCCAGTATATTGGTAAAATCAGTATCCCTAAATAATTTTTCCTATGACTTCAGCGTTATAGGCTCGTACAATAATAAAATTAGTTTGGGGCTGGCTTACAGGGGAGAGGAATCGGCATCGGTACTATTAGGTTATAGTCTGTTAAAAGATAACTCCCTCAGGCTGGGTTACGCATTTGATTTGGTAGTGGGTGGCTTGGAAGCAAAATCTCCCTCCTCCCACGAGTTTATGTTGACGTATAATTTACCCCAGGTAACCAGACAAATTGAAAGGGTGATTCAGAGAACACCTAGATTTAGGTTTTAAGGAATTAAACTTTATTGAAAAATTCCTTGTGTTTTTCTGATAAAATCTGTTAAATTTCGAATTGGTTGTTCGTTTAAATGGTTGAAAATGAATGTAGTTAATTTAATGTCATTTATGTTTAAAAAAATGAATCGGCGCTTTTTCCCCCTCATTTTGGGGTTGGTAATAATGACACTACTTCAGGGTTGTGGTCTTTTTGGAAACAAAGGCACTTCAAGTGAAAAACTTAATAGAAGAGGTGAAGTTACGGGCGTACCCAAGCGCTCTGGCTGGCAACAAGCCTTACCATTTGAAATGGCTCCCGTAAAAGCAGGAACGTTCTGGATTGGGCAGGCAGATGAAGATATCGCCTTGAGTATGTCCTCCATGAATAAGCAGGTCACGATATCCGAATTTTTTATGGATAAGCATGAGGTGTCCAACAACAAGTACAGGCAATTTCTGGACGCGGTTCGTATGGGAGATCTGGCGCTCGGTACGCCTACTACCCAGAAAGATGCACCGGAATTTGTTTTGGAAGAGTTACTTCCGGATACCACCGTATGGTCTTCAAGTTTCACCCATCATTATGGGGATCCTTTGATGGAATATTATTTTGATCATCCGGCCTTTGACGATTATCCTGTTGTAGGTATCAGTTGGGACCAGGCGAAGCAATTCTGTGAATGGAAAACGTATCACATGAATGCCAATGATGAATCCGAATTCGATATGCCCCGGTTCAGGCTTCCATTCGAAGCAGAATGGGAATACGCTGCCAAAGGAGGAAAGGAAATTGCCAAATATCCCTGGGGAGGTCCTTACCTGAAAAACAGAAGAGGATGTTTGATGGCCAATTTCAAGCCAGGACGTGGCAATTACATAGATGATGGGTTTGCCTACACTGCCCCTGTGGATGCCTTTGCCCCCAATGGATTTGGCCTGTATAATATGGCTGGTAATGTTTCAGAATGGGTAGAGGATGCTTATAATCCAGCTGCAAATGCTTTGATTTGGGATATGAACCCTACCTATAAAGACACTACCGAAACAAAAAAAGTTGTTAGAGGAGGTTCATGGAAAGATGTGGCTCACTTTTTGGAGACAAGTGCCAGAAATTACGAATACCAATATGTACAAACGGCACACATAGGTTTCCGTACCGCCATGACTTATATTGGACGGTCCGGAAGCATGGAAGTGAAGTCCAATAAAAGAAGCAGAAGATAAAATCACCTGATCACCCAATTGTAAATAATATTCCATTCATATTTAAAGTTTTTTAAAAATTATGTCAACAGAAAAAAACACTTTCGCTTATAAGTTTTATGGTTCGATCATGCCTAAGATTTATGGCATTGGAGCAGCTGTCGTTATTCTGGGAGCCATGTTTAAGATTTTGGATTGGCCCTTTGCTTCTTTAATGATTGGGGTAGGTTTAACTACCGAGGCACTCATTTTCTTTTTATCTGCCTTCGAGCCAAAAAATGAAGAATTGGACTGGACCAAAGTATATCCTGAATTGGCCGGATCCAATGCAGGTGCTGCACCTCCAAAAGTGGCAAGGACAAGCACTGATCAGACTTCTCAAAAAATGGATCAGCTATTGGAAAAAGCTAAAATTGGTCCTGAGTTGTTGGAAAGCCTGGGTAAGGGTATGCAACATCTGGCGAGCACTACCGAAAAACTGGGTACTTTGTCAGATGCCACAGTTGCCACCAACGAATACGCTGAAAATGTAAAGAAAGCCTCAAAATCCCTGGTGGATATCAACGATTCATACAGCAAGACAGCAAGCGCTTTATCAGAAATGTCTTCTGCATCTCAAGATGCCAAGGCATACAGAGACCAGATTGTCAATGTGACCAGGAATCTGTCTGCATTGAATAATGTGTATGAAGAGGAATTGAAAGACTCAAATATGCATGCAAAAACCATTAGTAAATTTTATTCCAACGTCACGGCTGCGATGGAAGGTATTGCAGAGGCCGGCAAGGAAACAGAAACTTTTAAAACCGAACTGGCGAAACTTAACCAGAATGTCAATTCCCTAAATAAAGTTTACGGAGGCATGCTTTCAGCAATGAAAGGTTAAATCGTTACTTATCAGTTCTTATTATTTTATACTATATAACTATAATT
>NZ_JABURL010000036.1 GCF_014762705.1 Cyclobacterium sp. | reverse complement strand
TAGAAAAGTTTTAAAGTCTATTAAATCGCTTATACTTCCTGATAATTTTTACGTTGAGTATCTTATAGTTGATAATAATAGTACCAATGCCTGGTATGAGTGTCTTAACCAGGAATTAATAGGATTTCCTTTTCACTTTATTAAAGAAGAATGTCAGGGTTTAACTTTTGCTCGAAAAGCTGGTTTTCAAGCTGCAAAAGGTGAGTATTTAATTTGTGTTGATGACGATAACCAACTAGATTCAAATTACCTAATTCGATTTGAAAGTTTGATTGAAAATTTTCCAAATGTAGGCGTTTGGGGTCCCGGGTTTATTTCAGTAGTATTTGATGATGCTGCTCCAAAATGGGTTGAAAATTATAGAGGAGTATTTCAAGAAAAGTCAGTAAAGGAAATTTGTTTTGGAGATGAGAAAAAATGGATGCCTTATTATCCTCCGGGAACCGGAATGTGTCTCCATCGAAGGGTAGCTGATCATTATTTATATCTAGTTGACACGAAAAGAATGACCGCTGTGGATCGACAAGGTAAAATTTTAAGTAGCGGTGGGGATAGTCAACTTGTATATGCTGGAATACTATTAGGCTATTCAGCTGGAATCGCTCCCGGGTTGAAGGTGAATCATTTGATTTCCGCTTCTAAAACCAATCTTAATTATATAAAAAAGTTAACGTTTGCAGTTTTTTCTTGTTGGCCAGTTCATCTTGAAGTTTTTCCCGATATGAACTTACCTTTTGATAAACCTAGCTTTACTAAATTTATTAAGTATTTATTTCACTTGCTGTGGAAATCAAGATTTGGTATTCACCCGCACAGGTTGCAGATACCCCTAGCCAGGCGTATGGCAGATATTTTTTCCTATTATGAGGTTTATAAATTGGAAATTCCTTTTTTTTTAAAATTTGTTATCCGATTATTTAAGTTTCGATGATTATAATTAAATTCTTGGGAGGTCTCGGAAATCAACTTTTTCAATACGCTTTTGGATTAAAATTGGCCGAAGAGAGAAAATCTCGGTTAGCATCTGACATTCATTGGTATAATATTTCAAAAGATAGGCAATTCGTTTTGAATAAATTTCAAATTAAAATTTTGCATTTACCGAGAAAAGGAATAAATTTTTTTGCCTCCGACTATGCACTTCGCTTAGATAAATGGCTCGGCCCATTGGGATACCATCATTATTTTGAAGAAACAGAAGGTCAAGTAGTACCCATTCCGAATCAAAATAATCTTTATCTTAGAGGTTATTGGAATGCACACATTTATTTTGATTCAGTAGTTGGTATTATGAGGGAACATATACAATTAAAATCCACATTTCAATCTGAAGCGTATCGTTCCGTTTTAAGAATAATCAATAATTGTGAGTCTGTAGCTGTTCATATTCGTAGAGGTGATTATGCTAAAAATTCTGATTACTTAAATTATTTTGGGTTGACAACCATCGAATATTTTCAGAATGCAATTGAATTTATTGAACAAACAATTTCTTTTCCTCAATTTTTTATTTTTACGGATGATGTTGAATGGGTTAATTCTCATCTGTCACTGCCTGAAAGTTCTACATTAGTTTCTGATGAAGTTAATGGAGTTGATTTCCTGGAATTTGATTTAATGCGAAAGTGCCGGCATCAAATTATCTCGAATAGTACCTTTAGTTGGTGGGCAGCCAGGCTAAATTCTCATTCCGGAAAAATAATCATTCAACCTAAAAAATGGTATGAAGATCCAACTGCACAGAAGAGATATGAAAAGCATCTGTGTTTTTACATGAAGGGTGCAATTCGACTCTAAGAATTGTTGATCTGAATATTATTTATTCAAAAAGTTATTTATTTAAGCTCTTTATGATTAAATATTTTCTCTTCCTTTTATGAAAATCATTCGGATTGTTTCTGAGTTAGATTTTGGAGGAGTTGAAAGGCGTTTATTCTTGACAAGTAAAGCTTTCGTTAATGACGTTGAGCATGATCTGACCATCTTGGTTTTAGGTAAAAAAGGAAAGATTTCCAAAGAGATCCAGAATATTGGTATTGAAGTGATCGGGTTTTCAAAGAATTCGAAAATCCCTAATTTTTTGCTGATTTTTTTGATTTTCAGGAAGCTTAAATCAATTTCTCCAGATGTAGTTCATTGTTCTGGCTCTGAGGCTAATTTTCACGGTTTGTTAGCTTCCTGGATGGCTGGAGTACCTCATAGGATAGGTGAGGAGATAGGTTACCCCGCGCATGATCGTAAATGGAAGATCATTTTCTTTTTCGTTTATTTAGTAGCTCACGACTTAGTGGCAATTTCAAACGCAGTAAAGGATAAATTAATAGCTTTAGGGGAAGTACCTGCAAACAAAATTCGAGTGATTTATAACCCTGTTGAATTAAAAACAGGGTTATTATTGGCTAAAAATAAAAGCAGCAAAGGAAATGATTTTATTTTTGGTATTACTTGTAGGTTGACACCCATTAAAAATTTATCAACCCTTATTAAATCCTTTTCAGTTTTAAGACCTACCGATAAACACCAATCCTTGCAATTATGGATTATCGGTGAGGGTCCTGAATTAGAATCTCTTAAATATTTGGTTGCAAAAAAGGGATTAATAGGAAAAGTTATCTTTTTTGGTTACCAAGAAAATGTTGTTCCTTTTTTATGTAAAATGGATGCATTCGTTCTGCCTTCTTTCTCAGAAGGTTTCTCCTTATCACTGGTTGAAGCAATGCTTTGTAGCCTTCCGGTAATTGCTACGAAAGTGGGTGGACCTGGAGAAATAATAACAACTCAAACCGGATTTTTAGTAGATCCTTATGATTCAGTTGATTTGATTAAAAATATGCAATTCGTTTTGGATTTGACTGAAGAAGAGAGGCGGTTGATCGGGAAAAATGCAAAAGCAGTTGCAGAGAAAAAATTTACTTTAAAAAAATACAAGAATGAACTGCTTAAGCTTTATCGCGAAAAAATTGAATGATTAATTGAAATTTAAGTGTTAGACGTTATTGTTATTTTCATTGCCCTTATTTTTGTTTTTAAAAGCAACGAATCAGCCGTTAAAAAACAAGGAATTCCATCAAAATATATTAAAACACTTCATTTTTTATTAGGATATCATTTGTTATTCGTAGTGTTTTTCACTGCTTACATTCATTTTTCCGGTGGAGATTCGTATGGTTACTGGCATTATTTAATGGAACAGGTTCCAATTCACTACGAAACGTGGAACGAATTTTTTGGTACGAGTACAACTTTTATTTTATGGTTAAATTACATACCGAGCCGATTACTGGGTCTGGGTTATTTTACTGGCAATTTTTTATATGGGATTTTGGGTTTTATCGGACTCCGGTACTTATTCATACTCACAGCCAAATTATGGCCAAGCAACTACACCATATTTCAAGTTAAATTATTCCCCTTAATTTTTTTTTTACCAAACCTGCACTTTTGGTCTGCCGGAGTAGGTAAAGATGCTATTTGCTTCTGGGGAATAGCATGGTTTCTGTACGCCATACAAAATTATAAAAGCCGATGGCTTCAAGGAGTTTTGGCACTATTTTTTGTTTATATGGCCAGGCCTCATATGGGGTTTGCTTTTGTTACTGCAGGAGCTCTTGCTGTGATTCTAGGATCAGATATTCAAAGATCGTATAAAATTTTTCTTGTTGTTCTTGGAATGTCGGCATCGGTCTATCTTAGTTCATCCACCTTATCATTTTTGAAAATTGATGATTTTTCGTTAGACACATTAGAGGCTTTTGCTGCAAAAAAGGCAGGGTTCCTTAATGAAGACAGAGTCGGTTCTGCCATTGATATTTCCTCATATTCTCTCCCTTATAAACTTTTTACCTACATGTACAGGCCATTATTTTTTGATGCGCATAACATCATGTCTTTTTTGAGCGGATTCGAGAATATTCTTTATCTGTGGTTATCATTTTTTACAATTAGATACTGGAAAATTGAAGCCTTTCGAGATATGCCCGTGTTTTTAAAGACAGGAATAATTGCCTTCATCCCTATTGCTATTGCTTTCTCTAATTCCTTAAGCAATCTTGGGATTATAATGCGGATGAAAAACATGACCATGATTTATTTCGTCTTATTTTGTTTTTTTCTAATTGCATATGATAAGAAAATACGATACCTAAGATATGTAGATAAACAAAAATTTTACTTGAGAAGAGAAAAAATTATTATTTCGAAAAAAAAATACTTCAATACAAATGGTGATCCGAAATCTAAATATTACCCGTTAAGTTGAAATCAAAAAGAATAATTTTCCTAACCAAATATCCTAGAAAAGGTGCTAGTAGCAGGTTAAGGACTTTTCAGTTTATTCCTAATTGGGAGAGAGCAGGATATCATGTTACTGTTTCATCGTTTTTCAATGATAACTATCTGGCTAATCTTTATGTTGGCAAAAAAATAGGGATATTGAATTTACTTTTTTTCTATTTAAGGAGATTTAGGGTTTTGTTTACAGTTTCGAAATATGATTATGTTTTTGTAGAAAAGGAGATCTTCCCTTTTTTACCTTCTTTTCCAGAACTAGTATTGAGCAAATTGAAAGGATATTTGGTGGATTATGATGATGCTATTTTTCATAATTATGATAATAGTGAGTTATTTATTGTTAGAAATTTTATGCCCAATAAAATTTCCCGAGTAATGAAAATGGCAAATAAAGTCATCGTCGGAAATGAATATTTGGCTATGAAAGCCCGTGCATCAGGTGCAAAAAGTATCCTTCGTTTGCCAACAGTAATTGATCCGAATAGGTATCAGAAGAAGGTTCACAGTGCAAAACTCATAACTACTATTGGATGGATTGGGCCACCTGTAAACCTTAAATATCTCGAATCAGTAGTACCATTTTTGGAAAAGATCCAACAAAACTTTTTCATAAAACTTTTATTAATTACTGGAAAGGAATTGTCTCATTTTTCCGGAAATCAGGAGCTTATTCCCTGGACCGAGGAAGGAGAAGCAGACGGTCTGTTAAAGATAGATATAGGAATCATGCCCCTGCCGGATAACCCCTGGGAAAGGGGGAAATGTGCCTATAAACTTATCCAGTATATGGCCTGTGGATTGCCGGTAGTGGCTTCTCCGGTAGGAATGAACAGGGAAGTAGTGCAGCATGGTGTCAATGGCTTCCTGGCTGATACGCAGGAGGAATGGGTGGAATTCCTGGGTAAATTGATAAGCGATTGGGAAATGCGTGAGGCCTTTGGTACAAAAGGCTACGAGTTGGTCATGGAGAAGTATACCCTGGCTGGCAATTTTCAAAAAATGCTGGCCCTGGTGAGTACTCCTGCAAACGACAATGCTGAAAATACCTGAATCAATACCTTACCTGGTTAGCAAGAGGGTTCCTTAATTTTCAAAATTTATCCCTATGAATATCCTGTTTATTACCTGGGACTCTGATCAAACCAACTACCTGGAAAACCTGTTTTTCCCGATCTTTAAAGGCATTCAGGCCAGGCGAAACTGGCAGTTTCATGTCATGCAGTTTTCCTGGGCAGATGCCGGCGAAGTGGAAAGGATCCGCACTGTCGCAAAGGATATGGGGATTGTTTACCAGCATGTTTTTGTTCACAGAAAACCCACTGTTACCCTTGGTGTATTGCGGACCATCATACTAGGGAAACGAAACATTAAAAGGTACGTCCAAAATCAGCCCATTACCTGTTTGATGCCCAGGTCTACGCTCCCTGCCATGATGGTCAATCAGCTCCGGGGATGGTTAAAGGGCATACAGCTTGTTTTTGATGCCGATGGTTTACCCATTCAAGAAAGGGTGGATTTTGCTGGTTTAAAACCCGGCAGCCTGCAATACCGCTGGTTGAAAAGGGCGGAAACAAAAATGCTGATCCATGCCGATAAAGTGTTGACAAGAACGGAAAAAGCCATTCAATTCCACCTCCGATCAAATCCCGTTTTGAGCCCATCAAAGTTTTACAAGGTCAGCAATGGCCGGGATTCCGGTTTTTTTAAACCGAATCCTGCCAAAAGGGCCAGGATCCGCAGGGAATTGGGTATAAAGGATAACAGCCTGTTATGGATCTATTCAGGTAGTTTGGGGCCACCTTATCAACTGGAAGAAATGTTGCGGCTTTTTTGGTCCCATTACCAGTTTGATGCTGACAGCCGGATTCTTTTTCTTGTTCGAAATCACCATACCCTGTCTGCTCAAATACCGGATTATCTCCGGGGATTAGTTTGGATCAAAACTGTTCCATTTACCTGTATTCCTGATTATTATGCCGCTGGAGACCTGGGCCTCAGTTTGCGGAAATCAGCTCCCAGCCTGACAGGATTGGCACCCATCAAGGTGGGGGAGTACCTGCTTTCCGGCTTGCCTGTCATTGTATCCGAAGAAATTGGGGACCTATCCATTGATTTGGAAGGGGAGCCTGCCTGTTTTATGTACAGTGGTAATGATGCAGCCTTGCATTCCTGGCTGGAAACCCTGGCCATTCAATCCAAATCCGCTATCAGAAAAGTTGGAACCCATTATTTTGGACTGGACAAAAGTGTAGCAGCTTATGTAAAAGCTTTGGAAGCGAAATAGCACATGAAGGTTCTTGATTGGATTTTCATTGCCTCCATTGTTTTTTTGGTATTTTGGCTAATCAAAAAATGGTCAGGGACTCAGGGTTATTCCCAATGGGAGACCAGTTTTTTACTGGTGCTGGGATGTTATCACCTGATCATGGCCCTGATTTTTTATGGGTACCTCCTTCATTACGGAGGGGATGGTATCCGGTACTGGGAGCTAAGTAGTCTTCCTCCCTCAAGGCCCGGGGAATGGACCTCCTACTGGGGCACAGGAACAGCCTTTATTCAATGGTTCAATTACCCTTTTTCCCGACTGGCTGGTTTAGGTTTCTTGTCCGGAAACCTGCTGTATGCTGCTATTTCTTTAATAGGTTTTGTCGGGGCCTTTGAACTCATCAAAGGTCAATTTCAGGAAAATAGGGGCAGCTGGACCCAAAAGTATGGCCTGCTGATTTTGTTTCTTCCCAATGTACATTTCTGGACAGCTGGAGTAGGCAAGGAAGCCTTGTTGTTTCTTGGTTTGGTGCTGGTGCTGCTGGGAATAGAAAAGTTCCCATTTTGTGCATGGCTCATTGTTGCGGGGTTGCTATTATCTTTTATGACACGCCCCATACAGGGACTGGTTCTGACTATAGCAGTATTGGCTGTCTTTCCCTTTCACCCTACTTTGAAGGCTTACCGTAAAAAGTTACTTCCCTTCGCAACTGCTTTGATAATTGCTGTTTTCGCCTACTGTTGGATTTTGGGAAGCCTGGATTATGGCTTTAATTTTAAATGGATAGGGATGATTATTGATTGGCAAAATGCCTTTCTAAGCTCTTTTGGTGCTAAAAGCAGTATTCCTATGAGGGAATACAGCTTTCCCGAAAAATTCATGGCGGTATGGTTCAGACCACACCCCTGGGAAACCAGGAACTTCTGGACTTTTGCGGCCTCATTAGAAAACACAATGGTTTTGCTTATTGCGATTACTGGCATTTGGGGAATGGGTAAAAGAAAAATGAAAATTCAGGAACCATTTTTTTATTGGCTGGTCCTGATCTATGCAGCGATCATGTCCCTTATTTTTATTTTGGCACTTAATAACCTGGGCATTCTGATGCGGATGAAAAGTATCTTTGTTATTTTTGTGGTTTCCTTTTTCCTGAGTCAGGCCGACAGGTCCTTTAAATCTGATAAATCCATTTTATAAACCACCGGTGCAGCCTTCCTTTATCATATCGCTGGATTTTGAACTTCATTGGGGCCGCTTTGACAAGGTGCCACTGAAAGGAAATGAAGCGTACTACCACCGGACCAGGGAGGTGATTCCCAAACTTTTGTCTTTGTTTTCAGCCTATGGGGTTTCGGCCACCTGGGCTACAGTAGGCATGCTGATGGCCCAAGATGCAGCGGAATGGGAGCATTTCAGTCCCGATGAAAAACCGGTCTTTCAAAATCAGCGGTATTCTGCTTATCAATGGTTTAAATCTACTCAGCCGGATCACCGTTGCCTCTTTGCCCCGGAACTGGTCAATGAAATTATCCAAACCCCGGGACAGGAGCTGGGTAGCCATACCTTTGCCCATTATTACACCAGAGTTTTGGGACGGTCGGTCGATGGCTTTAAGGAGGACTTATGTGCGGCCAGGAGAATCGCCAAAGAGAAGTTTGGCATGGATATCAGTTCACTGGTACTTCCCCGTAACCAATACAACAGGCAGGTATTGCAAACTGCCCGGGAAATGGATTTTTTAGCCATTCGCACCAACCCTACGGATTGGTTTTGGAAATACCCGGAAAAGGAAGGTTATTTCAAAAAGGGTTTCCGGGCTGCAGATTCCTATTGGTCCCTTGGAAAGCGAACCTCCTATTTACCTGCAGCTTCCGAGACTGTGTTTCCCGGTTTTATTCCTGCTTCCCGGTTTTTCAGGCCCTATCAGGAAAGAATGGGCTGGATGAACCGCCTGAAACTTGACCGGATCAGGCAAGAAATGAACGAAGCTGCCAGTAACGGGGAAGTTTATCACCTGTGGTGGCATCCCCATAATCACGGTCAGCACCCCGAGCAGAGTCTGGAAGAAGTGAGGATTCTTCTGGATCATTTTTCTGAATGTAATGCAATTTACGGCATGCAATCCGTATCCATGAAGGATATGGCTTCCCACATTTCCTCCCTTCACTAATATCCCCCAAATCAATTTCTCCCCAAAAGGGAATTCAGTAAATTTAATTCACAGTACCAGTCATCTTTGGAAGTTATTATTCGTTGATATTTGGAAATACTGGCAAAAGCTATTAATTAGCATGATCCGATGTTAAACAATACCATTGACCTGCAACAAAACCCATAATGACCAGGAGCTACTGGCACAATTGAAAGATAAGGCAGATCCAAAAGCCTTTGAAGCCATTTACGAAAGGCATTTTGATGCCTTGTTTGTATTCGTCTACAAGGTCATGCAAGACAAAGCTACAGCGGAGGACCTGGTTCAGAATATATTTTTCGGCTTGTGGAAAAATGCCGCTCATTGCAAGGTGAAGGAACTCCAACCTTACCTTTTTGGGGCTGCCCGAAAGCAGATGGCAAAGGAGTTTAGGAGAAGTAAGTATACCGCAGCACAACTGGAATACCTCAGGCAGGTAGGTGTAACACACAATACGGAGGAGTATCTGGAAGCTGAGGAAACGAGAAGGAAGATATTGACTATTATACAGGGCCTTCCGCAAAAATGCAGGCATGTATTTGAGATGAGCCGGTTCAAATTCTTGTCCAACAGGGAAATTGCCTGCAAGCTTGGTATATCTGTTTTTACCGTTGAAAACCACATCAAGAAAGCCCTTTCACATTTGCGGCAGTCAATAGAGTTGCTTGTTTTATTGTGGTTTTGGATCAGATAGAGATAGATTATTAAGGCAGACTTGATGCTTCGCGATGGGGCTCCCAAACTTTCTTTTGAAATTTAGCTTTAATATTTGCCGGCTTCACCATTATGTATTTATTTTGGTTTTGTTTACTTAACCAACAGACATGAACCATTCAGATTTTATCCAAAGCTTACAGCAGGAGCAGGTGCCGAAGGGCTTATCTGTTTATTTACAATCCTTATGGTTGGATAAGAAAGGAAAATGGGATCAGGCCCATAGCCTGATAGATACTTTAGGAGGTGAAGATGCTGCCTGGCTTCATGCCTACCTGCACCGCAAAGAAGGAGACCAGTCCAATGCGTCCTATTGGTACAGCAGGGCAGCCAAAAGCAAACCCAATCTTAGCCTTGAAGAAGAGTGGGAACAGTTGCTTGCTTATTTTTTGGAGAGGGATGGAGCTTGAAACATTGCCGGATTTTGATGGGTAATTCACTTTGATCATGTAGCTCCGGCCAAAACCGAATTGTTTTTTAGTAACTTTACACCTTTACCGATTTAAAATTTACAAGGATGAAAATAGCATTGATTGCCCATGATGGGAAAAAGGCGGATATGGTACATTTTCTCAGCCGTTCCAAGGAAGCATTAGAGGGAATCACCCTTGTGGCCACTGGTACTACGGGAATGCACATAGAAAAATCAGGATTTGAAGTAGAAAAACTATTGTCAGGGCCCCTAGGGGGGGATGCACAGATAGGGGCCATGGTAGCTCAAAAAGAGCTGGATATGGTGATTTTTTTCAGGGATCCCCTTGGAAAACACCCGCATGAACCGGATGTACAGATGCTGATGCGAATCTGTGATGTACACAATGTGCCACTGGCTACCAACCTGGCCGCAGCGGAATTAATGTTCAAAAATTTGTAAGAGCGAATATTTACATACAAATATGACAGATCAACCTATTCATATAAAAAAAATTGGGGTGCTTACTTCTGGAGGAGATGCTCCTGGGATGAACGCTGCCATCAGGGCAGTAGTGCGGGCTGGGTTTTATTACAAGTTGGAGGTTTATGGGATTTATCGCGGCTATGAAGGGATGATCAACAATGATATCCGAAAGTTGGAAAATAAATCCATTGCGCATGTTTTGGAGAGAGGGGGGACCTTTTTAAAATCAGCCAGGAGTGAAGAATTCAAAACAATTGAAGGCAGACAGAAAGCATACGACAATTTGAAAAGCCATGGGATAGATGCCCTTGTGGTTATTGGAGGAGATGGATCACTTACAGGAGCCCACCTGTTTTATAAAGAATTTGGCATTCCGGCCGTGGGATTACCCGGCACTATTGACAATGATCTTTTCG
Organism: Cyclobacterium sp.; assembly: GCF_014762705.1. Taxonomy (GTDB): domain Bacteria; phylum Bacteroidota; class Bacteroidia; order Cytophagales; family Cyclobacteriaceae; genus Cyclobacterium. Next base: position 109,849 of record NZ_JABURL010000036.1, on the reverse strand, counting down.
GGACGGACCTGACCATTGGTTTTGACACGGCTTGTAATACGGCGATAGAAGCCATTGATAAAATCAGGGATACGGCCACATCCCACGATCGCTTGTTCTTTGTGGAAGTCATGGGTAGAGATGCCGGATTTATAGCCATCAATGCCGGAATCGGCAGTGCTGCGGCTGCCATTTTGATACCAGAGAAAAAATTTCCCGTCGAAAAGCTGATTGACAGGCTTAAGTTCAGGGAGAAGGTAAAAAAGGAAAGCAATGTGGTCATCGTGGCAGAGGGCGGTAAAAGCGGGGGAGCCCTGGAAATTTCCGAGAAAGTCAAAAAAATACTCCCAACCTATGACATCAAAGTAACCATCCTGGGGCACCTTCAGCGTGGGGGTGCACCCTCTTCATTTGACCGTATTCTGGCCAGTAAGCTGGGTGTTTCTGCGGTAGAAGGCCTGTTGCATGGCAAATATGACGTGATGGTAGGGATTATCAACAATAAAATTGTTTTTACACCGATCAAACGGGCCATAGTAGATGATAAACAAGTGGATGATGAAGACCTGAGAATAGCAGGAATTTTGTCCACCTAAAAACATTGCCTGGATTTACTCCAACAGATAATGTACCTACATCCCGGGAGACTGGCTTGATACAAAAAAAGCCTTTTCCCGGGAATTTTTTTTGATGGCGTTTGAACATTCCTGATTTATTATAATTTTCAAGTTGGATTAGATTTAAATCATTTTGAATTTTTTCTTTCCGAATCCCATTAAAATCAAAGGCCCTTAGATTCCCTCAATTTTGACTAAAGCCGGTATTTTTGGAATGCTATTTTTTGGAATAGGCTATATTCCTATTGAATAGGTTTTGTTCATTTAGCAGCGCTTCATGTAAGGTGATTTGCCGTTTTTTCAGGGGATTTGAAAACACCCTCTTCTTTCCATTTACCAGTGTTTTTGCATGTAAAAATTTCCATTTACTACAAATTTTAATCATATTGTAAGCTTTCCATCAATTATCTTTTTCAATACCTCAATAAACCTATTTAACACATGAAAAAAAACATCCAGCATCTGCAGCAAAGCCATTTTGACCTGAAGCAGCAATGCGCACCAAAAAATGAGGTCGCCAGGTCCGTTATTGATGAACCTGAAAATGACCGCAGGTCTTTTTTTAAAAAAGCAGCCTTGGGTGGCTTGAGCCTTGGGGGAATGATGATGATGCCCCTGGAAGACACCCTTGCCCATACCACATCAAAAGTAAACCGCCTTTCCAATCCTTCTGATTTGAAAATCACAGATTTGCGGATTGCCCAGTATGGCAATGTACCCTTGTTGAAAATATATACCAATCAGGGAATACATGGCTTGGGAGATGTAAGAGATGGGGCCGACAAACGCTATGCCCTGATGTTGAAAAGCAGGATTTTAGGAGAGAATCCCTGCAATGTAGAGCGGATTTTTAAAAGAATTGAGCAGTTTGGCTGGCATGGCAGGCAGGGCGGCGGCGTATCCGGTATTGAAATGGCCCTTTGGGACCTGGCCGGAAAAGCCTATGGTGTCCCGCTTTACCAATTGATGGGGGGTAAATTCCGGGATAAGGTCCGGATCTATGTGGATACCCCCACCGTACAGGATCCCGACGAATTTGCCAATAAGATGAAGGAAAGGGTGGATATGGGTTTTACCATGCTGAAAATGGATATTGGCATTGGCTTGATCAAGGACGAAAAAGATACCCTGACCAATAAGTCTCCCTGGGGACCCATGAGGGGTTGGTCAGACCAGGATGTGATGAGCTACACCCAGACGCCCCATCAGTTTACCCATGTGCAGATAACCCCAAAGGGACTCGAAAGAATGGTCGAATATGCGGCAAAAGCAAGGGCTAAAGTAGGTTTTGAAATTCCACTGGCCATAGATCATTTTGGACATATGGGCTATAATGAGATGATCAAACTAGCGGAGGCTTTTGAACCTTATAATATCGCCTGGCTGGAAGACCTGGTTCCCTGGCAAAATACCGAACAATGGAAAAGGATTACCGAGTCGATCACTACGCCTACGCTGACAGGGGAAGATACCTATCACAAAAAGAATTTTAAGGACCTGATCGAAAACAGGGCAGTGGATCTGGTGCACCCTGATCCCGGAAGTGCCGGAGGCTACTTACAGACCAAGAAAATAGGTGATTATGCCGAAGAGTATGGAATAGGAATGGCCTTGCACCACGCGGCCTCCCCCATTACCTTTATGGGGACGGTACATGCTGCGGCAGCCACCTATAACTTCATAGGGCTGGAACACCATTCTGTGGATAATCCATGGTGGGAGGATTTGGTAGTTGGAGCAGATGGGCCTCTGGTAAAAGATGGATATGTGCAGGTACCGGAATCTCCCGGAATTGGTTTGGAATTGAACGAAGATGAAGTAAAGAAGAGGTTGAGAGAGGGTGAACAGTTTTTTGCACCCACCGACGACTGGAACGAAATCCGCTCCTGGGACAGGACCTGGAGTTAAAATTGTATCAAAAGCCCGGTGAAATCTACCGGGTTTTTTTTTACATTTTTAATGGTTATTTTTATCCAGAAAATTTATTCAGGTTATATATTTAGCAAAAATGAGCCAATCAAAAGACATCTTTTCCATACTCCTCCAACTTGCAATTGCTGGTTTGGTAGTTATTTTTACTGCTTATCTTCTTCCTGGTATCGTGGTGGATGATTGGATCACAGGAGTGATCATCGCTGCCTTGCTGGCTTTGTTAAATATTACCATTAAACCCATATTGATTTTTTTGACCATACCCATTACCATTGTTACCCTGGGTTTGTTCTTATTGGTGATCAATGCCTTGTTGGTTATGTTAGCGGCAAGTATAGTTAATGGATTTACAGTGGATAATTTCTGGTGGGCCTTGCTTTTTAGCCTGGTGCTTTCTCTAGTAAATTCCATTTTGGGCATTTCATTGGGCAGCGGATTCAGGAAATAAAAATTAACCTCCTATCAGGCCCTATCCCAAATAAAAATTCAGGACAGGTCTGCCAGGTCTACCGGTAAAGACCTGTCTTTGATTCTAAGATAATATACAGGGGGATTGTCATTCACCTGCAAAGCATGAGGTCCGCCCATGCTTTTGGGAACGGCTACAGCAAGCACATATTTTTCATCCAATATTAAGGGGTCAAGCTGGTTCTGTAGCTGTAATTCAAAAACTTCAAAAGTAACGGTGAATGGAGGATGACAGTATTTTCTAATGGCCTCATTGACCATAAAAATCTCCTCTTCTGGGTCTATGCCGATGATGTTTTTCTTGTCGGAGATGCCAACCAAAATCGTCCCCCCGTCAGTATTGGCAAAAGCCAAAAGTGTTTTGGCAATTTTTCTTTGGTTGCTTATGCTTTGTTTGTAATCCAAATGTTGTCCTTCCGGTTTTGAAAGCATATTTTTAAGCCATTCATTGTTTTTTTTAGGAGAAAACATTTTTTTAAAAGGTAAAAGATTGTAAATTATAAGAAAGTTAATATGTATAATATTAATTTTTCATTTATTTGTACACGAAAACAGCTCTTTACGTTTCACCATATACAGCTTATTGACAAATGAAATATCAAAATGAAGGTTTTTCCCCTGAAACCGTAGCCAACTTAAGAAAAGAATTAAAGGAAACCGGTAAATCTTTTAAAATTGTTCCAAGTGAGGACAATTCAGATGAGTTTGTCAATTTTTACTTCATTGGCAAGTATGACGGCAAACAAGTGGTTTACGATGCTGCCCTATATACCCTTCGATTACACTATCAGAGTGAATTGTACGAGTTGGCAGAACATGAAGCAGCAAAAAAGTTTCCGGATTACCATGGAATATCCTACGAAGAAGATGAAAATGGCAACCTCAAACCCTTAAAAAACGATGAGGAAGAAGTGGGATTGTTCATCACGGAACTGATCATGGAAATGGAAGATGAGGGAACCGTGAAAGTCCAGGAATTTGTGGATTTGGATACCCACCATGATTTTGGTATTGGTCTGGATGCTGCCCTCAATATAGAATCCATAGACGACAAAATCCTTGACAAATTTGTGACTTCCTTTAATAATGATACCCTGAAATTGGATGATACTTTTTACACTTTTGAATCAGAGGAAGAAGAGGATGAATATTGAATCTGAAATATTTTCAATAAAAACCAACATTTTCGGCATCATCAGGTTTTGAACCTATGTTGAAAGTCGCCTGGTCTCAAATTTATGCGCATCCTTTGCCGGAAGGGCATCGTTTTCCTATGGAAAAATATGAACTTCTTCCCGAACAATTGCTTTACGAAGGCACGCTGAACGCTGAAAATTTTTTTAAACCTGATACTGCTGAAGAAAAATGGATTCTGGAAATACATGATGAAAGTTATTTTTGTAACCTCAAATCCTTGAATTTAAGCCCCTCAGAAATCAGGCGTACCGGATTTCCTTTAAGTAAGGCCCTAATAGATAGGGAAATCCATATCATGCAAGGGTCCATGATGGCTGCTACATACGCTTTGGATTCCGGTATTGGAATGAACATCGCAGGTGGTACTCATCATGCCTATAAAGATAAGGGGGAGGGTTTTTGCCTGCTGAACGATATTGCCATTACGGCAGCATACCTGATCAAGGAAAAGGGATTAAAAAAGGTGCTGGTGGTGGACCTGGACGTGCACCAGGGAAACGGAACTGCTAAAATTTTTGAGGATAATCCACAGGTATTTACTTTCAGCATGCACGGTGCGCACAATTATCCCTTGCATAAGGAAAAATCTGACCTGGATGTTCCCCTGGAAGATAAAACAGGAGACAGCAGCTACCTGAAACTATTGAATCGGTACCTACCGGAATTATTGGATACAATTGAACCTGATTTTATCATTTTTCAATCAGGGGTAGATGTTCTGGAAACGGATAAACTGGGAAGATTGGGCTTGAGTATTCGGGGTTGCAGAGAAAGGGACAGGGTAGTATTGGAAGCTGCAAGGCTGCATCAGATTCCCATAATGTGTTGTATGGGCGGTGGTTACGCAAAAAAAATAAACGATATCATAGAAGCCCATGCCAATACTTTCAGGCTGGCTCAGGAAATTTTCTTTTAAAACACTTGATTAAAATTTGTGAAGAAATGAATAATCTGAAAAAGAAGTGGTTGATTTTTGCGGTGGGTGGTTTGTTATTGTTGGGATCAGGTCTTAGCCTATTTGGGGAGGCACTGCTCAGAAAATGGGACAATGCCCCTTTCCTGGAATGGTTTATTTGGGGAACTTTTTCCCTTGTTGTTTTCAATGCAGGCATCTCTTTATTTGGACAGGCAGTCATCTACAGGATGAAAATAGCGCAGAAGTTAGAAGATGAATGAATAGGATTTCAGGTAGTTAGAAAAGAAATTTATTCTTGTTTATTGGTAACCTTAATTCGATGGGGTTTCGGAAAAAAACCGTCATTTCAAGACCTAACATTTTAAAAAACGCAGAAATCGTTTAACTCCAAACTTTTCCAAAGTTTAGAACTTTGGAAAAGTTAAGCCTAGATTTCCAAATCGATTGCAACCAAAATCTCTGCGCTGCGGAGGAGGGCATAGCTTGTCCCGACCAGGGTCGGGAGGGGATTTTTTCTGTACTGACTCGTCCTGAAAAAATTCAGGACAAGCCACTGACTATCGTCAGGACAAGCTCGGCTTTTTGTCGTGCCATCTGCTTTGATCATCTGATAGACATTCTATCAAAACTAGGCAATGTTACAAAACACAATTCCTGACAGAAGTACATACCCTTACCTAAACCGAACGATTAGCCTTATTAACCCTTAACCACCTGGCTTGAATCCAAAATAAGTCATCCTGCCAAAGACCCCGACTCAAATCCTCAACAAGCTTCGAGCCCATTAACCCTTAACAACCCGGGCTGGTCTGGAAGCAAGCCAAAAATGCCAAACAGTCTGCTTGAACCCCGCAGCCAATTAATATGCCTACTTAACCCTTACCCACCACGGCTGAACCCAAAACCAGCAATCCGGCTTAAGTGAATTTTCCTACACCCCAGCCAGTTTCGAGCCCATTAACCCTCAACAACCCGGGCTGATCTGGTAGCAAACCCAAAATGCCAAAAGTCTGCTTGAACCCATAGCCAATTAAATTTACTCCTTAACCCTTAACCAACACGGCTGGATCCAAGTTTGTAAATCAGTTAAGGGTTTTGCCATTACCATGAAAACTGAAATGTTTAAATTCTTTCATTTCAATGCTTAATTGAAGATACCCAAGATTTAAGGGATTTATTGACCCGGTAAAATTTGTAAAAGCATAAGAATGCTTATATTTGCCCCGAATAATTTTAAAACAACAAGAAGTGAAAAATTTAACTACAATTATCAGCGCATTGGCAGTATTTGGATTGCTCAGTGGGGCATGCAACTCTCCTGCTCCGGAAGGAGAAGTTACCAATATTGCAGATGAGGTGAATATTGCTGATCTGAAAGTGGCTTATATCGTTACTGACAGTGTCATCAATAATTTTGAATATTTTAAGGAAAAATCCGCCGAAATAGCTGAAAAGGGCAAAAAGTACGAAGGAGAGTTAACAAACAGGGCCAGGGGATTTGAGCAAGAAGTCCAGAATTTTCAAAATTCTGCTTCCACCATGACCATGAACCAGGCCAGGGCCAAGGAAGAGGAACTGGTGACCAAAGAAAGGAACCTGGTGGCTTACAGGGAAAATATCATGCAGGAGTTGTCTGCGGACGAAACCAAATTGTACAATGATGTTTATGACATGATTCAGGAATACCTCAACGACTATGCCGCTGAGAATGACCTGGAAATGATCCTTTCCTACACCAGAGGTGGTGGCGTATGGTATGCCAATAAAACACTGGATATCACAGATTCTGTTGTGAAAGGAATCAACGATGATTATAAAAATAAGGAAGAGTCTGCACCTGCCTCAGAAAATGAGGAACCTTCTGAGGAAGAGTAAGGGGAGTATGATTTTATATCCATCAATCAAGGCCCGGAAATACCGGGCTTTTTTTGTTTTTTAGTTTGAAATTGGGGAATTGGTATGCTATATTGAGTCTGTTATAGACGATCACAAGAATTATCTACACCCGTAAATATTTAAAATTTAACCAATCAAAATGGAAATCACCAACTTTCTAAAGCACCATTACAGACATTTTAATGCAGCTGCATTGATAGATGCAGCTGAAGCCTATAAAAGCCATTTGGACAATAATGGGAAAATGATGGTGACCCTTGCAGGAGCCATGTCCACGGCAGAATTGGGTATTTCTCTTGCAGAAATGATACGCCAGGATAAAGTCCAGATCATAACCTGTACAGGTGCCAACCTGGAGGAGGATGTATTTAATCTGGTGGCCCATGATTTTTATGAAAGAATCCCACATTACAGGGAGTTATCCCCTGCAGAGGAACAGGATTTGCTAAACCGGCACATGAATCGTGTTACGGATACCTGTATTCCGGAAATGGAGGCCATGAGGAGAATAGAGGATGTCATTTTACAGGAATGGCAAAAAGCCGATCAAGCCGGGGAACAGTATTTTCCACATGAGTTTTTCTACAAAATATTGCTCTCAGGAAAATTGGAGAAGGATTACCAAATAGATCCAAAAAACAGCTGGTTAATGGAAGCAGCAAAGAAGAACATACCCATCATTGTCCCGGGATGGGAAGATTCTACACTGGGCAATATGTATGCCGGCCATTGCATATCAGGGGATATCAGGGATGTGCATACGGTAAAAGGGGGCATACAGTACATGATTTATCTGGCCGATTGGTATACTGAAAATGCCAAAGAAGAAAGCAAGGTTGGCTTTTTTCAGATCGGAGGCGGAATTGCCGGTGATTTTCCCATTTGCGTGGTACCCATGCTTCACCAGGACCTGCAGCGAGATGGCATCCCTTTGTGGGGATACTTTTGTCAGATTTCAGACAGTACCACCTCCTATGGATCCTATTCCGGAGCAGTGCCGAATGAAAAAATCACTTGGGGGAAGTTGGGTTTGGAAACACCAAAATTTATCATCGAATCTGATGCCACAATTGTGGCGCCTTTGGTATTTGCCATTGTTCTGGGCCAATAAAAGCCTGTTTATGGAAAGGAGAATAACCAATATCACCAAAACATGTGCCTGCCTGGTGCTCGCATATTGGTTTTATTCTCCTTTGTTGGCTCAGGATGCAAAACCGGTCAATCAGATTTTTTCCCTTAATTATGATGAACATCAACCCATTTTGGGTCCGGAGGGCAGGCGGCTCTATTTTACCATGGCCTTTCACCCTCAAAATAACAATGGGAACAATGACCCCGGGGATATTTGGTTTTCAGCAGGGGAAAGAGACGGTTTTGAAGCCCCTGAACGCATGGGCCAACTATCCACCCCCTATTATGACCTGTTGATTGGTTTTGCCCATCCAGATACCATGCTTGTTTACCATCAGAATTTCCAAAACCAGCAGGTTATTTACAGCTACTACCGTTCCGGAGCTGCCTGGGAAAGAGGAGAAGCGGAGCAGATACCTGGTTTTAAGATCAATGGGGATCAATTCAGTGCGCGGCTCCATGCTGATGGGAAAATGATGGTCATGTCGATGGATTCATTCGGGACTTATGGCAATGAGGATATTTATATTTCTTTCAGGAAGGAAAACGGGTGGTCCAGGCCCCTTAATCTGGGTTCGGATATCAATTCCTCCCTTCAGGAGTTGAGTCCTTTCCTCTCTGCAGATACCCGTACTTTATATTTTTCTACCAATGCTTCTGAGGGAGTTAAAGGCATGGAGGTTTATTATAGTAAAAGGATGGGGGAGGGGTGGAATCAATGGAGCAGCCCGAGCCCCGTGAATCTTCCGGACATGGAAGGTTTTGACCTGTACTATTACCCGGATCAATCAAATGACAGGGCTTTTTATACCAATATACAGACCAGTGATGGGTATGGCAATATCCTCTTATTGGGCAGTTTTATATCAGGTGCTGAAGATATACCGGATGTTTCTGCCCCAATAGAAACAGACCCGGAACCCGATGATACCCCAGAAATGGACAATAATGAAGCAAGCTTTCCAGAGAGACCTGTTTCTGAAAAGCAAACCTCTTTCGAAGAGCTCGAAACCGGGGCTTCCATGGTATTGGATAAGCTTTTATTCCAAAGAGGTAGTGTGGTTTTGGCTGACAGTAGCGGATTGGTTCAATTGGAAGAGCTGGCTGCTTACCTCATGGATCATCCAAAAACAGAAATTTCAGTAGATGGGCATACCGATAATTATGGTAGTTCCAGATTAAATGAGCGGCTCTCCCTTGATCGTGCCCAAAAGGTCAGGGATATTTTGTTGGAAAATGGAGTTGATGCTGAGCAGATCAGGGTCAATGGCTGGGGGGGAACGCGTCCCATCGCTTCAAACCGAACTGCCAGGGGTAGGGCAAAAAACAGGAGGGTGGAAATCAAGGTATTAAACAAACCATGAAATCGACCCTGAAAAAATGGTCGAATAGTTGACAGTGGGATGATTATCAAACACCGGCCGGCAGGTAGGGGATTCCTCCTAGAGTCGGTAACCTTCAATCCGGGGCAATTTATGGCCTTTTAAATCAAATTATTAATAGATATAACATGAAAAACCTAGCCATCATCTTAAAAGGTAACTGGGCAATAAGCCTGTTGCTGATCTTTTTCTGGTCATGTGGCCAGGGAAAAGTTAACGAAAGTGTCAGGGAAGTAAAATCCACAGCCCATAAGCCCTGGGAAATGGTGCCTTTTGTGAAAATGGATGAGGCCAATCCTGTATTGCTTCCGGGAGATTTGACCTTTGTCTGCCCTATATTGGATGCACCTGTCAAATGGGAGGAAAAAGATGTGTTTAACCCTGCGGCATTGGTTAAAGACGGTAAAATCAACCTGCTTTACCGGGCCGAGGATGTTATTGGTAGTAATAATGGTACCTCAAGGCTGGGCCTGGCCCTGAGCGAGGACGGTCTCCATTTTTATAAATTGCCGGAGCCCGTTTTTTATCCGGAAAATGATAGCCTGAAAGCCCTTGAATGGGATGGAGGTGTGGAAGATCCCAGAATTGTAGAAAGCGAGGACGGCAGGTATATCATGACGTATACCAGCTATGATGGGGAGGTGGCAAGGCTCATGTTGGCCATATCCAGGGATCTCCATGAATGGGATAAGTATGGACGGGTATTGACAGGAGATTTTAAGGATACCTGGTCTAAAGCTGGAGCCATTGTTGCCGAAAGGCAGGGTGATAAAATCATTGCCAAAAAAATCCAGGGCAAATACTGGATGTACTTTGGTGATACGGATTTATTTTTGGCCCAATCAGCCGATTTGATTCATTGGGAACCCCTTACGGAAAATGGGGAGCTTAAATCAGTGATGCAACCCCGGCCCGGGTATTTTGACAGCCGACTAGTGGAGTCAGGGCCTTATGCCCTCCTGCGCGAACAAGGGATAGTGCTGCTATACAATGGCATGAACCTGGATGAGGGACAGGAATTGGACCCTGATCTGGATCCTGGAACCTATTCTGCCGGGCAGGCCTTGTTTTCTGCAGAAGATCCCTCGAGGTTAATAGATCGTTCAGAAAATTATTTTATGACTCCTGATAAACCTTATGAAATAGAGGGGCAGGTCAATTTGGTTTGTTTCATCGAAGGGATGGTGCCCTTTAATGGAAAATGGTACTTGTTTTATGGTACGGCTGACTCAAAAATTGCGGTCGCAGTATTTGAGGAATAAAAAAACCCGGTTGATGTTCCTTACAAACATGCAACCGGGGTACAGTTAATCGAGAGAATTAACAGTCTTTAATGCCAGGCTTAATTGGGGCCACCATTCATCATGGCTCCACCAGCTCCGCCGCCATCACCTTCTTTTAGGTCTTCATTGGTGACGCCTCTTTTCTTTCTTCTTTGTCCACCATCAACACTCAACTTGCCTATCCTGTAGGAAAAATTGATTTTAAAGTTCATGTTACGCATGCCGGTAACACTTTGCTGCATGATGGTAGGGGTGATCAACTCGTTTCTGATTTTAAATTCTGTGTGGAAAAAGTTCTCCGCACCAAAGCCAATGCTTCCTCTTTGTTCTGCAAATTGCTTGTTGATGCTCAAACTATAGATGCCAAATCCCCCGGAAGAACCCTGAAGTTGCACCCTACGACCCCTGTAGAAACTAAAGGCCTGGATCTGCCAGTCATTGGGTAGGGAGTAGTTACCAAATAACCTTCCACTCAGGACAAATCCCTCGTTTTGTGCTGCATATAACGGATCGTCCAAACCATTGTCCAACTGGGCAAAATAGCTGTCAATAGAACCGTTCAGAGAGAATTTTCCAGAGATATTGATATTTGAGAAAACACTCAGTCCATAGGCCCTTTCATTACCGATATTTTCATAGGTTGTAAAGATCACATCATCATCCTGAATGGTTCTTACCGGCTGGATTGAGCCTGTGGTATTCCTCAGGTAGGAAGTAAAGTTCAGCGATGTGCCTTTGATAAAGGTACTGTAAGATACCTCATAATTGTCAGTCAACTCAGGGTCAAGCAGGGGGTTTCCCTGAGTGATTTGCTGAGGATTTGCAGCTTCAATATTGGGATTCAGAAAGTTCAGTGAAGGCCGCTGTATCCGTCTGTTGTATGCTGCTTTCAGCATATTGCCATTGGCAAGTTTGCGGCCAAAATTCATATTGGGGACAAAAGTGCCATAGGAAGGAATATCAGCTGGAAGGTCTGATGTCTTGAAGTCGGCAGCTATATTGGTATATTCATACCGCATACCTGCTTTGAGGGTGTAATTTTCCAGAAATCCAAGGGTATAGGAGAGATAGCCGGCGGTTACGTTTTGATCGTAATTGAATTGATTGGAAAGGGTAATATCATCCAGTTCTTCGAAATCCCCATCCGGTCCCTCTGCCCTGAAATAGGCAAAGTCACTTACCGCTTTTCTCAGAATATTTTTGGCACCATATTCCAGAATCTGCTCATCATCAGCTCCCATCGGTGTGACATAATCCAGTTGGATGGTAAATTCCTCATTGAGGTTGTTGTTGTCATTTTTCAGCCTGCTGACTACCTGCTCAAATGATTCGTCGTATAAGCTATTAACAAAATCATTGGTCATGTTATTTCTGCTATACAATCCCGAAGCGCTAAACTCTTTGCCTTTCTTTTCAAAGGTTTTGGTGTAGTTGTAGCTGACGTCAACGCTGTTGGAAAGATTTTTTGTATTCACATCCCTAAGCAATTCACTGACCAACGCATCTTCTACATAGGTTTCTGTGGTCAGGTCATCCTGATTCATTTTCATGTTCCTCAAACCAAAACTTACAGAAGTGGTCATGAAGTTGTAGGTATTGATTTCATAATCCCAACCAAAATTATACCGGCCAAACATCATGTTGTTTCTGGTGTCTGCCGCCTGAAGGATTCTGGTGGCTGGACCATCCGGTGAAACAAGGGTTTGTTCGTTTTCAAAGCTACCCAGGATATTGTAACCTGCCCTACCGAAACCACCAAGGGTAAAGCCCATTTTCCCTTTTTTCAATGCCGCATTTAATCCAACATTTGAACCCCTGATGCCTGCACTGGTACGGATATTCAGGGATGCACCTTGTAATTTATTCTTTTTGGTAACAATGTTGATTACACCCCCTGTGCCTTCAGCATCATATTTGGCTGAGGGCGAGGTGATCACTTCCACGGATTGGATTTCCTCTGCCGGGATTTGCTTTAAGGCATCCGCAATGTTATTGGCTACTATGGCCGATTGTTTGTTGTCAATCAATACCAGGATATTGCTGCTTCCTCTCATGGAAACATTTCCATCCAGATCTACGGTAAGCATGGGTACTCTTCTAAGCACGTCTGTTGCATCACCACCAATGGTGGTTTTATCGTTTTCGGCATTGTAAATGGTACGGTCCACTTTTTCTGTGATCAGGCTTCTTTGACCCTGAACGGTTACTTCTTCCAGTGCCACAGAGGACTCAGCTAAGGTGATGTTACCCAGGAAAATAGAGGGGGTGTTGGGTCCAACGACGATATCTTCCCGAACCAGGGCATCATAACCTACATAACTTAATTCTACCTTGTATTTGCCAGCTTCCTTTACATTGAAAAAAAATTCGCCATTATCATCTGCTACCCCTCCTGCCAGTGAAGCATCGCTTTCGGCTTTCTTTAACAAGGCGGTTGCATAGGGGACAGGTTCACCTGTTTCCTTATCAACCACTTTACCGGAAATTTTAAACTCCTTTTTCTCTGCATTTCCCTGAGCGAAGATATGCAGGGAACCTGCTGTGAGATAAAGGGTTGTAGCAAGCAGCAATCCAAATAGCCTTTTCATTATTATTAATATGTTAAAATGTATCGATCTTTGTTAGTATAACTTTAACAAAGGAAATTCTTTCTTTCTTTATTAAAAAATGCAATAGATAGCTGCCATACATCTATCGACAAATGCGCCAAAACAACAGACCAATGCTTTTTAGACTTTTGATTTTTCTTTGGTAGATCAAAATATCGTATCGGTAGCCTAAATCCGGGAATTGGTAGATTTTTCAGTAAGTTTCATTTACTTTACTTTATGTTTATGGTGGATTTGTGGCGTGTTTGTCGCTTTTCAAGTCCAAAATTCTAGTTATGACACATTCCAACGAACCAAAAAGAATCACTTTTCTCATACATATACTGGTATGGATTTTCATAGCCATTGTGATTTTTGTAGTCAGCCCCTTGTCCTGGAAAGTAGACTTGCCCGTTGAATATTGGTTCAAACAAGGCTTTGTATTGTTTTTCCTGATCCTATTGTTTTACCTCAACATGTACCTGTTTGTCCCGAAGGTGCTGTTTAAAGGCAAAAACTGGCAATTTATACTGATAGCCATCTCCAGCACCTTATTGGTGTTATTTCTGATCATTCAATTTGAAAACCTGCTCAACCTTCAGGAGTTGATGCATTATGCCTTCAGGCCAAATGTTCCCTATGAACCCAGGCCCAGAAATTTCAATTTTGATATGTTCACCATCCTGCTGTTGCTTTTTGGTTTTGGGATCAGCACCAGCGTGGTGGCGGTACAGAAGTGGCAGGCGGATGTGGAACTGAGAAGGCAGATGGAGCAGGAAAAAATTTCTTCGGAGTTGTCCTATCTCAAGGCCCAGATCAATCCCCACTTCTTTTTCAACACCCTTAACAATATCTATGCCTTGACCAATATCGATGTGGAGCGGGCACAGAAGGCATTGCTGAAACTTTCTCGCATGATGCGGTATGTGCTTTACGAAACAGACAAAGACCTCACCCTATTGAATAGGGAACTGGATTTTATCAAGGATTATGTTGAGCTGATGCGACTGAGGTTGTCAGATAAAGTAAATTTGGAAATCAATATTCAGGAAAACACCGAAAACCTGCCCATAGCCCCCATGCTATTGCTTCCTTTTCTGGAAAATTGTTTCAAGCATGGTATCAGTGCCAAAAATGAAAGCAAAATAGAGATATGCATTTCCCTGCAAGGGAAAATATTACATTTGAAAACCAATAATGCCAAATTTCCTTCCAATCCCAATAGTAAGGAAAAGCTCAGCAGTGGCATCGGCTTAAGCAACACCAAAAGAAGACTGGCATTGATATATGGAGAAAAACATAGGCTTTTGATCGATCAGGAAAATCAGGAGAAAGAATTTAGGGTGGATCTAACCATCAATTTGGTATGAAAATCAAATGTATAGTCGTTGATGATGAACCGCTGGCCCTGGAGATGGTCTGTAATTTTGTGGAAAAAACTGGCTTCCTGGAGCTTCAAGGTAAATTTGACAGTGCCCTGGAAGCGCTGGCTTACATCAATTCCCATGAAGTAAACCTGATGTTTTTAGATATACAAATGCCGGATCTTACTGGAATGGAGTTGGCCAGGGTTTTGGAAAACAGAAAACACCAGGGATCGCCCAAAATAATTTTTACCACTGCGTACAATCAATATGCTATCGAAGGCTATAAGGTGGATGCGCTGGACTATTTGCTTAAACCTTTTAGTTATGAGGAATTTTTAACGGCCAGTCACAAGGCATTGCGCTTTTTTGAGAAAAAAGGCACAGCGCCTAAAGCCTCAACTGAAGACTATATTTTTATCAAAGTGGAATACCAGCTGGTCAAAGTCCTGCTCAAGGAAATTATTTTGGTAGAAGGGTATAAAGATTATGTTAAGATTCACCTCTCGGGAAAATCATCGCCCCTGCTTTCACTTACCACACTGAAAAGTATGGAAGAAATGCTTCCCGAGGACCATTTTATGCGTATACACCGCTCTTATATCATCTCGCTGGATCATATACAATCCATCAGCAAAAGTACGGTTAATATGGGAATCATGAATATTTCCGTTAGTGATGGCTATAAAGAAAATTTTCTTCGTTTTATTGATAAATGGATCAATTAAAAAAGCGAAAGACCATTTAAACGGCCTTTCGCTTAATAGTTGATTTTCCCTATTCCGGGAGTTACTTGACGGTATACAAGAATGCCCCATATCCTTCTTCTTCCATTTCTGACAAAGGAATAAATTTCATGGCGGCGGAGTTCATACAATACCGCAAACCGGTAGGCTCAGGACCATCATTGAAAACATGACCCACATGGGAATCACCGTATTTGCTTCTGACTTCTACCCGCACCATGCCTTGACTTCTGTCAATAGGTTTTTCCAGGTAGCGGGCATCGATGGGTTTGGTAAAGCTTGGCCAACCGGATCCGGATTCATATTTGTCCTTTGAGCTGAAAAGCGGGGCACCCGAAACAATGCAGACATAAAGACCATCTTCTTTATTGCCATTATACCTATTGTCAAAGGCTCGTTCCGTAGCTTCCTCCATAGTGACCTGGTATTGAAGATTGGTCAGTTGGGCCTTTAACTCATTTTTTGATGGACTTTGGTACTTACTTGCTGATGGTACCTCCCAGTGTTGCGCTATAAATCTATCCCTTCCGGAACCGGTGCGATAAGCCTTGTATTCTTTGGGTTGCTTTTTATAATAATCCTGATGGTAGGTTTCAGCAGCATAAAAATTGGTAAATTTAACCACCGGAGTAACAATCGGTTTATCAAATATTCCGGATTGATCCAAGGCTTTTTTAGTGTTTTCGGCAACCGATTTCTGTTCCTGCGAATGAAAAAAGATGGCAGATTCATATTGGCTTCCCCGGTCATAAAAACTGCCGCCTGCATCGGTAGGATCATACAACTTCCAAAAAATATCTATGATTTCGCTGTAACTGATCACATCCGGATCGAAAGTAACCTGAACGGCTTCTTTGTGACTGGTTTGTCCGGAGGATACCTGAGAATAAGTAGGATTTTTTTCCTTACCTCCCGCATAACCTGAAACAACGGAAAGGATGCCATCTATTCCCTCAAACGGGGCTTCAATGCACCAAAAACACCCTCCGGCAAATGTTGCTTTTTCCGTCCTGCCCTGGTAATTCTCCAGCACATTTTCCTCCTCTTTATTCTCGGAATTTTCAGACGCATTGCAACTGGAAACCGAAAGCAATAAAAAGAAAAGAACTGCTAAATATTGAATGCTATTTTTCATTTGTTTACTTTTTTTGACCTTTCCTAAAAACGGCAAAAGAGCAACTTATGTTCAAAGGAATGTTCAATTTACTAATTATCAGGGGATCTAACCCAATTCAGTTTCTTCTGGCATGATAAACCAAAGGATCAGATAGACCAAAAGACCCGGGAAAGCAGCACTTAAAATGGAGACCAAAACATATACTATTCTCAACTTATCGGCATCCCAGCCCAGGTATTTGGCCAGCCCACCACAAACTCCGGCGATCATTTTGTCATTGATGGTGCGTTTTAGTTTTTTTTCCATGCTCTTTGAAAGTTTCTTGGTTTTTAAAAATAAGCAGTTTTGCAATAGAGATCGAATCCCCGGTTTTATTGAATAGCAAGCTTAAAAATAAGAAATAGGATTGCAAGTACAAAAAGCAGTAGGGAAGAAGAGGAGCGCGATTTGTAACATACAGTGGATGATTTTCAGGGATTTTAAAGCTTGGATCTGATTTATGGCATTTGTTTTGTTTTATAAAGGGCAGTTTCTGGTAGAGGGAAAATCCAGGATAGCCTGCTTCCTTTACCGGAGTATTGTAAAACCAAACCAACATAGTATTATGAAGTTTATATCAGTATTTTCTACTGTTTGTTTAGTCAGCTTTGTTTTGTTTTCATCTTGCGATGCAAACAAGGATGAAAAAAATGACTTAAAATCCACGGAAAAGGATCTTCAGCAAATGTCAAATGAGGTTGAAGAAGAAACCGAAGAAGCTTTCGCTGAAGCCAAAGCAGAAATTTCTGAAGAAACCTCAGCACTTAAAGCCGAGGCAGAAGAAATTAAAAAGGAGGTTAAAGAAAATCTGGGAGAACCTGTAAATGAAACGGTTGACCTTTATTTAACCAAACTGGATAAAAGCATTGCCAATCTGGAAGTTAAATCCAGAGAATTTGCTCAGGCTGCGGCATCCAGAAAGGAGCAAATCAAGAAAGAATTTGAGGAGCTGGAAAGCGAAATAGAAACAACAATCAGTAACCTAAAAAATGAAATAAAAAATGAAGGATAGGAAATTCCTTCTTCATTTTAAGAAAAAAAGGGCCATTTACTAAGGAAAAGTAAATGGCCTTTTATGTCTTAGTTGATGCATCCTAAATGGATTGGAAGGCTGTACTTTTCAAATTTTCCCAAGCCCGGAAATGGCATGTGAGTATTAAGAAACAATAATAAACCTATTCAATATCCTGGATAAATCAGTCCTGCGATATTTTAAATTACCATTTCTGACCAATACTTTTGATTTTTAAGGTATAAATTTTCCATAAACCTGGATTGCTTTACTATTTATTTTTATTGATCCGCTTACATTGGTCAGATTTGGAAACAGTTCTGTCCAATGGGTTTTAGCTATCCGCAAATGCTTGGTACAGGTTGGGTTCGGGTTTTCTGTTTCAGGGAAGAATGTAATTTTCAACGGACTCAGTTAAAATAATAATCTTGGGGTGCTTTTTGACTTAATGAGCGCAAATGGCATATTATCATGGATTCCATTTTTCCCGATTTGTAGTTTTTAAACCACAACGTTCAAAGTCCAAAGCTGAGTTTTCTTTTTGAGGATGATTTGTTTCCCTATTTTGTGGTATGTGTTTTATTACGATTACCTTATTATATCATGCTGCCCTACATATAAAAAATTAAGGTTGAAACCAAAAAATACCTGATTTAAGAATAATAGATTACATTTAAATTATTCTTTATAAAGTCATGTAATCCCTATTGTGGCAAATTATTTGAAAGTAATTCTTTGATTAATTTATTAAATTTGGCATAATAATTGAAATTTTCTACATATTGCTTTACAAAGTATTGAATGTTGTGGTTAAAAATGAGGACCTGCTGCTATCAATAATCAGATTTTATTTAAAAGTAAAAGTATAAATTATTATTGGTGATTTTATCTATTAAATATTTCATAAATTTATTAGTATCAAAAATCAATTTTCAATTATAAACAAAATAAAAAAAGAAAATTATGAGAAGTCTATTGTATTTGATTGCCGTTATTGTTGTTATTGGCTGGATTTTGGGATTTTTCGTGTATGATGCAGGAGGAGTTATCCATATCCTATTGGTAATAGCTGTTATAGCTATTTTGCTAAGTGTAATTAGGAGGGCATAGTCAGTCCATATTGCTCAGACTAGCTATTATTTTAATACTAAACCAACTATTATACTACCCAAAATGACAACCATTGAAAAGGCTTCTGGCATATTGGTGAGTGTGGGTAATACCCCGGCCTTAAGACTTGAACAGTTATTTCCTCAAAGTGACCATGAATTTTTCGCGAAGCTTGAACACATGAACCCAGGCGGAAGTATTAAGGATCGTTCATCGATTTTTATATTACAAGAAGCAATAAACCTGGGAAAAGTATCCCCGGATACAGTAATTATTGAATCCACCTCTGGGAATATGGGTATAGGACTTGCCCAGGCTTGCCTATATTTAGGGCTTAAACTTGTTTTAGTCGTGGATCCCCTGATTAATCCACATACTGAAAATCTTTTAAAAATTTATGGTGCCACTTTGGTCAAGGTTCAGGATAAAGACAGTACGGGAAGTTATCTTAAGGCAAGGTTGGAAAAAGTAAAACATTTGCTAGAGGATACCAAGAATTCCTTTTGGACTGACCAATACAGCAATAAAGCCAATCCTGAAGGCCAAAGAAAAATTACTGCAGAATTGTTAGATCAATTGAGTAACAAACTGGATTACCTTTTTGTAGGAACAGGTACCGGGGGAACCATCACTGGATGTCTGAATGAAATTCAGGCCAGGAGGCTTGCCACGGTAATAGTGCCTGTTGACGTATATGGGAGCAAGGTTTTTAATGCACCCACAGGGAATAAAAAAATCCCCGGAATAGGAGCAGGCCAGAAGTCTAGTTTTTTCTCTACCGGAGATCTCGGTGAGCCTGTATATATCAATGATGAACAAATTATTGAAGGTTGTTGGAAATTATTGAGAAGAGAGGCAATTCTGGCGGGAGGTTCTACGGGTGCGGTGGTCAGTGCCATAGAAAAAACCCTTATGAAAATACCTACAAAATCAAGTATCGCTTTCTTTATTTCGGACAGAGGCGAACGGTACTTAGATACCATTTATTCCAAAAAATGGGTATTGGAAAATTTCCAATTGGAATTCTAATCGTTAATCCAAAAGCCATTACCATGCAAATTTGGAAATTAAATGACCTTAAAAATTTTCAGGAATTAGTTGATTTTAAGTTTCCTTCTCTTTCTCGGATTCAATATTCTTCTTACAAGCCCAATTCCAGAATAATTGGTATAGTGGGTGGGGGGCCCAAAGGACTTTATGGGCTGGATGCAGCTGTAAATTCCATCAAAAATTCAGGTGTTGACATTCCTACTGAAATTCATTGGTTCAATAATTCTAACCGGTTTGCCACAGGAGATAACTATAGAATGGATCAACCCGAATACTTACTAATTAATTTTCCAATAGAGAAAATCAATATGTGGGATATTTCCAACCGATCAAATTCTTTTGCTGGGTTGGCGTTCAATGGTTCTATGGACCAATGGCTGAAAATGTTTGTGTTTGGATCGGCAAAAATTGCAGTAGGAGATTTTGCATCCAGAGCCTTGGTTGGAGCCTATTTGACGGCTGGAGCCGTTCAGATTTTGGAAAGCCTACCTCCAAACCTAGAAGTAAAGTGTATAGAGGGAAATGTTGAGGATATTATACCTGATGTTGAAGCGGAAAATTACTGCTTGGAATTAACAGGTTTAAATATAAATCCCTTGCTAAAATATGAAAGGATATTGCTTGCGACAGGGCACACATATACTTTTAATGATAGATTGGGCGATGAGGTGGACCATTTTTCAAAACAATCAGGGTCTGCATCTTACGTCGGACATGTATATCCTGTAGATGAAAAATTAAAGGCAATCAAATCTTCGGATAAGGTTTGCATTAAAGGATTGGGTCTGACTTTTGTAGATACCGTATTGGCCCTTACAGAAGGGAGGGGTGGTACCTTTATAAATAGTGAAAAATCAATTTGTTATAGTCCATCTGGGAATGAACCCATCTCCATATATGCTTATTCAAAATCAGGTGCCCCTATGCTGCCCAGGGTGCCCCTAAAAAATGGAAAGGAACCCAGGCTTTCTTATATTTCCTGGGATTGGGTAAATGTGCTTGTCAATTTAAAAGGAAGGGGAAACATTGATTTTGAAGCAGATGTATTGCCAGTGTTGGTAAAGGAATACCAAATTTTGCACCAGGAAAAGCTTATGGAACGTAATGCGTACTTACTGAAATGTAGAGAACCAGCATATGCAAATAGGGGTAAGGAATTGGAATGTAATCTCCCTGTATATTCTTCGCAAGTTACCAGATTTTCCATACAGGATATTTTAGATCCTTTTGCAGAACTTTCTTCAGATTTAAATGAAACCGAATACCATACATTAGTAGTCAACTACCTGCAAGAGGCGGTGGAAGAGGCCGTTAATTATCCAGAGGTGAGTCCAATTCTGGCCCTTTCCAGCGTTTGGCGGAATGCCTTACCCTATATTGGCAGCTTGTATGCTTTTGGAGGATTTACCGGTGCATCCCAGGAATTATTTGAAAAGCAATATTTGGGCAAATTCAACAGGATTAGCTTTGGTCCACCTTTAGTTAATGTCCAAAAAATATTGGCTTTAATCAAAGCTGGAAATCTTTTTTTCCGGCCGGGAAAAAATACATCCGTGATACCCAACACCTTTACCGGTAATTTCAAGGTTTATTCCCAAAAGACCTATCCTTGTCAGGATGTAAATTACTTACTGGATGCAAGGATTGCAAAACCTACCTTATTTAAGGGCTGCCCCAAACTCTACCAAAATCTTATGAAGCGGGGACTTGCTATTCCATTTAAAAATGGGAATCATATGCCTGGTTGTTTGGCTATTGATAGAAATGGCAACCTCATAGGTGCAAAAGAAGAGACCATTGTGGGCATAACTCTTTATGGAACACCCACAGAAGGGGTGACATTGGACAATGATAGCCTTTCCAGGGAAAGAAATGATTTTGCAAGTAATTGGGCAGGCAGGTGGATCAATTCGATAAAAAAAAAATGAAAAACGTGCAAAGTAATGTCAACGCATTTGAATAAGCAGGAAACGGATGGGAATTTAAAATTAAAGCCAATTGTCCACGATTGGGTTAAAACTCTTTTAGGGAGGACTCAATTTCTTTTTCGTCTTCTCGAAAAGTATGGTTCCCCCTTAAACATTCATTCTTTAATTCCTTTCAATGAAAACCGAAGACTTTTTGAGTCGGTTTTCACTAAATATGGATTGGATTATCAAATCTTTTATGCAAGAAAAGCCAATAAATGTCTTCAATTTCTTGAACCTGCAAAAGATGGAAGGTTGGGAGTTGATACAGCATCTTTCCAAGAACTTAAAGACGGTCTGGATATGGGGATTCCAAATCGGAATTTGGTGGTCACGGCTGCGGTGAAGCCTTTTCCTCTTATGAAATTGGCTGTCGATAATGAGGTATTGGTAATATTGGACAATTGGGATGAGGTGGAACTTTTGCAAAAAGCAGCTCATGGTATTGGGAAAACTGTTAAAGTTGGATTGAGGTTGGGAGGGTTTTCCTTTCAGGTGGGAAACCTTCGTACAAGATTTGGTTTTCCGCCATCCGATGCCATAAAGGTGATTTCACAAATCCAGGAAGATGAACGAGTTTCAAATATTCGCTTTGAGGGTTTTCATTTTCACCTTAACGGTTACAATATGGATCACAGGATCAAGGCAATCAAAGAAACTTTGGTTTTGGTGGATAAACTTAAGGAAAAGGGGATAGACACCAAATTTCTAGACATTGGCGGAGGTATATTGGTGAATTACCTGGAATCTGAATCAGCATGGCAGGAGTTTCACAATGAGGTAAAGGATGCGGTTTTGGGTAAACGTAATCCTATTAACTATAAAAATGATGGCTTGGGTATGGAAAATGTGGGAGGAAAACTGATTGGCGAACCTAAAGTGTATCCTTATTTCAATAATTTTCCTAAAGAGAAATTCATTGATTTCATTCTTAATGCAGCATTTGATGAAAAAACTAAAATTTATGAAGCGCTTAACCTTAGGCATATTCAAGTCAGGATAGAGCCTGGAAGATCACTGCTCGATCAGGCTGGTATCAGTGTGGCCAGGGTCATTTTTCGCAAACGTTTGAATGGTGATTGGTTTTTTGGCTTGGAAATGAACAGAACCCAGCTTTTTAGTTCCAGTGCTGATTTTTTACTAGACCCCTTATTATTACCAAAGCAGGAAAAGCCTTCAGGTGCAATAAGCGGATATTTGGTGGGAGCTTATTGCCTTGAGCAGGAGCTGATACTTAAAAGAAAAATGTCATTCAATACTTTTCCGCAAGTAGGCGATCTGTTGTGCTTTATCAATACAGCAGGTTACATGATGCATTTTTATGAATCCCAGGCCCATCTGTTTGATTTGGCCAAGAATGTTTTCCTTGGTGCAAATGATGAAATAATCTTAGATAGATACTAGTTAATAACCCTATAATTTAATAAAAGCTATGGAGAATATACCAGAACAAAAACAAGAAAAACAACCTGGGGATGAACATAAAATGGTACCTCAGCCGGAATTTATCCGGGATAGTTACAAAGGAAGTGAAAAGTTAAAACACAAAGTTGCAATGATTACCGGTGGGGACAGCGGTATTGGAAGGTCAGTAGCCGTCCATTTTGCGAGAGAAGGTGCAGACTGTTGTATCGTATATAAAAATGAAGACCTTGATGCATTGGAGACCAAAAATTTGGTGGAAAAGGAAGGGAGAAAATGTCTTTTAATACGGGGAGACTTGACGTCTGAAAAATATTGCACTGATGTGGTGGAAAGCTGCATATCCGAATTCAAGAGATTGGATATTCTGGTAAACAATGCCGCTGTGCAATTTCCAAAAGAATGTATTCAGGAAATTTCTGAAGATCAATTGAAAGAAACCTTTGAAGTAAATATTTTTGCTATGTTTTCCTTGATCAAAGCAGCACTTAAATATATGGAAAGTGGGGGAAGGATCATCAATTCAACATCGGTCACTGCTTATAGGGGAAGCAGTCACTTGGTGGATTATGCCGCTACCAAAGGTGCTATAACATCTTTAACTCGCTCATTGGCAAAGCAGCTAGCAGAAAAGGGAATTCTTGTAAATGGTGTTGCCCCAGGACCTATTTGGACCCCTTTGATTCCCGCGACTTTTGACGAGGTTAGTGAATTTGGTAGAAAAACTCCCCTGGGACGGCCTGGTCAACCTTCTGAGGTTGGGCCAGCTTATGTATTTTTGGCCTGCAATGACGCTTCTTATGTTACCGGACAAGTCATCCATGTTAACGGCGGTGAAGTCATCGGAGCTTAGCCAAACCTATTTTCCTTTGAATTCCATAAAGGAGACAAAAAGCCATTTCCTAAACCAGGAAATGGCTTTAAATTATCCGGAAATTACCGATTCATCTTATCCTGTATTTTTGTTCTGAATTGCTTTTTGCCTTTCCCGATAGGCTTTGGGGTTGCTTGAAAATTGTTTCTGAAAGCATTGACTGAAATATTTGGGACGGTTAAATCCAACCATATAGGCGATTTCTGAAATTTTCAAGTCACTCTCCACAAGCAGTTGGGCAGCTCTTTTTAACCGGATCATTTGGATAAACTCATTGGGTGTTTGGTCCAGCAAGGACCTGAATTTTTCGAATACAAGCGTTCGGCTCAAACCAAGTTCCTTCACCAGATTTTGGATATTGAATTGCGGATCATCCATGTGATTTTCTATAATGGCTATGGCTGAAGTTAGGATTTTTTCATCAGTAGAACTGATTTTTATTTTCTCAGGACTTAAATCCAGCGTTTGCTTGAATTGCAACTGGAATTTGTTTCTGCTTTCCAGCAGGTTTTCAATTTTTGCCTGAAGCAGGTCCAGGGGGAAAGGTTTGGTAATGTAATCATCTGCTCCGGATTCGTATCCTTCCAGTTGATGTATATGGGAGCTTTTTGCTGTCAACAGTAAAACCGGGATGTGGCTGCTTTTTACATCATTTTTTATCCTTGCGCAAAACTCAATCCCATCCATTTCCGGCATCATCACATCCGACAAGATCAAATCCGGATGATGCGTGCTGATACTTTCCAGGCCTTCTTTTCCATTCATGGCCGTAAGGACAGAAAATTTTTCTGCCAAACTTTCACTTAAAAGGGTTAAAAGCTCGGGGTTGTCTTCTACTACAAGTACCTTTTTATCCTGCTTTGCAAGCTTTGCTGCCCCACTGCCTTTTTTTATTTTTTCGGACTTACCGCTGTTCGCCAAAATCAGCATTTCATGGTCTTTGTTTGCAGCTGCCTTTGCTGCAGAATTGTTGGGGATCAATTCTTGTTTTTGATAATGCTCAAACCCGGACCTAAGCTTGACTGTAAAGACTGTTTGTACATGGGGTTTGCTGTAAACCTCAATTATTCCCTTGTGAAAATTGACCAGGTTCTTGGACAATGCCAACCCGATGCCAGTGCCCACTTTCCCAAAAGAATTTTCTTCTTTTATCTGGTAAAACCGGTCAAAAATCAATGGCTGGTATTCAGGCTCGATGCCCGGACCATTGTCCTCTACCTCAATTTGAAAACCCGGTACATTGGTTTCCTTGCTTTTTAATGTACAGGCCAATAAACGAACAGCAATTTTACCCCCGTCTGGAGTGAATTTAAAGGCATTATAAATGATATTGTAAAAAACTTTTTCCATTTGCTCAGGATCAATCCATTGCTCCCTGGGAAGATCACTGTCCATAAAAAGCGAAAAGTCAATGTTTTTCTGGGTGGCCATGGCTTCAAAGGATTGGTAAATGTCCCGCAAAAACTCCTTGATATCCACCTGTTTTACAGCAAGCTGCAGGTGGCCTGTTTCCTGCTTTCTGAAATCCAGCAATTGGTTGATTAGTTTCAATAGCCTAAGGGCATTGTTATGAATGGAGACCAATTGATTTCTGGCTGCCTCCGGTAAGCCCTGATCTTTTTTTAAGCGTTCCAGTGGCGCTTTTATCAGCATCAAGGGGGTTCTGAGCTCATGGGAAATATTGGTGAAAAACCGCATTTTCAACTGGCTAATTTCCTCCTGTTTTTGTTTTTCCAGCCTTTCATATTTCAAATCATTTCGCAGTTTGATCCGCCAACTGACGATTTTTTTGAACATGTAGCCCAGCAAGACCAATAAAAGTCCATAGCAGAGATAAGCCCAATGGCTGAGGTACCAGGGGGGCAATACGATCAGTTTTAACCTACGTACGGATGATTGTTCGGCACTTTCTTCCCAATAGGATTTGAGTTCCCACAGGTATTCGCCGGGTTTCAGATTGGCGTATGGGGCAAATCTTCTTTTGCTGTCCGTCACAATCCAATCTTCATCAATTCCGTTTAGCCGGTAGGCAAACATGAGTTTATCCTGCCCAGAATATTCCAATGCACTGAATTCAAATTCAAAACTGTTGTGTTGGTAATCGAGTACTACCTCTTCCGTGTAGCTGATATTTTGTTCCAGAATTTCACGATCCAAAATCAATTTCCCTGGCAAAACTTCCTGATTCAACACCTTTAATTTGGTGATCATCGGACGATTGGGAGCAGGTAATGGCTTGATGGTTTCGGGATAAAACATGTTGAACCCATTGGTGCCTCCAAAATACATTTTGCCATCTGAAGCCCTGAAAGCTGCCCCTAAATTAAATTCATTGGATTGGAGCCCATCTTCCTGGGTATAGTTTTTGAATTTTTCGGTTTCTTTATTGAATATTGAAAGCCCCCGGACCGAACTGATCCACAATTGGCCCCGGTCATCTTCAAGCACGGCTTTGATCACATCACTTGGCAAACCATCTTTTTCCCGGTAAATTTTGAAACTTCCATCTATGGGGTTTAGCCTGTTTAGTCCGCCGCCGAAAGTTCCTATCCAGAAATAACCTTGTTTGTCCTCCATCAAACAGGTAATGATATCATGACTGATGCTACCCGGGCCGTCTGGATCATTTTTGTAATAGGTAAATGCTCCTGTTTTCAAGTCCATTTTATTTAGCCCACCCCCATAGGTGCCTATCCATAAATTTTCCTTGCTGTCCACATATAGCGTTCGGATATCATCAAAACTTGGTGTTTGGGTATTGCCCGGCTCATGTGGAATGCTTTTAAACGTTTTTGTTGACCTGTCAAATTGATTCAAGCCCCCACCATTGGCAGCACCAATCCATAACCGGCCATCATTGTCCTCAGCAATAGACCATATTTCGGTTATTCTATTCCGTTTGGGATCATTGCTCAAATTAGGGAAAACGGTAAAGGAACGGGTTTCCTGGTCGAACAAATATAAGCCACCTCCATCAGTCCCAATCCAAATGGATTCATCCCTGGTTTGATAAATGTATTGGACATTGTCGTTTTTCAGGCCTTGTCCCTGGGAGGAATTTAAATAATCGAATTTTGTTGCTCCTTTGGCCAGCAGGTTTAGACCGTCATTGAATAAGCCAACCCATAAATTCCCCGAAGGGTCTTCATAGATAGCCTTTACCATTTTCCCCGAAAGCCCCTTTTCTTTGTCAGGATGAAAGCGGATGTGGTCAAATTGCTGGTGTTTTGAATTGGTTTTATTCAACCCCTCCCCGGAGTACATGCCCAGCCAGATGTTCTGGTTCCGGTCCTGAAAAATGGAATATACGGAGTTGCCATTGAGACTGTATGGATCGGTGGGGTCATCCTTATAATGTTGCCATTTGTTTTGATTTTTCCCGTAAAGAATCAGTCCATTGCCCAATGTACCTATCCAGATATTGCCCTGTAGATCACTTCTGATCTGGGTAATGTTCAAGGGACCTGATAAACTAAGGGATTCTACATCATACGCCTGAAAGGGTAAGAATTGGTTGTTTCCTGCAGCTCGTTTAAAAAGCCCCCCTTTCTCCGTGCCGATCCAAAAGTCCCCGTTTTTATGCTCAAAGAAAGCCTTTACAGATTGGTTTGGGGGAAATAGGGAGGACGATAACTTTTTGATTCCTGATTCAGTTATCTTGTAAGCGCCTTTTTCAAAGGTGCCAACCCAAATGCTGCCTTGTTTATCTTCATAGATTGTCCATATTTTGTCATCTTCAAGGCCTGAGTTATTGCTATGGAAATGGTCAATATCCAATTGCCTGGAATAATCTTCCAGATTTTCCTTGTCTGATAATCCTTGCAGGCCGGACACCTTAAAAATTCCCTCAGTCTGGGTGCCAATCCATATATTGCCCTTGGAGTCCAGAATTGTGCTGGAGATTTTTTTTCCCGGAATAACCGGAATACGGTGGTTAAAGGCATTTAACCTTAAGAATTTCTCGGTTTTAGGATGAAACACGTTCATTCCACCTCCCTCCGTTCCAATCCAAATCATTCCATTCTGATCCTGTAATAGTGTTCTGATGACATTGTTGCTGATGGTTAGGGAATCATCAGGGTCATGTTTGTATGCTTTGAATTGATACCCGTCAAACCTCGCCAGTCCATCGTCTGTGCCCAGCCATAAGTAACCGGAATCATCTTGCAATATGGCCAAAACTGAATTTTGTGGTAAACCGTCCAGGCTTGTGTAGTGCTGGAAACGGTAGGCACTGAATGGCTCCTGTCCCATCAAAAGACAGATGGGTACAAAAATAATACAGCTACTCAGGCACAGGTATTTGAATGTTGAGGACAAGGTCTCAAGTCATTTATTTCAACATTCAAAATTAATCATTGGCGGTTGTAAACATACCGGAATTCATGTTTTAATTTAAATCCGGACAATAGCTTACCCTTTTCCGGACGAATGAAGTCTTACCCGGATGATACCTGCCAGCATTCAGTACTTTCCCTTACCATTCATTTTCCGCTGCTAGCCTAGATTTGTCGCAGGCTGATTTGGTCTCCCTGATTCGGGTATTTTCAGGGTAATCCTATTCATAAGTAAAACAAAATAAGATGGAAAATTTTAACTCTAAAATGGTTATCTTCCTGTTTTTCTGCTGCCTCCATGCAGGTTGGGTTTTGGCCCAGGAAAGAGAAATTACAGGCACGGTGACAGATGAGGAAACAGGTGAAAAGCTTCCCGGGGTTACCGTATTGGTATTGGGTACCGCTACTGGTACGGCTACAGATCTGGACGGGCAATATAGCCTTACAGTTGAAAGTGGACAAAGACTCAGGTATAGTTTTATCGGGTATGCCTCCAGGGAAGTCCTTGTAGAAAACCAATCTGTGATCAATATCGGTCTTTCGGCCGAATCTCAGGGTTTGGATGAAGTGCTGGTCATTGGATATGGGGAACAATCGAGGGAAACCCTTACCTCTTCTGTTTCCAAACTGGATCAAAGGGTGCTGGACAACATACCTTTTGCCAATGCAGCTTCGGCTTTGCAGGGAACGGTTTCGGGAGTGAGGGTACAAACTACATCCGGGCAACCAGGCGTGGCACCCAGGGTAATTGTCAGGGGAGGAACATCCATCAATGATCCGGACGGAGCCCAGCCCCTCTATATCATTGACGGGGTGATCCGGAACAACATGAATGACGTCAATCAGGATGATATCGCTTCTTTCCAGGTGCTAAAGGATGCAGCAGCTACCGCCATATATGGAGCAAGGGGATCAAATGGGGTTGTAATCATTACGACCAAGACAGGTAAGGTTGGGAAGACTTCCGTGACTTACCGGTACAATGCAAGTCTCTCCGAGCAATGGAACCAGTATGATATGGGATCAGCAAGAGATTACATCTATTTCAACAGAACCGGTATTCTGGCAACAGGAGGAAAATCATCCAATCAGTTGTTCAGGCTCAACCAACCATCCGGATTTGGAATCGGAAATGACCTGTCCAACAATACTGCATTTACCCCTCAATACCTTAGTGCGGAAAATGAATACAAATTGAATGAGGGATGGCAATCCATGCCTGACCCGGCAGATCCAGGTCAGACCATCATCTTTGATGAGGTAAACTGGCAGGACATCCTCTTTCGGCAGGCCCTGACCCAAAACCATTATGTTTCCGTTTCAGGGGGGGCTGAAAAAGCAAGGTTTGACATGGGAGTAGGCTACCTCAATAATGAGGGAGTGGCCATCAATACGGACTATAAAAGATTTACCGTGAGAATGAATGGAGATGTCAATGTCAACCAGAAACTTGACGTTTATGGCAGGTTGAATTTCACCAACTCATCCAACAACACGGTCTTTAGTGAAAACCAGATTTTTCAACGGGCTTTGGGTTTGCCTCCCACCACCAAATTCCGGTTTGAAGATGGCAGCCTGGCTCCGGGACAAAACAAGAGCATGGGTAATCCGGTCTATCACCTCAATCAAAGCGAAGCTTTAAACGCTACCACAAGGGTGACCCTATCCGGTGGAGCCAATTATGAAATTTTACCGGATCTGACTTTTGAGCCTATGGGTTCACTCTATTTTGTGCATGGTACCAATAATTCCTTTCAAAAGGCATTTTTTAATGGCCCCACTCAATTTATTGATTCAAGGGATGCTTTCGCCTCCAATTCCGTTTTCTGGCAGAAGCAGTTTGATGGGGTTTTTACCTACAGAAAAAGCATAGACTTCCATAATTTTCAGGCAAAAGCGGGCATCTCCTATTTTGACCGGCAAAGTTATGCAGCCAGTGGTTCAGGAAGGGGTGCTGCTTCCGATTTGATCCCTACCTTGAATGCCTCAGCAGAGCCCAGGGATGTAAGCAGCTCTCATACACAGCTCAGGATTTTGGGCTATTTTGGTAGGGTCACTTATGATTATGATCAAAAATATCTTTTTTCTGCATCAGCCAGGTACGATGGAGCTTCCAATTTAGGTAACAACAATTATTGGGGGGTCTTTCCGGGTGTATCCGCAGGATGGAATTTGCACAAGGAAGATTTCTGGTCCGGCATTTCCAATAAGGTTTCCGCATTGAAATTAAGGGCCAGTTATGGGGTAAATGGGAACATTGGAAACTTATCCGATTTTCATGCACAAGGGCTTTATGCTGTAGGATCCCGTTACAATGATGTGGCAGCCATACAAAATAACCGCATGGCCAATCAGGATTTGCAATGGGAAAGATCTGCCACCTTTGACATTGGTCTGGATATTGGCTTATTTAATGATAAAGTTTCGGTGATTGCGGATTATTACAACAGGGTAACCGACAATCTTTTGACCAATCTTGAATTGCCGCAATCGACCGGATTTTCCAGTATCCTTACCAATTTGGGAGCATTGCAAAATGAGGGAGTTGAATTGGAGGTAGGGGCTACCATGATGCAAAAGGGAAACTTCGCCTGGGACCTCTCCTTTAATGCCACTTATAATATCAATACCATTGTCAGCCTGCCGGAAAATGACAATGAAAACAACAGAATTGGAGGTGTATTGGTCTACGATCCGGTCCTGGGTATGTACACCTGGAAAGGCGGATTGCAGGAAGGGCAGATGATGGGAGACCTTTTTGCCTACGCTTATGAGGGTGTTTACCCCACTGATGAAGCAGCTTTGGAGGGACCTTATGATGTTTTGGTTCCGGGAAATGATAAAACCAAATTTGGTGGAGATGTGCAATGGCAGGATCTGGACCAGAACGACACCATAGACAGCAGAGACAGGGTGGTGGCCGGAAATATCTTCCCAAAATGGACTGGTGGTTTTACCAATAGGATTACTTACAAGAACCTTTCCCTGAATATCAGGACCGATTTTGCTCTGGGGCATACCATTTACCACGAAAGCAGGGCCAGATTCAATGGGCAATACCAGGGTGATATCGGTATTTTGCAGGAAACAACCCGTTCCTGGCAGGAACAGGGAGATGTGACTCCATTTCCCAGGTATTACTGGGCAGATCAACTGGCCCAGAACAATTCCTTTAGGGGAAGTACATTTTTTCATGAAAAGGGAGATTATCTGGCATTGAGGGAGGTTACGCTGAGTTACACCTTTCCCAGCAAATGGACGGATGCCGTCAAGGTAGGAAATGTCAGGACCTACTTTACCGGGTCTAATCTTTACTACTTTACAGGCTATACCGGTTTAAATCCTGAAGTCGGTGGTACTGATTCCGGGAGATATCCCATTCCCCGGAGTTTTATGCTGGGGATCAATGTCAATTTTTAATTTCTAACAGACTTTGAAAATCTACCAAAACAATATGGTAATGGGAATTTTGATGTCCGTAGGAATAAAAGCATAATCATAAATCACAAAAAAAATGAAAAATAGCATTAACAAATATATATTCAGGGGACTTATTGCAGGAGCGGTACTATTGGGCTCCTCCTGTACAGATTACCTGGAACTGGAACCGGTGAGTACGATTACAACAGCCGGATTTTGGGTAAATGAAGACAATGCCAATGGAGCTTTACAGGGCATGTACGTACGTTTTCGGGACCAGGCAGCCTATAACCTTTTTGTTTTAGGTGAAGCAAGGTCTGAAACACTCAGTTATGGTTTGCAGGCATCTGAGGGTAGGGAAAGGTATTTTGAGAATTCAATAGACCCCAATTTTGCAGGCCCAAACTGGTTGAGGTTATACACGGTAATCCATGATGCCAATTTGATCATTAAATATGTTCCGGACATAGCATTCACGAGAGAACAGGATAAAAACAGGATGCTTGGAGAGGCTTATGCCATGAGGGCTTTTCTTTATTTCACCATGGCCAAAACCTGGGGAGCGGTGCCCCTGGTAACCGAACCTACTGAAGGGTATGATGCGGAGAGTACCTTCCGTTCCAGAACAGGACTGGATGAGATTTTTGCCCAGATTAAATCCGATATTGAAAGGGCCCTGGAACTTCTGCCCGCTGATATCATGGGATCGAGCCGGGCGGTCTGGTCGGCACCGGCCGTAAATACCTTAAAGGGAGATGTGTACCTGTGGACTGGAAAGGTACGCGATGGAGGAGCAGCGGATTTTCAAACGGCGCTTTCGGCACTTAATGAGGTGGCAGGAATGTCAGAACTTGGCCTAATGGAAAATTATGATGATATTTTCCGCTATGATCAGAAAGGCAATCAGGAAGTATTGTTTGCTGTCAGGTTTCTGGACCTGGAAAGCGGGACCAATTACAACAATGAACTTTACATCAGGGATGACCAGATTCCTTCCGGAACCCCGGATGATATCAGGGAAACAATTGGTGCAGGTGGAGGCTTGAACCGCTGGGCCCCGTCTCTGCTACTCAGGGAAGCTTTTGAGGAGAATGACCAAAGAAAAGATGCCAGTTTTGTTTCAATATTTCTAAATTCCGGGGATGGAGTGGAAGAACATTATGCCTCCGTGGTCCGCAAATACCGGGGATTTGTGGATCCCTCCGGTAGAAGGTTTATTGATGATATAGTCATTTACCGCTATGCAGAAGTATTGTTATTAACGGCTGAAGCTAAAAATGCGCTGGGTCAGGATCCTTCGGCTGAAATCAACCAGATAAGGCAGCGGGCCTATGGGGATCAGTTTTCAGCTTTTGAATACAGCGATTCGGGGCAGGAAGCCAATGACGAGGCCATCCTTCAGGAAAGAATGCTGGAGCTGGCCTTTGAAGGTAAACGTTGGTTTGATTTGGTGAGGTTTGACAAGGCATTTGAACGGGTACCCTCTTTACAAAACAGAAGTAATGAGCGCCACCTTTTGCTATGGCCGATTTCTCTGGGAACCATTAGTTTAAATTCTAAAATTGAGCAAAATCCTGGTTACGGGAATTAATGGAAACTTATTGGGGTCATGGATAGGCCATGGCCCCATTTAAAAAAAGCTATTATGAAGATTAATAAAATTGAAGGATTAATTGCTGCCACATTTGCGCCATACGATGAGCAAGGTGAAGTCAACCTGTCGATCGTTTCTTCCTATGCCAGTTCCCTGAAAGCCAATGGAGTCAATGGTGTTTTTATCAATGGAACTACCGGGGAGGGGGCTTCACTAAGTCTGGAAGAAAAACAGGTATTGATGGAAGCCTGGGTGAAGGAGCAAAATGAGGGGTTCAAAGTCATTGCCATGCTGGGGGGAAGCAATCAAAATGAATCCATAAAACTGGGGCAACATGCAGCAAGGTTGGGCTTATATGGAGTAGCTGTCACGGCTCCTTATTATTTCAGACCCGGAAATGTGGAGCAATTGGTGGACTACATGCAGCCCATAGCTGCTGCTTCACACGGATTGCCATTTTACTTCTACCACATTCCCTTGCTTACCAAAGTGGAGCTCCCCATGATTGGATTGCTGGAAA
This sequence comes from Cyclobacterium sp., assembly GCF_014762705.1. Lineage (GTDB taxonomy): Bacteria > Bacteroidota > Bacteroidia > Cytophagales > Cyclobacteriaceae > Cyclobacterium. The sequence goes on along the minus strand of NZ_JABURL010000036.1, from coordinate 75,888 downwards.
GTGTTGCAGATAAAATCCCCAATTTTGCAGGCATCAAATATACCCACCATAACCTCATGGAGTTTAACCAGTGTTTGCGATTCAAAAACCGGAAATATGATGTACTTTGGGGATGGGATGAAACCTTTTTGGCTGGACTGGCCATGGGAGCAAAGGGAGCAGTAGGTAGCACCTATAATTTCGCATCCCCACTGTACCTGGAAATAATGAAAGCTTTTGCATCCGGAAATAGGCAAAGGGCGCTGAGCTTGCAGGAAAAATCCATTGACTTCATTCACTTATATGGAAAATTTGGCGGACCTGCAGCAGGAAAGGCTATTTTGAAACTTTGTGGAATAGATTGCGGTAATTTTAGGGCTCCGGTTAATTCTTTGGACCCTGTAAAACAAGAAGAATTAAAGAAACAATTGCTGGATATGTCATTTTTTGATTTTTCAATCCTCAATCCCAAAGAATTAGGAAAGGTATGACATGGTAAAAGCGTTTAAAATTACTTTTTTTGGCTTGGTTTTACTACCCTTCCTGTTGAACTCTTCTTTGGCACAGGAAAAGCCTAAAACTTATGGTGATTATGAATGGCAACAGTTAGCAACCTTGCCGGCTCCTGATGGGGAAGGCTCTTCCCTTGGTTATGCCGGAATGTATGCAGGCACCCATAATGGGGCATTGATACTAGCTGGTGGGGCCAACTTTCCGGGTGAAAAACCATGGAAGGGTGGAAAGAAAAAATTCTGGAATAAAATTCATGTCCTTATTAAGGATCAGTCAGAAGCAAAATGGGTGGAGGGTATAGAATTAAGTCTGCCCGAGAGCATGGCCTATGGAGCATCTGTGAGTACCCCGGGAGGTGTTTTCTGTTTAGGCGGAGAAAATGAGGATGGCTACCATAGCAGCACCTGGTGGATTTCCTGGAATGAAAGCAGGCAAGAAGTAACCGTAAATGAAGGCTTGCCGCTTCCTATGGCACTTTCCAATGCCTCAGCGGTATACCATGAGGGATTCGTGTACCTGGTAGGTGGTGAGAATGAACAGGTATGGAACAAGTTCTACCGGCTGAATATCAATGAGTCTGGAGCTAAATGGGAATCTTTACCGCCTCTGCCTGGGCCTGAAAGGTCTCATGCCATGATGGCTATTCAACACGAGGGCAAAGAGCAAAGGATTTATTTGGCAGGCGGAAGGAGAAAAGAAGCTGGTGCTCCTACAGTTTTTTTTGGTGATTTGTTTTCCTTTTCATTCAACAATATGAGGTGGGAAAGCCATGGAAGCATAGAAGACGGAGAGGGAAATATAATCTCCCTGGCAGCAGGTACCGCAGCTCCTTTTGGCTCTGGTCACATCCTGTTATTTGGGGGAGATGAAGGAAAGTTATACCACCAATTGGAACAAATTGCCATGTCTTTGGCTGAACCTTCTCTGAACAGTTCGGATTCCCTGGAATTAGTAAATGAAAGAGAAAACCTATTAGCTTCCCATCCTGGTTTTAGCCGGCGTGTTTTGGCCTATCACGCGGTAACCAAAACCTGGTCGAGGTTGGCCGACCTTCCATTTAAAGCCCCTGTAACTACCTCTTCCGTATTCTGGGAAGGAACCCTTGTCCTGCCATCCGGAGAGATTAGTCCCGGTGTAAGAACACCCGGTATTCAGGGTATGCTGCTTTCCAAGAAGGAAGGTTTCGGCTGGTTGAATTATTCGGTTTTGGGCCTTTATCTGGGTGTATTGGTTGTTATGGGATTTGTTATTTCCAAAAAACAGGCATCCGTTACCGATTTTTTCAAGGCAGGTGGAAGGGTGCCCTGGTGGGCAGCCGGCATCAGCGTATTTGGTACCCAGCTCAGTGCGATTACCTTTATGGCCATTCCTTCCAAAACTTTTGCTACAGACTGGACCCTGTTTTGGTTACTGATGACCATCATCATGGTTTCCCCTATCATTATTTTCTGGTTTTTGCCTTTTTTCAGAAGGCTCAACCTCACATCTGCTTATGAATACCTGGAAATGAGGTTTGATAAAACCGTCCGGCTATTGGGGAGCTTGATTTACATGGCCTTGCAATTGGGACGGTTGGGAATTGTACTGTTGTTGCCTTCCCTTGCCTTAGCTGTAATTACAGATATAGATGTAATGACCTGTATACTTTTAATGGGTGTTTTGAGTATTTTATATACTGTGCTGGGGGGTATTGAAGCAGTTATTTGGACAGACGTGATTCAGGTGGTGGTTTTGTTGGGAGGAGCTTTGATATGTTTGGTTTTAATGGTATTTAGTATCGACCTGAGCTGGGGAGAGCTGGCTGCATTCATTAAGGAAGATCAAAAAATGACACTATTTGATACCCGGTTTGATTTTACGGGTACGGCAATCTGGGTCATTCTATTGGGTGGGTTGGCCTCAAATATCGTTCAGTACGGCAGTGATCAAACCGTCATTCAAAGGTACCTGACCACCAAAGATGAGGCCTCTGCCTCCAAAAGCATTGTGACAGGAGCACTGATGGCTTTGCCTTCGGCTTTGATTTTCTTTTCCATAGGGACAGCATTGTACTTGTTTTACCTGACTCATCCCCAGGAGTTATCTCCTGTAATGACCAATACAGACAGTATTTTTCCCTGGTACATTGTTACCCAATTGCCCAATGGGGTGTCAGGCTTGCTGATAGCTGCAGTATTTGCGGCCGCCATGTCCAGCCTGGACAGCAGCATGAATTCAGTGGCCACTGTGGTGACTACTGACTTTTACCATAAGTTTTTTTCCAAGGACAGCAATGGAAAGCATACGCTTACCTTTGCCAGAACCGTTACGGTTTTCGTTGGGGTATTGGGGACAGGATTCGCATTGCTGATGGCCACCATGGGGATTCCTTCTCTATGGGACCAGTTCAACATGCTGATCGGCCTTTTTGCGGGAGGTTTGGGAGGGATTTTCCTCATAGGTATTCTTTCTTCCAGTACCAATGCCAGGGGAGCACTGATTGGTCTTTTGGGCAGTGCCCTAATACAGGTTTTGGTAAAAACCCAAACAGCTTTAAGCATCCACCTGTATGCATTTACCGGTTTGGTTAGTGCCATGTTATTGGCTTACCTGGCCAGTAAATGGTTTCCCAGACCCTCCAAAGAAAAACTTACGGGTCTTACACTCAAAACCATGGGCAAAAGAATTAAAAGGGAATTGGTTTGATACGATAAAGTAAAAAAATAACTCATGCCAGAGAATGACTTCTCAGACAATGACTGGAAGAAATACGAACTTAAAATAATTGAAATATGAAAATGATCAACATGTGCTTACTGGTTTTTTTACTGTTAAGCTGTACCCGGGAAAAAGATTGGCCTGTTTCTGAAGATTTGACATGGCAACAGGTATATATTCCGGTAATTGCCGGAAAGGCTACTACCATAGGCCGCTTGGAAATGAATTTGAAATCGGAGGAAAGTATTGAGGGGATGGGTTTGGAAATAGCATCCGGCATTAAAATAGAGGATCTTTCACTTTACAAGAATGAGCGTGAACAGAAGGAATTGATGGGATCATTTACATTTAGGGATGAGCAATGGCTGTTTGAGGAGCCAATTGACCTGTCTGCAGGTGATCACTTCTTTGAAATAGCCATCACCGTGAATAAAGCCGCAGATCTTAAAGAGAAGATAGATGTACAGGTAGCTTTTGTGGAGCTGGCGGGGGAAAAAGCGAGGCCATCGGGTCAGGAAAACCTGGTTTCCTACCGGCTTGCAAAATCTCTTAGAACCAAGGGGGACGACGGGGTGCATACCTACAGGATTCCCGGACTGGCTACCAGTAAAGCCGGAACCTTGCTGGCTGTTTATGATGTGCGCCGGGAACAGGGCTCTGATTTGCAGGGAGATATTGATGTGGGTTTGAGCAGAAGTACCGATGGCGGGCAAAATTGGGAACCCATGAAAATCATCATGGATATGGGAGAATGGGGAGGCCTGCCCCAGGATCAAAACGGTATTGGAGATCCTGCCATATTGGTCGATCAGGAAACAGGTACGATCTGGGTAGTGGCTTTGTGGTTGCATGGAAAGCCAAATACAGCGGCCTGGAACAGCTCCGGTCCCGGACTAAAGCCCGAAGAAACAGGTCAGTTAATGTTGGTGAAGTCTGAAGATGACGGCAATACCTGGTCTGAACCTGTCAATATCACCGAACCCATGAAAAATCCGTCCTGGCAGCTTTTTTTCAATGGCCCAGGCAAAGGCATTACCATGAAGGATGGAACGCTGGTCTTTGCTGCCCAATATAAGGATGCTGAAAAAATGCCCTATAGCACGATTATTTACAGTAAAGACAGGGGCAAATCCTGGGAAGTAGGAACAGGAGCTAAATCCAATACTACGGAAGCTCAGGTAGTGGAATTGGCGGATGGAAGTTTGATGCTGAACATGAGGGACAACCGGGGAGGTGCCCGTTCTGTGGCCGTAACCAATGACCTGGGCAAAACCTGGGAGTCCCATCCCAGTAGCAGGTCAGCCCTGATAGAACCAGTATGTATGGCTAGCATTATTAAATATAAAAACGATGTTTTATTTTTCTCCAATCCTGCATCAACGGAGGCCAGGCAAGACATTACCATCAAAACAAGTTTAGACCAGGGCGGAAGCTGGCCGGAGGAAATGCAGGTGCTGTTGGACCAGGGAAAGAGCGCAGGGTATTCCTGCCTGACCATGATTGACGATAAACACCTCGGTATAATTTATGAAAGCAGTCAGGTGCAATTGGCTTTTCAGGTCATAGCGGTGGAGGATTTGATAGAAGAATAAAGCGGGTTTTTTTTAAAGTTTGATCAATCGGAAATTTTTTCCCACCTGTTTAGGAACATTACCTAAGCAGGTGGGAATTTTGGTTTAAGATTTCATGTGTCTTTAATTTGTCTTTAAGTGGGCACATGGAATCTCGCAATCAAAATCTTTCACCTGTGTGACGTTCTCGTCATGCTCGATTTCAGGGGATCTTTTTAGTCATGCCTCTAGAGAAAAAAATAACCGGACATATTTACCGAAATGATTTTTTTTATGTGTCAAAAGCATATTGTTTTATTTGTAAAATAACAGTCCTGATTTTGTGTAAAATAAGACATTTTTGGCTCAGTAATTGTTCAAAATGAATTAAACAAAAGAAAAATTTGAAATTGACTTCAAGTCCAAAAGCCATCTAAACAGAGTCCCTGTTGAGATTTGTTTGCAATTATTAAGGCCTTTTTAAGCAATTTCATTGAAAAAATAAATGATGTTAGGAAATTCAGCGAAAATTTTGGATGATTCAGCATATGATTTGGATTTGTTTTTTAAGATGTCTCCGGACTTGCTTTGCATAGCAGGTTATGATGGGTACTACAAGCAGGTAAACCCTTCTTTTCAAAAATTAATGGGTTACACCGAGGAGGAGCTGTTGTGCAGACCAATTGATACCTTCCTTTATGGAGAGGATATAGACATCACCACCAAAATTGTCACCAATATTAATGTTGGGGATAACTCACTAAGAAATCATGAAAATCGCTATCTCACCAAAAATGGCGAAAAAATATGGCTTTCATGGAATTTCTTTCCCCTACCTGAAAAGGGCTTGATTTATGGCATTGCTAAGAATGTGACTTACAGAAAAGAGATGGAGTCGCATAAAAATGATCTGATCAGGAAGCTGACAGAAACCAACGACAAGCTCAGGCAACTTACCTTTGCAGCTTCGCATGACCTGAGAGCCCCAGTCAATAATATCCTTGCCATTTTTAAATTAATGGATCCGGCCAGGATAGAGGATAAGGAAACCGCTGAGTTGATTGAACTCCTTGACCAATCAACAGTGGGACTAAAAAGCATGCTGGAAAATTTACTTGACAATTTGAAGCAGGACGATGTAATGCAGGTCAAGGTAGAGAAGCTCCGGCTCAAGGAGGTCTTTAACCGGTCCATCACCTCCATTCGATCCATGGTAGAAAACTCTGGTGCAGTGATTTTATCTGATTTTTCCCAACTGCCGGAAATTCATTTTAACAGGACCTATCTGGAAAGTATTTTTCTAAATTTGATATCCAACTCCGTTAAATATAGCCGGCCAAACACCAAGCCACTAGTTGAAATTCGCTCCTACGAAAAAGAAGGCCGGGGCTATCTTGAATTTTCAGATAATGGCTTAGGCTTCAACTTAAACATGGTTGAGAAGGAGATTTTTGGTTTTGACCAGAAATTTCACCACCATAAGGATAGCCATGGAATTGGCCTTTATTTAGTACACAAGCAGGTAACAGCATTAGGGGGTAAAATTGAAATCAAAAGCAAGCCAAACAAAGGGGCGAAGTTTATTATTTCACTTAAGGGAAAAAGCGTCTGAGGTAAGACTTGCAGAATTTTACTTGTGTATGGGATATTTCTACCCCAAATAGGGTTCCTATCTGGACAGGTTTGCTTTGCCCAAACTTCACGAATTTCAAATAATTCAGGCTTGTTCTAAAAGCGTACTTTTTAATTTTTTTAATCCTGATTTTTTTCATCAACTTGTCAGGAAAATGTAATCTTGCCGTCTGTTAGGACGATTTGGCTGGAGTTGAAAGCCATAGGGTTTAAATTTTGACCGGATTTTGAGAAATTGCAAAAATGAGTGAAAATACTATTGTAATCCTGGGCAACGGAATTTCAGGAGTGACCTGTGCCAGGCATATCCGGAAAAACAATCCAAATATCACGATAACCATTGTTTCCGCAGAAACCAGGCATTTTTTTTCAAGGACTGCCCTGATGTATATCTACATGGGCCACATGAAATATGAGCATACCAAACCCTATGCGGATGATTTTTGGGAAAAAAATGATATCAAACTATTATTTGGATGGGTTAAAGCAATTGACTTTTCCAATCAGGAACTGAATTTTGAGGATGGAGAGGTAGTGAGCTATAAGCAATTGGTATTGGCTACCGGATCTAAACCCAATATGTTCGGCTGGCCAGGCCAGGATTTAAATGGAGTCCAGGGCTTGTACAGTTACCAGGACCTGTTGAATATGGAGAAAAATACTCAGGATATCCAGCATGCTGTGCTGGTAGGGGGAGGATTGATTGGTGTGGAAATGGCAGAAATGCTGGCTTCCAGAAAAATACCGGTCACTTTTTTGGTGAGGGAAAAGGGTTTTTGGGACAACATACTTCCAAAAGAAGAAGCTGCATTGGTAGGAAGACATATTCGCGAACACCATATTGACCTTAAGCTGGATACAGAATTAAAGGAAATCATTGGGGATGAAAAAGGGCAGGTGAAGGCAGTCAAAACCTCCCACGGTGAAATCATCAACTGTCAGTTTGTGGGTTTGACTGCAGGTGTAAGTCCTAATATAGCGTTATTTAAAAATAGTGATTTAAACACCAATCGCGGTATCCTTGTAGATGATCAATTCCGAACCAACCTTCCCAATGTTTATGCCATAGGGGACTGTGCGGAATTCAATAAGCCGCCAGGGAAGGACCGTAAAAATATAGAACAGGTTTGGTATACAGGGCGTATGCATGGAGAAACCCTGGCCCATAACCTTACCCACGAAAAAAAAGTGGGTTATACGCCTGGGATTTGGTTCAATTCAGCCAAATTTTTTGATATCGAATACCAAACTTACGGCCATGTCCCCCCAACCTGGGAGAACCCTACCAGGTCATTTTATTGGGAAAGCGCATCAGGAAAGGTGGCTTTGAGGTTTTTATTTGATCAGGAAGACAGGATTTTGGGAATGAATGCCTTTGGCTGGAGAATGAGACATGAATTCTTTGATCGGGCCATAAAAGAAGGCTGGAAGGCAGACCGGGTAATCGGGCAATTGGATAAGGCCAATTTTAACCCGGAATTTCACAAGAAGTTTTATAAGCAACTGCTTGACAAGTATAACAGTGAAAATGGTACCTCCATTCCATTGCCCAGGCAATCATTTATTCAAAAGTTAATCGGTTCAAGGTCATGGAACCGGACATGACGATAACGTCACACAGTTGGGTGCCCCCAAAAAGCTATAGGGGAAACACGGGGATTTCTCCGAAAAAGGATTGGAGCTTAGGTAGGACGCTATTTAAGGTCTTTTATAAATAATATTAAACGCATGAAATTACTTCAAAATTCAGGCCTGGTTCTCTTTATCATTGGACTTTTGGTGTTCACGGGAATACCCTTTTCCGGGTCTTATCAATTGGACAGGACAATGGTCCGGGATCATACCAAGGAAATGCACCAGGATGCCATGCTGGAGGTATTGGAACCCATCTATGAAAAAACCTACGCTTCCAATTTTTCTTTTATCAAAGATTTTAACGACTTTTTCAATGCCTACAATGAAGAGTTAAAAGAAGAGCAAGCCTGGGATAAAGTGATTTGGGATGATTATGCATTTGCATTGACCAAAGCGGCTTCCAGTGGTCCGGTAGAAGATGCCCCCTTATTGTTCCTGGCATTATCCATAGGCCTGGCAGTTCTGGGAGGTTTATTATATACCTTGCCTTTATATAGGAACAAACCGGCAGGGATCAAGCATGATGGGATTTATTTTTCTTCCATGAAAGCCAGAGGTTGGCTGGGCATCATCACCGGCACTTATCTGATCGTTTTTTATATCATTTTGTATTGGTATCCCGAATACCTGACCAATTTGGTGATCATGGTAGATCCGTTGAGTATTTTGCTTTCAGGAGGCCCCGCCAGCCAGTGGTTTTTGTATGGACTGATTTATACCCTTGCGATTTTGGTAATGGGAGTGAGGATGTTCAGAAAATACAAGGGAAATAATTACCAAACCATCCGGACTGCTTCGGTGATGTTTTTTCAATTGGCCTTTGCCTTTCTGATCCCTGAGATTCTGGTGCTGTTTAACATGCCCTGGCATGATTTCAAAAACATCTGGCCATTGGATTATTCTTTCTTTTATGAGTACCGCATAGAGGGTATGGTAAGTTCCGGGGCCCTGGGCATGTTTATGCTGATTTGGGGCATTATACTGATTGTAATAGGAGTGCCCGTTTTTACTTATTTTTATGGCAAGCGCTGGTACTGTAGTTGGGTCTGTGGTTGTGGGGGATTGGCTGAAACAGTAGGGGATCCATACCGGCAGCTTTCCGATAAATCTCTAAAAGCCTGGCAGGTGGAAAGGTATCTGGTTCACGGAGTGCTGGTGCTTGCAGTTGTTATGACCGCTGTGACCATTACCAATTATTTTATGGAATTTGGTATGTTGGAGCAGGCCACCAATCAGTTTCATTCCATCTATGGTTTTGCCATTGGATCGGCTTTTGCAGGAGTAATAGGTACGGGATTTTATCCCTTTATGGGGAACCGGGTGTGGTGCAGGTTTGGTTGTCCTTTAGCAGCCTACCTGGGATTGGTGCAACGGTTCAAATCAAGGTTCAGGATCACAACCAACGGTGGGCAATGCATATCTTGCGGCAATTGCTCGACTTATTGTGAAATGGGAATTGACGTTCGATGGTATGCCCAAAGGGGACAAAACATTGTGCGTTCATCCTGTGTAGGCTGCGGGGTGTGTTCGGCCGTGTGCCCCAGGGGAGTGCTTAAATTGGAAAATGGGCAGGAAGCTGGTAGAATCAATGACATGCCGATCATCATTGGTAATGAATCGATTAAAGTAAAGTCATAAAAATGTGGATGTATTTGTTTTTGGGGATATATGGTCTGTCCATGTGTTTCATTCTGTGTTACAGCCTGGCACAGGCCAATCTTTTGTGGCATTTTTTCCGGTTTAAAAAAAACCTGACCCCTGCAGCCAGTGCTTCTGATACCAATTTGCCTGCCGTGACCATTCAATTGCCTGTTTACAATGAAAAATACGTGGTCAAAAGATTGATAGCAGCAATGGCCAGTATGGATTATCCGGCAGATAAATTGGAAATTCAGATTTTGGATGACAGCACGGATGAAACTTGTGCCATCATCAGGGAGCAGCTCCAGAATTTTCCCAAAGCCAATTTTAAATACATTCATAGAAGGGAAAGAACAGGCTTTAAAGCAGGTGCCCTACGTGAAGGGCTCGAAAATGCATCAGGGGAATTGGTTGCCATTTTTGATGCTGATTTCATTCCTGATGATCAGTTTTTATTGAAAACAGTACCCCATTTTAGCGATTCAAAAATAGGTATGGTCCAGTCCAGGTGGGGACATTTGAATGAAAAATACTCCTTATTTACCAGGCTGCAAGCCTTTGCGTTGGATGCACATTTCACGGTGGAGCAGATGGGGAGAAATGCGCAGCAGGCTTTTATTAATTTTAACGGTACGGGAGGCATCTGGCGAAAAGATTGTATTCTTGATGCGGGTAACTGGCAGGAAGATACGCTTACAGAGGACCTGGACCTGAGTTACCGTGCACAGCAAAGGGGATGGAAATTTTTATACCGTCCTGATGTAGTATCTCCTGCAGAATTGCCTCCGGTGATGTCAGCCATTAAATCCCAACAATTCCGTTGGACAAAGGGTGGGGCAGAATGTGCTGTTAAACACCTCAAGCAGGTGCTGAAAGGGCCATTTACCTTCAAAGTAAAAATGCATGCAGCGGCTCACTTGTTGAATTCAATGATATTTATTGCAGTGTTATTGGTAGGTCTGAGCAGTATTCCGGTCTGGTGGGGTTTTTACCAGGGGCTGATCCCCCTTCTTTACTTTAAGGCAGCGGCCTTGTTTCTATTGAGTTTTATCATCATCGCTTCGGTTTATTTTTTCGCCAACCTTTCCCTGGCCAATTATTCCAGGAAAGGATTGCTGCGTTATTTGTGGGAGCTACCGGTTTTTCTTTCCGTTTCCATGGGACTTTCCGTGCATAACGGACAGGCCGTATGGGAGGGCCTGACAGGTAAAAAATCACCCTTTATCCGTACCCCCAAATACAACCTGGATGAAAAGCCCGGGGCCTGGGTCAGCAATGTATATCACCAGTTGAAAGTTCCTGCAGGCACTTATGTGGAAGCAATTTTGGCTTTGTTATTCCTTGTTCTCGTAGGGCTTTCCCTTTATACCGCCACCTACGAAATGCTGCTTTTTCATGCCATGCTGGCTTTGGGCTTTGGAATGGTAAGTGTGGCCTCTTTTAGAAGTTACCGTATAAAGACAGGCAAGTAAACCGAAGAAATAATTAGCAGATAATGAAAAATTGTGCAGCAATACGTTAAGCCTTTGTCATAGCGTATTGAGCGTGTGCCTGTTTCACTTTGTCCGATTTCCAGGTAAAGTGATTAAAGACATTAACCAAAAATAAATGACAATCCTTAGTGAACCCTTTACCTTTTCCGGGCGACGGATAGACGTCCTCATCCCCGCTTTCAACGAAGAGAATGCAGTAGGAAAAGTTATCGCAGAAATTCCTGCTTTCGTCAGACATATTGTAGTGGTCAACAACAACTCCAATGACAACACCCGCAAAGTGGCCTCTCAGGCTGGTGCCATTGTACTGGATGAGCCGCAAAAAGGATACGGCAAGGCCTGTCTTACAGGCATGGAATACCTTTCTAACCTACAAGAACCTCCTGAAATCCTTGTTTTTTTAGATGCGGATTACAGTGATTTTCCGGGGGAAATGGAGGGGCTAGTTCAACCTATACGGGATGGAAAAATGGACATGGTCATCGGCTCCCGGGCCAGGGGCAAAAAGGAAAAAGGGTCTATGACCTTTCCCCAGGTTTTTGGAAATTGGCTGGCAACTTGGCTGATGCGTAAAATGTTTGCGGCCGAATTTTCAGATTTGGGTCCCTTCAGGGCTATCCGATGGGAAAAGTTAATGCAGCTGCACATGGAGGATCAAAACTTTGGCTGGACCATTGAGATGCAAATCAAAGCGGTGAAAATGGGATTGCGCTATACGGAGGTTCCTGTTAATTACAGGCAAAGGATAGGCGTATCCAAAGTCAGCGGAACCGTTAAAGGTGTCGTAGGAGCGGGATACAAAATCTTGTGGACCCTGTGGAAATACAGATAGGGTATTCCGGGGAAGTCCTGTAGAACTATGGGTAAAATCTCGTTTTTTTCTTTAAATTAACATTAAAATTAAAATATCATGAATAAATGTTTACTGTTGTTTTCTTTGCTTTTTATAGTGCTGTCTTGTGCCAGGCCTGAAAGGGAAGAAGTAGATTTTGAGGCTTGGGGAGAATATTGGTTTCAGGGACAGGCCGAGATCAGTAGCTTTACCCTTACCCAATACCGCTACGGTGAACCCCGAGCTGGTGAGGCAGTTTTGATTTTTGTGACAGAAGACTTTTCTAGAAGCAAGCAGGTGAAACTGGATGATCCCGCATCGGCTGGAAGAGATAAACTTTCGGTTATCAAAATGAACCAGACAAGAGATTTTATCACCGGAATTTACCCTTATCACATGATGCTTTCTGCTTTTACACCCACCAAGGAGGCCATGCAGGGAGTGAAATTTACGGCTTCCTCCCAGGAATGGTGTGGACAATCCTTTACGCAAATTAACCTGAATAGTGGGGAATCCTATTCTGGAGAATTGTTTTCCTATTTTGAAAAAGAAGGAGATAAGAGCTTCTCTCTCACGGGAATGGCGGAGGATGATTTGTGGAACCTGATCCGGATAAATCCCAACCAAATCCCTACCGGAAGTGTACAAATGTGGCCCTCCCTGATTTACCAACGATTCACCCATGGGGAATTTGTTGCAGAAGAAGCATTTATCCGATTAACAGATAAAAGCAATAACCTAAGGCAATTGGAGGTGACATATAGTTCCGGGAAGCGGGAACTGAAAATCGATTTTGAAAAAGAATTTCCTTATCCGATTGTGGCCTGGGAAGAAACCCATACCCTGGAAAACGGTGAAAAAGAAGTTACGCGAGCTACAAGGAAAGGAATGAAGGTGATTGATTATTGGAACAGAAACGCCCTTGAAGACGAATTTTTACGGGATGAATTAAAATTAAATCCATAAATACCACCTTTTTGAAAGTTGCACTTTGTTTGATTGGGATTTCCGTCGGTTTGTTGGGAATGGGATATTGGGTTCCCAGGACAGCTTTTCCGGAATTGTTGGGCCTATATGGAGTAGCATTCCTGGCTTACCTGTATCTGGTTGGCATTCATAAAAAAACTGGTCTTTCACCCTATCTTGTACTGCTGCTGGCCCTCAGTCTGCGCTTGTTGCTGCTGGGAGCTATGCCCGGTCTTTCGGATGATTTTTATCGATACCTGTTCGATGGGCAGCTTTTGTTACAAGGAATCAACCCCTACCTTGAGCTACCTGTTTTGGTCAAAGACATTCCTGAAAATGCTTACTGGAGCACTTTATTGGAAAACATGAATTCCCAGGAGTATTACTCTCTCTATCCTCCGCTGCACCAGTTTTTTTTCTGGCTGGCAGCCCTGGCAGGTGAAAATATTTTCCTTAATGTACTGGTTTTAAGGGTTTGTCTACTGATCGTGGAAGGCATCAATTTGTGGTTGATGCAAAAACTGCTATTTCTATGGCGTTTGCCTGCTCACCAGCTTTCCTGGTACGCCTTTAATCCCCTGGTAATTATGGAATTGACAGGAAATCTTCATTTCGAAGGGATTGTTTTGACCGGCTTGTTATTAACGATTTATTTTTACAGCAGAAATAAACCCCTGGCGACGGGCCTTAGTTGGGCCTGGGCCATAGGAGTAAAGTTAAATCCCTTAATCCTGGCTCCTGTATGGATACGCTTTTGGGACAGTAAAAATTTCTGGAAATTTACATTGGCGGCTGCCGCTTTTGTGCTTTTCTTTCTAAGTCCTATTGTGTTGATGGACGGGGCACAGAACTTCTACCAAAGCTTTCGCCTGTACCAAAGTACGTTTGAATTTAATGCCTCGATTTATTACTTGATCAGGGCAGTTTCTTCATTTTTTGTAGACTATAACCCCATTGCTCATGTCGGACCAGCCCTGCAGGTCCTTGCAGGGATATGTTTATTGGGAATGGGCTTGTACCAAAGAACCTTTACCAAGGAAGCACTGGTTTCGAAAATAGTATGGATGTACCTGGTTTTTCTACTGCTGCAAACCACTGTTCACCCCTGGTATTTAATTCCTGCTTTAGGCCTCAGTGTGTTCACCCTTAACCGGAGTTTTGTGGTATGGACTGGAGTTGTTTTCTTGTCGTACCATGCTTATGCCCAGCCTGGTTTTAAAGAGAATTTATGGCTGATTACCCTTGAATACGTTTTCCTTGCCCTTGCTCTATTGGTTATTGGGTACCGCTATTACCAAAACCAGCGAAGCCTTAGTACAGGTGTTTCTTCGGATTTATGATGGTGCTGCAGCCAAACCCGGGCTTGAAGGGAGATAGGCATTAACTGCCAGGACTGCTTCAGGCATTTTCAATATGATCTTTTAATCCCGGCTCTTCCTCGATTTTTTTGAGTAATTCTACCACATTGCTGACCCTGAGTTTTTTCATGATGTTAAACCTGTGGGTTTCTATGGTTCGGATACTTTTACCCAATTGTTGCGCGATTTCTTTGTTTCCAATTCCCTCAGCGATCATTCTAAGTATTTGTTTTTCGCGTTTGGTGATATCGTAATGTTTAACCGATCCCATGGGTTGGATGATTTTTCTGTCGCGGACATTCAAGTAGCTATTGACCAAAACCTGGCTGATGTCTCCGCTGAAATACTTTCCACCCTGATGAATGGTGTTGATGGCTTTTAAAAATTCATCCTTGCTGGTGTCTTTGAGCAGGTAACCGGAAGCTCCACTTTCTATGGATTGCAGGATATAATCTTCATCATCATGCATGGAAAGGATCAGGGTTCTGGTGGGTCCCGCCTTTTTGGAAAGTATTTTTGTAGCTTCCAGACCATTCATGACAGGCATGCGGATGTCAATGATGAGCAGGTCAGGCTTTAGTTTTTCTACAGCCAATAGTGCTTCTTCTCCATTGGATGCTTCTCCGACTACAGTTACGTTGCCTTCATTTTCCAACAAATTTTTGATGCCATTTCGTACCACCACATGATCATCTGCCAATACTACTTTTATTTTTTCCATATTTTCATTACCTATCGTTTAATCCAAAGGCACACTTATATTGATACTGGTGCCTTTTCCTGGTTCAGTTCTTATTTCACACTGCCCATTGATGAAATTGGCCCTTTCCCGGATATTAAATAATCCATGGCCGGATGCTGAAAAATGGCCCTTTTCTTCCAACTTTTTAATATCAAAGCCCCTGCCATCGTCTGCAATCTCCAAATGCAGGGTTTGTGAATTGTGGGAAAGAGTGATTTTCACCTCTTTGGCTGCTGCATACTTAATGGCATTGTTTACGGCTTCCTGACAAATCCGGTAAAGGTTGTTCTCTATTGTACCCTCCAACCTGCTCAAAAAGCCTGTTTTATTCTCAAAAGTCACTTCCAGATCTGAAATTTTGCTGATCTCCCTGGCAAATTTATTCAATACGGGAACAATCCCATAATCTGAGAGGGCACTTGGGGTAAGGTTAAAAGAAATTCTGCGGACTTCCCTAATGATGCTTTTGAGCAGGTCTTTCGCCGTTTGAAGCTTATCCTTTTCGAAGTCTGAACTTACAGAATGTATTCCCTCCAGGTTAAACTTCATACCGGATAGCAATTGTCCTATCCCATCGTGCATGTCCCTGGAAATCCTCTTCCTCTCCTCTTCCTGCCCTTCCAGTATCAGTGCGGATCTGAATTGCTGTTCTTTTACTTTTTGTTCAATTTTTTCCCTGTTGATTTCCCTGGAAATGGCTTCAGCTTCCTTTTTCTCTGTTTCATCGGTGCTGACCATGAGTATTTTGTCTGTTTGTCCGATTTCATTTTGTGTAGGAATCAAATTTACTTTTAACCAGACAAAATCTCCGGTTTCATTGACTACTTTGATTTCTCCATTCCATGATTCACCATTATGGACCATTGTTTTGATGTTTTGCAGGTATTCGGCATTGTACCCCTGATCCTGCAACCAGGCAAAAAGATTTATGGGACGGTTAGTTTCAAATTCCATTAAGGATAAGAATTGGTCAGAAAAATCTTCGAAATCGCCATCTGCCTGGCAACGGGCGTAAATGGTGAAATCTGCTACTTTTACATCCACTTCGAGCAGGTCCTGATAGGCCTGTTCCAGGGAACTATACAAGGCACTCAGCTGCAGGGTCATCTTTTTGGATTTTTGCTCTGACCGGAGTAGCTTTTTAAATGTTTGACCAATGGTTTTGGCGGAAGGAATGAAAACGAAAAATATTTCAAATAGAATCACACCCAATGAAATCACCAATAAGAATATTTCAATATTTCTCAGGTTCATTACTTTGGATTTGGCTTCATCATCGTACTGGAACACAATCGCGTCCATGCCTTTGAGGAAAGCCGATTCCCGGCTAATGATGGTGCGAATATCCGTTCGAATGCTGTCTTTCGGTATATAGATATCCTGTCGAAGTTTTCTGACAATATTTGAAGCAGCTACAGCCATAAGCTGCTGGTCTTGTTCTATGTCCCGGAACAGTCTTTCAATGCTATTGCTGTTGCTCCCCTTAATCCCCAAAGTATCGTTTCCTTTTTGTAATGCATTGTGGGTTTCTTCCCATTCCTTCAGGGCAAGGTCAAGTTCTTCCAATATATCTTTTTTATCTGAGGGAGCAGGGCTGTCACTCAGTAACAGGACACATTTACTGATCCTTTGACTCAGCATTCGTTGTCTTCCGGAGAGATTGACCACACGAGAATCATTCTTTTGTTCGCTGATGAATTTTTGAACCAGCACCTGACTGACGATGATGCTGATGGCAATGGCGCAAAGGGCCACCAGGTAATACCTGCCCAGCTTTTCAAATGTTGGTTTTTCTGAGATTTTTTTACTTTCCATACTGCATCAACTGCTTAAAATTACGTAAAAACACTTAAAATTCCCATCTAGTAGGGTGAAAGGGAAAATAAAAAAGCAGGGACTGTATACCAATCCCTGCCCAATAGAAAAAAGCCCGCAGGCTATTTGGTTATTTTAGGTTAATTCTCAAAACCTACGTATACATATCCATCCTCCACTTTAATGGGGTATGTAGCAATGTCGCAGGTATCTCCATTTAGGTTTTTTCCCGATTTCAGGGAAAAGGTTTTTTTATGAAAGGGGCAGGCTACTTTGGGTTCATCTCCCTGCGACCCAATCATTCCGCGGGACAAAGCCATTTGCATTTTATGGGGACAAAGGTTCTGGCAGGCATACCATTCGTTTCTTCTGCTAAAATTGTAAATGGCTATCTGTAAGTCCTTGTATTTGATACAGGCACCTCCGTTTTCAGGCAGGGCACTTACCGGGGCGGCTTTAAACCAGGTAGTGATTTTAGAAGTATCAGCCGTTTTGTATTTTTCCATTTTGGTCGACATAATTTTCAAATTTTTTAAGAATTGAGTTTTGACAGTTAAAATCCGTATCAAGTCCAGGAAGCAGGGATTTTTTGACCCCGCATTTCTTTAAAACCAATGGAAGGGTCTCCCTGGTCATCGTTGACAAAATGCTTGAATTTAGCCCTGAGTTCCGGGTTATTGACTACTTCTTTCCATTCGCAGGCATAGGTTTGGATCATAAATTCCATTTCTTTTTCCAATACCTCACCAATCCCCAGGGAATCGTTCACCACTACTTCCCGCAGATATTCTATGCCTCCCTCCATTTTATTGAGCCAGGTGGCCGTCCGGTTCAATGGTTCTGCCGTCCGGATGTAAAACATCAGAAATCGGTCAATGTATTTCAAGACGGTTTCTGAATCCACATCGTTGATAAGAAGTTTGGCATGTTGTGGCTTGGATCCGCCATTGCCACAGACATATAGGTTCCAGCCTTTTTCGGTGGCGATAAGACCAAAGTCTTTGCTTTGTGCCTCTGCACATTCGCGGATACAGCCGGATACGGCACCTTTTAATTTATGTGGAGAGCGGAGACCGCGGTACCTTTCCTCCACCCGGATGGCGAAGGAAACAGCATCCTGTACCCCGTAACGGCACCATGTTGATCCCACACAACTTTTTACCGTTCTCAGGGATTTACCATAGGCATGTCCACTTTCAAATCCGGCATCAATCAGCTCTTCCCAAATATCTGGAAGCTGGTCCACTCTCGCTCCAAACATGTCTATCCGCTGCCCTCCCGTAACCTTGGTATATAGCCCGTATTTTTTGGCTACCTGGCCAATGACGATCAGCTTTTCGGGTGTGATTTCTCCACCCGGTATTCTGGGAACAACAGAATAGGTGCCGCCTTTTTGAATATTGGCCAGGAATCGGTCATTGGTGTCTTGTATGGTGTCCTGTTTGGTGACCAGTTCGTTCCAGGTGCTGGCAAGAATTGATGCCACTGCGGGTTTACAAATTTCACAGCCATCCCCTTTTCCAAATTGGTCCAGGAGTTCATCATAGCTTCGGATGCCTTTTATCTTTACCAAATCCAGAAGTTCCTGCCGGGAATAATCAAAATGTTCGCACAAACTGTTTTTCACCTGCTTTCCCATTGCCTTAAGTTGGCTCTTTAGCAGATCATGTAACATGGGAGCACAACCACCACAGCCCGTTCCGGCTTTGGTGCAGCCCTTGATTTCATCTATACTGTACACTCCCTCCTTTTCGATGAGCTGACAAATATCCCCTTTGGTCACATTTTCACAAGAGCATATTTGTGCCCCCGAAGGAAGGCTTTCCAGGCCTGCACTTTCAGCTGCTTTTCCACCTCTGTTTCCCAGTATCAGGTCTTCCGGATTGGGGGGCAGGGGCATCTTGTTTTGCGTCATCTGTAGCAGCATCCCATACGCTGAGGCATCCCCAACCAACACGCCGCCCAACAGACGTTTACCATCTTTTGAGACATTGATTCTTTTGTATACTCCGGAATTTTTGTTTTCGTAAACGATGTTTTCTGAAGGTTCCAATTCACCAAAAGGATCACCAAAACTGGCCACATCCACACCAATCAGTTTCAGCTTGGTAGACATGTCAAAGCCCAGAAATGGATTGGATGCTTTTCCACATAGTTGGTTTACTACCTGACTGGCCATTTCATAACCGGGGGCTACCAGTCCATAGATCATGCTTTGATAAGAAGCCACTTCTCCAATGGCGAAAATGTCTTTGTCCTCTTTGGTTTGAAGGAATTCATTGACAACCACTCCCCCTCGGTCAGCGGTGGAAATTCCACAAGTTTTGGCCAGCTCATCCCGGGGTTTGATTCCTGCTGATATGACCAGCATGTCTACGGATAATCCGGATCCGTCTGCAAAATCCAGCCCGGTTAGCTTTCCGTTGCCATTGATTTGCCGTGTGTTTTTGCTCAGGTGAATGGTTATGCCCAAATCTTCCAGTTTTGACTTCAGAATTCCGGCCCCGGCATCATCCAATTGCCTGGGCATTAATCTGGGGGCAAATTCTATCACATGGGTTTCCAAGCCCATGTCCATTACCGCTTTGGCTGCTTCCAAACCCAACAGACCCCCACCGATTACCGCCGCAGATTTGGCTTTTTTCCCAAAATCCATAATGGCATCCAGGTCCTCAATGGTCCTGTATACAAACACCCCTTTCTTTTCTACCCCATTGATGGCCGGGACAAATGCAGCCGAACCGGTGGCCAGTACCAGTTTGTCATAGTCCATAACTGTTCCTGTATGACTGATCACTCTTTTTTGTTCCCTATCGATTTCAATGATAAGTTCATTGGTACGCAGGTCAATATCCTTTTCCTGATACCAGGAACGGGGAGCCATACTCAGGTCATCCACTTTGGACCCGGAAAAATAGGCACTTAAATGAACCCTGTCATAGGCAGGCCATGGCTCTTCTCCAAACACGGTGATTTGGAAGTCTTCCTTTGAGGAGGCAGCTCTCAGTTTTTCACAAAACTTGTAACCTACCATTCCGTTTCCGATCACTATTATCCTTGTCATGCTAATTGTTTTATCGAATGAATGGGTTATTGCTTTTCTAAGTAAGACAACTGAATCTTTCTGTTTAATTCAAAGGCTAAGGTAAATATATTTTTAATAAATACGTAAAAATACGTAAAAAAATACTTAATTTTGTTTCAGTAAATAAGTAAATAGTCCGAATGAAAAATTCAGAAGCAAGATTATCACTGGTAGGGGCCGGGCCCGGGGATCCGGATTTGATCACTTTAAAGGCAGTAAAAGTCCTGGAGAATGCAGATGTCATTCTGTATGATGCATTGGCCAATGAGGCCTTATTGGGATATGCTCCAGAAACGGCACTGAAGATTTTTGTAGGTAAAAGTGCAGGTTTGCATTATAGGCAGCAAAAGGAAATTAACCGAATGATCGTAAATTATGCTGTCTCCTGTGGCCATGTAGTCAGGCTAAAAGGAGGAGATCCTTACGTCTTTGGTCGTGGTCATGAAGAGTTGGAGTATGCCGAAAAGCATGGGATACCTACTACGTATATTCCGGGTATCAGTAGTGCGATGGCTGTACCTGGCCTGCAGGGTATACCTTTAACCAAAAGAGGAGTGAATGAGAGTTTTTGGGTAGTGACCGGCACATTGAAAGACCACAGTACGGCCAGGGATTTGTATTTTGCAGCTCAGTCATCCGCTACGGTAGTGATCCTCATGGGAGTAAAAAAACTGCCTGAAATCGTAAGTTTATTCAAAGAGTACCGGGGGGAAGATGAACCCATTTGCATGATTCAAAATGGAAGTAAGTCCAATGAACGTTCTGTAACAGGAGCATTGCGCAATATCCTTTCCCTGCAGGAGGAGGCAAAGCTGGCTGCACCAGCCATTATTGTCATTGGCCAGGTAGTCAGGGAAAAATTACTGGCCGAAATACAACAAAAGGAACTGGTGTGGGTGACATAAAAGTGGAAATTGGAGTAATTTCCTATTCGTCTTTTTGATAGTCTTCCAGAGATTTGGGGTTTGGAAAATTGTCCCTTTCATCTTCATCAGGTCTTTGGTGAAGGCATTGAAAATCCTTTTCAATCAGCAGCATACATTCGAAATCCTTGCCTTCATTTTGGACATGTCTTATACTGATTTCATCTGTTTTTGCCCAGTCTTCTCCCAGTTTGGCAGGCAGGTAAACTTCCAATTTCTGGTTCAAAAAACGTGCTTCCGGCATTTTGCCAAAGTCTCCGGGAATCAAACTATAAATAAGGACCTGTTCTTTTCCAAGTTTTAATTCCTGATGTAAAGGCAGCCCCTGTCCAATGCTGCTTACCTCTGATTGACTTAACCTGAGCCGGATGGAATTATCATTGATTCTGAGTTTCATGCCAAAATAATTTAATGAACGATTAATTTAAAGGCCGATTTTGGACTTTCACATACAGGACAAGAATAGCTGTCCGGAAGTTTCATAAAGGAGGTGCCTGCAAGTATATTTGATTCTGGGTCACCGTATTTTTCATCATATACAGTCAGGCATTCGGAGCATTGGTATTTCTTGAGAGGTTTTTTGTTGGTACTGTCCTTACTGTCTTGAGAATCGGATGATTTTGGAATTTTTAATTGGTCATAATATTTATAGCTGAGTTCAATCAACAAAGGAGGCAATGTTTCAATGGGTACATTTTTAACGAAGTAAAAATACTCAGAAAGGTTGGGATTGAAGTCTTTTGAGTAGAGAATATTGAAGGTTTCGGGATCATTATCACTTGTTTTTTTCGCTTTCTCTATGGCCACTGAGGTAAATAAAACCATGTGTCTTGTCTTCACCGAAAAACTCAGGCCATAAGTGCTGATATCCTGCTTGTCAAGGGCCCGTACCAGGTAATTTTTAATGGCTAGTGCTTCATCATCCATTACAGGTAAATGCCAATTGAGTTCCAGGGAGCTATGTCGGATGTTGATGCCAAATTTCCCTAGTAGTTTTTCCCAACTTAACCGGTCCTTTTCTGCAATACCTTTGATAATGATAGATTTCCAGGGTGTCAGGCAAATCTTCCCAATATTGGTGGCCATGCAAAGCTGGCAAAGTGCCTTAAGGAAATTAATTGCGAACCGGTTGTTTCGCCAATAAAGCCCCAACCAATACTTACCGCCTACAATACGGTTCATGCCTTCATAGTAAGGGGAGTTAGATTCCGGATAGTCCAGTTCATGCGCTGCTTTTTGACTATTAGGTATTTGGGTTTCTATTACGCTTTGATATATTTCCTCGTATTTCAATCCGCTTTTTACCGGATTAATTTCTTCTATTGCTTTGGCAATTTTGGCCAGATCATATCCGTAAATCAGGTCTGGGGCAGCCCAGGGTTTTTGATCAATTTCTGAAAACCGCAGGTACAGGTACCAATAGTTGTCAACAGCGGAGGCTACAAAATTAATATTCCCTGTAAAAAGAGGCACCAGATTTTGGACCGGATCGGTGATATTGATTTTTAGTTTGGGCCTGTAGTCAAAGGTGTCCAGGATATAGTGATATGTATGGGATGCCAGCCAATGCGTTGTGGGCATGACATCAAGGGCAGGGTAGGAGGAAACGATATTTTGAAATTCTTCCCCGTCTGTATCGTAAGCTGTGTCGATAGCTTCGAAAGTTTGGGAAAGGGTATCCAGGTTTTTATTTTTCAAAGGGAAAAGCACATCCTGCCTGGAGCCAAGGTGAATGTAGGTAGCGCCCAATTCATTGGCTGTCTGGATCATTTTTAGAAAATCACCCGGAGAAATGATTCCTCCTTTGACAAATACCCTGACTAAATCTTCTTTTTGCATGTTGCTATATTTTGCTCCCTAAAAAGGAAGCCATTCTTTCGGTTTACCCGGGTAAGTAAATGTATTCGGTTTTATTTATATTTTCACCCATTCAGTGGGTCATATTCGGGCAAACTTTTCCAGGTAAAATGCTTTTCCCAACCAGAATTTTCACCCTAAGCGTCGATAAGTGAATGGAGCTCTTCATCCAAAATCCCCTTGACTTCCGGTTTACAACTTCCACATCCCATTCCTGCGCCCGTTTGTTGGCAAAGTTGTCGGAAATCCCTGTATCCCGATTGGATGGCTTGGCTAATATTTCCTTTGCCGACATTGCTGCAGGAACAAACCATTTCTCCGATCATTTCGGCTTTGGTAGATTTGCCTCGCAATAGTTCCTGGCGTTTCGTGGAAAGTTCTGTCTTTTCCTCAATAAGGTTTTTAAATTCTGCAAATTCAGACTTGTCACCCATCAGAATAGCACCTACCAGTTTATCCTGGTACACAATACATTTTTTATAATAGGTCTGTGAGCTATCGATCAGCAAAATTTCCTCATACCCTTCTGAATTGACAGGTATCTCCGGGGTGCCAATAGAACAAAGGTCCAGGTCCGCAAATTTAAGGATATTCATTGGGATACTACCTTTGTATAGACTCAGCAAATCTCCAGTAATAAAGCGGGCAGCAACATCTGCCTGCATTTCGGCAGCTGCAGTAATCCCATTGAGTTTTCCCTTGTGTTCAGCGATTTCACCCATGGCAAATATGTCCGGATCGCTGGTTTGCAGGTAGTCGTTGACCTGTATCCCCCGGCCACAAACCAAACCGGTCGATTTACCCAACTCTATATTAGGCCGGGTGCCTATGGCATACACCACTGCATTGCAGGAAACAGTTTGACCTCCTTTTAAGCTGGCTGAAATATTTTTGTTTTCACCGTGGGAATCCAGATGTGACAATTGGTTATTCATGAAAAGCTGTACACCCATCTCCTCAAGTCTTTCACGAAGCAGAGAGCTGGCCATGGGATCCAGTTGCCTTTCCATTAGCCGCGAACCCAATTGGACAATGGTTACCTTCATGTTGATTTCCCGAAGTGCGGCAGCCAATTCCAATCCAAGTAAGCCACCACCAACAATCAGCACATGTCCCTTAAAATCTAAATATTCTTTTAATTCGTCAGCATTTTCTCTGTTACGCATGGTAAATACACCGGGTAAATGCATGGGTGCATCAGCCGGGATAAAAGCCCTGCTTCCCGTGGCCAGGATAAGGATGCCATAATGGTGTACCCTTCCTTTTTCATCAGTTACCGTTTTACTGCTGCGATCAATGGATTCAATACCGTTTTCTACATACAGCTGGATGTTCAGTTTATCCATATCCGTTGAAGATTTGAATTTCAACAAATCTTCCCAGGCTTTGTGGCGGTTAACATAATCCGGAAGCAAAACCCTGTTGTAGAATGGATGCTTTTCTTTGGAGAACACATGTATTTCATCTTCCTGGTTGAATTCCCGGTAAGAATTGATGAAGCGGAAGGCAGCAGCTCCTGCCCCTATAATTACAATTTTCTGCTTTGATTTTTTATACAGGCTTACCTGCACTGCGGAATATTTAAAATCAGGTTGTTTGGAGACAGGGTCGATCGCATTTCCGGTCAGGTTGTTGGCCCTGGCAAAATCGTTCTGAAGGATTTTGCCCCAATGCATGGGAAGAAAAACCACTCCCTTTTTAATTTTATCCGTGATTTGGGCATGTAGCCTGACTTCCCCTCTTTTGCCTGAAACCAATACCGTGCTGCCTTGACCGATGCCCCTTTCGCTTGCATTTTCGGGGTGGATTTCCAGGAATGGTTTGGGCAGGTGTTTGTTGAGTTTGTTTACCTTTCCGGTACGGGTCATGGTATGCCACTGGTCTCTAATCCTGCCGGTGGTCAGAACAAGTGGAAATTCAGGAGATGGTTTTTCGAAGGCGTTCTTTGGACCGGATACCTGGATTTGTGCACGGCCATTGGGGGTAGGGAATTTTTTATTGGTGAAAAGGCGCCTGGTTTCTCCCTGAGTTTTGTTGGGAAAGGGCCACTGTACCGTGCCTTTCTTTTTCAGATGATCATAATCTAACCCTGAAATGTCTATATTGGTACCTTTGGTCATCGCGCAATATTCTGCGTAGACTTCGGCCATGTTGCTGAAGTCAAATCCATGAAATCCCATTTTTTTGGCAAAACGCAAGAGGATCTCCGCATCAGGTAGGGCTTCCCCGGGAGCTGAAGCAAATTGACTCAGGTGGCTGATCCTTCTTTCCGAATTGGTCATGGTGCCTTCTTTTTCCCCCCAACCCGCTGCGGGAAGGACCAGATCGGCATAGGGAATCGCCTCGTTTTTATTGGATATATCCTGAACCACTACAAACCTGGCTTTTTTCAACGCGGCTTCTATTTTTCTGGCATCTGGCATGCTTACCAGGGGATTGGTGCAAATGATCCATATGGCTTTGATAGATCCGTCTTCGGCACCCTCAAATATTTGGGTAGCGGTTTTCCCTGGTTTTTCAGAGATATTTTCTACCTCCCAGAATTTGGCTACCTCATTCCTGTGTTCGGGATTGCTGAGGGTTCGGTGGGAGGCCAGTAAGGTGGCCATTCCACCCACCTCCCGGCCCCCCATGGCATTGGGTTGCCCGGTAAGGCTGAATGGTCCGGACCCGGGTTTACCAATATGACCGGTGATCAGGTTTAGGTCTATCAGTGCGAGGTTTTTATTGACCCCATCTGCACTTTGATTGAGGCCCATGGTCCAAAGGGTAAGGAATCCCCTGGCGTTGCCGATAAAGGATGCGGCCATTTGAATGTCTTTAATGGAGACACCACAAATCTGTGCTGCATCTTCTAAGGTGGTTTGCAATACCTGCTCTTTATAAGCATCAAACCCATCGGTGTGCTTTGAGATGAATTCCAGGTCGATGTCTCCCTGCTCGATCAGACATCTTCCCAAAGCATGAAACAGGACTTCATCCGTTCCGGGATGGACCTGCAAATGAATATCGGCAATCGAACAACTTTGCGTGACACGAGGATCTACTACAATGATTTTGACATCGGGATGCTTTTCCTTTTGTTTTTCAATTCTTCTCCAAATAATGGGATGACACCAGGCTGGATTGGCTCCAGCTACAAGAAAACAGTCGGCTTGTTCAATATCCTCATAGGCGATGGGTACACTGTCTTCACCAAGTGTTTTGATATAGGCCATGACTGCGGAACTCATGCAAAGCCTTGAGTTGGTGTCCACATTATTGGTTTTCAGAAAACCTTTGGTCAGTTTATTGACCAGATAGTACTCTTCAGTAAGGCATTGGCCGGAGACATAAAATGCCACGGAATCCGGTCCATGGGTTTTAATGATGGATTTAAAAACCGCACTGGCCCTGTCCAGGGCAGTATTCCAATTTACCTGTTCCAATGGGTGGGATTTTCCCCAACGCATTTGGGGTTGTAGCAACCGGTCCGATTTGTCTTCCACTACATAATGAAGGTTCATGCCTTTGGAACACAACATTCCCTTGTTGACAGGGTGTTCAGGGTCTCCTTGTATGGAAATCTTTCCTTTTTTATCTTTTAAGACATTGATCCCACA
Source organism: Cyclobacterium sp. (assembly GCF_014762705.1). Taxonomy (GTDB): domain Bacteria; phylum Bacteroidota; class Bacteroidia; order Cytophagales; family Cyclobacteriaceae; genus Cyclobacterium. Next base: position 49,568 of record NZ_JABURL010000036.1, on the reverse strand, counting down.
GCCTACGCCACAGTAAGAACAGGTGCTTTTATAGTTGACCATTGACATACCTGGATTGAGTTAGCGTAATAAGATTAACTGTTGACCATTTCCGGTTGCAGGTCAGCCTTTTGGGCCAATGATTCCTCCAACTCTTCCTGGGCAATTTTTTCATCCGCCTTTGAAAACCTTATCAATAGCGAGCAGGTACTGATGGTGGCCACGACGATTCCCAGTATGGAAAGGGCCTCTCCATAGCTTAAACCTTCCATTTTTAGAAGAAAACCGGCCATTACTGCTCCTACATTGCCCCCGGCACCTACGATTCCGGAAATCATACCGATGGCTTTTTTATTGATAAAAGGTACCACGGAAAAGGTGGCCCCTTCCGCCATCTGAACGAAAAGACTAAATAGGATCATGGTACCTATGGCCAGCGGCAGCAAAGTCATTTGGGAAAATACCACAAGAGCAATGCCTTCTACCAGCAAAACAATTCCCAAAAACCCTACCCGGCCTTTGAGGCCCCATTTGATACCGGCCTTATCCCCAAAAAAACCACCCAGGGTTCTGGCAAAGAGGTTCATCAGTCCGAATAATCCGGCAATCAATCCTGCCGTTTTCAGGTCCAGGTTGAAAAAATCATGATAGTAGATGGCGGCAATATTGTTGATGGTGAGTTCTATACCGAAACAGGCACCGTAAATCAAAAACAATGCCCAAACCCGACGGTCCGACACAGCTGCTTTCAGGGCACCTTTACCATCCGCTTTTTTCTTTCTTTTGTATTCCAGGTCTTTTTTGCTGAGGTCCCTGATGTTTCCCTCCGGAAAATCGGTGGTCCACTTGTAATAGGCAAAAGCGGTAAGGATCATGGCAAAACCCGGCACCATCATGGCATATCTCCAGGCTTCCGCTTCCAGAAATCCCAAAGAAATAAAGAGCGCAAAAATAACAGGCATGATCATTTGGGTGACACCACCACCCATATTTCCCCATCCTGCAGAAGTGGCATTGGCTGTTCCGACCACATTGGGGGCAAACATCACCGATGTGTGGTACTGGGTGATCACAAAAGAGGCCCCGATAATCCCTATGGCCAATCTGAATAAGAGAAAACTTTCATAACTATCGCTTAGCCCGATCAGGATAACGGGGATCGCTCCCAACACCAGGAGATAGGTATAGGTGATCCTTGGGCCTATACGGTCTACCAACCAGCCGATAAACAACCTGCCCAGGACAGTTACTGCTACTGATGCAATGATGATATTGCCTATCTGGGCTTTGGTCAAATCCAGCTCTTCCCGGACAACGGCCATTAAAGGAGCTATGCCAAACCAGCCGAAGAAACAAAGAAAAAACGCAAACCAGGAAAGATGAAATGCCCGCATCTGCCGGGACTTGAAATCAAAAAGATTGATGGATGTAGCTTTTTTGTTTAGAGCTTGCATGTTGAATTGATTTTTGGTTGCAAATGTGGACGAAGGCAGGGTTTATTGCTTGTTTCAATTTTAGATGTAATTTGTGAGGGCTAAGATAAGGCAAGTTTTTATAAATAAGTAAAAATACGTAAAAAAATTACGTAATATTGAAAAAATACGTAGAATTAAAACAAGGTAACGAAACCTATTGGTCCAAAACCTCAAATATTCACTTAGATCCGCCGATCAGGAATATCCTGCCACTCCTCCAGTTAGTTTTAATGAAAATTAATGGATAGTAGGTGAAGAATATGTATTATTGTTCCTGACAGTCCGGGATCACGGTGAAAGTTCAACAGGGCTCATGATGGAGGGGATTTTACAGTGGTGAAAAAAGGCCAATTGTCAGTATTGATTTAATTTTAAGTCTTTGATGATGTACGCGGAATATTTCTGATTTCATGAAATCGACACGATTAAAATCTTCATTAAACACAGGACAGAGATGATTTTAAACATCAAAGAACCGAACTGACCACAAAAAAATGATAATAAATACATGAAAGAGGTTAAATACTTGTTACTGCTAGGGACCATTTTTTGTCTTTGCGCCTGTAGCTCAAATAATGAAGCCCAAAAAATCATTGACCAATCCATTGCCGCGCATGGAGGGGAATTGTTTCAAAATGCTAAAATCAGCTTTGATTTCAGGGACAGGCATTACGAGATATTCAAATCTCCGAATCGATTCAGGTATGTCAGGTCTTTTTCAGATGAATCTGGGAAGGTTGAGGATGTATTGGACAATGATGGTTTTGAAAGGAAGGTCAATGGCAATCCTGTAGTACTGACAGAAAAGGACGAAAACGCTTATTCCAACTCGGTGAATTCAGTGGCTTATTTCGCCTACCTGCCTTATGGGCTCAATGATGCAGCCGTGATGAAGCAATATTTGGGTGAAACCAAACTTGAGGGCAAAGATTACCACCTGATTAAAGTGACATTCAGACAAGAGGGTGGGGGAGAAGATCATGAGGATGAATTTTTGTATTGGATCAACAAGCAGGACTACAAAATGGATTATCTGGCTTACACCTACCACACAGATGGAGGTGGTATCAGGTTTAGAAAAGCGATCAATACCCATGATGTTTCGGGCATCCTGCTGCAGGATTATGAAAATTACAAACCCGAGGATGAGCGTTTGCCGGTGGAATCCATTCAGGAATTATTCGAATCCGGAGAGCTTGAACTCTTGTCTAAAATCCTCCTGGAGAATGTTGAAGTTGAATTGATTCAATAAAATATACCTAGCGATTAAAAATGCAACATAAGAGAGCGTTGGTTATTTCAGGAGGAGGGAGCAAAGGGGCCTTTGGGGGTGGAATTGCGGAATACCTTATTCGGGATTGCAATTATAAATATGACATTTTCGTGGGAACCTCTACCGGAAGTTTGTTGGTACCCTTACTTTCCATAGATGAAATTGAAAAAATAAAAGCCATTTATACCTCTGTGACCCAGGATTGTATATTCAGTACCAATCCCTTTATCATCTCCAAAAAAAACGGGGTATTCAAAACCAGGATCAACCACTTTAGTACCATAAAAATGTTTTTGAAGGGCAAAAAGACCTTTGGAGAAAGCAAAGCTCTTTTTAAGCTCATCAAAAAAATCATTACCCCTGGAGATTTTGAGAGAATGCAGCAAAATACGGCAGAAATTTATATCACTGTTTCCAACCTAAGTAACAATACTGTAGAGTACAAGCGCTTAAAAGATTGTGAATACCATGATTTTTGCGAATGGATTTGGGCTTCTTCCAACATGATACCATTTATGAGTTTGATGGAGAAAGATGGCTGTGAGTATGCGGATGGTGGTTTTGCCGATCTGGTACCTATATCAGAGGCCATTTATCGCGGCGCTACCGAAATAGATGTGATTGTATTAAAAGCCAGGGCGGGCAGGGAAATGAAACGTCCTGTAAGGAATGCCCTGGAATTGACCACGAGGGCATTCGATTTCATGTTGGATCAAATTTCAAGTGATGATATTAAAATCGGGGAATTACTGAGCAAAAGGAAAAGAGTAACCCTTAATTTTTATTATCCTCCTGCGGTATTGACAGAAAACAGCCTGATCTTTGATCCCTATCAAATGAAAAAATGGTGGAGGCAGGGAAAAAGATTTGCAAAGGAACAGAACCCGGTGTGTAAATGCATAGAAGTCGGGATGTTGGAAGAAAACAAATGATGTATGAGAAGCATAAAACTTTCCGGGTTTTTATTTATTGTTTTTTTGTTAACCGGTATGATTGATCCGGTATTACCAAAAGTATTTGTTATCGGGGATAGCATCTCCATGCAATACGGCCCCTACCTGGAGCAATACCTGAAAGGAAGCTGGGTTTATGACCGCAAGAGAGATGATGGAATTAATTCAACCAATCTGGACAATCCAGCCGGCGCCAACGGAGGAGATTCCGGAATGGTATTGAATTATCTCAGACAGAAATTAAAGGACCCTGCTTTCAGTCCGGATTTGATGCTGATCAATTGCGGACTACATGATATCAAAACCGGTGTCAATACAGGAGAACGGCAAGTCAATTTGGATCAATACCGGAAAAATCTGGAGGATATTCACGGCTTGCTGGAGGAAAGAGGCATTCCTATGGTTTGGATCCGCACTACTCCCGTGGATGATGAACAACACAATGCCAATCAAAGATCCTTTTACAGGTACGCAGCAGACCTTGCCATTTACAATGCAGTAGCTGATGAAGTTTTTTCTTCCAGAGATGTTCCGATGATTGACTTGCACCGTTTTACCCTGAACCTGGGTGAAAACCTGTACATAGACCATGTCCATTTCAATGAAGAAACCAGGGCCAGGCAGGCAGCTTTTATTGCGGGATTTTTAAACTTTTACTTTATTCAATTATTATAAATTTGCTTTTTTTAAATAAAAAGTTTTCGAATCAAACAATATATTTTTTATTATTTTAATAAATAATATATTGTTTTTTATTTAGGTATATATTTTTAACCTAATATTAATTGATTTGCACATCCATTACCCAACTAGGTCCTCCCTAGCCATTAAATTTATTCATTGTAAAATTACTTCTTCCCAAAATATTACATAGATTTACTTTTGAAAATGTATACAGTATTCAGAAAAATTTACGGTTTCCAGCATTCTTAATCAAAGGATAGGACTGGGATAATTCAGATGAAGGTAGTGACAATTACAGTTGATCAGATGGGATCAAAAAGAACCAAAGAATTAACTTAAGACGTTCATAGATCGGGAAATATCCCTCGACAAAGCACTGTAGTGGATTTTCTGGCTAACCAAAAGCTTAATTTTTGGTTGATCAATTTATCAGTAAAATTCAGGACAATAGAAATTGTGCCTGAAACAAGGAAGAACTGTTCTTGGCAGGTTTAATTCGGGATATGGAAACAATCCTATCCCAAATGGTAAATTACAAATATGGATATAGAATTTGTGCATTAAAAATTCCAGTTGGGGCAAGGTCTGATCTTTCAACATATAGGAATCTTAGCATCACAAAGGTTATGGAAACTCACAAAATTCATTTATTAACACATTTTATTCTATGAAAAGTATTGCTACAGCATGTCTGGTCCTATTCGTCGTTTCCTCTTTTTTAATTCCACCTAAAGGAGGTATCCCTGTTATGAGTAGTGTTTTTAGTTCAACAATGGAAAGCGAATCAACCAAGATCCAGGGATATTACAAGTCGAATGCTGATACCACGGTGGTAGAAATCAAAACTGAAGGGATTGACCTGAGTTATTCGGTGCCGGAGATCAAAGCTAAAGCCGGTGATATCTTACGCATTCAATATATCAATGAAAGTGATATGAACCACAATATTGTATTGGTCAAAGGGGAGGAGGACATCCGTCCGGTAGGGGTTGCCGCTTTGCAGGCTATTACGAATGACTGGATTCCGGAAAAAGAAATGGATCGCATTATCGCTTACAGTGCCTTGGCTCATGCAGGTGATACGGTATCGTTTTCTTTCAAGGTGCCGCCACCTGGTATCTATCCCTACATCTGTACCTATTCGGCCCATTGGACGCAAATGCAAGGCCGGTTGATTTCAACAGAATAAATAGCTGGTATAGGTATAGTTTATATCGAATAGATGAAGAATTAAAACTATTTTGATTGTTAGAAAAAGATCTCCACAGGCCAAATGAAAAATTCAATAGTTCAACTACGTTTAATCCCAGCCTTGTTTGTAATTACAGGCTTTTGCATAGCTATACCCCTTCAAGCCCAGTTTCAACCTTCAGACAATATGAATCCAATGGACCATGGGCCATTTGTAACCACTACAATTGCCCATGATCCACTCACGACAAGTAGCATTTTCGTGAACAAAGGAATCGCAGTCAAGGTGGGCACCGATCCTCAGGCAGTGATGACTTTTGATACGGATTTATTGCGGGTTGCCAGTGCCTGGACGGGTGGGTTTCTGCATTGGTATTTAGGACGTGATGGATTGGAGGATTGGCCCAGTCCTGATGGGATCACTCATTTCGAAACCAGCAAAACCCCGGGATGGTCACTTGATGGAGATTTTGATGACCCCAGGACCTGGCCTTATGGACCAATTCCAAAAAAGCAAGGGCATTACAAGGGGCTTTATATCAATGGCGATAAGGTTCTTTTTTCCTATTCCATTGATAATAGCGATGTACTGGAATTACCTGGTTTCGAGTTGGTTGATGGTCATCCTGTATTTACCAGGACCCTTAATTTGAGTCCTACTGAGGAAACGCTTTCCTTGCGGGTACTGCAGGTACCGGAAAATGCAGCAATGGAGATCGTTTCGGTTGCTGATTCAAAGGAACATATCAGCTTAAAGGTAGGCAACAATACCCGTGTCGTAGGTTTGCAAGGAGTTTTTGAGGTTAAACCAACATGGAGGGTAGCCAATCGTCACCTTATTTTGGATCTTCCAGTGTTACAACAAGCCGTAAAATTCAAGCTTGCAATCGGCCCGGTACTTTCCGGCCAGGGATCGACTTATATGGCCTCCTTTCTGGATCAGGTCGGTAATGTTCCCGATTTGTCCGATTTTCAATCCCCTGGGCCTGATCAGTGGGAACCCGTACAAACGGAAGCAATGATGGGAGAGGAGAAAGGACCATTTAGGGTAGATCAGCTCACCATTCCGTCAGATAATCCCTGGAAATCTTTTATCCGGTTGATGGACGTAGATTTTCTTTCGGATGGGCGTGCCGTAGTGGTTTCACTGAGTGGAGATGTATGGTTGGTTGACGGAATAAAAGAAGAGTTAGGCACATTAGCATGGCATCGGTTTGCGACTGGCTTGTTTCAGCCCAGCGGGGTAAAGGTTGTGGATGGGCAGATTTACGTGACCGGTCGTGATCAAATTACCAGGCTTCATGATGTAAATGATGATGGGTTTGCAGATTATTATGAGAATTTTAATAATGAGCTCATGGCTTCCACCAATTTTCATGCTTTTACCTTGAATTTGGAAACGGACGCTGAAGGAAATTTTTATTTTGCCAAATCAACTCCCTGGCCACCCTTCCTCAGGGGAGAAGGACCCGCTAAAAATGCAGAAATAACGCCCCATCACGGCGTGCTTTTTAAATTATCTCCGGATGGAGAGCAACTGGAAAATATTGCAAGAGGACTTCGTAATCCCAATGGAATGGATGTGGGCCCTGATGGTGAGCTGATTTACGCAGATAATGAAGGCAATTGGGTACCTACAAGCAAGGTGCACCGGATTAAACAAGGGGGCTTCCACGGATTTGTACCATCCGCCCATCAGACTGAAACTCCTGATTCCTTTGAGCCCCCTGTTGTTTGGACGCCCCATTATATGGACAATTCTCCAGCAAAACCCATGTTTATCACAAGCGACAAATGGCCGGAAGAACTCAGCGATGACCTCTTATTGGCTTCCTATGGTCGTGGAAACCTCTCCCTGATTCTAAAGGAAGAGGTGGATGGTGTGTGGCAGGGGGCCCATTTAAACCTACCGCTACTATTTAAGTCCGGCCTCGAACGTGGCCGCTTTCACGAAGATGGGCACCTGTATTTAGCTGGAATGACCAGCTGGCAGTCGATAGGAGAAGATTGGGGCTCTTTTCATCGGGTAAGGTATACAGGACAACCCTTGAATGTTCCTATAGCTGTTCATACTAAAGCAGGAGGGATTGAACTGCACTTTGCCCAAAGCCTGGATCCTCAGGAAGCAACAAATACCGGGAATTACCAATTGCAAAAATGGACCTATCCCTGGACAAGTCAATATGGTACGCGGGGAAAGCAATATTCTGTAGACAATCCCGGAGAAACCAAACCCGACCAGGTACAAGTTGAAGTTGTTCGCTTATCCGATGATGGGAAATCAGTATTTATTGAAATCCCCGCTTTGAAACCGGGGGCAGTAAATACCTCGCTAGGTACACTTGATGCCTTGCCCGATATGATTGAGGCTTCATTGGGATTGGTCATGTCTATAAGCTATCAGATTACTACTGCAAATGGGGAGGAGTTAAATCACATGATTCACAAAACCATTCACAAGGTACCTGCTGAGGGATTTGAAAAATAGGTTAAAGAGGCACTAATTCAACAATTTTGACCCTTTTATTCCTTGATTCATGAAACCTGGTAAGATAAAAGCCTCACAAAGGGGGATGATTATCATGGGGAGGTTCCGTCTGACCTTTGAAAATCGAAAATTAAACAGATGAAATAACATAAACCCAAAAACCATGAAGAAATTAACATTGGTAATAATTTTAATACTTACACTTTTGACCAGTACCAATGTACTATTTGCACAGTCAAATGTTGCTGTAGATGGAGAGTTAAAAAAATGGCACCCGGTCACACTCACTTTCGATGGACCGGAGGCCAGCGAAACCGATGAATACAATCCCTTCAGTGGCTACAGGTTAACTGTTACCTTCAGGCATGAAGATGGAAAGGATGCTTTGGTCGTACCGGGGTACTTTGCCGCAGACGGAAATGCCGCAGAAACAAGTGCTACTTCCGGAAACAAATGGAGAGTGCATTTTACCCCACCTAAAACCGGTCAATGGACTTACACGGCATCCTTCAGAATGGGAGAAAATATTGCAGTGAGTACCAGTTCCAGTGCGGGAGAACCCGTTTCTTTTAATGGAGCAAGTGGAACAATCTCTATTTCCGACACGGACAAAAGCGGGGCAGACCACAGGGCAAAAGGAATGCTTAGGTACGTTGGTGAGCATTATCTGAGGTTTGATAATGGGGAATGGTTTATGAAAGGCGGAGCCGATGCTCCGGAAACGTTATTGGGGTATGCGGATTTTGATGGCACTTATACCCATTCCGGGCTTACAAAAGACTATGGCAACAATTTGATTTGGGGAAGTACTCAGCATAAAGATGGCCGTGGAGCCACTCCATTGAAAAAGTATGAAGCACATATTCAGGATTGGAAAGCGGGAGATCCAACATGGAAAGACAACAAGGGGAAGGGGCTTATTGGTGCCCTGAATTACCTGCATGCCAAAGGGATGAATGCTTTTTCATTTTTGACTTTATCGGCAGGGGGAGATGGTAAAAATATTTGGCCCTGGATCAATCATCAGGAGGTGGACCGCTATGATGTCTCGAAGTTGGCCCAATGGGAAATGGTCTTTACCCATGGAGATCACTTGGGCATGTTCCTTCATTTTAAAACCCATGAAAATGAAAATGACCAGTTGCTAAATGGCGGGAAATTGGGACCTGAGAGAAAACTTTATTACCGGGAACTGATTGCCAGATTTTCCCACCATCATGCCCTAAACTGGAACCTGGGAGAGGAACACGATCTTTGGGAAGAATTGAATGACCCGGATCAGTTGAATGCCAAGTCAGATGCCCAGTATATTCATAGCCTGGACCCCTACGATCACCCTGTAGTTACACATACTTTCCCAGGCCAATATCAACAGGCCTATACTCCATTATTAGGATTTGAATATTTTGAAGGCCCCTCCATCCAGACCAATAGCATGCGTCCCTGGCATAATTTTGATGTGATTTCTTATTGGGTCAATGCCTCCCGTCGTGCAGGAAGAAAGTGGAATGTGTCTATGGATGAAGCCGGTACCGGAGGTCTTGGTGTGACTACAGATGACTATGATGATAACTATAATCAAGATGAGGCCAGAGCCACTTATTGGGCCACCATCGCTGCCGGAGGAGATGGGGTGGAATGGTATTTTGGTTATTCCGAAGAACAAAATGACCTGAATATGGAAGATTGGCGGAGCAGGGATGCCCTGTGGGACTATACCCGTCATGCCATGAATTTTTACAAAAACAACAATATTCCCTTTTGGGAGATGGAAAACGCCAACGGTCTGACCCGCAGTGAAAAAGATTTCGTGTTCACCGACAATGGTGAACTGTATGTCATTTATCTCCCCGCAGGAGGAGGGGCATCACTTAACCTGCAGGGCAGTGACGGTACCTATACGGTGGACTGGTACAATCCCAGAACAGGGGGTGAACTTCAAAAAGGAAAGGAAATGATAATCGAAGAAACCTATTCCCGTGAACCGGCTTCGGTGCTTTCAGCACTGCCTAATATCAAAAAGCCAAGGATACAGGGAGGCAATGTCAGGGAGGTCACCGGTCCCGGATGGGTAAACCTGGGCATGCCGCCAGAAGACGTGAAGGAAGATTGGGTGATTTTGGTACGAAAAAAGTAAAGAATTGGAATTGTAAAATTTCATAAAAATCCCTGATAGCAAAGGGAATACGTAAAAATAATGCTATTGAAGTTCCTTATCCCTTTAAATTAAATATTATGAAAACACCACATTATTTCACACTGACGCTAATTATCACCTGTTTGACTGGGTTTTTGGCCACACAATCCATCGCACAAAATACGGTTGTTACGATAAAGGGAGAGGCCTTTTACGTGAATGGAAAGCCTACCTACGAAGGCCGGACCTGGAAAGGCAACAAAATAGAGGGGCTACTGATGAATTCCCGCATGGTGCAGGGGATTTTTGATGACCTGAATCCGGAAACCAGAAAACTTTTTGGTTATCCGGATACAGGAGAATGGGACCCGGATAGAAATACGGCCGAGTTCGTTTCTGCCATGGACGAGTGGAAATCATATGGAATGAATGCATTTACCATCAATATGCAAGGGGGAAGTCCTACCGGTTATGGCAATAAGGAATGGTACAATTCACCTTTCCATCCGGACGGTGAATTGAGACCGGCCTATATGGACCGGTTAAAGCGCGTCCTGGACAAAGCCGATGACCTGGAAATGGTGGTCATGTTGGGTATTTACTATTTTGGGCAGGACCAAAATCTTGAAAATGAACAAGCAGTGATCAATGCGGTAAAAAATACGGTAAACTGGGTTTTAAAGGAGGGATACAGAAACGTGTTGATAGAGGTTAACAATGAGTGCAATGTCAAAGCATATGTGCACGAAATTCTCATGCCGGACAGGGTACATGAGCTCATTGAACTGGTAAAAACCATGGAGAGCAATGGGTATCGGCTTCTTGTAAGTACCAGTTATGGAGGAAATACTGTGCCTAAACCCAATGTTGTCAAGTCCTCAGACTATATTTTGATCCATGGGAATGGAGTTAATACCACGGAAAAAATGGAAACCCTTATAAAGAATACAAGGAACGTGGAAGGTTACCGGCCCATGCCTGTGGTGATCAATGAAGACGATCATTATGATTTTGACAAAGACAGGAATAATTTCACCGTTGCAGTGGAAAACTATGTTTCCTGGGGGTTTTTCGACTACCGAAGGGATGGGGAACCTTATGTAGAAGGATACCAAAGTGTGCCTGTGGACTGGGGCATCAATTCCGAGCGTAAACAAGGTTTTTTTGATCTGGTAAAAGAAATAACAGGTGTTAAATATTGATCCAGGTGGAGTTCCATCCCCATGCCAATGGAAAGTTGCCCGAGGGTGATGGCTTTGGTTTTGCACGGGGGAGGTGGAAAAACCATATAGGGTTTATAATCCAAAATGGTAATTAAAAAAAGAATTAAATCAGTAATACAATAAATTCATTTTATGAAAACGTATCGATTAGCAATAGTCCCGGGTGATGGCATTGGCCATGAGATTATTCCGGCAGCACTTAAGGTTTTGGAGGCTGCTGCCAAAAAATTTGATTTTAAACTGGATTACACATTTTATGACTGGGGCGCAGGAAGGCATCTCAAAGAAGGTGCATTTATGCCGGAGGATGGTCTGGACACCCTAAAAGCATTCGACGCTGTTTTTTTTGGGGCCGTCGGCCTTACAGAGGTGGATGATACTTTGCCGGCAAAGTTGTACACCTTTAAAGTGAGGACAGCATTTCAACAATATGTAAACTTCAGGCCGGTCAAACTTTTTAAAGGATTGGAGAGTCCGTTGAGAAACAAAACTTCCAAAGAGATTGATTTTGTCGTCATCAGGGAAAACAACGAGGGGGAATTTGTACAGTCAGGAGCCTTTTTTAGACCTGAAAGCCCCGAAGGGCTGGCTACGGATACCAGTATCTTTACCCGTAAGGGAATTGAGCGGGTAGCCCATTTTGCATTCAAACTGGCCCAAAAAAGAAGAAAAAAGGTCACCAATGTCACCAAATCAAATACATTGATACATAGCCTGAAATATTGGGATTCGGTGATCAGCGAGGTAGGAGAGCAATACCCGGATGTAAAATTGGAAAAAATGTATATCGATAACGCCAGTGCCAATTTTATCCTTCACCCTGAATATTTTGATGTCATCCTCACCACCAACCTGTTTGGAGACATACTGAGTGACCTGGGAGGCGGAATAATGGGAAGTCTCGGTTTGGGCGGCAGTGGCAATATCAATCCGGAAAAGGAATATCCCTCCATGTTTGAGCCCATTCATGGCTCTGCGCCGGATATTGCAGGAAAAGGGATTGCCAACCCGGTGGGTACCATTTGGTCAGGAGCCATCTTGCTGGAACACCTTGGTGAAACAGCGGCAGCAGGCCAAATAGTGGATGCTATTGAAACTGTATTTCAGCAGGGAGTTAAAACAATAGATCTTGGAGGTACTGCCAGGACGGAGGACTTTGCTGCTGGAGTGATTAAAGCACTGAATGCATAAACATGGATTGGATAGACCTTACACAGACCATTGATGCCTCCATGCCCGGGGTTCAGATCCGGGAAGCCAAAAATCTTGAGAAGGACGGTTGGAATGCGGTTAGTATTGACATGTATAGTCATTCCGGGACCCATATGGATGCTCCAATACATTTTGGGGTAGAAGGTCCAACCATTGACTTAATGCCTTTGAGCAGATTTATTTGTAAGGCCGCCATATTGGATTTGACAGGGATACAGCCTTCCTACCAAATTGATGTCCATGATTTGGGCAATTTAAAGGATGATTGGTTTAAGGGCGAGGGTTTAATCATTAAAACCGGTTGGAGTAAATTTTCAATTTCCGATCCCCAAAAATACAGGGATCAGTTGCCCCGGATCAGCGAAAACCTGGCCCGATGGCTGGTGGACAAGGGCCTTAACATATTGGCCGTAGAACCGCCCTCTGTAGCCAATGTCAATGATTTGGAGGAGGTGACCCTGATCCACCGCATCCTGTTTTCTGGCCAGGTCATTATAGTGGAAGGGATTTGCAATTTAGAAGAAATTAAAACAAAAAAAGTGGAATTAATGGCATTGCCGCTGAAAATTGGGGGTGGAGATGGTGCTCCAGCCAGGGTTTTGGCAAGACCATTGAAAAAAGCATAACGCATGACGGATAGCAAGAATCCCCTGGACAGACCTTATGAAAAGGAGATAAGGAAGCTGTTTTATGAGCAGCATTTAACATTGGTAATCGTGGATGACGACCCTACAGGTACACAAACGGCGCATGATGTGCCGGTGCTGGGTCATTGGACAGAAGTTGCTTTTATCGATGAATTTACCAATAAAACGCCATTGTTTTTTGTTCTGGCCAATACCAGGAGCCTTCCCAAAGCTAAGGCCACTGAAAGGGCCAGGGAAATCGGGCAAAACCTGCTGAACGCTGCTGAGAAAACGGGCCGTCGCTTTATGGTTATTAGCAGGAGTGATTCCACCCTCAGAGGTTATTACCCATCTGAAGTGGAGGCTTTGAGCCATGGCGCAGGATTGGGCAATTTACCCACCCTGCTGATCCCGGCTTTTTTTGAAGGGGGAAGGATCACCGAGGACAATGTCCACTACATCATGGAAGGGGGTAGAAAGATACCCGTTTCAGAAACAGTTTTCGCCAGGGATAAAAGTTTCGGTTATACCCATTCAGATCTGACCAAATGGGTGGAAGAAAAAACAGCTGGTAGCATTAAACGTGAAGCGGTAAAATCCCTGTCGATAAAAGACATAGCCTTGGGGGAAGAGGTGATTTTTGAAAGATTGAGTGCGCTAAGTGCGCAAGATGTGATGGTGGTCAATAATACTACCTATAAAGAATTGGAAAAAACGTGCCTGGTTCTTCACAGATTGATAAAAAAAGGCAAGGGGTTTAATTTTAGGACGGCCGCTTCATTTGTTTCCGCCTTTTCGGGCATGGGACCTTTGACCTGGATACCTCAAAATAAAGTTTCGTCTTCCCCTTTGGGCGGTTTGGTCATTGTTGGTTCCTATGTGAAAAAATCTACCTCTCAGCTTGAACAGCTCTTGGAAAAAGAAGGGATTAAAGCCATTCCCCTCTCGGTGCAGAAAATTATTGATGCTGAAATTTCAAATGATAGCTTTCTGATAGAAATGCTGGAAAATATTGAAAGTAGTATGGCTTCCGGAATACATGCCGTGGTGTACACTTCCCGGAATCTGATTTCGGGAGGTAGCCCGGAAGAAAGTCTGGCCATTGGGGAAAAGGTGACTGGATTTTTGGTCAGTTTGGTTAAAAAAATTAAAACCCAACCTGCATTCTTTATAGCCAAAGGAGGCATTACCTCCAACGATATTGCTGTGAAGGGATTGAAGATGAAAAAAGCCAGAGTCCTGGGGCAAATTATTCCGGGAGTGCCTGTGTGGGAGATGGGAGATGAAACCAGGTTTCCCGGAATGCCTTATGTGGTTTACCCCGGTAACGTAGGAGATGCCGATAGTCTTGCCACCGTCTTTGATTTGTTCACCGTTAACGCTTCAAACTAATGAAAAAATTGAAAGGGGTGATTGTTGGTGCTGGATATTTCAGTCAGTTTCATGGAGATGCCTGGTCCAGAATGGAGAAGGTTGAACTAATGGCAATATGTGACAAGGACATTCAAAAGGCCAGGTTATATGCAAAAAACTTCAAGATTCCGGGGGTTTATGCTGATTTGGAAACCATGCTGGACAAGGAAAAGCCAGATTTTATCGACATTGTAACCCCTCCGGTGACTCATAAAGCCATCATTGAAATTGCGTTATCCAAAGGAATTCACATCATATGCCAAAAACCCCTGGCAGATACCTACAAAGAAGCCAGGGAAATCAGGAATCTGGTAAAGAATGCAGAAGTCCGCTTTATGGTACATGAAAACTGGCGGTTTCAGCCCTGGTACCGGGAAATCAAATCTCTGATCGATGAAGGAAAAATTGGAAAAAAAATATTTCAGTATACCTTCAAAATGAGGCTTGGAGATGGCTGGGGGGAAAATGCCTATCTGGACAGGCAACCCTATTTCAGGACCATGCCCAGGTTACTGATTCATGAGACAGGGGTACATTTTGTGGATACCTTTCGTTTTCTTGAAGGAGAAGTGAGCGAGGTTTTCGCCAACCTGAAAACCCTCAATCCCATCATTCAGGGAGAAGATACCGGAATGGTTTTTTTCCGTTTTAAATCAGGTTGCACAGCCCTTTTTGATGCCAACCGATACAATGAGCCCTTACACGATAATGCCAGATTTACCTTTGGAGAAATGCTGGTGGAAGGGGATCAGGGAAGCATCATCCTGCACCCCAATGGTGAAATATCCATCAAACCTCTGGGACTGCAGGTGCATAAACTCTCTTTTAAGCCTACTGAGACTGGATTTTCCGGAGACAGTGTGTATTCCTGTCAGGAACATTTTATCAATGGAATTATTAACAATACACCCTTTGAAACGGGAATTGAGGATTATCTCAAAACCCTGAAGGTGGTTGAAGCCATCTACCAGTCAAACCGTACAAAAACTAATTTTCCGGTAAGCCAGATAAAATGAGCATAAATGCCTATTTTAGTATTTTGTATACTGTATACTAAAAACATTTATAGCTTATCAAAACCTTAAGAAAATGCTGAAAAACGATGAATTGGGCATTCAAGCCTACCGGGAGCTTCGAAAAATGATTATAAACGGGAAGCTGGCTCCCGGTCAGAAAATTATTCAGGAAAAACTGGCTGCGCAAATGGGCATCAGTAGGACACCGCTTCGCGTCGCCCTGCACATGCTTGAATCCGAAAACCTCATTGAACCCAAAAATAAGACTGGATTTAAAGTCAAAACCATAGACAACAAAGAAATACTCGAAATTTTTGATTGCAGGATCGCATTGGAATCCACGGCTGCCGGCATTCTGGCAAAAAACATTACCCCTGCCGATGCCCAAAAGCTCAGACATTTTTTTCAACCCTATGAAAACAGCAAAGAGGGAGAATATGAAAGTTACAAAAAGACCGATACCCAGTTTCATGATTTCATTGTCGAAAAGTGCCGGAACAGGTACTTGTACAAACTGTTCAAGCAAGGCAACCTCATTACCTATATTGAAAGGATAGGCCTGATACGCCCCCCTGAACATACCCTACAGGACCATTTGGATATTGTAGCTGCTATTTTGGATAGGAATCCCGAAGCAGCGGAAAAGGCCATGAAATCCCATCTGATAAAATCAAAAGAAGTCATTGAAAAAAAATTGAAGGAGGAGTTGCAAAAATGAGGGACTAACCATTAAAAATATCAGGATGCTACGTGCTGCTATTTAAACGCAGTACAGTCATTTAACAAAAAACCCAAAATCAAAGTGAGCAATCTAAAACAAAAACCAATCATCCCAAGCAGGTATTTTATGGTGGGGGGAACATTTCTGTTATCCATGTTGGTCTACGTTGACCGGATTGGCATCTCGGTGGCCAAAGAACCCATCACAGCTGATTTGCAATTAAGTGATAAACAATTTGGTTGGGTATTGTCCATGTTTGCAATGGGATACGCTCTTTTTCAAACCCCTTTGGGCATTTTATCCGACAGATTTGGTCCCAGGAGGGCATTGGCTGCTGTGGTTAGTTTATGGTCTCTTTTTACCGCATTGACGGGTGCAGTCACTAATTTTATCAGCTTGTTTTTTATCCGGTTTTTCTTTGGTGTAGGGGAGGCCGGAGCTTATCCCGGCATATCCAAGGCGGTTTATCATTGGATACCTATCAGCGAAAGGGGCATTGTCAATGGGATCAATTTTTCCGGGGGAAGGTTTGGTGCTGCATTTGCTCTGCCTTTGATAGCCATTGTTATTGATTCGCTCGGATGGAGGAACACTTTTTTTACGCTGGGGCTTCTGGGCATAGTATGGGCACTTGCCTGGTATTTTCTGTTCAGGGACAATCCCGAAGACCATCCCATGGTATCTGAATATGAAAAGGAGGAAATTGTACTGGAGGGGTCCAGGCAGCAAAAGGAAGAAATTTCCGCATTCTCAGTCCTATCCCTGGTCAGGTCCAGGAATTTGCGGCTGGCCATGGGACAATATTTTGCCAGTAATTTCACGTTTTTCTTTTGCCTTACCTGGTTGTTTCCTCATGTCAAGAATCAATTTATGCTGGACAATATCGAGGCCGGCCTCTATTCTTCTTTGCCCCTGGTGGCAGGAGCTTTTGGCAACATGTTTTCCGGATGGCTGGTAGACAGCATTTACAAAAGTGGCCGGTTTAAATGGTCCAGAACCATCCCGGCAGTTATAGGATTCGGTCTGGCTGCATTTGGGCTGTTGGCCAGCTTGTATTCCGGCAACATCATGTCTTCTATCTTCTTTTTGTCCGTTGCTATTTTTGGAGCAGACATGACCATCAGTCCATCCTGGACCTTATGCAATGATATTGGAAAATCACATTCCGGGGCCGTTTCTGGCACCATGAACATGGCTGGTAATATTGGTTCTTTTATCACCGCATTGGCCTTTCCCTATCTTAGGGATTGGACCGGATCCGTAACTCCATTTTTTATCATTGGAGCCCTGTTAAACATCATGGCCATTTTCATGTGGTTGAAGATTAATCCTGATAAAACCATAGTTTTTAAGCCTTTAAGAAGCAATTGACACCAAGGTTTTAAAGGAAATTACTGCTAAAGCAGGCATTTTCATGGCGAGGCTTGTCTGGCGGGTTCCAATGTAGAACAGATGGATTGTTTACAAACATTTAAGCCGGATAGCATTTAATTCGATTTTTGAGTTAATTCAATGATGATTAAATGTTAATTTCAATTTAATAAAAATATATCCTGGCATCTAATTCTAAATAGTTCTACTAAAAATAAGCGTACTTTGCTAAAAATCAGATAAATAGTGGTTTATTTAGAATAAAGTTTTGTTTATAGGTTAATTTTTGTTTTAGGTAAAATTTTGTATCGCTATAAATTGTTTTTACTTTTGCAGAGCAAAATGAAAGGTTACAGTTTAG
Source organism: Cyclobacterium sp. (assembly GCF_014762705.1). Classification (GTDB taxonomy): domain Bacteria; phylum Bacteroidota; class Bacteroidia; order Cytophagales; family Cyclobacteriaceae; genus Cyclobacterium. The sequence goes on along the minus strand of NZ_JABURL010000036.1, from coordinate 31,445 downwards.
AAAAATACAGACCCACTCCGCCTTAACCAAAGGTAATTTGCTGCGTTTTTTATTTTATCGCCCGAGATATCCTTTTACGATCTTTCCCCTTATTTACGATTTATTCACCAAAAAATCAGCGTAGCTTATGACGCAAATGTTTTACCGTTTATTTCGGCCCAAGCAATACAATTTAAAAGATGAAGTATTATCCGGATTGACCGTTGCACTGGCCTTGGTGCCAGAAGCGGTTGCGTTTTCAATCATTGCGGGCGTTAGTCCTCTGGTAGGCTTGTATACTGCTTTTATAATTGGTCTTGTTACATCAATTTTAGGGGGCAGGCCGGGCATGATTTCAGGCGCTACTGGTGCAGTTGCAGTGATTGTTGTGGCTTTGGTAATTAATCATGGGGTAGAGTATCTTTTTGCGGCTGCCGTTTTGATGGGTTTGATCCAGATAGTGGTGGGTTTGCTCAAACTGGGCAAGCTCATTCGCCTGGTGCCTCACCCTGTGATATTTGGATTTGTTAATGGTCTTGCCATTATCATATTCATGTCCCAATTCAGTCAGTTTAAGGAAATCAATGCATCGGGAACACTGGTATGGATCAGTGGAAGCAAGTTGTATGTAATGCTTGGACTGGTATTGCTGACCATGTTCATCATCAAGTTTTTGCCAAAGCTGACCAAAGCTGTACCATCATCCCTTACGGCAATTTTGGTAATCTCGGTCATTGTTATTTTTGGCGGAGTAGATACAAAGACCGTAGGCGATATTGCCTCCATCAAAGGAAGCTTGCCGCAGTTCCATATCCCAATGATTCCTTTTACCTGGGAGACTTTACTGATTATATTTCCCTACTCTGCCATCATGGCCGGAGTAGGGTTGATTGAATCCCTGCTTTCCCTCACTTTAATTGATGAGATAACAGAGACCCGGGGCCATGGCAACAAAGAATGTATAGCCCAGGGCATCGGTAATGTTGCGACCGGATTCTTTGGCGGTATGGGAGGCTGTGCCATGCTGGGACAAAGTCTGATCAATGTAAACGCCGGGGGGAGAAGCAGGATTTCGAGCGGGTTGGCCGCAGTAACCTTATTGTTGTTTATCCTCTTTTTTTCCGAATACATAGAGATGGTACCCATGGCCGCTTTGGTGGGATTGATGTTTATGGTGGCCATCAGTACATTTGAATGGGCCTCTTTGAAAGTATTTGGGAAAGTACCAAGACCCGATATGCTCGTTATGGTGCTGGTCACCCTGATCACGGTAATATTGCATAATCTTGCGCTCGCAGTGCTGGTTGGGGTCATCGTTTCTGCTTTGGTTTATTCCTGGGAAAATTCAAAAAGGATTCGGGCAAGGAAAAGGATTGATGAAAACGGGGTAAAACATTATGAGATGTATGGTCCTTTGTTTTTTGCTTCAGCTACCACCTTCAGCGAAAAATTTGACCCCATCAATGATCCGGATGAGATTATTATTGACTTCAGAGAAAGCAGGGTAGTAGACCATTCCGGAATAGAGGCTATTAACAAGGTTACAGAGCGTTATGATAAACTTGGGAAGACCGTGTATATCCGACACCTGACCAATAGCAGCAAAATTTTGCTTGAAAACGCAAAAAAAATCATCAATGTCAATTATGCGGATGACGATCCAAGTTATAAGGTTGTACTGGAGAAGAATTGATTTTGGTATTGGTATAAGTACTTCCCTAAGAATACATTTAATTTATTCATCACTCCTTGCAAAAGGGAAATTTTTGGGTTTCCTTATTTAACGAATACAAGGTTTAATTATTCATCCATTTTTGGATATGGTGATATTTCGGATTACTTTTCCAGAAAAATAAACAGCTATTTTTATGGAAATCCCCATCCCTGAGGATGAATTCGACAGGCTATTGCAGTTGGCCGATTACGACCTGGATAACAGTGAGTTGGAGAACAGCCTGAAAGACCTGACCAAATTGGCAGGGAAAGTGGCCGGTACAAATATTTCACTGGTCAAACACCTGGTTGATAATATGGGTGGTTCTCTGAAAATTGATTCTAAATTAGGGGAATATGCCAGGTTTGAAGTGCGGTTGCCGGTTTGATTTTTTGGCTTTTTGGTTTGATTTTGGCAGCAAAATTCTTTTTTTTGACTGATAAAATAACCTGATATAACCATGGAAAAGTATGTATTGCCCCACAGTTCGTTGGAAATTTCCCGATTGATTTTTGGCTGCTGGGCCGTCGTTGGGGGCTTCAACTGGGGCCCCCAGGATAAAAGAGATTCCCTCGCTGCTTTAAAAGAAGCTTTTGACCAGGGAATCACTACCTTTGATACGGCCGAAGCGTATGGTGCCGGGGCATCTGAAAACCTGCTGGCAGAAGCCTTGGGTGCCGAAAGAAAGCAGATAGAAATCGCTTCCAAAGTGGGTCCCGGAGATTTTTTGCCGCAAGACCTTATCCGGGCCTGCGAAAGAGGATTGAAAAATCTCCAAACGGATTATATAGACCTGTATCAGTTGCACTGGCCCAATCCGGAGGTTCCCCTTGAGGACACGTTGGGGGCACTGCAGCAACTCCGGGAACAGGGTAAAATCAGGGCCTATGGGGTATCTAACTTTGGTGTGAAAAGCCTGGAAACCTGTAAACAATCGATATATCCTATCAGTAGTAATCAGATGGCCTATAACCTGCTTTTCAGGGCTATAGAGTATAGTATTTTACCCAAATGCATTGAAGATGAGGTGCCGGTACTTTGCTATTCCCCCATCATGCAGGGACTTCTTACCGGAAAATTTTCCTCTGAAAATGAAGTGCCTGATGACAGGGCCAGGACCAGGCATTTTTCCAAAGAAAGATCCCAATCCAGACATCAGGACAAGGGTTGCGAGGCATTAACTTTTGAAGTTATCGGACAAATCAAGGCTTTTGCTGAGGAGCTGAATGTCCCTATGGGCAACCTCAGCCTGGCCTGGTTACTAGAGCAGCAGGGTGTGGCAGCTACCATTGTGGGTGGCAGAAATGCGGACCAGGTAAAGAAAAATATGGGTACTATGAAGGTCAGGCTTACTCCGGATATGGTCAGCAGACTCAATAAAATCACCGATCCGCTTAAGAAAGAACTCGGGCCCAATGCAGATCTTTGGCAGACGGAGAGCAGGGTGTTATGAGGGGTCCTTTAATTGTGCTGAGGTTTTTCCTATTTATTGTTGTAATGTTTTGAGATTGAAGGGGGAGATGATTCCGAGTTCGGTATTTTCTTGGTGTAAACAACCTTTCCCACCCTATTAATGTGGTCTTTAAGTGCTGTATTGGTGATTTGAAGAAAGTTGACCAAATCAAAATTGTAAAGCAATTGCAAGTCCTCCAGGGCAGCTTCGATATCCAATAAATCATTTAGGGCTAAATTTTCCCCTTTTACTGCCAGATCAATATCCGAACCTTCCCTAAAATTTCCCATTGCTCGTGACCCAAATAGGATTACCTGAGTTATTTTAGAAAAATTTTCGAAAACGTCAGAGATTTCATTCCATACTTCTCCTGGTATTCCTGTTTTCATGAGAATAAATTTCCTGTCTTTCCGCTTTTAAGCTTGTCTAGTTTCTCCCAAAGAAACGTAAACAGACCATAATATTCTTTGATGATAGCATCTGCAATGATTTTGGCAGTTTTACTGTCGTAAGTATGAGATGTCAGCTCCCTGCTTTTTTTCAATCTTCTCCAGCTTTGTGGATTGTTAATCAGACCCATTTCAAACGCTTGATTTAAAACCTGACCAGGACCGTTTATTTCCGTATAGCCTTGCTGCTTGATAAAATCCTGAAGCGTTTTCCAAGCTAACTCATAAGTGTATTCAAATCGTTGGATCAATCCTTCAACCTCCAATTCTGAAAGTCCCTTATCCCCTGCCTGAGTCACAGCTTGGGACGGTTTGTTTAATGCCTTATCATAATTTGAAAATCTTTGCTCCCAACGAATACCTTCAGTCATTAGTTAGTTTTTAATAAATATAAGGAGTTACAAGCATCAAAGTAAATTTTTTCAAACTTTTATTATCGTTGGAAAATTTCCTTCAAAAAAAGATAGAAATCCTTGAGTTTTCCATTCGTCTGCAAATCGATCGCTTGGATCATGTCTAATTTCAGTAGAAATTATAAGTTTCATTAAAGTACCGATGCAAGTAAATACTGGCATCATTTATGGTAGAAATTGGAGGAATTGATTCCATTTTTTAAATTTCTAAACTTATAAAAATCATGTTTGAATTGGGAAAAAACGAAATCAAATTTCTTTACAACAGCAATAAATTGGAAGACAGGGAAGCCTATGCCTACGTTTTGACGCTTCACAAGCATGTGATCAATGAATTGGATATTTCCAAAAATGACATGACCCCAACTCAGGTTTTAGAGTTGGCAAAGAAACTAAACAAAAACATCATTGATCTCTTTGATAAGGGTTCTCAATATTTCAAGGAAAACATCCAGGGAAAAGAAATAGAGGAAACAGATCTGTTGACATTACTTGTCAAAGAAAAATCCGCTTTAAAAACGCCTATTTTGGTTTCAAAAGAGAAGTCATTGGTTTTGGAATACCCAAGGGATACCATTAAAATAGACATGGTGTTCAATGAAATAATAGGAAAATGATAAGCAATTTCATGTTTTATTTTGTTATTTTTTCTGTGGCTTTGTCAGGATTATGTAATCTGCCAGGGATTGAATCGCTTTGAAATCCGGGTTCTGGAAATCTGGCGAAGGGAAGGAAGATATGGTTATAATTCTCAGATTTTTTTTTCTTCGTTTTAATTCATTGACCGTTCCTAACCCCTCATCACTATGGAATCTGCCGGTAAGGTGCAGGATTTTAATTCTTCGGTTTTTGCGCCAGGATTGAAGGATGCTTGTCGCCATGGTAGCATCCCTGAGCAGTTGGGCATGAAAATATTGGGGTCCCATATGCTGACCATGGCTACCCATGGCATCATTGAATTTCTTTAAATAGGGATCATCTTCTTTGGGAAGACTAAAAGCCGAGTAATAATCTGCTGCTTTTCGGCTCAATAGTTCCAGGGTGCCCAATCCTTTCCTGCTAACCATATTGGCATACCTTCCTGGCACATTGGAAGCCACGACTGCCTGCCCTTCCTCCTTAGCAAGGTACAGCAGGGGGGCATAATCTGAATAATTGCTCCATGCCCGGCCCTCTTCAATCAGCTTGTCTTCTGATATCAGCCCGGAAAGGTATTCATCCATGATGAGCTGTACATCTCTTTCAAACATTTCCAGACTAAGGGTTGCATTTCCGTATTTTTCGATCATTCCCCTGTAAAGCCTTTCCTGCACCACATGGGCAATGCTGTCATCGTGTTCCTCTCCAAAAACCACAAGCTGAACCTCATTTATCGCTTTCAGGATTGCTGGAATATCAGTAGTTTCTCCGGAAGATGTTTCAATTATTTTCCAGGGATAATTGTTGTTTTCCTGTGCAAAATTGAGAGAAGGGAAGACAAAAGTGAGCAGGATAATAATTGATTTTTTCATCTCATGTACCCCTGTTAATGTTTGAAAATTAAGCATTTTGTTATGTAAAATGACAAAGCCCGGACCTTTTTAAAGGAATAAAGTTTTAAATCATAAACCCACTTGACTAAATTAGCAGCCATATGGATATATCTTATGAGCAACAAACCTTTTAGCAGGCAAATAAAGCAACTGCATCCTGAAAGGGACCATGAAAAAATAGCCTTTTTGCTATCTTTTCACTGTTTTCCCTGGGATATGGAAAAAGCCCTGGAATTTGCCCTCTTCAGGACTTTTGCTGTGCCTTCTGTTTCAAGGCTACTGGTTGCAACCGGTGAATTTACAAAAAGGACCCGTAAACGCTATGATGATACCGAATTGATCTTGTACGAGATTTTGGAAAATGGAAAGGACAGCGATAGGGGCAAAGCTGCCATTGGGCGCATGAATGCCATGCATGGCCGTTTTCATATTCCCAATCAGGACTACCTCTATGTATTGTCTACTTTTATTTTTGAACCCATACGGTGGATGGATAATTGGGGTTGGAGACCATTTACCTCGAAGGAAAAAGAGGCAATTTTTGTCAACTACAGGGAGTTGGCCAGGCATATGGGGATAACGGACGTTCCTGAGACCCTTTCCGAATTTGAATCTTTTAACTTGTCTTACGAAAAGGAACATTTTATATTTCACGCGGATAATAGGCTGCTGGGGCAAAAAACACTGGATTTGTTATTGGGCTTTTACCTTCCGCAGTGGTTATTTGGGGCAGGAAGGCATGTCGCATTCTGTCTCATGGATGCGCCGCTCAGGAAAGCCATGGGCTTCCCTGATCCACCAAGAGCATTACAACTCCTGGTAAGGACAGGATTGAAAATCAGGGCTTTTGGTTTAAGCATAATGCCGGAAAGGAAAGTACCGCGCTTAGGAACCCAAAGAAAACGGGACACCTATCCGAAAGGATACCAAATACCAGATTTAGGAACTTTTAATTCCTCCAAATAATTCCTATTATTCTTTTTCTTTCTTTATTTCCCGGTATGGACAGTGCCTGCAGGCATTGTTGCAGCAATAGCCCCTGAGCAAGTGGTAATCCCTTGTAAAAACCATAAAAGGACCCTCATAATAATAGTGAATACCTTCCTGTAGTAAATGAGCTGGTGGAATACGGTTTTTGCTGCCCATCGCTATTTGATACGGTAGTCCAGTTTCATGGTAATGGAGGCAGTTTTAGCTTTTGAAGAAGTATTAAAAGTGCCTCCCCAGGAATAATCTTCTCCAGAATTTTGTCCCGTAATCTGAAAAATTCCCATATTGGCAGTGATAAGACCTCCCAGTGTGGTGCCGGAATTTTCAGCGATTTTTTCAGCCCTTAACCGGGCATCTTCAGTCGCCTTTGAAATCAATTCAATTTTCAGGTCCGCCAATTGGGTAAAATAATACCGGGGGGCCTGGGAATAAAATTGTATCTCCTTATTGAGCAATTCGGTGATTTCACGGGCCATTTTCTCCACCTTTTCTACCTCTTTGGATTCTATGCTAATATTTTGGCTTAATATATACCCCAGAAATGTTTCCCCCATATACCTTCCCTCATTGTTGTACTCTGCCCGAGTATTTTGCCGGGTCTGTACGGCACTGAATACGATTTCTTCAGATGCGATCCCTTTGGAATTGAGGTATTCCGTAACGGCTTTTCTGTCCTGTTCCAAACCCGAATAGGCTTCTCCTAAAGAATTAGCTTGCTTTTCGAAAAGGCCCTCCCATACAATGAGGTCAGAAATAAAATCCGTCTCACCCAGTCCGGTGACGGAAATTTTGGTCTCTTCAAGGCTTCTTTTCCAGTAAGCATTGCCCAAAACAATTGCAGATCCCAGAATGGCCAGGGCAAAGATGATAGCGGTAAGGTGTTCTTTCATTTGTAAAAGTAGTTTTTTGTAAATTTCGATAAAAACTAACGTATTTGGAATTTTTCCACGGAATTAAATCTCTCTGAGGGAGTTGGGAACTTCCTTTTGAATATAACATGACATTTATCATGTTTGAGCCTAACCATATATCACTATTCTCTTTCTTCCCGTGATATAGATTTGTAAAAAAAAACGGGCTCATGCAAACAAAGCTGGACACACAATTTTCTTTCCCCGGTGAAATCATTACCCCACATACTCACCTCCCTTTGGGTCAGAACTTTGAAGCGGATATCGTAAAGGAACTTGTGGGGAAAAAATTAATACCCAGTAGTTCTATTCAATTGTATACGGCTCATTTACCCAAAATATTGGATTGGCTACATGGTTTGGATCATCCCAAAGCTCTGGAAAATGAACCCTGTGATGTTCCTGTGCTCCTTTATGACCGGGAATTGTCTTTTGAACGCTTGCTTTTTCATTATGACGGAAGTCCGGCCTCGGCAAAGATCATCAGGCATTTTTTGACGCTTTTTGAAAATAATATCAAAAAAAGCAAGGCTACAATTATCTCACCGGCTTTTATCCCCAAATCCAAACAAAAAGAGGAGCAGGAAATCATACAGGAAGTAAATACCCATACTTCAGAAACCTCCTTTATCAAGTTTAACTTCAATAGAATAGGAGATTTTTGGTCTTACGCCGTCAAGCACCAATGCACTATTTTGGTCACCTCAAAAAATAATCAGGCGGATCTGGCCAAAGTACTGTTCCATTTTTACAAGGGAGGCATGTGGTATGACAGGCTTTCATTTTATTTGGCCATTTAAATCACTATATTAAATGATCTTTGTCATGTTTTTAGCTTTGAAGGTGAACTAAATTGCCGCCAAATGGAGAATACCTCTACCGAAAAGGAAAAAAAGCAACAAACAACCTGCTATCATTGTGGAGAACCCTGCGATAATGATGGACTTCACCATGATGGGAAGGATTTCTGTTGTTCCGGATGCAGGACGGTCTATGATGTACTGTCAGAAAACGATCTTTGTGATTACTACAATCTGGCAGATACTCCGGGCAACAATCAAAAAAACCGGGCAACAAGAGATAACCGCTTTGATTATCTGGATGATAAGGAGATTTCAGAGAAATTGATTGATTTCCGGGACGAGGACCAAACCCATGTCACTTTTTATGTACCCATGGTCCATTGTGCCTCCTGCATATGGCTGCTTGAAAATCTGAACCGCCTGGATCAGGGAATCATTTCCTCAAGAGTGGATTTTATCAAAAAAAAGGTGCAGGTCAAATTTCAGCAGGAATATATTGGACTGAAGGATATTGTGGCCCTAATGGCACACATAGGTTATGAGCCAGCCATAAATCTCTCTGACCTGAATGTAGGAAAAAGACCAAAAATGGACCGGAAGCTGATTTATAAATTGGCTGTAGCTGGCTTCTGTTTTGGCAACATGATGTTTTTCAGTCTTCCGGAATATTTTTCGGAGGCAGAACTATTGGGGCCTGGTTTCAAGAATCTATTTCGTTACCTGAATGTATTGCTAAGCTTACCGGTCTTTTTTTACGCGGCTACCGATTATTACCAATCTGCCTGGTTGGCCCTTAAAAACCGAACAGTAAATATGGATGTGCCCATAGCCATGGGAATCATTACCCTATTTGTATACAGTCTGTTTGGAATTTTCCTATTGGGCCAGGAAGGTTATTTGGATACCCTGGGAGGCTTACTTTTTTTTCTGTTGCTTGGAAAATGGTACCAGCAGAAGACTTTTGATACCCTTTCATTTGACAGGGATTATACTGCTTATTTTCCCATAGCGGTGAGCAGACTGAAAAAGGATCAGGAGGAAGTGATTCCCCTTACCAAAGTTCAGGTGGGGGATATCATCAGGGTCAGAAATGAGGAGCTGGTGCCGGCTGATAGTATTTTATTAAACGAAGAGGCATCAATAGATTATAGTTTTGTAACAGGTGAGGAGGTGCCTGTCGGCCTGAAAAAAGGCTCACTGATTTATGCTGGTGGAAGGCAAAAGGGCCCTGCGATCAACCTTGCGGTGCAAAAATCCCCTTCTCAGGGTTATTTGACAGATTTGTGGAACCACGAAGCTTTTTCCAAGAGGGAGCAAAAGGATTCCCTTGCCTCTTTGGCCAACCGAATCAGTGGTAAATTTACCTTTACCGTATTGCTGATTGCCTTCAGCACTTTGCTGTATTGGAGCATGTATGACTTTTCCATGGGGATCAGGGCTTTTACAGCTGTTTTAATCATTACCTGCCCCTGCGCATTGGCCATGTCAACGCCATTCACATTGGGAAATATCATGCGTATTTTTGGAAAAAGCAGCTTTTACCTGAAAAATTCACAGGTAATCGAAAAACTTGCTGCGGTGGATACACTGGTTTTTGATAAAACAGGAACCCTCACTTCACCTGCCAATGCCAAAATAAGGTATGAAGGGGAAAAGCTTTCAGATGAAACCCGAGGGGTTTTGAAAGCTTTGGTGAGTTATTCGGTTCACCCTTTAAGCAACCGGATAAACCGTTACCTGGGGCAGGTAAGCCCTGCTGACTTGGAGAAGGTGGAGGAAATTCCCGGTAAAGGACTGACTGCCACCTATAAAACTCAAACCATAGCACTGGGAGCGGCATCCTTAATGGACCTAAAGACCGGCGAAGCTGAAAAGTCCACGGGCAATAAAGTTTACTTTTTTGTTGAAGGCGTTCATTTGGGCACCTTCTTTATAGACAGCGGTATCAGGAATGGTATGGGTAAAATGGTGAAGGAGTTAAAGAACAGATTCGACCTGCACCTGCTTTCAGGAGATCTGGACCATGAAAGACAAATCTTAGAAAGGGAGTTGGGCAATGAAATCCATATGCATTTTCAACAAAGCCCTGCTGATAAGCTGAGCCATATTGAGCGTCTTCAACATTCCGGTAAGCAGGTGTTGATGGTAGGAGATGGGTTAAATGATGCCGGAGCACTAAGGGTAAGCCAGGTGGGTATTGCCGTCTCCGATAATATTTCCCATTTCAGTCCGGCCAGCGATGCCATTCTGGATGGAAAAAAGCTCAGCCTTTTGTCTCAATTTCTGGATTTTGCGAATACCGGCAGGAAAGTTATAAAAATTAGTTTTGCGCTTAGTTTTGCTTACAATGCAATAGGCATTTACTATGCTGTTCAGGGTTTGGTAAGTCCTGTATTATGTGCTATTTTAATGCCTGCAAGCAGTATATCAGTGGTGTTGTTTACCACGATGGCGACCAACCTGCTGGCATTCAGGAGAGGTATGAACCAAAAAGCCACTGAAAAATGGAAGTGATTTTTATATTGATAGGGATAAGTTTAGTAATGGCCGGATGTTTTTTATGGCTGTTTTTTAAAGCAATGAAAGGAGGTCAGTTTGACGACCAGCATACCCCGGCCATAAGGATATTGTTTGAGAACAAAACAAAAAATAAAACAAATAAAAAAACACCTAATAAATCGGAGTGATATGTCAGGAACACTTGAACAATTTAGTTACGATAACAAGATCGTAAAGTACTTTGGTGCAGCTACCATAATATGGGGATTAGCAGGAATGCTGATCGGTGTGCTTGCTGCCACGCAGCTATTTTTGCCGGAGGCTAACCTGGGGAATCCCTACACAACTTTTGGCAGGCTCAGGCCATTGCACACAAATGCTGTGATTTTTGCATTTGTAGGGAATGCCATTTTTGCCGGTGTTTATTATTCCATGCCCCGGCTTCTGAAGGCTCCCATGTGGAACAAAACCCTGAGTTGGTTTCATTTTTGGGGCTGGCAGGCTATTATTCTTTCAGCGGTGATCACCCTTCCTTTGGGATTGACTTCTTCTAAGGAGTATGCAGAACTTGAATGGCCCATTGATATTGCCATTACCGTTGTCTGGGTGGCTTTTGGTGCCAATATGATTGGTACATTGATCAAGCGCAGGGAAAAGCACATGTATGTGGCCATTTGGTTTTACCTGGCTTCCTTCGTAACGGTGGCAGTGCTGCATATTTTCAATTCACTTGCCTTACCTGTCTCGCTATTTAAAAGTTATTCTGCCTATGCAGGTGTACAGGATGCTTTGGTACAATGGTGGTATGGACACAATGCCGTTGCGTTTTTCCTGACTACTCCCTTTCTGGGGCTGATGTATTATTATCTCCCAAAGGCAGCAAACAGGCCCGTTTATTCTTATAAGCTTTCCATCATACATTTTTGGTCCCTGATTTTTATTTACATCTGGGCAGGTCCTCATCATTTGCTTTACACGGCATTGCCGGAATGGGCGCAGGTGTTGGGTGTGGCCTTTTCAATCATGTTGATAGCTCCTTCCTGGGGAGGTATGGTGAATGGACTTTTGACCCTTAGAGGGGCTTGGGACAAGGTCAGGGTAGATCCGGTTTTGAAATTTATGGTAGTAGCCGTTACGGCTTATGGTATGGCTACCTTTGAAGGACCCTTGCTTTCCCTTAAAAATGTCAATGCCATTGCCCACTATACCGATTGGATAGTAGCCCATGTGCACATTGGTGGATTGGGGTGGAATGGTTTCCTGACTTTTTCCATGCTGTATTGGCTATGGCCTAAAATGTGGAAAACCAATTTATATTCTGTCAAATTGGCCAATACCCATTTCTGGTTAGGTACCATGGGCATCCTTTTTTATGCGCTGCCCATGTATGTGGCTGCATTAACTCAAAGTTTGATGTGGAAAGAGTTCGGAGATGCGGGTCGGTTGGCTTATCCCAATTTCCTGGAAACAGTCATTCAGATCGTTCCGATGTATATGCTACGTGCTTTTGGGGGACTTCTTTATTTATCAGGTGCCATTTTGATGGTTTACAATTTGGTCAAAACGGCCGCATCCGGTTCCTTCCAGGAAGAAGAGGCCGATGAAGCGCCTGCCCTGGCCAGGCACGTTTCTACTAAGGGTGAGTTCTGGCACAGGGCCTGGGAAAGAAAGCCTGTGTTTTTTACCATTCTGGCAACCGTTGCGATTCTTATTGGCGGAGTAGTGGAAATCATTCCAACGATTCTGATCAAATCCAATGTGCCTACCATTAGTAGTGTTACCCCTTATACACCATTAGAACTGCAGGGGAGGGATTTGTATATATCCAATGGTTGTGTGGGCTGTCATTCTCAAATGATCCGGCCATTCCGATCTGAAACGGAGCGTTATGGAGAATACTCCAAAGCGGGTGAATATATATATGACAGGCCGTTTCTATGGGGTTCAAAACGTACGGGTCCTGATTTACACCGGGTAGGAGGTAAATATCCGGACAGCTGGCATTACCACCACATGGTGAACCCAAGGACCATGTCACCGGGATCCCTAATGCCTCCCTATCCATGGATGACCACCAATATCATGGATCACAGTAATATCGGAGCAAAGATCAGGACCATGCAAAAATTAGGTGTGCCTTACCCTGAAGGTTATGATGAAACTGCCATCAATGATCTTCAGCAGCAGGCCGGTGAGATTGTAGCAGGCCTTCAGGAATCAGGAGTGGAAGTATTGCCTGATTCCGAAATTGTAGCCCTTATTGCTTATTTACAGCGGCTGGGTACAGATATCAGTAAAAGCACAGCCACAAATCCTTAAACCTTAATTATCATGCAAAAAGAAATTTTAAGATCCATAGAAAACATTGAAATCTATCCGATCATCTCCCTGCTGATATTCGTGATTTTCTTTGTCGGTATGTTTTGGTGGGTAATTCGCGCCGACAAGGGATACATTGACAAAATGAAAGAGATGCCTTTAAAAGATGAACCTCAAAAAGATAAAAGCTATGAAAACGTTTAAATGGATTGGAGCTACTTTGACAGGCATGCTTTTGTCTTTTCCCGGTTTGGCTCAGGAAGCAGAAGGAAGTTGGACCGCACAAATGCAGCAAATGGATAGTAGCCAAATGACATTGTTACTGATTATCGGCGTGGTGCTGCTGTTGATTGTCATCATCATGGGAGTCATGCTGTACTTACTTTCTTTTTTAATGACTGTTATCAGGCAGGACAATCCTGCACTGGCTGCACAACCTTCCTGGTGGGATAATTTTAAGGAAAAATTTGTCACCGGCAAAATGAAGCCCATTGAGCAGGAAGCAGATATACAGCTGGATCACAGTTATGATGGAATTGTAGAACTCGATAATTTTATGCCTCCATGGCTGGCCTATGTATTCTATTTAAGCATTGGTTTTGCCATAATTTATTTTGTCAACTACTCCGTCCTGGGAATAGGTAAAACACAAATGGAAGAATATGAGGAAGAGTTGGCCATTGCTGCCATGGAAGAAGAGGCCAGAGGAGAATCCATGTTGGCTTCCATTGATGAAAATACCGTAGAATTTGATGCCACTACCTCCAGTATTGAAGCCGGAGCAGAATTGTATGCCGGTAATTGTTCCGCCTGTCATGCCATGGATGGAGGAGGAGGAGTAGGCCCAAATCTGACAGATGAGTACTGGATTCATGGAGGAGACATCAAGGATATATTTTCAGTGGTAAAATACGGCGTGGTGGAAAAAGGCATGATCCCCTGGCAGGACCAGCTGAGCCCGGAGCAAATGCAACAGGTATCCAGTTATATACTTACCCTTAAAGGCACCACCCCGGCCAATCCAAAAGAGCCGCAGGGAGAAAAATATGAACCTGCCATAGAGGAGCCGCTGGACGCGCTTGGAGAAGATGAACTGGGTGCAGAACCTGCAGAATAATGATTAAACCGCTGGATCAGCGTTTAAAAACCTGATTCAGCGGTTACCTTCAATGTAGAAATTGCGTTAAATAAAATGGCAAATAAGAACGAAAATCTCCAACCGGAAAAATTCAGAGATTCCCTGGGTACTGTCAATAAAGAAGGCGGTCGAAACTGGGTATATCCCAAGAAGGTTTCAGGTAAATTTTACCAATGGAGAACGTATTTTTCCTGGTTGTTGCTGGGTATTTTGTTTGCAGGGCCATTTATTCAGGTAAATGGTCGACCCTGGTTATTGTTCAATATATTTGAGCGTAAGTTTATTATTTTTGGTGCCGTCTTCTGGCCTCAGGATACCTATCTGTTGATTTTTTTACTGCTGATCTTTGTGGTCTTTATCATTTTATTTACCGTGGTATTTGGTCGGGTGTTTTGTGGCTGGGCCTGCCCGCAAACCCTGTTTATGGAGATGGTGTTCCGCAAAATCGAATATTGGATAGAAGGAGATGCCAACCAACAGCGGAAACTTAATGCCATGCCCTGGAATGGTGAAAAAGTCAGGAAGAAAACCCTGAAAATGTCCATTTTCATTTTGATTTCCCTGCTCATTTCCCATACTGTGATGGCCTATCTGATCGGTATAGATCAGGTGAAGGAAATTGTCATGCAGCCTCCCACAGAAAACCTGGCGGGTTTTTTAGGTCTGATAGCTTTTACAGGGATATTTCTTTTTGTCTTCTCCTGGTTTCGGGAGCAGGCCTGCATCGTGGTATGTCCCTATGGCAGGCTGCAGGGGGTCATGCTGGACAACCAATCCATCAATGTAAGCTATGATTATGTAAGGGGTGAACCAAGAGGTCCAATAAGGAAAAACAAACAAGAAGATCAGGCTTTGGGAGATTGCATAGACTGTACCCTATGTGTTCAGGTTTGCCCCACAGGTATAGATATAAGGAATGGTGTACAAATGGAATGTGTTAACTGTACCGCATGTATGGATGCCTGTGATGAGGTAATGGAAAAGGTGGAGCGACCAAAGGGTTTGATCCGCTATGCTTCAGAAAACAGCATACAAAAAGGAACTTCTAAATTGATAACGGGAAGGGTAAAGGCTTATTCAGCCATATTGCTCTTATTGATCTCCGGATTTGTTGGATTGCTAAGTACCAGGACCGATCTTGGTGCCACAGTGACCCGATTCAGAGGGATGACCTATCAGGAGCGGGAAGGGGATAAAATCAGTAATCTCTATGAACTGACGCTGATCAATAAAACCTTTGAGCAACAAGAGGTGGACCTGGTACCAGAAGATCCAACCATTACCCTGGAGAGAGTAGGGGATACCGACTGGAATCTGGAAGGACAGACAAAATTTGAAGGACGGTTTTTTCTGGTCAAAGCTCAGGCTGACATGCAGGTGCCCCAGGAAAGTATCGTGCTTTTACTACAGCAAAATGGAGAAACCATAGATGAAATTGAAACCAATTTTATGGGGCCCGTAAAAAAATAGTTTAACTAAAAACCAAACAAAATGAATTGGGGAAATGGAATAGTATTGGTCTTTGTAGTATTTGTGGCGATCATGGCAACCATGGTGACCATCTGCATGAAGCAAGATGACCTGCACCTGGTCACAGAGAATTATTACGAAGAAGAAATAAAATACCAGGAACATATAGATAAACTCAGTAATTCTCTGGCGTCCTCCAAGGCGGCCATGAGCTTTGATGCCCGGGCAAAAATGCTGGATTTAAACCTTCCGGTAGGAGCAAAAGGAGAACTTCACTTGTTCAGGCCTTCCGATGCCAGAATGGATAAGAAGATTGATGTCAATATTAAGGATACCGAGGTCAATACCGTGGATTTAAACAGCCTTTCTCCGGGTTACTGGAGGGTTAAATTAAGTTGGGAAAGCGATGGAGTTGGTTTTTTTGAAGAAAAGAAAATAGACCTGTAGCATGCTTTGGACAGCCTTTTTATGGGGTTTTTTGGGGTCTTTTCACTGCATAGGTATGTGTGGTCCCATCGCTTTGGCATTGGCTGGCAAAGACAGGAACAAATACCTGCTCAACAAACTCCTTTACAACTCAGGCAGGGCCCTTACTTATTCATTATTAGGAGGAGTGGTAGGTTTGCTTGGTTTTTCCCTTGCCCTGGCAGGAATCCAACAATGGCTCTCTATTCTTATGGGGGCGGTGATTATTGGAATGGCTTTTTTTTACAGAAAATCTGAAAATTGGGTCTCAGGTTCATGGCTAGCCGCTGGCATGATTCGGTTGAAATCCAAGCTAGGAAGCTCCATTAAAAGAGGCGGTCCCAAAGCATTTTTTATTTCCGGTATTCTGAATGGTTTTTTGCCCTGTGGTATGGTTTATATGGCTTTACTCGCCTCCCTGGCCATGCAGGGTCCGGTTTCAGGTATGGTTTACATGTTGTTTTTTGGATTGGGCACTATTCCTGTAATGGTGCTTTTGATGTTGTCCAAAAACATATTTTCTTTTGGATTCAGACTGAAAATGAATCGGCTTCTACCTTATTTTGCGCTGTTTATTGGTGTTCTATTTGTCATCAGAGGTATGGGTTGGGGCATTCCTTTTTTAAGCCCTGCTTTGGGTTTTCCCGATACGGAAGTTACAGAAATGCTTGATGGCAATATCACACATTGCGACTGATATTTGATTTATTACCAAATATTAACCTTGTCATCGGGTCCCTTCTCATTTTTTCTAAACAGGTGATAGACCAAAGCAAATTCATGGGTTTGTCCGGGTAGCAGGTAACTCCGGTTTGCCGGGAATTCAAAAATATATCCCAGCCGGATTCTATCAAATAACACTCCAAATTGAAGGTTACTGGCATAATCAAACCGATGTCCTCCTCCAATCCAGATTTTATCCATGAGTAAGGTCTTGACGTTAAATTCAAGGTTATCCGGTAATCCTTCCTGGCTGCGATAAAATCCATTTACAATTAAGGATGCCTGTGGGGATAAAGCTTCCCTAAACCCAGCCTGAATGATATAAACCACGGGTTTTCCATCCATGAACTCTTCACCCCCTGAAATGCGACCCTTATTCACATTGTGCATCGCATAGGAGAGATAATAGGATTTATGGGTCAATGCCAAACCCAAATTAAAATCGAAAATCTGCATGTCCGAAAACCCACCCAGATACTGACCAATCAAAGGGTCCCCGGCTTGTTCACTGGTTAGCGCATTGCCATCCAGTCGGATGGTTTGATAATTCAAACCCGCACCTAATCTCAATTGATGACTGGATGTCAGTCTTACCCTGCTGGCATAGGCTGCTAAAAATTCAGTTTCTTTGAATGCCCCATAAGTATCGTGAAGTAAATTGATACTGTAAGCATTCTTACCCATTAGGGCGGGATCCTCTAATCCTTTCCCTTCAGAAAAATCCATTTCAGCACTGATGAAATAGGTCTTAGGCGCTCCTTCCATACCCGACCACTGGTTTCGGACATAACTCCTGATGGTACTTCCTTCATAGCCAGTCAATCCGGGGTTGAAATAGCTTTGAAAATGACTGAACTGACTGATGTATTTTCTCGATTGTGCCTGAAGTTGTAATGTTTGTGATAACAGGAAAACAAATGTCAGGTAAGCTATGGATTTCATTTGAATCTTACTCATAATTGACTTGGTTAATCTCTAAAAATAGTTAATACACCCCTACGTACTTCCCCGGATTCTCCGGTACTGATTACCCAGAAATAAGTACCTGTCGGCAATGCATTGCCGAAAAATGTACCATCCCACAATTCATCCGGATTTTCAGTATAAAAGACCCTTTTACCACTTCTTTCATAAACGGCTACTTTCCCGCCCTGAAAGTATCTCAAACCTTTTATTCCCCATGAATCGTTGATACCATCTCCGTTTGGAGTAAATGTGTTGGGCACGTTGATTTCCCTGAGGGCAACCCGAAGTCGGTTCAAAGTGAAGGTTTCGTAAATAGTATTTCCAGCGCGGTCCGTACTGCTTACTTCCACGGTAAATGTGGTTTTACCCGGTAAGGCATCCTGACTGTTCCAATAAAGCTCACTACCTGAAATACCGAAGTACCTGTTATCGGCTGCTGAGCCCGACAGCCCATACACGTGCACATTGTCCTGAGGATCCTGGGTGCTTAAAGTGCCAACTGTTGTGCCCGGTTCAATATTGGCTGGAAAATCTTCCGCCGAAATATTAATCCCCAACGGAAACGCTTTGGCTTCCACCAGAATGCTAAGAGTGGGCTCCAATTGATTGGGGTTTTGAATATTGCCCAGTTCAAGGCTGCCTTTGTACTGGAACAATCCTGCTTCCCTGGTATCCAATACAGGAATGATCCATTCAACCGGAATAGTTACTTCCTGCCCGTTACTTAGGTGGGCGGCAATTTCTTCCGGTAATGCCAGGCTTTCCAGCGGGCTGTTCCAGGGGATGGATATCAGGTCAGGATTATCGATCGCCAATAGATTCAAATCTATAAGGTTGATTTCAAATCCGGTACTACTTTCATTGCCTTCGGCATCTGTTGCCAGCAATTGCACCTGTATTTTTTCCGCCTGATCAAACCTTGTTCCGGCTGCCGGAGATTGAATAAACCGGACCAAACTACAATTATCCTGAGCGGTTGCCACCTGGGTAAAATCCGGCAATTGGTAGGAGCCGTTCAAATACACGGTTTCGTCTTCAGGAACACCTTCAATATTGGGGGATGTCGTGTCTTTGATGATTACTTCCTGTGTCTGGGTGGTAAGGTTTCCACTCAAATCCACAAAGGTCCAGGTAACCAGGGTATTTTCCCGGATGGGGAGATTTCTGTCTGGTGTTCCAATAATTATTCCTTCACAATTATCTACAGCTGTTGGGGTTTCCCAGGTTTCCAATTGACATTCAGAATGCAACACCGGAAGAGTAGGCTGCATGGGTAAAGGTGGAGTTTGGTCCTTCACAGTCAAAATGGCATTGGAAGTAAATTCGTTTCCGTTCACATCCACAACACTTACCTCAATTTCCTGTTCTCCCAAATCGGTACAGTTGAAATTTACCTTGTCAAGATATACTATTTGTCCTGCTGTCAGAGTTTGATCAAGCAAGTTCGCAGGATCTACCATCGCATTTCCTGTTTCATCAAGTATCAAAGTATTTGGTTTGACACGTGGAAGAATTTGGAAAGGCTCTCCGGAAAACAGTACTTGATAATTGTCCCCGGCACTGAGGTCGCCTTCCGTAATGGCATAGCTTCCCACGTCCTCACCGGGCTGCCTGCTCAATGAACCGGTAAGCAGTGTCTCCTCATCCCCGGCTACAAAACCGCTGCTGGCAAAACTGAAAACCGGATCGGCCTGTCCATAAACTTTTGTCTGACCGGCATTGGCTGTGATAGACAAGGTCTGTGGGCTAATGGCAAAATCTGCTGCAGTAAAGGCTATGGTATAATTGCCACCGGCACTCAGGTCGCCTTCCGTAATGGCATAGTTTCCCACGTCCTCACCGGGCTGCCTGCTCAATGAACCGGTAAGCAGTGTCTCGTCATCCCCGGCTACAAAACCACTGCTGGCAAAACTGAAAACCGGATCAGCCTGTCCATATATTTTTGTCTGACCGGCATTGGCCGTGATAGACAAGGTTTGAGGGCTAATGGCAAAATCCGCGGTAGTAAAGGCTATGGTATAATTGCCACCGGCACTCAGGTTTCCTTCCGTAATGGCATAGCTTCCCACCTCCTCACCAGGCTGCCTGCTCAATGAACCGGTAAGCAGTGTCTCGTCATCGCCAGCTACAAAACCGCTGCTGGTAAAGTTGAATGCTGGATCCGATTGCCCATAGGTTTTCGAAATACCTTCCGAAGCAGAAATAGAGAGGGCTTTGGGAGAAATTGTGGCCAATGCCCTGGGAGCTCCGGTTAAACTTAAACTGTAATTTTCTGCTGCTGTACCGCTTAAATCGGCCGAAACGATGGTAACTACCTTGTCATTTCCCCTTTGAGGATCTGAAAATTCAATTACCAAATTGCTCAAAACAACATCATCTCCGGACTGGGGACTGGTAAGAACCAGCTCATTACCAAGAAATAGGGCATTGCTGGTTCCGTCATATACTTTGTTTTCTGCAGTGAATGATCCTCCTATAGTCAGCTCTTGTTTTTCCGTAGTAAAGCTTTCTTCCTGGCCAAATGAAGTTCCGGCAGTATTGCTTGCATATGCCCTGACATAATAAGTAGCATTTGGATTCAGGCTGGATACCAGACTGGAGAATATTCCTGTGCCGCTACCCAAGGGTATTTTGGTGTCTGAAAGATCCGGATTACCGGAAGTGTTGTATACAAGTCCTCTTTCTGTTACAGGACTGAATTGATCGCTACTCACTTCCCCTCCTAAACTGGCAACATTCGCTTCTATTCCAGCAGGTGTTGCAGTGCTTACCAGCGGAAGCGTATAAACAGGTCCCTGGTAATCAGATTTTACCGGATTACCCGTGTTGATGCCATCTCCGGGGGTAATTTCAAAACTGATAAAACGGCCAAGAAAAGCCGGAATAATGGTCAGGTTTGTTCCGTTTTCCCCGGCTATAACTTCCTCGTTTGTCCCAGTCGCATCATCTGCCAACCACCATTGGATAATGCTGCCTGATTCAGTGTCATTTTCAGCATCGGAATACGAGTATAGCCCCAATAGATTACCCCCTTGGATAAGGGAACCGGTAAAACTTACATTGGAGGCAAGGGGTGGTGCATTGGGAGCAATTACCTGAATGGTCAAAGTGTTGCTTGCTGTCAGGGACCCTCCACTTCCGGTATTACCCTGGTCATCAATTTCGATAGAAAGAATAGCTTCACCGACAAAATCTGTGGTACCCGTGAATACCATCCCTTCCAATGCATTGTTAATGGAGGCCAGGTTTCCGGAGAATTGCATGTTGGAATTATCCGTACCTGAACCCAGTATAAAGGTCAATCCTGAAATATCAGCCAGATTCAAAGTGCCATTGGTGACCGTTAAATCCACCATTAATGAATTGTTGCCGACATCCGCATCGCTTGCTGAAAGGGCGTTTCCATTTGCGGCATTAAAAGTCAATGACTGATTGGAAATGACTTCCTCGTTTGATGGGAGAACCAATTCCGGAGCATCATTGACAGCTTCAATGGGTAACTGCAGGTTGTTTATCCCGTTGGCAGGTACAGAAAATCCTCCATTTTCATCTTCTACTATGATGGAAATGATCCTTTCATTTTCCGTCCCTCCTAAAGTAGGGTCTTCAGAATCAGAGCTAAAGGAAAGGGTCCTTAAAATGGACGTATAGGTACTGGCATCTGCTGTACCAATTAACTCAAAGGTATTGGCATCGACCTCCTGCAGGCTAAGGGGAGAGGGGTCTCCCAAGCTGAGGTTGTCTCCGGCAATCACACCTGCTCCTCTTATCTGAATAACGGCGCGAACCAATTGGTCTCCGTCCACATCAGAAACGGCTATCGTTTCTGCAATCAAAAGGCTGGACGCATTTTCCTGATAAGGGGGTGAAATCAATACATCCGGGCTGACTTCGGGGATGGTATTGATAAATTTTGTACTTTGGGCTGTTGCCTCCGCACCCTCATTTCCCGAAATATCAGTTAAGGTCACACTCAAAGTAACCGTTCCATTCGACAGGCCTGTTAAATCAATCCCGTTTACCATTTCTTCAGCACCAGAAATGGTTCCAGAACCGGTTACTGCTGTACCCCCTCCAGAGCTTGTAAATGAATAATTATAGGTACTTCCCAATTCAGCCCCGGAAAAAGTAAAACTAACCTGATCCTGATTGGTCTCTCCGATAGCATCCTGATCTATTTGCACTGTATACCCTGCTGGAGCAGTATTATCCGTACAAAAATCAAAGTTGTCCAGTGCGAGATAGGTAAAAGCTGCTCCTGGTTCGAGTATTAATTCATCAATCAGTACATCTGAGAAATCTGAAGCACCTGCCGTTGCAAAATCAAGTATGAAATAGCCGCCAGTAGATCCGAAATCATCAGGAAACCCGGTGGTCTTCTGGAACGTGTATAATGTATTGCCATTCAGTTTTCCTGTTACTGTCAGGGTACCGTCGTTGGTAGGGCTTACTCCGGATGGGAATGAAGATAGGTAAAGACCTATTCTATTCACTGTTACCGGTGTTTCAGTCGACAGTATTCCATACGGTCCGGTTCCGGAGTTTTCCAAATATTTGGAGGAAGCATTTGCTCCAAAACCTATTCGGTTTTTCACTGCCCAATTTCCTGTTAGACTGAAATTAAGACCATTTCCGGAAAAGGTTAGGGCGCCGTCGCTTTCATCCTCAAAGGACTCCGAAAAGCAAGCTCCAACCAAATGAATTTGCCCGTTCAGGTATTCAAGCGGACCTGAGTTGTTTAGGGCATCAGCGATATCTGTTCCACCATTTAATTGCAACTGCAAGGATCCCTCTCCTGAAATCCCCGTTACCTCTACCTGATAAGTACTTCCCGATCCATTGATTTGATTCAAAGTCCCGGCAACTGTTCCCATGCGCACCAAAGAGAAATCATCCAGACTTACATTCAAGGCATTTTCATCAAATTGAACTATATAAGTTATCGAGGTTGCTGTACTTCCCGGATTTCCATCCAGAAGTATCCGCTGTACTGCGGGAGCTGCCGTATCGGTATCTGGTACCTCCTGACAAAAGTTAAAATTATCTATCAGCAACTCCACAAACCCATCTGCAATGGTAAATTCAACTTCATCTACATTGGTGTTTCTGTAATTTTGATCCCCATCTGTGGAAAAGTCAAGGGTAAAAAAACCACCATTTTGAGTGGTATTTACAGGAAATCCGCTTGTTTTCAATATTGTAAAGACCGTATTGCCATTGTTTTTTCCTGTTATTGTCAATGTTCCGGAAGCTGTTGGATTATCACCATTGGACAAATCGGACAAAAACAGATCTACAGAATTCATGGTGAAAAGGCTGGAAGAACTGATGGAAAAAGTCCCTGCCGTATTGTTGTTTTTGATAAAATCATTTGAGTTTCCTGCACCAAAGCCCAGGCGGCTTTCACTCTCCAAACCTGTACTTAATGAGAATGACAGCCCATTGCTGGAGAAATTGCTGCTTGCATCAGGGAGGCTTTCCATATTTTCTACAAAACAAGCACTTACAGTATGGGTATTGCCGGATGAAAATGCAGGTACACCGCTGGTGTCGTCCTCATTGGCTATATCAGTCCCTGATTTCAGATCCAACCGTAGAAATCCCTCTCCGCTGATGGCATTGACGGTTACCTGGTAACTGTTGCCGCTACCACTGATAGCTGCCAGGCTTCCCGTAGTTCCCGAAGTGAACAGGGAAAAGTCATCCAGGCTAACATTAAGTGCGGTTTTAGAAAAATTGACTGTGAAAGTGACGGATTCCGAAGTGGTGGGAGGTACCCCGTTCAGCGTTATGCCTGTAACAAGTGGTGGATCTTCATCCAAAGGTGAAAAAGGAGGACCTGTAGTTACATGGTCCAGAAAGTTGTAGATGTCATCTGCATTGATCCGGATTTCATCTACTTCATAAAAATCCGGGTCGTTATCGAATGTTTTCAGCCCATTTGTTGCTGAATTGAAAGCAATGGGTTTGGGGGAACCTATTATACTTCCATTTTTAAAGGCACTAATGGTACCTGTCGTAGAAGCTCCCACCGCACCTTCCTGCAAGAAAATACTGATAAACTGAAATAGAGAACCATCGGCTTTTTTTATGGACCATTGTTGGATCCCTCCTGGTTGTAAGTTAGAATCATTTAAGGCTACACTGCCTTGGTATCCATCTGTTGCAGTAGCTTTTATACCGGAATTGGGCGTAGCATTGGATTCTTTGGTTACCGAAAACCTCAAACCGCCATTGTCATACGTTTCTCCGAATGTTACAATGTAACTTGTGATCTCATTGAAGGTAACTGTTGTACTTTGGGCCCTGATTTGTTGGCAACTAAAAAATAACAGTATAAGAAGAAGTAAATTCTTTAAAAGTAGCTTCATGGCAGTAAAAGTTTTGGCTCAAAAGAAAAGAAGTCCCCGAAAAAATGAACGGGGAATTCTTTTCAGGTTAATTAGCTTCGGGAAGGAAAGATACCCTGTATGCAGATAATAAAATTTACTCCGGAATAAGGAGGGGTATGATCAAATGCCTGGCTTTGACCCGCAATACCAACCGCTTGTGCATTCATGGTGGTGTTGGCGGAATTATCATAGGCATTTACAGCCACTGGAGGATTCGACCGGTCTATTTGTACCTGACTCAAAGCAGGAAAAGTATTCTGTGGTGTGTTTGTGTTTCCTGCGCCTGAATTGGCTGAGAGGGTATGGTTATGAGCAGGCAAATTTGCTACTGTTAGGGTAGTGGTTTCCCTGCCCCCTTTTTCTCCCAATTGCCTGGTGGATAGCCCCGGTCCCTGACCAGGTCCTATAGGAACTCTTCCCCTAAGATCCGGCAAAGCAAAAGTGGTTCTCCCATCTCCACCGTAAGTTGTTCCTAAGATGGAAAATAAAGCCTGGTTTTGATTGATGGGTAAAAGTTGTCCATTACAGAAAGCATAGCCTCTGGGAGCGAAGTTTCCGGCGAACATTTTAATAACGCCAATTAGTTCTTCCATGGTAATATTTTGAATTTTGGTTAATGATTATTATGAAACTAAAGGTAAATTAAAAAATTAGAATTTTTATATATTTAATTCGCTAAATTTCAGACATTTAATTTTGTATGCAATAAAAGGTTTTTCAAAACACTTAAAATGTTAAATATATTTAAAAAAATTTTTTAAACTAATTTTTATATTTATTATATCCTGTATAATGTAGTATTTATTTTGAGTATAAATAGTTAATCAAAATTATAAATGGTTGTTTTTTTAGCTGTGTTTGCCTGGTCACGATAGAAAAATAATCTACTGGAGACCTATCATCTAACTAAACCTCTATCTTCATGAAAATCTGACATTTGTTATCAAAATAGATAATAGGAGCTCCGCTCATTGATGAAATGAGTTTGAATTAAGATCGTTGATAAAAACCAATGGAATCGTCACTGCGAACCCTTTGTCGTGGGTATAGGCGCTGGGAAAGGGTGTGACAGTCTCGTTTGGCCAGAGATTCCCACGGCTTTCACCGCTCATAACCGGCTTTAAGCCTACCAATGACGGAAGGTGTCGTCACGGCGAGGGTGCAGACCTGGATTCGATCGAATAGACCAATATGCCCTGGCACCCGTGGTCGTCTGAAGGGGTACGTGGACGACCTTTCGATCCTATTCCCATTTCCCGATGGATTAATGCCGCCGCTCCGATTCAGATCGCTTCGCTGTGCTCGCGATGACGGTAGGTGTACCGATGACGTATTATATAATATGTTGAATTTTCAATAGCTATAAATAAATACCGTCATCCCGATTTCTGCCTTTTATAAAATGTTAAGTCTACCGATGACCTAATTTAAACTGTTACTTTAATATTTAACCCCTGAAGAAATTTGAAAAAAGAAGAGCTATATTATAAATACGAAAAGAGCGCAGGCCCGACAAAATACTGGCCTATCCTGACCGTAGTCAGTGGCCTGTCCTGATATTTCTCAGGAGGTGCGCAGGAGGCTTGTGGGGGAAGGATTTTTTTGTCTTGATTTCCTGCCCTCCGGGAGGCGGGTTTGGTACTTTTTCATCAAAGCCTGTCCCGAACAGCGCAGCGAATCGGGAGAAAAAGTAAAATAGAGACAAGTTAAAATACCATAAATAGCCTTTAACTCACCATTACCCATTAAACAATGAAAAGTTTATATTCCTATATAATTCAAAAAACCTACATCGTCACCCTGATTTCTGCGTTTTTAAAAAATTAGGTCTCGAAATTACGGTTTATTAACGAAATTCAGTCGAATTCAGGTTAGAGAGTTGGTCTTTTTTTTATTGGGAATGTTTCTGTTTTGAAAAAGGCCCGTAACCTGAGATTCGATTCTGGTTGCCATTTATTTTGCCAGGCAATACCTTACTTACATCCGAAAATTAAACCTCAAAAATTCATTAAATTTTCTTCGATGTACTTAAACCCCTTTATAATCAACCACATTTCTTCCCTATTCGGGTTTATGGTAGAGAATGCTGTGCCTCACTTTCCAAAGTGATTTTCCTTATTTGGCTGTCCAGCCTCCATCCACCGTAAGCATTGATCCGGTCATGTAGCTGGCGGCTTTACTTGCCAGAAAAATGGCGGCTCCCTGAATTTCGTGTAATTCTCCCCACCTGCCAAATGCTGTTGCGCCAATGATAAACTCTTTGGTCGCAGGATCATCCGCAACTGGAATATTCATTTCAGTCAGGAAAGGACCGGGGCAAATGGCATTTACATTGATGTCAAAGGGTGCCAATTCCAGTCCCAGTGCCCGGGTCATTTGGACCACCGCACCCTTACTTGAGGTATATGGCGTCCTATTGGCCAACCCAACCAGGCCAAGTGTGCTGGCTAAATTGATGATTTTACCAGATTTGGCCTCCTTCATGTGAG
The DNA here is from genome assembly GCF_014762705.1 of Cyclobacterium sp. Classification (GTDB taxonomy): domain Bacteria; phylum Bacteroidota; class Bacteroidia; order Cytophagales; family Cyclobacteriaceae; genus Cyclobacterium. The sequence continues at coordinate 4,740 of NZ_JABURL010000036.1, read as the reverse complement.
GGACCACTGATTTGATGCACAGCCAAGTTCCCGTCACATTAACGGCCATCACCCGATTAAAATCTGCTAAACTAACATCATTTATTCCTCCCCGGATATTGATCCCTGCACTGTTGATCAATATATCAATTTTGCCAAAGGATTTTAAGGCAAAATCAGTCATGGCTTCTACCTGTTCTTTATCTGTGATATCCGCAGCAAATGAAAGCGCTTCTACACCAAATGCCTCTTTTAGGGCATCAGCACTTACCTGCCCATCTTTTTCCTTGCGGTTGACGATGAGCAAATCTGCCCCTGCAGAAGCCAATGCGGCAGCCATTGCCAAACCAAGCCCCTTGGAGCCACCGGTGATTATGGCTTTCTTACCGCTCAAATCAAACAATTTTATTCCCGGAAGATTCTCTTTCATAATGGTGATTATTTATCTAAAAGCAATTAAAATAAACAGGCTTGTTACATTTGCCTTCGTTTAATTAAATAGTGTATTGGCCTTGTTTTGACAAATGATCGAACAAGTACCCTGTATGCTGATTAAATTTACAAGGCGTAAAAGTTAAGCATTTTATCCCCAAATCCATAAAACAAGTCCATAGTCAGCTGATTTTAAGGTTGAGTAACATTACCAAATAATTTCATTAACAAGCTGTTTATCAGAAAAAAAAGATTCGTTTCGGGCGATCGGGAGAGCATCAGACCCATTGACAGGCCAGTTAAATTTGACTAGAGGAAAAAGTATTAAAGCTTCAAAAAACATAAACTTTCCTTAATTGTTGTTTAAAAAAACTATTTTTGCCAGTCTAATGGTGTAGTAATTGTATTTATCAGTCTTAAACTTATGATCAAATTTATTTCCTTTAAACAAATAGGCAGGTGGCTATCAGCAGGTTTTTTTATTTTTAGCCTGCAAGTTCAGGCGCAGGAGCTTTTCAGTTTTGACAGCTTTGATAGGTTCGAAAAACCTGGAAAATCCTGGGCAATAGTTGGGGATGTTCAGGCAGATATACATCAAACAGGCCAATTAGCAGTAGAAAAAGGGCAGGGTATTCTGGCAAATATCCCCACACAGAAGAACAAGGGAGAAGACTTGTTTACAAAGGCCTCTTTTGGAGATATGGACCTGGAGGTGGACTATCTGGTGGCGAAGGGGTCCAATTCCGGCATTTACCTGCAGGGCATGTATGAGATTCAAATTCTGGACAGCTGGGGAAAAGCCATTCCCAGTTCGGGTGATAATGGGGGGATTTATGAACGTTGGGACGATTCAAAGCCAGATGGTCAGCAAGGCTACCAGGGCTATGCTCCCAGGCAAAATGCCAGTAAGGCCCCTGGTCTTTGGCAAAACCTCAAGGTGTCTTTTCAGGCAGCCCGGTTTGATGCTCAAAACAATAAAATAGAAAATGCCAAAATACTTTCGGTGGTGCTTAACGGGGTTAAGATTCATGAGGATGTGGAACTTTTTGGACCCACCAGGGGTGCTATGGCAGCAAAAGAAATGGCAAGGGGACCAATCAGGATCCAGGGAGATCACGGCGCAGTCGCCTTTCGGAATTTAAAGATTACTGCATATGACAAGGCATTACCTGGTATTAAAGATATTACCTATGATCTTTATAAAGGAAGGTTTGAGGAAGTTCCTGATTTTTCCAAATTTACCCCTGAAAGAAGTGGGCAAATGGAAAAACTGACAGCAAATATAAGGGGGGCGGATGAACAGTTTCTGATCAGGTACAAGGCCTTTTTGGAGTTGGAAAATGATGGCATGTTGAAATTCAACCTTTCGGCTCCCGGAGGAGCAGGTGCTTTGTCGGTGGGGGATGAGCAAGTAATCGCAGCTTCCATGGGAAATCTTTCAGGAGAACTGCAACTTACAGCCGGTAAGCATCCGGTAGAAATACTGTATGCCAAAGTACAGGATTGGGTGCAGCCCGGAATTGGTTTGGAAGTTTCTGGTCCGGGCATCCGGCCTGTTCAGCTTTCGGATAAAACTTTTACCAGTTCGTCCGGACCCGACCCCATACTGGTTGACCCAAAGGAAAGACCAGTATTAAGAAGCTTTATGGATATACCCGATGGTCACAGGGTCACCCATGCGGTGTCTGTGGGATCTCCCTACAAAGTTCATTACACCTATGACATGGATCAGGGGAATCTGGTACAAGTTTGGAAAGGAGGTTTTTTGAATGCAACTCCCATGTGGAATAGCAGAGGAGACGGCTCCTCCAGGCCGATGGGGGCGATTACACGTTTTGGGACTCCTGCTTTGCCCATTGCCCGACTTCAGTCTTTGGAACAATCCTGGCCGGTCGATACCCTTGGAACCGGTTATAAAGTCCATGGGTATAAGATCCTTTCCAACGATCACCATCTTCAATTTATGTTTGAAGGGTTTGGGGCCGAGGTTGCCGATGAGCTGGAAATTCTCGCTGATGGGAAGGGTTTAAAAAGGATCCTGACTATAAAAAATGCCAGGGAAAGTACCTATGTGCGATTGGCAAAAGGAGAACAGATTGTGGATTTGGGTGAAGGACTGTTTGTGATCGGAGATAAATCCTACTACTTGCAACTGGAGGATCCTGATCAGTTCAAACCTGAGATCAGATCAATCGATGGAATGATGGAATTATTGATTCCTGCCCGTGAAAACATGGCGTATTTTTTATTGTTTTAATAGCTAGAAACAGAAGTCAAATGAAATTATACAGAAAACAAATGCCTCTTTTATTGCTCTTTCTGATGGGGATCATGGTATTGCAGCCTTCCATGGCTCAGGAATCCCCTATGGAGGAAGATTATTTTAAAATTTTAAAGGTTAAGGCTCCTGAGGGGACCTTACTGGAAGTAGGAGGCCTGACCGTATTGCCTAATGGAAACCTGGGGGTAGCCACCAGAAGAGGAGAAATATATGTGGTGGAAAATCCTACGGGACCCGACCCCTATTTCAGAAAATTTGCTTCCGGATTGCATGAGGTACTTGGGTTGTTGTATAAGGATGGTGCTTTTTATTGTTCTCAAAGAGGCGAGCTAACCAAATTGGAGGACATTAATCAGGATGGAGTTGCAGATCATTACGAAACCGTTTATAATTGGCCGGTGTCGGGGCATTATCACGAGTACAGCTATGGTCCGGTAATGGATGAAGCAGGAAATTTTTATGTTTCCGGAAACGTGGCCTTTGGCAATGAGGAATGGTGGAGAGGTGAAAGCCGCGTCCCTTTCAGGGGCTGGATCATGAAAATCAGTCCTGATGGAAAGATGGAGCCATGGGCCACGGGCATGCGATCACCGGCAGGATTGGGATACATAGATGGCAAGCTTTTTTACACCGAAAATCAGGGTGATTATATGGGATCAGGTGGCATCTGGCACATTGAAAAGGGATCCTTTGCCGGTCATCCAGCCGGATTAAGGTGGACCGGGTTGGAAAACTCTCCCTTAGACTTGAGCACAGAAGAATTTGAAGCGGTAGTAGATCCCAGAAAGGTGAAAAATGAGCAAGGCAGGTATATCAAACCTGAAAATGTGATCAATGAGGACTACCTGACCCTTTACCAGGCAAAGGAACAATTGCCTGAAATTACCTTGCCTGCAGTCTGGTTCCCCTATGGCATTCATGGTATTTCTACATCCGAACCGATAAAAATTCCGGAAGAAAATTTTGGCCCATTTGGAGGTCAGTTGCTGGTGGGTGACCAGGGTCAAAGCAAAATCATGCGGGTAATGATGGAGGAGGTTAAAGGCGTGCTTCAAGGTGCGGCTATTGATTTCAGAAGTAATTTTCGATCGGGAGTTCTTCGGATGGCCTGGGGGAATGATGGCTCCCTGTTTGTAGGTGAGACCAACCGGGGTTGGGGTTCAGCCGGTGAGGCAAATGAAGGATTGGAGCGATTGGTATGGAATGGGGAAATTCCTTTTGAAATGAGAGATATCAAAGCCCTGCCGGACGGTTTTGAAGTGGAATTCACCCAACCGGTGGATAAGCAATCGGCTGAGGACCTGGCCTCGTACAGTGTGCAAACTTTTATTTACAAATACCACCCTGTCTATGGTAGCCCACCCGTGGCCAATAAAATGGCGGAAGTAAAAGGTGTACAGGTATCAGCCGATTTGATGCGGGTAAGAATAAAAATTGATGGGCTTACCCAATACCATATCCACCACATCCGGTTAGATGGGATTCGGGAAAGGGATAACTTTTATTCATTGGTACATCCTTCCGCCTACTATACTTTAAATGAAATTCCGGAAGGAGAAAAGTTGGCAGAAAATAACATGAGTACCTATAACTCTGCTGCACAAAAGGAGCAAGCCAAGCCCGACAATGTAAGTCCCAAGGCAGTATCGATGAGCGAAAAGGAAGAAGTTAAACCTGATGTTTCTGCGGACAAAATTGATGACGCCCTGGTAACTGCTTTACTTTCAAAGCATACCTGCATTGCCTGTCACAATAAGGACACCAAACAAGTGGGCCCTGCTTACAAGGATGTGGCCAAAAGAAATTACACAGCACAGGAGATCGTTGCTTTGATCCATACACCAAAACCTGAGAATTGGCCGGAATATGCTACACCAATGCCTCCTATGCCCCATGTTCCTGAAGCAGATGCGTTGAAAATAGCCCAGTGGATCAATTCCCTGAAATGAGATCATGAAATAACAGCCTATTCCCTGGCTGTTATTTCATTTTAATTATTATTAGATTTTTAGATTACAGGAGAATAATATTTTCCATAATTAATTAAA
>NZ_JABURL010000091.1 GCF_014762705.1 Cyclobacterium sp. | reverse complement strand
TGGAATTACGGACTGATAATAAACCCAAAATCGTGATTGCCGGAAGCGGAATGCTCACAGGCGGAAGAATGCTAAACTACCTTGAAACACAGGCACAAAACCCCAACAACACCTTGCTTTTTGTGGGTTATCAAGCTGAAGGTACGCGAGGCAGAAAATTATTGGAAGGTGAGAAAGAACTAAAAGTCTATGGAAAATGGGTGCCATTTAAAATGCAAGTTGCGGAAATTGAAGGTCTTTCAGCACACGCAGACCACGCAGAACTTATGGACTGGATGGATAAGATAAAAAACAAACCCGAACGTATTTTCATTGTACACGGTGAAAAAGAGAGTGCAGAAGCATTGCAAAAAGGCATCAAGGAAACCTATGGGTGGGATGCAGAAATTCCGCAATTATACACCATCGAAGAAATAGAATAAATCGAAAAATCACAACAACCAATAAAATATGGACACACACTCAAACATATTAAAATATAAACATCTCGGAATCTATACCCAAAACGAGAATGTAGTGTATATGCGCGAAGATTGCCACGTTTGTATTTCAGAAGGTTTTGAAGCTTTGACCCGTATTAGGATATCCAACGCAAATGCCTCAATCGTTGCAAGCCTCAATGTTATAAATTCAGATATATTGTTACCTAATGAAATCGGACTTTCAGATGCTGCTGCGAAAAAACTCAATGTTTCCCCAAACGATACATTATATGTTTCCCATTTAGAGCCTATCGAATCGTTGAGCCACGTTAGGGCGAAAATCTATAATCAAAAACTGAATTATACAGCATTTAATGAAATCATAACCGATATCGTTGAAGGCGATTATTCCAACATCCACCTTTCGGCATTCATAACTGCCTGTGCAGGTGACCGGATGGATATTGATGAAATATCCGACCTCACCAAAGCGATGATTGCTTCGGGAAAGCAACTGAACTGGAACAAAGATATCGTGGTGGACAAACATTGTATTGGCGGATTGCCTGGCAATAGGACAACACCATTGGTAGTTGCCATTGTTGCCGCGTATGGTCTTACTATGCCAAAAACATCCTCACGGGCAATCACTTCGCCAGCTGGCACAGCAGATACAATGGAAGTACTGACCAATGTTACGCTCTCTTCCGAGGAAATAAAGACCGTAGTAGAAAAAGAAGGCGGATGTTTTGTTTGGGGAGGCACAGCGCAGTTAAGTCCTGCCGATGATGTGCTCATTAAAATAGAAAAAGCCTTGGATATTGATAGCGAAGGTCAGCTCATCGCTTCAGTACTCTCTAAAAAGGCAGCAGCTGGTTCTACTCACGTGGTCATTGATATTCCCGTGGGAGAAACCGCCAAGGTTCGCAGTACCGAAATGGCAGAAAAACTAAAAAATCATATGGAAACCGTTGGAACTGCTGTTGGGTTGAATGTAAAAGTTGTAGTTACGGATGGCACGCAGCCGGTTGGAAGGGGTATCGGTCCTACATTAGAAGCCATAGATATATTAAAAGTTTTGAAAAATGAGGAAGATGCACCTAAAGACTTAACAGAAAGAGCATTGCTTTTAGCTACTGAACTATTAGAACTTTCTGGAAAAGTAGAAAAAGGAAAGGGACAGGAAACCGCACATAAAATTCTCAAATCTGGAAAAGCATATGAAAAATTCGTAGCCATTTGTAAGGCGCAAGGTCAATTTTCAAAACCAGTTTTAGCACCTTATAAAATTGAAATTAAAGCTGAAAAGTCAGGCGTTTTGCAACGAATTGATAACCGTAAAATTGCAAAACTGGCCAAGCTTTCTGGAGCACCACAATCTAAATCGGCAGGGATTCTTCTAAATGTGCATTTGGGAGAACAAATCGAAGAGAACCAACTGCTTTATACCATATATGCTGAATCCAAAGGTGAACTTAATTATGCCTTGGAATATGAAAACAACCATAATGACATCATAACTATAATTTAAAAAACTATGAAAACAATATTATTCAGTCTTCCCGGAAACGAAAAACTCACAGAACTAATGGCTACAAAAATGGATGCTGAAGTGGGCAAAGCCACTTTGCGCAACTTCCCTGATGGAGAATCCTATACACGTATCTTATCTGATGTTAAAGACAAATGTGTGGTACTGGTATGCACCTTGCACGAACCGGACGAGAAACTGTTGCCTCTATATTTTTTAAGCCACACAGCCAAATCATTGGGAGCAATGTGTACCTGTTTGGTAGCACCCTATTTGGCGTATATGCGGCAGGACAAAGTATTTAATGAAGGTGAAGGAGTGACTTCTGGTTTCTTCGGAAAATTGATTTCTGGTTTCGCCGATAGCATTACCACAGTTGACCCGCACTTACATAGAATTAGCTCGTTGGGTGAAGTGTATCAAATTCCCAACAAAGTGATTCACGCTGCCGATGCCATTTCAGATTGGATCAAGGAAAACATTGAAAACCCGGTACTTATCGGACCTGATTCGGAAAGTGAACAATGGGTTTCAGAAGTCGCCAAAAATGCTGGAGCACCATTTATAGTATTACAAAAGATGCGCCACGGTGACCGTGATGTAGAGGTCTCTGTTCCCGATGTGGATATATATAAAGATGCTACACCCATTTTGGTAGATGATATTATTTCCACAGCCCGAACAATGATTGAAACCGTACAACATTTGAAAAAAGCAGGAATGAAACCACCTATCTGCGTAGGCATTCACGCCGTTTTTTCAGGAAATTCCTATAAAGATTTATTGGGTTCCGGGGTGGAAAAAATAGTGACTTGTAATACCATCCCGCATCCTTCAAATGGAATAGATTTAAGTGATATTATGGCAAAAGAGGTGAAAAAATTAATGCACCAGATATGAGAAAACAAGGATTTATAGTATTATTTATCTTATTCAGCATCACAGTGAATGGACAAACTGAAATGCTTATTGGACAGATTTCGGGCAGAGTTATCGTTCGGGAAAATTTTGATGAAAAAGGCTCTTTTTTAAACAAACAAACTTTTGAAGCTGGTGAAACAATAAAGAAAAATGGATCCTATGAAATTGAAGTAGTTACTGAGTTGTTTGATAAAGACAAAAAATTGACCGACAAATACACTACAACCTATCGCTGTAAGCCTGATGAAGCAAGTGTAATGGTAATAGCTTTTCCATTCTCGAATCCAAAATCAAAGGAGACCGAAATTAATACCACCTCTAAAAAATTTAAAGACCTCTACGATTTGGACAATCTTGAAGATATAGAATTGGAAATGACTTTTGATTCAGGACTGCTGGATTTTTTTGGTTCAAAAAGCATCATAAAGATTTACGACCGAACATTGAAGGACAACAAAACCAACATTAATTCAAAAATAAATATTAAGGCCTATGCGTGGGGCATTCGCATTAAACAACTCAACTATACCGTCAACGAAAAACTAAACAGGAATGGCCTATTGACCTTTCAGAAATTTACAGAAGAAGACAATAGTTATTTTACAATGACTTATAAATAGAACGAAAATGAACAACTACGACACCCTTTCAGAAGCCATAAACGATTTACAGCGAAAAGGTTATACATACGATTTTAACCTAAAACCAGAATGTTTGGAGTGTGCCTCACTAAAAATTGAAATACACCCAGAAGATTTTAATGTTGACGAGATGCATCGTTTTGAAGGTATGAGCAGTACCGACGATAACAGTGTGCTTTATGCTATTTCATCAAAAAATGGGATTAAAGGACTTTTGGTAGATGCCTATGGCGTCTATGCCGAAAACATTTCGGAAGCTATGAGAAAAAAATTACGATAACACTTAAACAAGACAATAATGGAAAATCACGAACACCACAATCACGAAGAAATGGACCATTCTAAAATGGACCATTCGAAGATGAAACACAAAAAAGAAGACCATTCTAAAATGAACCACAAAGGTGGGGACCATTCGGGTCACAATCCGGGTCACGGTCAAATGGGTCACGACCATCATAAAATGATGATTGCGGACTTTAGAAAACGGTTTTGGGTAACACTCGTGCTTACCATCCCCATATTGTTCTTCTCACCAATGATACAAGAATTTTTTGGTTATGAATTTTTACTTCCAGGAAATCCATACATCCTTTTTGCACTTTCCACTATTGTCTATTTTTATGGTGGTTGGCCATTTTTAAAAGGGTTTTGGTCTGAAGTCAAAAAAGGTGCACCAGGAATGATGACCTTGATTTCTATGGCAATTTCCGTAGCTTATTTTTATAGTACAGCTACTGTATTTGGCTTAAGAGGTGAAGACTTTTTCTGGGAACTATCAACACTTATAGCCATAATGTTGCTTGGTCATTGGATAGAAATGAAAAGTGTTTTGGGTGCGTCAAAAGCGCTGCAGTTGTTGGTGAGTATGATGCCTGCGGAAGCCCACAGGGTGAAGGGAGATACTATTGAAGACATCCCTCTTGAAGATTTACTAAAGGATGATGTGATTTTGGTTAAACCAGGTGAAAAAGTTCCTGCTGATGGGATTATAGTAGACGGTTCAAGTTACCTGAACGAATCTATGCTTACAGGCGAATCCAAACCTGTAAAAAAAGATATAAACGATAAGGTTATTGGTGGTTCGGTAAATGGTAACAGTACCTTAAAAGTAAAGGTTGAGCATACTGGAAAAGATAGCTATCTCAACAAGGTCATCAAAATGGTCGAAGAAGCGCAAAAAACCAAATCCAAGATGCAAAATCTTTCAGACAGGGCTGCAAAATGGTTAACCTATATCGCTTTGGCTATTGGTTTTGGAACATTAGCGGTATGGCTGATTTTAGGCTTTCCATTTGTCTATGCTTTAGAAAGAATGGTTACCGTTATGGTCATTGCTTGTCCACACGCATTGGGTCTTGCCATTCCCCTTGTGGTTGCGATTTCTACGGCAGTATCTGCTCAAAATGGATTGCTTATCCGAAATAGAACTGCTTTTGAAGAGTCAAGAAAAATTTCAGCTTTGCTTTTTGATAAAACAGGAACACTAACCAAAGGTGATTTTGGTGTCACTCGAATCGAATCTGTTAAAGAAGCTTATTCAACAGAGGAAATTTTAAGACTTTCAAGTGCATTGGAACAAAGCTCAGAACACCCCATTGCAGTTGGTATTATTAAAAGAGTTAAAGAAGATAACATTACTATTCCAAAACCTGAAAACTTTAATGCAATTACAGGAAAAGGTGTAGAGGCAAATGTAGATGGTAAACAAGTGAAGGTGGTCAGCCCTGGTTATTTAAGGGATGAAAAAATCACTATTCCTGAAGATGCTTATAGTGACGCTGCTGAAACTGTTGTATTTGTATTAATAGATGGCCAGCTAGCAGGATACATTGCTCTTGCTGATGAAATAAGACCTGAATCTGCGGAAGCTATAAAAATATTCAAAAAAAACAATATTAAAGTCTTGATGGCAACTGGCGATAATGAAAAAACCGCTAAGGCTGTGAGTGAAAAACTTGGATTGGATGGTTACTACGCCGAAGTATTGCCACATCAAAAAGTTGAAATTGTAGAAGAGTTACAGAACAAAGGCGAATTTGTAGCGATGACGGGTGATGGTGTAAATGATGCGCCCGCACTTGCCAAAGCTGATGTGGGAATTGCAGTTGGTTCAGGTACGGACGTTGCCGCCGAAACAGCAGATATCATTCTGGTCAACAGTAACCCACAGGATATTGCCAACTTAATTCTCTTTGGAAAAGCCACCTACAATAAAATGATTCAGAATTTGATTTGGGCTACAGGATATAATGTAGTGGCTATTCCTTTAGCAGCCGGTGTATTATATTCTTCAGGCTTTGTTTTAGGACCAGCTGTAGGAGCGGTATTTATGAGTTTAAGTACGATTATAGTGGCCATTAATGCGCAACTATTAAAGCGAAAAATCGGTAAAAAATAAATGAACCAAAAAGAAAAACTCAACAGCATATCTTTAATCCTGTTGAGTTTATTTGTAGTGATGTTGGGTTATGGTATTTTATTGCCAACCCTTCCCTACTATACCGAAAGATTAGCTTTAAAAGACAATCTCGACACCGATTTAATCAACTTCCATATTGGGTTGCTTACCAGCATTTATCCATTATTTCAATTAATTTTTGTTGTCGTTTGGGGAAAGTTATCTGACAGATATGGTCGTAAACCCGTTATTATTATTGGTTTGATTGGCTTTGTAATAATGCAATTGCTAACTGGGCTTGCAACATCACTAACGATGCTATATATCGCTCGGATTTTTGGTGGTGTTTTCACTTCATCAGTTATTCCTGTTAGCAACGCATATTTAAGTGATATTACTTCAGAAAAACGTAGAACCAAGATAATGGCCTGGTCTGGTGTAGCCATTAGTTCAGGGGTTATTTTTGGACCCGTTATCGGTGGCTTTCTTTCGCAATCAGACCTTCATTTTGAGTATGCAATTGGTCAACTACATTTGGGTCGATTTTCCACACCTTTTTTATTCGCTGCATTATTAGGTTTTATTGTTTTAGTCATTGTTGTAAAATGCCTGAAAAATTCAGTTCGCATCCATAAATTTACAACTCAAAAATTCACTTTTCGCTTCTCGTTCAGCCAATATTTTCTTGTTCTATTGGCGCTATCATTTGTCATCCAATTTGGAGTGACCTTGTTTGAAACTGTTTTTTCAATCTACGGTAAAGACGAATTAGGGTTTAACAGCAACCAGGTTGGTATTGGTTTTATGCTGTGTGGTTCAATAATGGCTGTTTTGCAGCCTGTATTTGCCAGTTATGGGGAAAAGATTCTATCTACTAAAAAGCAAATCGGCTTTGGGTTATTCATTTCAGGAATTTCATTAATTGCCTTTCCTTTTTTCAAAAATGAATTTGTTGTGTACGGTTTAATTGTGGTGTTTGCAGCTGGTGGTGCTATGGTTACACCTAATTTGCTGTCTGCAGTATCCTTGTTATCCAAAACAAATACAGGTCGAAATATTTCAATACAAAGTTCAACAAACAGTATGGGTCAGATTTTAGGTCCCATTTTAGGAACTTGGTTGGTTACCGGAGGTTTTTACTATCCATTCATAATTGCAGGAAGCATTATTTTAGTTGCTATTGGTTTTCTCATTTTTCTTAAAAAACCTCCTATTTAAAAAAATGATAATTCACCACAATCATTTTAAAAAAATTGCAGGTTCTGAATTTGAAGGACGGATACAAATTCCTTACATTCTGTTCAGATTCTAAAAGGTTAAAGAAGAGGAGGCAGTCTCTTTTCTTGAATATACCATAAGGCTATTTAAAGCAAAATCTGCTCTCGCTCTTCTTCACTTAGATTATATTATACAAACATAGGAGAAGCAAAAGAACGCCGCTTGGTTAGAACTGAATAGATATTGCTTCCACTATCCTGGCGTTGTTGGAGTGCTGTTTGCAAGCAAGTTTTTAACCACTTTATCGCCTAAAAAATCTTATCGTATTATTGAACCGACTATTTCGGGCTATGAATTTCGGTGGTTTGCTGTTCCTTATCGCTTTTCATTCTGGAATACGACCATAGAAAAAGAATGCCGATGATAATCAGCGCATATGCGAGCCATTTGCCGATACGTTCCAATAAACGGGTGAATACTGAAGATTCAAAGCTCGAAAAGCCTTCCACACCAGCCATATTGCGGCGGTAAAATTTCCTGCGGCTTATCCAGTAGATAAGCCCAATCCCCACCACAACGGGAATAATACCAAGCATTAATTGTGAAGTTACTGCATCCATTGCATTGAGCTGATAATCCAAGTAAATTTAAGGAAAAACCTCCTATTTGGGGAGCAAAAAATGAAAAAAGCGACCTGTAAATAAGGATACAAGTCGCTTTTTTGATTGATTTCGGAAGCCTTTAATCACTATTGTTAAACCGGAAACTCAATTGTTTCTCGTTACCGAAATTATCCGAAATCCACACCTCAAACGATTGTGATACGGTGGATGCCGAGGTGTAATATAATCGGAACTGCTCTGCTGGCAAAGGGTATAAATCATTGGGCAGGTATGGCGGTTCATCGTAATACCGCAAGTTTCCCTGTCCGTCAAACTGGAAGTAGCGGAGAAAGTACCGGGTATCTGCGTAGTTGCCGTTTCGCTGTATCGTTACCCTGATCTCCACGGTACTGCCATTTGCCACCTCATTGGGTACGGGCATTACATCGACTTCAAAGGGAAAGTCGTTCTGGATTTCGAGTTCGTCCTTTTCACAAGAAAACAAAACCACTGAACAAATGAACATTGCTGCAAGCATAAATGTAGCTTGAAAATGCAGACTGTATTTTCTGAATAATCGTTTCATCATAAGTCATTTTAAAAGTTAAATCGTAATCCTACGCCTGCCGATGGACGGAACTGCTCCAGATCCGTTCCCCAAAGAACTTTTGTACGTCCTTGTATGAGGAATACAACCTGGTCGGACAGGTATGTTTCTAAACTGAGCCGTCCGCCTGCGCCGTAAACGAAGTTGTCTTCACTTAATATCCTCGCACCGTCGTATAGCATTTGCTCACCTCGATTGATGTTTTCATAGCCGACAACACCTGTAATTCCAAGATTGAATGTGAAATTCTTCCGGGTATCGCCCAACAAAAAGAAGCTGTAACCACCTTCTGCCATGTAGGTTTCATGCGGTATGCGAAGGTCTTTATAGTCGTAATACTGGTGAGCATATTCCAAAGCCCAAAGCTGGTAGTTCCCGTTTTTGCCATTTACAGTCATGCCGATTTGGAGGTAATAATCGTTTCTGATTTTGTCATTGGATAATACACCGGCGCTTACTTCCAATCCTTTCTGCTTGGGCAACATCCGTTGTGCCTGTGCCATCGTGATGCCCAAGAGCGTGAACATCACGGTATAGATATACTTTTTCATATTTCGCTGTCAAAGGGTTATCAAATTTTCAGGTGCATGTCGTCAATCAGACGAGCCTTGATCAAATCCAAATTTTCCACCTGAAGTGTTTGATGCCTACCTCCGTTCTTCTCAAAAATCTCAATCTGGAGAATCTTGTCATCGCCGATGGTAAACTGATCCAAGAGGAATACATTCTGCTCCGTCATATTTCCTGAAATTCCTCCCAATGGCTTATAGGTACGGAGTGGTATCAGTGGTCGCTCCTGCACGACGGTACGTTTAGCGACTTGTTTGTCCACTACCTTGAAATTGATGAAATCAATCTCGAACGGCACATTGCTTTTGTTCCGGATCTCCGTATGGTAATAGTATTTACCGTTATGGATATAAATTCCCTTCAGGATGAACTGAATGCCGAAGCTTTTAGCACCGATGTGCTTTATGATGCGCTTATCCTTTTTGTAAATGGTTTCCATTAGCAGACCTGCAAGCGATGGCGAGCTGCTTCCCAGCTCTTCAAACAGAACGTCGTTTCCATTCGCTTTCTCCACGGCTTTCTGCATGGTAAGGAGGTCGTAGCTCAAAGCCAGTGGATTGGCACTGTAATGGACATTGAAACTGTAGAAACGTCCGTCATTGGTAATGACCGAAAAATTGGTTTCCTGTTCAAAATCCTTTACCGAGGCCTTTACACGTAACACGTTTTCCGCATCGTCCGCTTTTCCGGCAATCAGGTACTCACTTCCCAAATCCACGTAACGTATAGCGGTCGGGAAAATCAAATGCGAAGTCTTATCGTAGGTGACTTCCATCTGGTACGGTTCTATCTTGCCCAGGGCAAGAGGTTTTCTTGTCGCGTTGTCCTGTGCAAATGACGGCATGGCAAAGCCGATGATCAGGGTTATTGCTCCCAGTGTTTTAAAAAGACTGTTCATTGTTTTACTTATTTGAGTTTAACATTATTGTTTAGGGACGAGGAAGAGCTGGTGCCCTGCTTTAAGGGTGACTTTCGGTGTCCTTACTTTCTTGGAGAAATAGCCGGATATGCCCTGCACCACACCACGACTGAGGTCTGCGGCCATCTGCTGTCCGGCGGATTGGGTAAGCATCAGGCTTGTTCCCGAAGTCTGGCTCATATTACCCGCCATTTCGGTCAGTGCATTCATTTCCGGCGAATACGGAACGTGCAGACCTTGCTGTCCATCCAGATCATAAATGGCAATATCCACCGGCATGATATTGCCTTCCAGTTCGATGGAAGATACATTCAATTGTAAGCGGCCGCCCTGAAACTTGGCATTTGCCGTTAAAACAGTCCCCTTGGGGATCGTACGATCAGGTGTTTGGGCAGACTCCAATAAACGAAGCCGAACTCCACTTTCACCGGTAATGGTCTGCGTTTCATGTACACAGGCTTTGATACTGTTTTTCGATTGTACCACCTGCCCGACGGAACCCGTAGTAAAGAAACCCCTGTTTCGGGATTCACTCCAATCGGCTAAAAAGGTACTATCCGCTGGTTCACGGTACAGTGCGGATACCGTGTTTTTCCTTGTTGGCGTGAATGCGACAAAATGTACCTTTTGTGTAGGAGCAGCGACTTTGGCTACACCGTCAGCTGACACAGCTTGTCCCGCATTCGTGCCTGAAGGAAGGTATTTTGCAGCCATCTGATAGGATTTCTCCATCAGCGCCAATTGGTCATCCACAGTGACGGCGGGTGGTACCTCTTTTTCCGCCAGCTGTTCTTTCAATTCATCTAGTTGCCTGCGAAGTTCAGCTGTTTCGGTATCATCTTCCTGATAAAAGGATTCTAATGTATTCTGTGCATAACGATAGCTGCTGAGTGCCGGATTACCGGACCGTCCGGCGCTTCTACCACCCGTATAGCTGTAATTTTCGTCTTCTTCGGGAAATTCCTCCATTGGTTTTTCCTGGTCATTGGTATTCCAATAATCCGAAAGTGTTGCCATCGCATTGCGTTTTTCCTGTTCCTTACGTTCCATCATTTCCTGCTCATAGGCTTTGCCTTTATCGGCGGGGAGTCCTGCTCCTGTAGCTTGGGGAACGGCATCGTTGATCCCGACATTTTCGACCTCCTTTTTATCGGAGGATGGTTTAAATATCAGGTACATACAACCGAGAAATACGACCCCCATCAAAACGAATATGAGGGGCTTTTTGAACTTTTCGGTTTTGTTCTGTGTGCTGTCCTGCAGCATATCTTTGGTTGTTCCCGGATCACCCTCGGTCACCCGGACAACCGTTCTTTGGTTCTCATTTTCTTTCATCAGTCTTATCTTTTGAGTTTGTGAATAATGTATCCTGCAAGCTTGCAGGGCTTTCGTTCTTTTTAAGAACAGGGTTTTCGATATGCTCAATGACCATATCGTTGGCAGACTTTCCTGTATCGAGCCAGACACTGGTAATTACTCCGGCGGTAAGCATCAGGTAACCTGTAAAAAAGTATAAGGTGTACCTACGCTGTTTTCGAACGGGTAAGGCTTTCCAGTGCTCGTCCAGCCTGTCAAAATACCTGTCCAGATTTGCTCTGATCTTTTTCATACTATTTCTGTTGTTATAGCTTGAAACGCTTGGGGCTTAGATCTACTTTTTGCTTCGGTACTTCGTTTACCAAAGCCACTGCTTCTGCTGCTTTTGGGACGGTAAACACCGATAGGTTAGTCAGCTTTGATTGTTTCAATAGTTGACCAAAGCGGTCTTTCTTCGTAATCTCCATGCTGTCGACGAAGAATTTGTTGTTCAGGTATTTCACCCACATATTACATTCTATCCGTGGCTTGTCTTCGCCAGCCCAGAGCAGGTAGCTCGTCAATAGCAATTCCCTTTCAGGCAAATGATCATTACCTTTTTGACAGCTTTCAAGGTATTCCCCTATGCTTTCTTTTAATTTCCCCGGATATGCACCCTGTGTGTGGAAATAGCCGTTATATCCTTTGTCAGTAAGGATTTTCGCGAATGTGTTTAAATCTGATAATGCTTCCATTACATTGTTTTTTTAGCGTTCAATGACTTCCATATCCCTATTTTCCATGACGGCAAACTTTTCGATGTTAAACCCTTGGGGATTGTTGTCCGAGCGGACGGAATTGACGAGGTAACAGGAAGTAATCAGGTTTCGCCGGGTCACGTTGCTCGATCGGATGATGAACTGTTTGGCATAGGTTCGTACCGAATAAGGATAGTTGTCGAAATTGCACACCACGCTATCCACTTCAATGCGCTGTTGGACATTCCCCGATATGATCCTACCGTAATACCCCTTTTCTGAAAGGTCTTTGTAATAGTTAAAGGCACTTTTATCGGCAAGGTTAAATGCCCGGTTCATATTGCTTTCGATGGCATTCCTGTCAGGTGCCAACGTAAAGAACAGTTCGTGAAAGCGCCTCACGTGCTCCCGAGCCTCAACCGGACGGTTGATACTTGCATCCTGTGACAGCGCCAACATCAATGACTTTCCACTGTCCAGCACATAGATTTTCTGGCGTTGCTGCTCTGCGAAGTGATAGGATTTCCACACGGTATATCCCACCACTCCAGTGCAGAGAACGGCAAATACGATTGCGTACAAGCGTATCTGGCGGAAGCTGTTTTCGATATTTCTTAGCGTCTTAAATTCCATTTTTTACGGATTAATCGTTTTACATTATTTGAGTAGCTGACCGCCGATGTTTCCAGCTGCTGAACCTGCTCCGGCACTTGCGACATTCCCTGCTTTCATTGCGGTCTGGTTTACGTTACGGGTAAAGTTTCCTGCGCCACCTGCCTGGATAATCCAACCTGTTACCGTCGGGATAGTGAAGTATCCCACGATTCCGATAATCATAAAGATGATATAGACGGTATTGGAGGTGTCGGGAATGAATGTCGGGTCGGCAAGCTTTTCGATATCCTTTTCGACGATTAGGGATTGAATCTTGGAGAGCATGGCACTAAACAGGTCTGCAACGGGCAGCCATAGGTAGACACTGATGTACCTCGTAAGCCACTGCGTGAGCGTGGACTGAAAACCGTCCCATACGGAAATAGCAAAAGCTATGGGACCGAGTATGGACAGGACGATCAGAAAAAAAGTACGTATGGTATCGATTACCAATGCTGCCGCTTGAAACAGAATTTCCAGCAGTTCCCGGAACCAGTTTTTGACTGCCTGTTCCATATTGTACATGCCCCGCTCGATGTACATGCCCGACATCGTCATTAAATCGGATGGTGACCAGCCCAATTCGTCCAGTTTTTTATCAAACTCCTCATCAGATGCCAGATAAGCGGTTTCAGGATTTCTGAGCATCGCTTCCCGTTCCAACAGGTCTTTTTTCTCCTGTAATTCGGTCATATCAAGCACTTGGTCTTCGAGGATAGTATGCGTACCCTGCACTACAGGGCTCAACACGGCATTGATGGTTCCCAGCACGATGGTCGGAAAAAACATAATGCAGATGCCCAAAGCAAAAGGACGGAGCAAAGGGTATATATCAATCGGCTCTGCCTGGCTCAATGCCTGCCATACCTTGATGGCCACATAGAATAAAGCCCCCAAACCTGCCAACCCTTTGGCTATTGCCGCCATATCGGCGGACAGGGGCAGCATCTCATCGTATAATGAGCGCAGGACTTCGTGTAGATTACTAAACTCCATGGCTTACCAGTATTTTTGGTTAGCCGTTCCATAGAGTTCCAGCACCCGGTGGGTATTGTTCTGTTTTTTGGCTCTGAGATAACTTACGGAGATGTTCTTGGTGGTATAGTAGCGCACCAAACTGTGGTATTCCTTAACCTCTTTGTACACCCGGTCGATAATATCCATCCGTTCCTTATCATTCAGCGACAGGCTTGTGGCACTTACGATCTGTTTGAGTTCCTTCAGCAGTTCAGTACTTTCATTAAGCAATGCGGAATAACCGTTGGATATGGCTGTTAATTCCTGTGCGGAAAAATTCGGGTCGTTCATCATCTTGCCGAAATTCTGTACATACATCTCGGACACGTCACCCACCAAGAGTACCGTTTGCTGTACTTTTCGGGCATCTTTGACCAGGTTACTTACCGCTTTCAGCTTGTCGTAATATTCTTTACCCTGCTTATAGACCTTTTCAACTTCCTTGAAATTTTTCACCACATTACTTACCGTGGAGGAAGTCTGTACGATCTCATTCGCGCTGTTGAGAATACCCGAAGCCAGATTTGCCGGGTCGGTTACTACAAACTGGGCTTTTGCGGACGGTGCTACGGCAAGCATGATTGCCGTACACACCAAATACATGATCTTCTTCATTGTTTCTGATTTTTAAAATGTTAATGACTATTGATTTACTTTATCCCGCCTTTGCATAGCGATGTGCTTAATAGCGAGTTCTACATTGCCATCCAGTTCGGAAGCAAGCTGCATCACTTCCATCTTTTCGGTTTCTTCCGTGGTATAAGCCAGATATTCTTCCAGACTAACCTCCGTGGCATAGACTGCGGAGTGCGTACCACCCAAGCCAATCCACACCTCTTTATAAAGCCGGCTTGGGTCATTATTCATGTTGATGGAAAGTACCTGTGCCTTTTCTTTATCCGTTAGCCCGAGCATGGTCTGGATATCGTCAAACTTGTTCATGTACTTGCGCTGGTCAAGCAGGATTTTGCAATCACTATTGTTGATGATACTCTCCTTGACGATGGGTGACTGGATGATGTCGTCCACTTCCTGCGTAACCACGATGGCTTCACCAAAAAACTTTCTGACGGTCTTAAAAAGATACTTGATGTACTCTGCCATTCCCTCTTTTGCGATGGCTTTCCAGGCTTCCTCAATCAAAATGAGCTTTCGTATGCCTTTCAGCCTACGCATCTTGTTGATGAAAACCTCCATAATGATGATGGTCACAATGGGAAACAGGATTTTGTGATCCTTAATGGCATCAATTTCAAACACAATAAAGCGCTTGGAAAGCAGGTCGAGTTGCTTGTCGGAGTTGAGCAGGTAATCATACTCACCGCCTTTGTAGTAAGGTTCCAGTACGTTCAGGAAGCCGGCGACATCAAAATCCTTCTCCCTGACCTGTTTTTCCTCCAGTATCTTCCGGTAATCCCTTCGTACATATTCATAAAAACCATTGAAAGATGGATATTCATCACTTTGCCGGATTCGTTCGATATAACCGCTCACGGCATTGGACAGAGCTACCTCTTCGGAACGGGTTGGCGGCTCATCATCACGTTTCCAAAGTGTCAGTATCAAAGTTTTGATACTTTCCCTTTTCTCAATGTCAAATACACCATCATCGGTATAGAAGGGATTAAAGGCAATGGGATTGTCTTCCGTATAGGTGAAATACACTCCGTCTTCGCCTTTGGTTTTCCCCTTGATGAGTTCACACAATCCCTGATAGGAATTACCGGTATCCACCAATAGCACGTGAGCGCCTTGCTCGTAATATTGCCGTACCATGTGGTTGGTAAAAAAAGATTTCCCCGAGCCAGACGGACCAAGAATAAACTTGTTCCGGTTCGTGATGATGCCACGTTTCATGGGCAAATCCGAAATATCCAAATGGAGGGGTTTTCCGGTCAGGCGGTCAGCCATTTTGATACCGAATGGCGAGGGTGAACTTTGGTAATTGGTTTCTTCGGTGAAGAAACACAAAGCAGGCTCGATGAAAGTGTAAAAGCTTTCTTCACTCGGAAAATCGCCTGCATTGCCCGGCATTCCTGCCCAAAACAAGGTAGCGACGTCCGTGGTGTTGTGCCGCGGCTTACATTCCATTAATGCCAATGCGCTACCGCAATCGTTCTTGAGCTGCTTCAATTCGCCAGGGTCGTCCGACCAGGCCATCACATTGAAGTGCGCCCGGATAGATGATAGCCCGAAGCTGTGGGCTTCGTTCAGGTAGCGCTCAATCCATTCTTTGTTGATCTGATTGGCACGGCTGTACCGAGCCAGCGAGTGCATATTCCTTGCGGACTTTTCAAACTTTTGCAGGTTGTCTTCGCTGTTGTCCAAAAACAGGTACTGGTTGTAAATGTGATTGCAGCTAAGCAGTAATCCCACGGGAGCAGCAAAAGACAACTGACAGTCACTACGGTCAGTGGATAATTTTTCATATCGGGTATCCGCCGATACCGTTGGTGGAAGGTCGTCTGTATCGGAAAGCGTATGCAGGCACAATCTTTTGTTACCGACACGGACTTCTTCACTTCCCAATGCAATATCCTGCATGGGTGTACCGGCTTCCTTTGATAATGTAAGGTACTGTTCCAGCAATCCCTGTTTTTGATCGGTACCAACGATATCTTCTTCACTTAGCCGTTGCAAGCTTATAAAGCCACTATCGTTCACGATACGCTCAAACTGTGTCACGGCTTCCATGAATCGGTGTACCGTTTCCTTATTTCTGATTTCCTTTGGGATCAGTGTGCCTTTGCAAAGCGAAGAGAAATTGCTCTGCATCCGCATACGCTCTTTAGTGGTCTTGGTCAGGAACAGGTAGCAATAATGATTCAGGAACGGACGCTCATTGAAATGACGTTGGTAGGATTTGCCTAAAAAGCTAAAACCATCCTTATCCAAATCGGGATTATAACTTTCCTTGATGTACCAGTCCTGTTTGTGAACGACTGTAAAATCCGATAAGGTCTTGATGGCCTTGTGCCAGGTGGAATGAACGGCCTCGTATTCCGCAGAAGCTACGGTAAACAATTCCGGCAATCGCACCTCAAAACAGGCAGTGATATCCGCATCCTTTGAAAGGATGCAATTATTCTCTACTGCCAGTAAAGGGAACTTGCTTTCCAGTGTGGAGGTCTTTGCTACATTTCTCATACGGCACCGGATTTAAGGGGAAACTTTAAATAGCGGCGTACAGGCTTGCGGCAGACGATGTATCGGGGATGCCGTTTGTTGGCTGCTATCTTCATCAGTCCGTGTTCGCCATATTTTCTGTTCAGTAAAAAGGTCTGCCACACGATCAGCGAAGCACCGCCCGCTCCAAGAAACAGGCAGATATAAGAGTTTACGCCCGCCATGTACAGGATCATCACCAGGATAAGTATGCCGAGCAGTCCACCGGCAAAGATGAACAGGTACTGAGCCTTCAATCCCTTAAACTCTACTGTTCTCCCAATGCCCTTATTGATGTTGTAAGTACTCATAAGGCAAGGGATTAAAGGAAGAATGAACGCAGGATGGTAGCCGCAACAATGAGAAAAATACAGGCTCCAAACCACGAAGCCGCCGTCTTGCTCGTGTCGGGATCTCCGCTGCTGAACTTGTTGTACACCTTAACACCACCGATTAACCCAACGACCGCACCAATGGCGTAGATAAGCTGTGTGGCCGGATCGAAATAGGATGTTACCATTTGGGTGGCTTCATTGATCCCGGCCGAACCGTTGCCCTGCTGGGCAAGCGCACTAAAGCCTGACAGCACTGCTACCGCTGCCAAAAGCGCTTTTTTGCTTTGTTTTTCCATAATTGAAACACTTTAATTTGTTGCTTTCGACCCGCGCCTTGCGGGCTTTCGGGACAAAGGTGTTTCAAAAAGGGAGGAGGTATAACTAAGTGGCAGTGAGAGGAATTACTTGGCGGTGAGTGGCGGTATGTCTCAGATTTAAAAGGGAATTGCAGTTTGTCTATACATTCTATTGGTGGATAGTTGCTATTTTAGCATAAACAAAAATCATCCAAATAATTAATGAAATTATCAGAGTTAACAATAGATAGCATAAAGGAATTTATTTCGGGGGATAACCAGTTGACGCCTTATCTTACAGGCCCAGAAATTTTAAAACTCTTTAACCGGATTGGTTTTAAAGATGTTTATAAGTACAGAGATGGAGGAATGCCAAATGGTCTTAGTCGAAACGCTTATGTTTTGGAGAAACTCATTGAAATAAATGGAAGAAAGGAAATGGTAGCACTAATGCAAATGATCTTTGATCCAAGACATTTTGCGGGGGATACAAGTAAGGATATCGCAAAAGCTGTTGAACAAATTAATCCACTCTTGCAACAAGATGGCTATAGACTTGATGAATTTAATGGACAATACAAAATAATAGGTGCCGACTTACCGGATAACATTGAGGTTGAAGTACATTTTGAAGACATCGAAGCACAAATTGTCGAACAAATCCAAAACGCCAAATTCTCAATCTGGATAGCGGTTGCTTGGTTCACCAACAAAACCCTTATGAGGGAGATTTATAACAAAAAACTTGAAGGGGTCAGTGTCCGCATTGTAGTCTTAGATGATGAAATAAACTCAAAATACGGGTTTGAGTTTGAAAAATATTTTGAAGCTAAAAGAGTTCCAAAAAGTGGGAAATATGAAAATATAATGCATCACAAATTCTGTATTATCGACTTAAAAACGGTTATTCATGGTTCTTATAACTGGACAACAAAAGCCAATTGGAATAGGGAGACTGTTAGCGTCGAAAACAGTCGTGAATTAGCAGAAAAATATGCTTCCGAATTTATTCAACTTATTAAATAGGTTGCTTAAAAGCAAGCTAATGAGCGACAAATGGTTGTCTCCCGAGTGGGGCAAATAGAACTCGGGGTGTAATCTGCTTTTTTTTCATTTCAATTCGGATGCTCACCGCCTCCCAGCCAATCACCAGTTGTGTGCCATAGCTCATAGTAATATAACCACAAGGCCGTCCAGGGAATAATTGTATCCGCCAAAAAATCAGATTTCTTGAACTCATTATATTTCGGTCTATATAAACATAGATTCCCAGATGAATACAAATGAGGTACCTTTTCCCCATTTGCATTCAGTTCCAATTTTGGTGAAACGATGGTTATGTTTGGCATGTCTGAAAGCTTATATTTTAAGACAAATTCATATAAACAACTTCGGGCACTGGGCCGCAGAGCTCCTTCCACTTTCATAGAGCTTGGAGAGGTAAACTTGGTCGCAAATTGCGGAAATTTCGTCTTCATATAAGCTATCTGTTCCGATAGTTTTTTCTCTCTGATCCTTGACGTGTAACTAGCTCTCATTCGCCGAAAAAAGTGTTATTCTTAATCGGGATACTGCCCAGTGAGCTGGTCGAGGTCAATACCCCAGTACCTGTTGCTACCCCAAGTGCATTACTTTTTCGAGATCTTTCAATCTCCATCGCTTGACTACCTTGCGCTTTCACGAACAGATCATCACCAAACAGGCCTTTCATAATCCGACTTTCTTCAATGATGCCGTTATCCTTCTTCAATTTTTGCCATTCACTATGTAAATGAAATGAAAACCGTTTAAATGCTTCGTAATATTCAGGCTCCTTATCCCATTTATCGGTAAAGTCTTCATCTGCATTCACCGGATTGAGTATTTTAAGTCTCCCATAGGACTGCCCTATGCTATTTTGGATCGTAGAAACAATATTATCAACGGTGTTAAAAATACTGTCTTCGCCTTGATAAAATTGGCCGGCTATCGTTGTCAGGATCACGCTTGATGTTTTGTAGCTGTCATCCTTTTGGAAATAGATATCTCGGTAGCGCTTAATTAACTGTACTCCGCGCTGCAATGGCTTTTTCTTACTGAAATCGTCAACAGGCAGATTTTCGGCTCTAAGTGCCTTCTCAAGCAGGCTTTCCTTAACAAGATTTGATTGCGCTATAAACCAGTCAGCATAACCTCGCGGATTGCTACTGACCCAGCTTCCTAATTCACGGTCAGGAACCATGATACGATTTCTATCATATTCAACTTCCTGAACCCCTGGCAAAATATCCATGTGATAATCCCCTGCATATTTTAAACGGATACATCGGTTTTTGGCTTCTAACATATCCCTATACAATCCATGCTCATTTAATCGTCGCCTCAGTTCATTGTATATCCTTTCAGGACTATGTGGGGTTCCGTATTTCAGGTGTATTGCAATATCCAAATCAAACTCTTCTCTTCCGAAAGGCTTGACAGTTGTCATTATTCGAACAGACCCATGAGGATACACATCATACTTGTATGGCTTGAAGAATTTTTCATCCGCTTCAATCCACTCTTTCACGGCCTCGTAACTACTTTTCATACGATCACGCCGTGTCTTGTCCAGTTGAACCTCTTCTGCCATCCTATCGAGCAGATCATCAATTTGTGTAGCTTTCTTTCCTAATAGTATCATTTTGGTAAAATTTTAAATGTGTGTGGCAAAATCCTTTCACCATTTATGGTTGACCCGTTCCGGATCTCATTTGGCGTAGCAAAGTAAACCTCGTCCCTTTTGCTTATCAGGGCATTGATAGATTGCTTTTGGGCATCATTTTCAGTCCTCAATTCAAAGATGTCTGCATATCGTAATTCATCGATAGGGTATGCCGGTGATTTTAAAACGCCTTCGATGTGTTTCCCTATAAACACGTATTTAATGTGCTTGAAAATATCACCAGGTAATATGTTGGCATCGATCAGCTCTTCACGGAATTCTCTGGTTGGATCCATTTCACGGTTTTTTCTGCTTTCAAACCATTTCAGGAAATCAATTAGATTTTTCCTCCTTTTAACAATAATCCGTAAATCGTTTTCGGTATCCTCGTCTCTCGGTACGTGATTGCAGGGCTCAACACCCAGCCGATCGAACAATTCCCTGTTTTCTTCCTTCAAATATTTGTATGCACCTCCAACCGGTTGGTAGCCGGGATTGTCATTCTTGTGCCTCTTGATTAATAGGTATCTGCCATTCACTTCAATTCTAAACAAATAAGCGACCGTGACCCTGACTGGTTGATTACGTTTTATAATCAATGTCTTAAATAGCCTCCATTTTTTTCGGTTCTCCAACAAGAATACACAGAACTCTACCATGCCACCGACTACGAGACCTAAAGAGATCTTAAACACTGTGCCTTTTGGTTCGTCCCCTGCCAGAAAAAAGCAGGAGAGGAACCCTAAAAGGCCGATAACCAAACTTACTTTTCCTTTCATCGACTAATGCTTTGTGTCTTTTGGAGGGTGAGGATCGTTGCCGTAGGAATCCTTATCCCGGATTGTACCATTCGGTCTATGGATAACAAC
This sequence comes from Cyclobacterium sp., assembly GCF_014762705.1. Lineage (GTDB taxonomy): Bacteria > Bacteroidota > Bacteroidia > Cytophagales > Cyclobacteriaceae > Cyclobacterium. The sequence continues at coordinate 101,184 of NZ_JABURL010000091.1, read as the reverse complement.
TTCTGATTGCTGATTGATAGCAATTTCCCGTGCTATCTTAATTGCTTCTTTCTGGGTTCCTACAATTTTTGTAGCCTTTTCGTTTCCGGCACCTTTGACTGCCCAATTGTCGCCCCTCGGCACCACATGTTGATTTATTTTAGCCATGTCTTTATTATTTGTTAATTTTTAATATTCTTCGTCCCCTTCTTTAATGGGAGCCTTTATATATACATGCTGATGTTTTTCAATTTTTTGCCACGACCAAGAATTTTTTTTTTACGAGTGGCAAATTTTTTCCCCATCTTAGCATATTATTATAGACAAGAGCTGATGAATCTTTATGACGAATTGCAATCTATTGACTTGGACGACCTGTTAGACAGGTTGACCTCGTATGCGACCAATCGTTTGAAGTCAGCCGGGTTAAAGGATTTGGGAGGAAAAGAGCCTTTTGATTTTGTTGGAGATTTACTTTTAAAGGTAATTGAAGGTACCCGTGATTGGGAAAATGCGAATTGTTCGTTTACCGATTTTATGTTCGGGAGTCTTCGAAGTGAAATCAGCAATTTTTTAAAGGGATCTCTGGTTGGGCAAACGCAGGATCTTTTGGAGAGTCACGCGTATAATAATCAAGATGATATTAAAGAAGAAAGGCAACAAGTTTCAGAATTATTGCAACAGGCTGGAGCGGATGATGACGAATTAATGGTGTTCGAGTATTGGATGGACGGTATCTGCAAACCAAGAGAAATTGCAGAGGATCTCGGCATTGATGTAAAGGAGATTTACAGGACCGTGAAACGATTGGAACGAAGATTGCCCAAAATAAGAGAACAAGCAAAAAGTATCATATGAGCAATAATATTAAAAATAGGATTGACGATGCTCTGATTGCTTTCTACAAAGAAGTGGACAAGGATGCCCTCGCCGATATGCTGAAAGATGATGTATCAGATATCGATGCGTACAACAAAAAAAAGAAGCAACTTGTTTTTTTGGCAAGGGCAAAGGCACAGAAGGAACGGAATGACAATTTATTGAAATTAGTCAGTAAATTTCAACAAGCCATCGAAGCGAATATTGAGAAGCCTGTGGCTATGCTCAAACAATTTATTCAGGGTAATGCTTCTTTGGCCTTGTACCGAAATCTCGATAAATTGTCCAAAGAGGATATTATCGAAATAATCAAGGATCAGAACTTTGTTCAACTAATTGAAGAATTGGAGAACGATGAGAAGCGTCAATAATGCGCGCTTACAGGCTCGCAAACTTTTAGACGACTGTGGATTGGATGAGATAACCGATTTGGACATGGATCTGTTTGTCGCCGGATTAGTGGTTGCTGGGCATGATGCAATACTTATCGAAGAAGAGCTCTCTAATTGTGATGGAAAAATTGTGTTTGGAAACAATAAGGCGGTTATAAAGGTAAATTCAAAGATACAGTTCCAGGAGAGAAAACGCTTCGTTGCAGCCCATGAGATAGGGCATCTCTTGATGCATAGAAATATGCAGCTTCCCGATGATACATTCACTAATTTTAACATTATTGAAGGTACGGAAAATACATTGAAAAACGGGAGGCAAGAATTGGAAGCAAATGAATTCGCCAGTGAACTTCTAATGCCTGAAAATTTATTCCTTAAAGAAGCAAAAGGCAAGAAGTTTTCACCCCTTTTGATCAAGCAACTTTCAGAACGATTTAAAACTAGTTTGACAGCAACTATTTTTCGCTATTTGCAGTTTGAGCAGTTACACCCTCTTTGCCTTGTCTTTATCGAGAATGGGAAAGTGAAATATTGGAAAAAGTCCAACGACTTAAAAGTTTGGTTGGGCGATTACACCAAGTTAGCACCACCTTCCGATTCAGTTGCCGCAGAGTATATTCAAAAAGATTACGAGTTTGTGTATAAACTTGAAGAAAAAGCACAGAACATTAACAAATCAACATGGTTCAATCTAAGTGAATATGATGAAGATACAGACTTCTATGAGTATTGCATTCCAACAAGGCGGTATAAAACCATCCTAAGCATCATCTGGGAAAATTAAATTCATGATTTTCGGCCGACTTCCTTTAGACAATGTTTTATCGAAGTTAAGTATTTCGGAATTCCGAACTCCATCAATTTGATCCTTTCCCATCTGCAAATAGCCACTCCAGCTCCTTTTCAGCGGCTTTTAGCTGTTGGTTCAATTCCACTTTTTGATTGAACTGTTTGCTCTTGGCTATGGCCGATTTTAACTTTGAAATTTCCTTTTCCAATGCTGTTATTTTTTTTCGATAAGCAACCAGATCCGGTAGAGGTTTGATTTGCATGGAGCGATTGCCGGACAATTGCACGCAGAAATTATTTTATTGAAAGTCTGATTAAAGAAACTTGATGATAGTTTTGTCGGATAGATCGTGTTCTAATGCTGTTCGAATATCCCGGAACAGCTATATTTTACAGAACCATTTCCGACATTGCTCGAAGGTTTCGTAACCCAGGCAACTAACTGATAATCAGATGTATCTAAATAAGAAATGACTGGAACAGGATAGAGCGATACCGCCCTGACCAGCCGGGGGAGCCTTTTTAGGATTTGTGTATGTTCTTGATTCGAAAAATTGTGTAGAAGGCAAATGGAAAGATGGCTGAGCCAATGCCGCAGGTGAAAAAGCAATGACCGGAATGTCAGAATGAGGTGCTCTGAAATCATCAAGAGAGAAGATGGTTTCCTGGTCCTCACAGCCATCACAAGGGTTGCTGTGATCGTCACAGCATGGTTCGTGGTGTTTTAGAAAAAGCTCGAAACTGATCAGTTCGCCCCCACAAAAGTGCTGAAACACTGCCATCCCTTTGCCAGGGAGGAGCATTGCAATGAGCAGGACTATATATAAGTTGCGCTTCATGAGCCTTTTTGATGTAAAATGCCATCCATTGAAGGGGCATCTATTTGGTATTCCCTTCAATATGACTCAAAAGTACGCAACGGTAATTGAGGGTGCTATGACATTGTACATGTTAAAACATGATGTATGTCAGATAAAGCATTGTCTACGCTAGCAACATGCTTGATCAGAATCCAATTGTACTGGTGGACAAGGTGCTGAGCCATAGCTGCAATACACGCAGCAATCCCCTTCCTTCGGTTTTAGTACCTGGTGGCAATTTTCACATTCGTAAAAATACTGACAGGCGTCAGTGGGCATGGTTTCTTCTTTTTGATGCCCGCATTCCGGGCAGGTGATGGTTGATTCTAATATGATTTCCATTTATTTCTCTGTTTTATTGGTCACGGAATATCCGGTCGAGTTGATAGCTTGCTCAATTTCAAGGATGCCTGTTTTGGTATTGTCAAATTCTACAATGGCATTGCCCTGTTCGTAGGATGCGGTTACTTTAAGGATACCGCTGAGCTTATTTACCTCATGTTCAACATGATCTGCGCAACCCTGGCAAGTCATGCCTTTGATTTGAAAATTTACGGTCTGAATGTCTGACTTATCAACGATGATCACTTGCTTTTCAGATTTAGGGTAGAAAATGTGAGCATAAAGCGGGAATGTGAGCATCAGGGTCGCAAAAACGGTGACTATCCCAAGGAATTTCCTTGTTTTCCAAAAGGAGGGCTGTAGGTCCTCCTCACACGCACATTCTATTTCACCTTTGGCCTTTGGTTTAAGTTTTTGGTACCAGGCAAAACCCAACACTACAACCGTAATGCCCACAAAAAAGGGCCGTGCAGGATCCAGCCAGGAAAAAGTGGAGGCAATCCCGCTTGCACCGGCCACTAGTGCAAGCACCGGGGTGATGCAGCAAAGTGAACTTAAGAGTGCAGCCATAATACCGCTGGTTAAAAGCGAATTTTTCATATACTTTTTCATTTCAAAAAAAGAAGGGCTCTGCGCCCTCCCGGTTACTTTTTCTTGCAGCAGGCGGGTATTTCCGCCACTTTCAAATCATAAGGACATTCCGGAGTGCCTGCCAAAGGGCAGCTAACTTTTGGACAATCTGGAGTACCTTCCAAAGGACAAGCTTTTGGGGATGAGTTGATCCCGTAAGCAAGGCCACCAATGGCGAGAATACCCGCTGTGGCCAAAATCATGAGTTTACTTTTCATATCAATACTATTTTATTGAAACATCTCTCCAAAGTTCAGTCACGGGGGGAGGGGGTGTCCAAACGTTCGGATAAAAATTTCTTCAATTCTTCTTCCACCGTCCGGGCTTCCCTTAGTTTTTCAGGCACTTCTTCGAGTTTAAGCTCTGGAAATAGTGTTCTCAGCTTTTCTATTGTTTCTTCATTACCACAGTTACCGGGGCAGTTCTGGTAAGCTAACGAGATTCTTTCTGCTAATGCTTTTCTGTAGGTATCATCCAATAATTCATAAGTAGTCTTGGTAAGGGTGGATTGTACCGCCTTCAACTGGAGAAGTATGTTTTCCACCTGGTCCTCATCGTCAATTTTACTGAGGATATATCCCAACTGCCCGGTAGCAGTTTTTAAGGAAACCTTTATGCTTTGGGTAAGATCACTGGGTATCATAGGGCAGGAATTGTATTTGGGAGATTAAACAAATCGAGCACTGATGAAATGATCCGCTGACTGTGCGCTTCTACTGAATAGAAGATGGTTTGTCCGGATTTTTTGGTTGTCACGATTCCTGCATCCTTCAGCTTTTTCAGATGTTGGGAAATGGCCGGCACTGTCATGCCTAGGATGTCTGACAAGTCGCACGGACAAAGTTCATTTTCCTGTTTCAAGAGGTACAGGATTTTGAGGCGAACCGCATTACCAGCCAGGTTCAGTACATCTGTCAGTTCTAAAAAGCCTTCTTCTTTACTCTTCAAGTCTTCCCTGCACCTATTGATCTGGTCGCTATCGGCAAAGACACGGATACATGTATTCATAACTTCGTATTTAAGCATTTGCTTAACAAAGCTAAGGAATTAAATGTATTTAAGCAATCACTTAAATACAAAAAAGGGCTACTTCGAAGGGCTACTTCGCCCTTCTCATCAATTTTGGTGCTGCCAGCTTCTCCCGGAGAGTGTGCATGTCTTCCCTTACCTTCTTCTCCACCACTTTAGCGTAAACCTGAGTAGTGGTGATTTTTGAATGACCCAGCATCTTGCTCACAGTCTCCAACGGGACACCATTGCAAAGAGTAACGGTGGTGGCAAATGTATGCCTGGCCAGGTGAAAGGTGAGGTTCTTTTCAATCCCGCACAGGTCGGCTATTTCTTTCAGATAAGAGTTAAGCTTTTGATTAGAGATCATAGGGAATACAGATCCTTTTTGCAAAGCCCTTGGGTGGGTTCTGTATTTCTCAATAATCTCCCAGGCCTTGGGAAGGATGGGAACCCTGACAGGTTGGTCGGTTTTCTGGCGGCAGGTGGAAAGCCAGTACTCCCCATCAATGCCAATCGTGATGTTGGATGGTGTCAGGTTCATCGCATCGATGTAGGCCAGTCCGGTATAGCAACTGAACACAAACAGATCCCTGACCCACTGCAAACGCACAATCTTGAAGTCCTTGTTTTCTACTGCCTCCAACTCTTCGTGATTAAGGAAATCCCTATCAACTCGATGAAATTTGAGCAGATACTTTTCAAAGGGATCCCGGCTTACCCATTCCATTTTTACAGCCATGGTCACCATCTTCCAGAACCTCTCTAGGTGCCTCATCACTCCATTGTTTCCAAGCGGCTTTTGGTGGTCTTTGGGTTTTTAATTGCGTAGGTAAAACTCCAAGATATTGTCAAAGAAGCCTGTGAGCTTATCTAATTCGTTTTGATAATACTTGCGCCTAATCTTAATCCCTATTGGGCTTGTTAGTTCCAAAATTGAACACGTTGAGATTGTAAATGAGTTTGCAGGCGTATTTGGGTTAAATCTCCTTAAAGAAGAGTATTTCACCGGCTTGAGAATCTACAAGGTTTTTAGTTAAGACATTCTGTAACCTGTTAATGGCAATTAGAACCCTTTGAAAGCTCAGCTCTGATTTTTTGAGGAGGTTATCTTCCTCCAGATCGATCATTCTAAGTTTGTCCTCTAAATCTTCATATAGGTGGTTGTAAATTTCAGACATTTAAAAAGTGAGTTTGTTATTTTCATAGCTTAAAGTATTCTTAGTTTCGCTGTATCCTTACCGCATTCAATATCGCCAACAGTGCCACACCCACATCGGCAAATACAGCTTCCCACATGGTAGCCAGGCCTCCGGCTCCCAGTGCCAACACAATGAGCTTCACCCCAAAGGCCAGGCTGATATTTTGCCATACGATCCGTTTGGTTTGCTTGCCGAGCTGGATGGCCGTGGCAATTTTGGAAGGCTGGTCGGTCTGGATGACCACATCGGCCGTCTCGATGGCGGCATCACTGCCCAGGCCGCCCATGGCCATGCCCACATCGGCCAGTGCCAATACAGGGGCATCATTGATGCCGTCTCCCACAAAGGCGATGACACGGTTGGCGTCTTTTTTCAATTCTTCCACTTTCTGTACCTTTTGTTCGGGCAGCAAGTCGCCAAATGCCTTGTCTATACCAAGTGTTTTTGCACTTCAAATACTCCTTTGGTCAGGGTTCCGGTTTTGTCCATCACCACGGTATTGACTTTTGTCATGAGGTCGAGAAAGTTGGAGCCTTTGAATAGTATCCCTTTGCGGGAAGCTGCCCCGATCCCTCCAAAGTAGCCGAGTGGTATGGAGATCACCAGCGCACAGGGGCAGGAGATCACCAGGAAGATCAATGCCCGGTAAAGCCAGTCTTCAAACACATAGTTTTCTACAAAAAAGTAGGGCAGGAAGGCCAGTCCAACTGCAAGAAAAGTAACGATGGGCGTGTAAACCCGCGCAAACCTGCGGATGAACTGTTCGGTTTTTGCCTTACGGGCGGTGGCGTTCTGCACCAGCTCCAGGATGCGTGCCAGCGAACTTTCGTTGAACAGCCTTGTGACTTTCAGTTCAATCAGCCTGTCGAGGTTGACCATGCCTGCCAGCACATTTTCTCCTTTGTTGTAGGTAGCCGGTTTGCTTTCACCCGTCAGAGCCGAAGTGTTGAAGCTGCTTTTTTCGCTCAGCATTTCCCCATCGAGCGGCACTTTTTCTCCGGGCTTAACCTGTATGGTTTCCCCGGTTTGTACTTCCTCCGGGTGTACGGTCACCGTTTGGCCGTTTCGTTGCACGGAGGCCGATTCAGGACGGATGTCCAGCAGGGCTTTGATGTTACGTTTGGCCCGGTTCACAGCTCCATCCTGAAACAGCTCACCGATGGCATAGAAAAGCATCACTGCCACTGCCTCGGGATACTCGCCTATGGCAAAGGCACCCAGCGTGGCTATGCCCATGAGGAAAAATTCCGTGAACACATCGCCCTTCAGTATGGCCTTCCAGCCTTTGACCAATACCGGCCAGCCCACAGGCAGATAGGCCAGCACATACCAACAGATGCGGATCCAGCCCTGGAAAAATGCAGGCTGTCCCAACTGGTCAGCCGCAATTCCGGCCAGCAGCATGGCAAGGCTCACAATACCACTGCCCCAGGTTTGCAGGAAAGTGGAGGAGGTTTTTTCTTCTTGTTTCTTTTGTTTGTTTGGTTGCTGGTCGGTATCACAGCAAGCTTTGTCTTCTATATTGTTTGTATTGGCCATGATCTTGTCAGTTTTAATGTGTGAAAAAGGAAATGATCCCTGTAAGAATGAGTATGCCTCCTGAAACCAGCCCGGCATTGTGTTCCAGCCTGTGCCAGTTGAAGCGGTGCAGTCCTTTTTGTGCCAGGTACACCCAAAAGGTGATCCCCAACACGGAAACGATGGTATAAAGCAGGCCCACTGCCAGGATCATCGGCCAGCCGTACGTCCCTGCCATCAGGAAGTAGGCTTCAATCTCCAGGCAGGGCGAAAGAAACATCATGAATACCAGCAAGGTCACCACTTGTGTTGCTCCAGCTTTTTCCAGTTTTTGTTTTTCAGCAATGTGAAAGTGGTGGTGATGGTGGTGCTGGATGATAAAATACAAGCCGATGGCGATAAGCAATGAGGGAATGACCCAACGGGTGTAACTGTTCAGCGTTTCCGCCAATGACAGGCTGAACAAGCCCAGAAATACACCTAGCATAAACGTACTCAACGAATGGGCCAAAGCCGCCACAGAGGCAATGCGAACCGTCTTGCTTCCTTGCCAGCCAAACCTTTCTTTCAAAGCCAGTACCGGCAGCCAGTGGCTGGGGATCAGCCCATGAAGGAGGCTGAGCATGATGGTACCGGTGAGTAAAGTGGTCATGATTGATCGGCCTGGGTTAAATTCTAAAATTCAATCTCGTTTTTGATAAAGTCCTTTGCGCCTTCCGGGCCTGATAATTCGAGCCAGACCGGAGAATCCTGATGGGCAACTGTAAGACCCAGTATTAAAAAGTCACAACAAAGCCGTTCGGTCTTGATGAAATTGTTCAGCAGATCTAGTGTTTGATCCGAGCTGTCAAATCTGTACCTGAACCCATTGGCAAGTTCCTGTTTTTCCAATACCCGCACTTTTAATGAAGCTATCACAGTAGCTTTTCTTTGCCTCAGCTCCAGAGTAGTGAGCTTGCAAGTGATTTTGTTTTCGTCCATAGTGATTGCTTTAAGAAGTTCGTGGGGCATACATGATTATGAGTATTGAATCTCATCTTGTTAAGTACCTACCTGAAAATACGTGTAAACACAATGCACAGCCATTGCAATTTTTAATCCGCACATTTTCCACAAACCCCCTTTACTACCAGGTTAGCTTCTTCGCCTATGAACATACCTGGCAAGTCAATTTCCGGGATTTTGTATTTGGGTAAACAGAAGGTTTCACTGCACACCCGGCAATGAAAATGCACATGCAAGTCCCGCTCGATATTGCATTCACAGCCTTCTTCGCAGAGAGCGTATTTAGGCGCTCCGGTACCGTCATCGATGCTGTGTACCAGTCCGTTTTCCTGAAAGGTTTTCAGGGTACGGAACAGGGTAACCCTGTCCGATTTTTCAAAGGCTTTTTCCAGGTCGGAAAGGCTGATGGCAGCCTCCTGACCGGACAGGGCTTCCAACACCAACAGCCGCATGGCTGTTGGTCGGATATCCTTTTGCTTGAGTTTATTTTCAAGTTCTTTGATCACCATTGTTGGCTCTTTTAATGCCCATGTCCACCGCCTTCTTCTTCAGTATTTTTGGCCTTCGCCAAGAGCGTAAAGGCACCTTTGGTGACCAGTTCAATGGCACTCAAATCCTGCGCTGAATCACCCAGCGAAATCTGAGTATAAGCATCCTCGGTATAGCCTTTGATGACTTCCAGCATTTCAAAATCGTGCATCGTTTGGCCATTTTCAGTCTTATTGTTTTGTTAATTCTATGCTATAATTTCAAATATTGAGTCCTACTTCTTATAAGCCAACAACCTCAATGCATTAAACACCACCACCAAAGTAGAGCCTTCATGAATCAGCACTGCGATACCGATATTAGCAAAGCCGAAAACCGTAGCGGGTATTAACAAGGCTACTATGCCCAAACTCACCCAAAGATTTTCTTTGATAATGCCTTTGGCCTTTCTACTCAAACCGATGGCAAAAGGCAAGGTTTCCAGCTTGTCAGCCATTAGGGCGATATCGGCTGTTTCCAGGGCTACATCACTGCCTGCCGCTCCCATGGCAATACCTACGGTACTGTTGGCCATGGCCGGGGCGTCATTTACGCCATCACCCACCATCGCTACTTTAGATTCTTTTTCCCTGAGCTTTTTAATGGCTTCTACCTTTTCTTCCGGCAGCAAGCTGCCCCAGGCATCCGTGAGTCCAATTTCTTTGGCCACTGCATCGGCTACTTTCTGGTTATCCCCGGTAAGCATGACCATACGCTTGATACCAATCTTTTTCAGTTGCTCCAGGGTATTTTTAGCTTCCTTTCTGGGCGTATCCATCAGTGCAATAATGCCAATGTATTTGTCATTTTGACGGATCAGCATGGTAGTATTGCCATCTGACTCCAGCGACTTTACCTTTTCGTCCGTTTCCTTTTCGGGCTTTTTGTCATCCAGGGATTCAAACAGGTCCAGGTTGCCGATGTATATTTTGTCATTATCCAGGGTGGCCTTGATCCCTTTACCAAGCACCGCTTCCAGGTCTTTCGCATCACGCACATCAGAACCATCCAATCGCTCTTTGCCATCCCGTACCACGGCTTTGGCCAGGGGGTGGTCGCTCAGGCTTTCTACAGCTACTGCTATTTTCAACAGTTCGTCCTCTTTTACATCACCTAAAGCAACTACTTCAGTGAGCTTAGGCTTTCCTTCTGTCAATGTTCCGGTTTTATCAAAAGCCAGGGCGGTGAGTACACCCAGATCTTCCAGCGGACGGCCACCTTTGATAAGCACCCCGCTTTTGGCTGCCCTGGCTACTCCGCTTAGCACTGCACTTGGGGTGGCTATCGCCAAAGCACATGGACTGGCTGCCACCAATACGGCCATCGCACGGTAGAAGCTTTCGCTAAAGGTTTCGTCCAGTACCAGAAATGCGAAATTGAGTATGACTACCAAAACCAGTACAGACGGCACAAAATATTTCTCAAATTTGTCGGTGAGCCGTTGTGTAGGTGACTTCTGGGTCTGGGCTTCATTGACCAGTTTCACCAAGCGAGAGAGGGTAGAGTCCTTCGCTACTTTAGTGACTTTGATTTCCAGCGTATTGTTGCCATTGATGGTACCCGAAAAAGCCCGGTTCTCGTCTTTGATGTCTTTTTCCTCCGACCAGTTTTTATCAGGATTATCCACTGGTTCTTTATCTACCGGCACACTTTCACCGGTGATAGGAGCTTGGTTGACACTGCTTGTACCGCTTACAACCACACCATCGGCTGAGATTTTGCTGTTGGGCTTCACCACGATGATGTCACCTATGCTCAATTCCTCAATACCGACTTCTTCGGTCTTACCATTTCTCTTGAGCAATGCCGTTTTAGGAGCGAGCTCTGCCAAAGCAGCAATGGATTTACGGGCTTTGTTCATGGCGTAGTGTTCCAACGCATGCCCCATGCTAAAAAGGAAGAGGAGTAATGCACCTTCCGCCCATTCGCCCAGAATTGCCGCTCCAATGGCGGCTACGAGCATCAGGAAATCAATTTCAAAACCTCCTTTGGCCACTGTTTGAATGGCTTCTTTGGCCGTGAAATATCCGCCAAAGAAATAGGCTCCGATGTATAATGCGAGGCTCACCCAGGAAGGCACAGCCTCTACATAAGACAATCCAAAGCCAATTCCCAGCAATGCTCCACAGATAATGGAAAAAATCAGCTCTGTATTTTTACCGAAAATGCCACCGTGCGAATGTTCATCATCTTCACCTTCCTCATGGTCATGTTCCTTTTTACCTCTTTCTTGATCTTCGCCTTTTTCAGTTTCTTTTACTTGTTTAAGAAAACGTTCGGCACTTACTTGGGTATCCGGGATATCAAGCCCCTCTTTTCTCAGTGCTTTCATAATTTCCGCCTCATCCACTTTGGCCGTATCATACTCAACCCGCACCATACCGGATGCCGATACGGAGGCTTCTAAAATACCCGCTATATCCCGAAGGTCACGCTCTACATGACGGGCGTGGCGTGTATGGCGAATGCCTTCTACTTCTATGAGTTTGTGTCCAAATTTCTCATTGATTTCAGCCCCGGTTTGCTCGGCTAACGACTGGATACGGTCTAGGGAGATTAACTCAGGGTCGTAATGAAAACATAGCTGAGGCACACCTTTATCTGTTTCGTCTGCTATATGCACTTTTTCAAGGCCTTCTGTATCCTGAAGCTGTTGAATAAGTTTTTGCACACATTGATCCCTCTCATCAGGTACTTCGGGCAGGAGAAGCGGTATTTTAATTTGTAGTTTTTTCATGTGAATGTTATTTTTTAATTCAAAATCATGAGGGCCTTGGAGCATACATGATGATAAGCATACCTATTAAAGCAATTGTCCCACCTATTATGTCATACCCGTCGGGCACAACCCTTTCTATTTTCCAGCCCCATTGAATGGCCATTACGATAAATATTCCACCGTAGGCGGCATAGACCCGGCCAAAATGATCCGGTTGCCATGTAGCCACAATACCATATCCGATCAGAATTAAGCCCCCAATACCCCCACCCACCAAGGCTTGTCTTCACGTAAAGTGAGCCAGATCATGTAGCCACCGCCTATTTCGCAAAGACCGGCCAGTATGAAAATGCTGATTGATTTAAGGATCACGATCATATTCTATTGTGTTCATAATTTGTATTGATCTCATCTCGTTAAGTGCTTTATCTGAAAATACGTGTAAACCCGATGCACAGCCATTGCAATTTTTAATCCGCACATTTTCCACAAACCCCCTTTACTACCAGGTTAGCTTCTTCGCCTATGAACATACCTGGCAAGTCAATTTCCGGGATTTTGTATTTGGGTAAACAGAAGGTTTCACTGCACACCCGGCAATGAAAATGCACATGCAAGTCCCGCTCGATATTGCATTCACAGCCTTCTTCGCAGAGAGCGTATTTAGGCGCTCCGGTACCGTCATCGATGCTGTGTACCAGTCCGTTTTCCTGAAAGGTTTTCAGGGTACGGAACAGGGTAACCCTGTCCGATTTTTCAAAGGCTTTTTCCAGGTCGGAAAGGCTGATGGCAGCCTCCTGACCGGACAGGGCTTCCAACACCAACAGCCGCATGGCTGTTGGTCGGATATCCTTTTGCTTGAGTTTATTTTCAAGTTCTTTGATCACCATTGTTGGCTCTTTTAATGCCCATGTCCACCGCCTTCTTCTTCAGTATTTTTGGCCTTCGCCAAGAGCGTAAAGGCACCTTTGGTGACCAGTTCAATGGCACTCAAATCCTGCGCTGAATCAGCCAGCGAAATCTGAGTATAAGCATCCTCGGTATAGCCTTTGATGACTTCCAACATTTCAAAATTGTGCATGGTTTCATCGTTTTCTGATTTTTCGCCTGCGTATGCAAAAACATAGTGCTTGCCCCCGAACCGCACAATGGATTCCTCCGGAACAGCCCAGACTTCATTGCTATCAGTTTCCACTTTGGCCGCCACATACATACCTGGTTTCAAATCTTCATACATTTGTTTCAAATGTCCGTGTACAGTTACCGAACGGTCTTCCCTGACTCCACTGCCCACCAGGAATACTTCGGCCTCACGCCATTCATCGGGTGAATTTGCAAGGGCAAAACGGATGCGCTGACCTTCATTGACCCGTGGAATGTCGTTTTCATAAACGGTGAGTTCCACGTGCAGGTCTTCCGAGTTGGTAATGTCCATGATCACGTCCTGTGGGTTGATGTATTTGCCCACATTGGTGAACACCTCACGAACAGCGCCTGTTACCGGAGAATAGATGTTGACGGACGCAGAAACGGTACCTTCTTTGATCTTGGGGATGCTGAAACCGATTAATTTCAGCCTTTCCTCCATGCTTTTGATACGGGCTTCATTGGCCAGGAAGTCACTTTTTGCCTGTTGAAAGGATTTGCCGGAGGCTACCTTTTCATCAAACAATTCCTTTTGTCGGTCATATTCCGCTTTCAGAAACTCCTGGTTGGCCAGGCTTTCCAAATAGTCCTGTTGAAATTGAATGAACTCCGGGTTTTCAATCACCACCAACAACTGCCCTTTTTTCACCTTTGTGCCGGGCAGCATCTCAGTATATTTCACAAAGCCTCCATAGGGCATATTGATAGAAACATTGCTTTGCGGAGGCACGTCAATAACTCCATTGACCCGAAGTTCTGAGCCAATAACCCGCTGTTCCACGTTTCCTATTTTGATACCTGCCTGCTCAAATTGCGCCTGCGACAGTTCCACTGTATTTTCACCTTCTTCGTGATGTTCTTCTGTGGCCTCCTCATTTTTTGATCCACAAGATGTTATAGCCATTCCTAAGAGAAGGGCCATCGAAATTTTACTAATGTATTTGAATGTATTTTTCATTGTTGATTTCTTTTTTTATTGAACACCTGAAATGAACTCGATCTCGATAATGGTTTGATTGTATTGGTTGAGGATGTCCAGGTAATTAAACCGGACTGTCAATGCCCGGTTAAGCCCCTGAATATATTCCACATAGCCAATTTCACCGCTTTCAAAACCCCTTTGGGCTTGTTTGAGAATAAGCTCTGCCTGAGGCAGGGCGTTTTGCTCATAATAATCCAGACTGGTTTGAAACTTTTGGTACTGCTGAAAGAGCGACCTGAATCTGCCTTGCAGTTCATTGGTTATAGCTTGCAGCCTTGCCTCACTTTCCTGTTTTCTGAGTTCAGCAGCTTTGATGACCGAGCCTTGTGCCTTTGCTCCAAAAAGGGGAATGGCTATACCCACCTGAAAACCTGTGAAGCGGTCGCTGGAAGAGAAAGTGACCGGATTGCCATCCAGATCTTGATTAGGGCCGTTCAGCGACTGATTGAAGTACCCCATTGTCAGGTCGGGTAGCAGCCTTGACTTTTCTACCGACTTTTCTCTCTCTGCCACTTCCATTTGTTGCCTGAACCAAGCCAGGGTAGGGTTGTTGGCAATACTTGTGGTATCAAGAAGGACAGTGCTTTCCCGTACTTCGAGCTTGCCAACCGTGATGTCCACCGGGCTTTCCACATTGAGCAGGGTTTGTAACTGCGTCTGGTAAATCTCGATATCTGACAAGTTTTGCTGTAACATGGCTTTGATCTCAGCTACCTGCGATTCGGCTGTTGCTTTTTCAAGCAGGTTGCTTTCCCCGGTTTCATAGCGAAGGTTGGCAGCCCGCACAAAGCGTTGGTAAATACTGTCCTGCTCCAGCAATAACTGCCTTTTGCTTTTCTCCAGCCAGAGGATGTACCAGGTAGCCTTTACCTGCTGCACCAGTTCATTTTGGGTGGCGTTTTTTCGCCACTCGCTGGCTTCCATTCTCGCTTTGGCCAACTTGCTTTGGTTGGTATAAACCGTTGGAAAGGCTATGGATTGTGAAATATTGAACTGGTTGTCATTATTGTAAATACTGTTGTACTGCCCGTGCGTGAGGCTGAAACTGGTCTTAGACAGATTCCAACTTGCCCCTTTTAGCGCCCGTTCCTGCTGGGTTTGCAGGTCTGCTGCTTTCAGGTTAGGATTGTTCTGTATAGCTATTTGAATCGCCTCATCCAGCGATTGGTAGTTGGCCGGTGATTCCTGCGCCTTTACTTCCGTAAACTGGAAGAAAAGCAGGCCGATGATCAACAAAGGTGCTACTGCTCCCGGTTTTACTTTTATTCCTCTTTCAAAATAGTAGTAAAGGATGGGCAGCACCACAAGCGTTAAGAAGGTAGCCGTAATTAAGCCGCCAATTACCACAGTGGCCAGTGGACGTTGTACTTCCGCACCGCCCGATTGGGAAAGCGCCATAGGCAAAAAGCCCAGGGAAGCTACGGAAGCCGTCATTATTACCGGGCGCAGACGCACTCTCGTGCCTTTGTAAATCCGCTCGAAAATATCGGTGATACCGTCCTTTTTCAGGTGGTTGAACTCGCTGATGAGCACTATCCCATTCAAAACGGCTACCCCAAACAAGGCAATAAAACCGACCCCCGCGGAAATGCTGAAAGGCATGTCCCTGAACCATAAGGCAAAAATACCCCCTATGGCAGAAAGTGGGATGGCTGTAAAAATGAGGATGCCCTGCTTAATGGAACCAAAGGTGAAATAGAGCAACACAAAAATCAGCAGCAAGGCTAACGGTACGGCAAAAGCGAGTCGCTCACGGGCTTCCACCAGGTTTTCAAACTGGCCTCCATAGGTTACAGTGTAGCCCGGAGCAAACACCACCGACTCATCAATTTTTTGCTGAAGTTCTGTGACTATGCTTTCAACATCCCGGTTACGTACATTGAAAGCTACAATGATCCGTCTGCGGGTGTCGTCTCGCTGGATTTGGTAAGGGCCTTCCTGGATTTCCACTTCGGCCACCTGGTAGAGCGGTATTTGGTGCCCATCTTTGCGGGCGATGTAAAGGTTCCGAACGGACTCTACATCCTCCCTGTTGGTCTTATCCAATCTGACCACCAGGTCAAAACGCTTTTCATTTTCATATACCAGTCCGGCTGAAGCCCCGGCAAAGGCTGCCTGTACCGAACGGTTTACATCCCGAATGCTCAGGCCATACTTGGCCAGTTGGTCTCGTTTGTAATTAATGACAATTTGCGGTACACCCGTTACCTCCTCGATATACAAATCCTCTGCGCCTTCTACATTTGAAGCAAGCCGGCCGATTTGTTGGGCGTATTCCGAAAGCTCGTTGAGATCTTCCCCGTAAATTTTCACAGCTACATCCTGGCGCACACCTGTCATCAACTCATTGAACCTCATCTGGATGGGCTGCTGGAATCCGAAAGTAACACCCGGAATGACCTCCAGAGCTTCGGCCATTTTGTTGGCCAGTTCTTCCCTGTTAGAGGCTGAAACCCATTCATCTTTGTTTTTCAGAATCACCATCATGTCAGCAGCTTCCACGGGCATAGGATCGGTAGGGATTTCACCAGCGCCAACCTTTGAGACCACCTGCTTCACTTCGGGAAACTGTTCCAATAAAATCTTCTCTGCCTGGGTAGTAGCCTGTATGGTATTTTGAAGAGAGCTTCCGGTAATTACCCTGGTCTCAACGGCAAAGTCGCCCTCCTCCAGGGTAGGTACAAACTCACCGCCCATATTGGAAAATACCCAAAGCGATACCCCAAACAATCCAAGTGCAACACCTAACATCAGTGGTCGTTTGTGCATGGCCCATCGGATGGCAGGATCGTAGAGGCGGTGAAAAAAGGCCATGATCTTATCGGAAATATTGGGCTTGTATTTAGTTTTTTTGCTTAGTACAAGTGCTGACATCATGGGCACATAAGTGAGTGAAAGAATAAAAGCCCCAAGAATGGCAAAGCTTACGGTTTGCGCCATTGGGCCGAACATCTTGCCTTCTACACCCACTAAAGCCAAAATGGGGAGATAAACGATTAAAATGATGATTTCCCCGAATGCGGCTGAATTTCGGATCTTGCTGGCAGATTGATACACTTCCATGTCCATTTCCTGCTGGGTGAGTTTCCTGCCCAGCTTTAGCAAACCTAAGTGGTGCAGTGTGGCTTCAACAATGATCACCGCTCCGTCCACAATGAGGCCAAAGTCAATTGCCCCGAGGCTCATCAGATTACCCGACACGCCAAAGAGGTTCATCATGCCAAAGGCGAAGATGAGCGCAAGGGGAATGACCGAAGCAACTATGAGACCTGCCCGGAGGTTGCCCAACAACAAGAGCAGTACGAAAATCACAATTAAAGCCCCTTCAGTCAGGTTTTTGGTTACCGTCCCTATGGCGGTATCGACCAGTTTGGTGCGGTCGAGAAATGGTTCTATTGTAACGCCTTCCGGCAATGTTTTGCGGATTTCCGCAATCCGGCTTTTTACGTTCTCGATAACTTCAGCTGAGTTTTCTCCTTTCAACATCATCACAATGGCACTAACTACCTCGCCTTCACCATTGCGGGTAGTAGCTCCATATCGAACGGCACTACCAAGCTGTACTTTGGCCACATCTTTTATGAGGACAGGGATACCATCTTCATTGCTTTTAACAAGCATGTTTCGGATGTCGTCCAAGTCGCCCACCAAGCCTTCACTTCGGATAAAGTAGGCATTGAGGTTTTTCTCGATATAAGCACCTCCGGTGTTTTCATTGTTTTCTTCCAAAGCCTGAAAAATATCTGCAATGGAGACGTTCATGGCCTTGAGCCTGTCCGGGTCTATGGCGATTTCGTACTGCTTGAGATAGCCTCCAAAGCTGCTTACATCCGCCACCCCTGGAGTACCGAGCAACTGCCTTCGCACAATCCAGTCCTGGATCGTCCGTAACTCACGGGCGTCATATTGATCTTCATAGCCCGGTTCGGTACCTACCACATATTGATAAATTTCCCCCAATCCGGTAGTAATGGGGGCCATACCCGGCTGCCCCACTCCCGGTGGGATTTGGGCTTGCACATCGGCCAGGCGTTCGTTTACCTGCTGACGAGCCCAATACACATCCACATCTTCTTTGAACACGATGGTCACCACAGACAGCCCAAAACGGGAGAAAGAACGGATTTCGTCCAGTTCTGGGATGGTGGCCATGGTGATTTCGATGGGGAATGTGATTAAACGTTCTACTTCTTCTGCCGCCAGAGATGGGGAAGAGGTGATAACCTGTACTTGATTGTTTGTAATATCCGGTACGGCATCAATGGGAAGCTGTGTAAGCGAGTAGCCTCCCCAAATGACCAGGCCCAGCGTGAGCAGGCCAATGATCAGTTTGTTTTTGACTGAAAATTGAATGATTTTATCCAGCATTTATTTTGCATTTTGAATCCTGATTTAATGAATTGACTTGGGGCGAAAATGCCCATCAGAGGAATGCCGGACGGCAATAGAAAAACTACACTTTACTTCATTACGCAGTGCAACGAAGTAAAAGTCATTTAAATGTGTCCGGTAAATCAGGCCTTGGGAGGCTGGAAAGGGGATTCTGAGTACTCAGAACAAAGAGAAAAACTATAGCGTGTTGCTCTTATTTCTGTTGTAATGTGAATGGGAGTCATTTCTGTATACCCCCATAGTTGAGCTATGTAAGTGTATCCGTGACAGCACTGGTGCTGACCGTGAAAAGGTAAGTTTTTGTCATGCTCGTCATCATGGTGGCCTTTTGCATTTTGCCCGTCACCATAATGAAAGTCAATAAACTCTGCGAATGAAGTTCCATTATGTTCTGCATATTCCTCGTAGTGTTCAAAAAGCACCGGAAGCTTTGCTAATTCACAACATAAATCCAAAGTAGGTCCCATTGCCTGCATCAGGAACAGAAAACTGAACGATATGGATAGAATGGAATTCATTTGCCTACAAATATAGGCAAAATTAAGGTGCAAGGGTATTGCAAAAGTCGGCAAGTACCCTTGGGAGATTCCTAAATAGTTCAGCTTTTCATCTTCCTTTTCAGCAATTGCGCATTAATGGCCACTATGACCGTACTCAGGCTCATAAATACTGCGCCTATAGCAGGACTAATCACCAGACCCGGAATAAATCCTGTGGCCAAAGGCAATGCAATTGCGTTGTAGCCGGTAGCCCAGGCGAGGTTCTGGATCATCTTGTTGTAGGTGGCTCTGCCAAACAGTACCAGGTTGGCAATGTCCTTTGGGTTGCTGTTAACCAATATGATATCGGCTGTTTCGGCTGCCACATCGGTACCTGAACCTACAGCAATACCCACATTGGCTTGTGCCAGTGCAGGGGCATCATTTACCCCATCACCCGTCATAGCCACAAAGTGGCCTTCCTTCTGAAGCTTCTTGATAATCTCTACTTTTTGGTGTGGAAGCACCTCGCTATAGTAGCCATCCAGCCCAAGTTTATCGCTTACTGCTTTGGCCGTTTTCTCATTGTCACCAGTGGCCATATACAGTTTCATACCTTTTTCCCGAAGCGTTTCGATGGCCTTGGAGCTTTCTTCCCTGATCTTATCCGACAGGGCAATGAACCCAATAAGTTTTTCTTCCCTGAGGGCAAACACTATGGTTTCAGCTGCATCAGAGCCAGCTTTTTCTGGTATCTCTATTTTGTTTTCCTTCAGGTACCTTGGGCTGACCACCTTCCAGCTTTTCCCATCGATCTTGCCCTGAATACCCTTGGCCGTCAGCGATTCAAAATTTTCTACCTTTTTCAGTTTTAGTTTTGCCTCTTTCGCTGCTTTCACAATTCCCTGCGCTATGGGATGCTCCGATTGCTGTTCTAGCGAAGCGACAAATGACAAAAGCTCCTCTTTGGCTATGTCATCCGACAGACTCTCATGGCGGGAAACCCCAAACTTTCCTTCGGTCAGTGTCCCGGTTTTGTCAAATACCATTGCGGTAATCTTCCGGGCATTTTCAAAAGCGGTACGGTTACGGATCAGCAAGCCTTTGCTTGCGGAAACAGCCGTAGAAATGGCTACCACGAGTGGAATAGCCAAACCCAGTGCGTGTGGACAGGAAATAACCATGACGGTCACCATCCGCTCCAGGGCAAAGTCCAACGGTTTGCCCAGACTGATCCAGGTTACTAGTGTAATCGTGCCGGCACCAATGGCAATGAACGTGAGCCATCTAGCGGCAATGTTGGCCAGATTTTGGGTTTTGGATTTGGCTTTCTGAGCCTCTTCCACCAAGGTGATCACTTTGTTTAGGTAGCTCTCTTTGCCGGTTTTGGACACCTTTACCTTGATGGATTGACTGCCATTCACCGATCCGCCAATTACCTGGTCGCCTTTGGATTTTTTCACCGGCTTGCTTTCACCGGTGAGCATGCTTTCGTCCAGATGACTTTCTCCATCCACCACTGTGCCGTCCGCAGGTATTTTCTCATTGGCTTTTATTAGGATGATGTCTTCTTTTTTCAGTTCATCCACTTTGATGTCCTTGATTTGGTCTCCATGTACCAGGTGCGCTTCGGAAGGCATCATTTGCACCAGCAATTCAAGTGCCCTTGATGCTCCCATTACCGATTTCATTTCGATCCAGTGCCCCAGCAGCATGATGACAATCAGTGTGACCAGCTCCCAGAAGAAGTCCATCCCTTCCAAACCAAACACCACGGCCGAGCTGTACACGTAAGCCACGGTTATGGCCACTGCAATCAAGGTCATCATGCCGGGGTTTTTGTCTTTCAGCTCGTCCCAAAGTCCTTTGAGAAAAGGCCAGCCCCCATAAAAGAAGACAATAGTGGAAAGCCCAAAAAGGACGTACTGATCACCAAAAAAGGTCAGCTCAAATCCCAGTAATTGCTGGATCATATGAGATAGTGCCAGGATCGGTACGGTGAGCACCAGAGATATCCAAAAACGCTTTTTGAAATCTTCGATCATCATGGCATGATGGTCGTGGTGTCCTTGCTGATGGTCTGATTTGCTGATGGTTTGATGATCTGATGATTGGTTCCTTTGGTGATCCTCGTGTGTATGATGCTTGTGATGTTCGTGATTATGCTTTTCCATGAGTAAAAATTTTAGTGGTTAATCCGTTTTGAATGGAAGTGAAACACTTAGCTTTTCCCATGACATGCGGATAGCGCCTGAGCCCTCTCCCTTGTCTTCAATGGTATAAGTAAGCCGCTCGGCAAGGGGCATTCCTGTTTCAGGAGTTACTTCTATCCTGATGACATCCTCTGCCTGGTCGTAATCATCTGCCAGGTGCTGCTCCCAGTTTTTGTTTAGGATCAATGTCCAGCGTTCCTGTCCGGGAATGGTAAAGAATGCATACTTCCCTTTTGGTATCGTAGTTTCTTCGACCTGGATTGCTTTGGAAAATTCTATATTGGTGGCACTGTGTGCACCTGTTACCCAAACTTCGCCATAGGGTACCAAACCTCCCCAGATGACCCTTTCCCGCACTGCGGGTGAGTGGTAGTACACAGAAACATGGGCATTACCCACATTGCCATGCGCTTCCTGAGGGATGCTCTTTTTTGAATTTTCGGGTTGCGTGGCGGATGCAGCTTCAGGCTGGTGGTGTTCGTGACCATCGTGACCGCTTTTTTTGTTTTGGCAAGATGCGATCAGCAATGCCAGCGCAAGAGTGTAAATCAGTTTTTTCATCATTTATTCTTTTTAAGTTTTGAAGTGGTTTTTAAGAAAGTTTTAGAGGATACTGCGTAAAGTGTAAAGCCTGAAAGCACTGTAAAAAGGCCAAAGACTGAAAATGCCCTGAGCAGCCAATTGTTAAAGTTGTCCCGCCCGACATAATCCATGGTGTGAAACATCCAGAGAAAATCGAACCAACGCCAACTGTTGTGCCTTACCCGCTCAAAGCGGCCATTGGAGGCATCAATATACGCTACCAGTTTTTCGGGATGATCAAAGTGGACAGCCCAGGCTGGTAGCGGCCTACCACGGTATTCATGATGGTTGTCGGTTTCAGTAATCCATTCGGTTTTCAGGATTTTCAGGTTTTTTACGAGATGGTTCTGTGCGATTTCGACCGCCTCCGTTTCGGTTATGCCCTTTTTGATTTGCCCGGTCAGGGCATTGTAAAGCAGACTATCGTTGACCCAATAATGCGGTTGGTGATTGATGTAGCGAAGCTCAAGGGATGAAATACCAAGCGTTGAATCTAACTGAGCCGGACTGATTAAGTCCGGGGGTGAATGCGTCATTACATGTTCACGATGGAACTGGTCTCCATGGATTTTGTCAATATCCGTCCAACTAAAATAGAGGCCACTGATCGTCCACCCAATAAACTGAATGCCTATAAAAAGCCCCAGATACCGGTGCGTTTTGCGGATGTAGTAGTTTCTGTTGCGCTTCATTTTTGGGTGGATTTATCTGCCCGACTTAAGAACCATTTTTCACCTGCGAAAACTATTAGCATCACAGATGCAGAAACAATAAGAACCAAAAGGTCAGATGATGCCTTGATCCATAAGAAAGCTGCCAATACGATGAAATCCAACACCATCGCTGTGAGTACAATTGTTCCATTGGCTTTCACCTCTTTCCTCAAATACTTATATACACCCCAATGAATAATGATGTCCATCACCAAATAAAAAATGGCTCCTATGGAAGCAATTCTGGACAGATCAAAGAAAATAGTCAGGATGATAGCGATAAACACCACATACACCAACATATGCTTCTGTATTCGGCCTGACATGCCCAAATGACTATGTGGAATAAGTTCCATATCTGTAAGCATAGCCGTCATACGAGAGACTGCAAAAATGCTGGCAATCACTCCCGAAATAGTAGCTATTATGGCAATAGCAACGGTAAAATGAAGACCAAAATCTCCAAAAGCAGGTCTGGCAGCTTCAGCAAGGGAGTAATCTTTGGCTTGAATAATTTCAGAGATTGTAAGGCTTGAGTTTACAGCGAAAGCAACCAGAAAATACACCACTGTGCATATCAACAAAGAAATAATAATAGACAGGCCAACATTTTTTTGAGGTTCTGTAATTTCGCCACCACTATTAGTTATTGTAGTGAATCCTTTGTAGGCCAAAATGGAAAGTGCTAAAGCCCCAATATAACTGGTTGCTGAATAATCAGTGTTTTTGATGGCTTTTGGTATCAACCCTTCCAGAGAAAAACCCACTGCCCAGAGAGCTCCTATGGCAAAAATCAGAATTCCGATAATTTTGATAAATGACATGAACTGTGATGACTTTCCTATCAGCTTGTTGCCAGATATGTTAATCAAAAAAGCGCTAACCAAAAGAGCAACACCCAATATGGGAATCCAAAGTTCCTTGTTTTCAACTTCGAACAGTTGTAGGGTATAAGAGCCAAAAGTTCTGGCAACCAGGCTTTCGTTGATTACCATGGATAGTGCCATTAATAATGATGCAGAAGCTGTTATGGTTGATTTACCATAAGCTTTTTTCAAAATCATGGCTATCCCCCCAGCCGAAGGATACGTATTTGAAACTTTGATGTAGGAGTAAGCACTAAATGCTGAAATGAGAGCTCCCAAAACGAAAATGTAAGGAAACCAGGTCCCTGACAGTTCAGCCACCTGGCCCAATAATGCAAAGATTCCTGCACCGATCATTACACCAGTGCCTAAAGCAATTGATCCTAATAAACTTAAACTTCCTTTTTTATAACTTTCTTCCATAACGGTTTGCGGCTTTGCGTTCGGGCGGGTTTTTAGCACAAAACTTCCTTACGAAGCCGTTTCCCCCGCCTGACGCAAAACCGCTGTTAGCAGTAGTGGTTTCTTCCGTTGTCTTGTTAGTCGTCATTTTGATAGCTGTAAAATTCTGTAAGCTCCTCTCGCTACAATGACAAATACAATTGCTCCAATAATTAAGTCGGGATAACCTGAATTGAGCCAATTAACCAAAAGTCCTGCTGTAATTACTCCCGAATTTATGATTATGTCATTTGAAGTAAAAATCATACTTGCTTGCATATGAGCTTCTTTGCTTTTTCTCTTTTGCAATAAATACAGACAAATAACATTAGCTATTAACGCTACAATCGAAACGAAAATCATTGTTTGAAAGTCAGGCATTTTCTCGACTCCAATAAATCGTCTGACTACTTCTATAAAACCAATTACAGCAAGAAGGATTTGAAAGTATCCTGCAAATTTTGCGATATTCTTTTTTCTGACTACTGTTCCGCCAACAACAATTAATGCAAGTCCATAAACAATACTGTCAGCCAGCATATCTAAACTGTCGGCAACCAAGCCCATTGAGTTTGATATAAGTCCTGTTACAATTTCAATAACGAAAAACAAAAAATTTATTATTAAAACAGTCCATAAGGTTTTTCTTTCGTCATTTTGATTGTCAGTTGCTGTAAAATTGTCAACCGAAACAGTCGAGAGAATTGAAGTGTCAAATTTTAATGTGTCAAGTCGCTGAAAAATTTGTTCATTATTGTCTATATGAAAAACGTGTAAAAGTCGGTTGGGTATGTCAAATTCTAACGATTGAATATTTGTCAAATCGTCAAGTTTCATCCGAATCATTTGTTCTTCGGATGGACAGTCCATTTTTGTTATCTTAAATGTCGTTTTTTGCATATCACTTCATTGTCTGTTGGGTCGTCCTACCATTACTGCTAACTTCCTAATTAAAACATGACAGATAATCCGCCCCCTGCTCCGAAGCGGTTGTCATAGCTTGTCATCAGTGAAAAATTCTTAGAAAGCATGTATTGTGCACCGGCACTCCATACAATTTCTTCTTTGTAATTTTGGCCGGCCTCCAGACCGTTTACCAATCCTGCATCAATTTGATATTCGTAATAGCCAAAAATTGATAACTTCGGAAATATCATCAGCGATCGACCGATTCCAATTCTAGGCCGAAGCTCATTATCTATCCTTAGGTCAACATTGAACATATAAGGTGTAAACCACCGGATACCAGCCACGGCAATTGTCTTCATATCATCCAAACTATTCCTGGTGGTATTCTCAACATTGACACCTCCGAAAACCCTCAAATAATCGTACAGATAATACTCATAAGAAAATTCAGCTTCCAGATTTTGATTCCATCCGTATTCCATTGATAAATTGAATTGATTGCGAATGTTTGAAGTGGTCAGATTGACTGTTGTATTATGTGAGGCAACATCTGCCATTCCCCAACTGTAAAAGCGGTTGGTTTCGTGAATCAGTTTGGAAATGGGAAATGGTTTCATTCTTGGGTCTTCCGGGGTATCATAGCTGACTACACGTGCCATTCCTCCCATCATGTGATAAAGAATATGACAATGAAAGAACCAATCTCCATATTCGTTCCCGTAAAACTCAATGGTTACTTTTTGCATGGGGGGCACATTCACCGTGTGCTTCAGGGGTGAGTAATCACCGCTTTCGTTGATGACACGGAAAAAATGACCATGCAGGTGCATGGGATGGTGCATCATCGTCAGGTTGTTAAGGGTGATTCGGGTAATTTGCCCCTCTTTGATTTTTATTTTATCGGTTTCAGATAGGGGAATACCATTCATGCTCCAGATGTAGCGGTTCATATTCCCAGTAAGATTGAGGAGGATTTCATTGACTGGAACATCCTTACCATAAACCGTTTTTTCAGGGGATTTCAGATAATTGTAATTGAATTCTGAAAACATGTCCATGTTTTCCATCCCGGGCATTTCAGCCATGGGAGCACTTGGCGGATCCATTTTGGAGTTTTTATCATCAGACATATCCATTGAGGAATGATCCATTTGGGAGACCTCTTCCTTATTTCCGGCCATATTCATACCCGGCATATCATTATCCGGGTTTTTGTCGCCTTTCATTTGCATTCCCCAGTTCTCCATCATTTTTTGGGGATCGTCCTTTTTAGGATTAAATTTTAGGGCAGGAGCCCCCATGCGCATGTCCATTTTTGCCATTTGCATCATCATCCCTATTTTATCAGGGCGGGGAACATCTTCGGCTGCTAAAACTTCACCTTGGCCCAAAAAAGCAGAGGCTGTTCCCGAACCATCCTGAGCGGTGGCCCGAAATTCCATCTTTCCACTTTCCGGAATACTTACAATAAAATCGTAGGTCTCCGCAATGGCAATAAATGTTTTATTGCGCTTGACCGGCTCAACATTTAGTCCATCGGCCGCAACTAAGGTCGGCATTTCACCACCAAACGTCATCCAAAACGAGGTAGAAGCTGCCCCGTTAATAATTCTAAGCCTAACCTTTTCTCCGGGTTTGAAATTGGAATATTCCTGAACTTGTTCACCATTAACTAAAAAGGCCGGGTAATATATATCGGCAATGTCTGCACTTTCCATTCTCTGCCTCCAGAAATTTAACTGGGCTCCCATTGCACCTCTGGCAATAACGCGGTTGAGGGGTGTGGCCGTACCTTTTCGCCAGTTGTACCATTCGGTTCCTCGTTTAAGAAAACGGAGTACGTTCATAGGCTTTTCATTCGTCCAGTCCGAAAGTATTATAACGAGCTCTTTGTCATAGGCCAGGTTTTCTTTTCTAGGATGGATGACGATAGAGCCAAAAACACCACTCTGCTCTTGCAGCATGGTATGTGAATGATACCAATAGGTACCGGCTTGTTTCAGGGGAAATTCGTACTTCTGTGTTTCCCCAGGCGCGATGGGCGGAGTGGTGAGGTAAGGAACCCCGTCATAAAAATTTGGCAACAACAAACCGTGCCAGTGAATGGAAGTTTCTTCATCCATCTCGTTTTTTACATATATTACGGCATATTCACCTTCAGTAAAAGTAAGTGTGGGTCCCGGGACACTGCCATTAATGGCCATTCCCATGACTTCTTTGCCTGCCCTGTTCACTGCCAGCTCATTTATGGAAATGGCGTACTCTCTTACAGGAAGATTATCAGTGTTGCCTTCGACTGATTTTTGAGTGAGGTTTTGCGCATTAGTTAGCCCTGATAATAAAAAAGACAAGGCAAATGCGAAAATTGCTAAAATTATATTAGGGAATTTTTTCATTATCTGATGTTTAATGTTCATGCTCCAGTTCTAAAAATTTACCTTCCGGACCTACACCTTCTATGTGTACCAATTGTGCTCCGTAATGCCCTGCATGTGCCACAGCATACGCTGCGCTCAATAGCACAACTGCCACAATAGCCATAGCCCATCTTCTGGATTTGAAAATGAACAGGTTGACCCCTTGCAACAACACTCCAATAAATCCAAGATTGATTGTCCAGTCAGCCCAGAAGTCGTGTTGTTCCAGCACGAGCTTGGCATGTTCGGTTAGTCCGTGCGTATGCGGATGGAAGTTTCTGCCGGCCAAGTACGCAGCAATAAAACCTACCAGCACCAGGGCAAAGGCTGTCCACGCCAATTCCTTTTTGATGAAATAGATGTTGACAACCGCCAGAATGGCCCCCACAATCAGTAATACGATAGCGAAATGGACAATCAGTGGATGGATTGTAGGGAAATCGGCCAGGTCTGCGGTGACCTTTTTTTCGTGGTGTGCATCTTGTGCATGTGCATCGTGGCTGTCTGCCTCGCTGATACGGGTGTGGTCTGTATGCTCTTCCCCGGTGGACTGTTCATTCACCACGGTATCCGCCTGTAAGGCGGTACTGTCTTGTTTGCTTTTGTGGCCGTCATGAGCCGATACGGTTGCTGTAGCAAATAGTACCAGTACAACTGCTTTTAGAATATTTTTCATTGTCAATTTCATGGATTTTTTGGGGTTAAATGATTGCCAATTATTCTTTCTTAAATGCGCTGTAATTAGCCTCTGATTCAAAGTATGCAACTGCGCCTTGCGTGTTAGTCACTACAATAAATGCTTCCGATTTATCTACCTGATTGCCACTAAAAGGGTCGATGGCGATCCTTGCACTTTCTATATTGTTGAGCTTATCCACGCACATTTCGCAGCAACCATAATAGGTTTTGCCATTGACCGGTACCGGGATTTGCGGCTTGCCCATGTAGGCGTCATTCACCATGCATACCAGGCTTGGTTCCACCGGTCGCTCAATTTCATCTGGGCTATAGCCTATAGAAGGCTGTAGCTGCTGATGGTTAATCCAATACACCAATGCTGTGGCTGTCACTAATAATGCCGCAATGGTCAGGTAGGCATACACCAGATTCCGGGTAGATGTCTTAGGGTTGTCTTTGTTGCTTTTCTTCTTCATGACTTTTCCGTTTGGTGCCTGATGGAAGAGTGGCGGCAGGATTGTATGCATGACAACCTACACAAGGGCCACTCTCCAACAGGGCTTTAATTTTACTTATCTTCCTCTTTTTTCATTTCCTGTTCCAAGAAGAAACAGTGAGCAGCACACGCATGTAGTTTATAGTTTTTGTGTACCGTGCCTTTTTTGTGACCTTCTGGATCCAGAATTTCACATTTATCACCAATCGTTTTGGTGCTCAGAATGAAGACTCCATCGTTGTTGTAATAGCGACCATCTTTTTTGGCTTTGCCAAGGGGATTACCTTCGGCATCATACACTTTGCCGTTTTTGATAAAGCCCAGTTTTTGATTCTGATTGTTGAAAACAATGTCTTCTTTACTGATGTATCCGAGTTTGGTGCCCTGGTCATCCGATATCTCACCTTTTCCATTGATATGTACAAGGCGTTGCTCTGTCTTGCTACTTGGCTGAGCCAAAAGCCCCTATGCTGCCAGCAATATTCCTCCCAGGAATACTATGCTGAAAATAATGTGCTTTTTCATTTCTCATTGATTTGTGCCTGGTGTAAGGATCGGGCTCAGCTTATCGTGAACCCAATCCCTTATGCCAGGACTTGTGTCAGTTAATTGTCTCTTTTACGCTTCCGCACTTCAGCATCTTGTCACCGAAGTAGGGGTTGCGGATATCCTTTTCATTGGAAAGCCAATAGCCTCCTGTGTTGCCGTTGGCCATGGGGCAGTATTCCAGATAGAGTTCTCCCATGCTGATATCAGCACCCTTCACCAAAGTGGCCATCTCATTGCTTAAGGCGGTGAAAGCCTTTCGCTGGTTTTCCAGTGAACCTGCCTGCGCAACTTTGGCCGCCTCTATATGGACTTTATCACTTCCTTTTACATTGTGAAGAGCTTTCACCAAAGATTCAGAAGCAGATTTTGCTTGCTGAAAATCAGAGGCCACCAAAGCATTCTTCAAATGAATGTAGTGCGTGTAGGAAGAACCCAATGCCTTGTCTTTAAACATTGGTTCCATCGTTTGACTGCTTGTTTGTGCACCATGCGCTGCATGGTCGTGTTGTGCGTTTGCTCCCCAGCTTACTAAAGCCAGGCATAGCATGATCATTGTTTTTTTCATTTTTCTATTTGTTTAAAGGTTAAATACTTGAATCAGGGCTAAACCAGTGACCAGAAGAATGACTATTCCTCAGGCAATCCGGCTGCCCCATTTTTTTATTTTAGATGGAGATCTTTCATCTCCTGTTTTACAGCAAGTTTTCATTGAATTGTATTTGATATTTTATGTTGAATCAACTTGATATTTGAAAGGCCAAAAATCCCGAGCAGGAAACTTAGACCTACTTCCATCATGACTAGCAACTTGGCAGGAATAGAAAGAGGCACAATGTCCCCATATCCTAGGGAAGTGAAAGTGACAACACTCAGATAGAAGTAATCAAAGAGCCTTTTCCAAGAAGACATGTTGGTATTATCACTTATCCCTTTAAATGATTGCCTGTCAAACTCTGCCAAACAGGAGAAATCTGTTGCAAATGAGAAGCTCATTAAGACTACCAGTAATGCAAAAATCAAAAGCACCTCACTGATTCCAGCAAGGCGGTTCATCAAAGCCTGCATCTTTCGGAAGGTGAAGAAGGTGAAGAAAATGACCTTGCAAAGAGCCAGTACCGGAATAAGTATAATAATCGATCGGGTGCTGTGGTCGATGTACTTCATTAATAACACATAAACCAGGAAGACTATACTAATAAACAGAATGGTTATGCTTGATTTATTTACCAATTGCCCGATGAACTTCAATAATTTCATTGCTTCAAATTTTAACTTGGATTTATCCGTAATTTTTAGTGATTATGCCCACCGGCTGCTTGCTTGGCAGGGCCTCCTTCTTCAAATACTTTTTGTCCCTTCAGATAAGTTTCTTTCACCTCTCCACAAGACAGCATGGCCTCACCGAAATAGGGGTTGAGAATCTCTTCCGTTTCACTGAGCCAAAATGCGCCTTGGTTGTCAAAAGCCATCGGGCAGAAATCTTTGAACACTTTGTCTTTTTCCAGTCCGAAGGATTCGGTGACTTCCAGCATGTTTTCAGAGAGCATTGAGAAATGCTGCCTTAGGCCGACAAGGGTTTCTTCACCCTGCATCATTTTGGCTGCCTCAGCCAGCTGCTGCTTCAGCGCCATCCAATGATCATGGGTCTTGCCCTTCAGCCCGTCCATACTTACCTTGCCCAAGGCTAAGTCCAATTGGCTCAGGGCGGATTTTGTAGCCTTTGTATCATCCGCCACCAAGCCATCTTTGATTTTGAAGTATGCATCAGCCAAGGCTGTGATTTGTTGACGGAAAGACTGGGGAACTTCCATAGTTTTGGTTTTTGGTCGCATGAGCATGCTGTAGTTCCCTGAAAGCTGTGCGGCAGCATCAATGGAAAATACTCCATTGGTTACTATTTCTTCTCCAGCTTCAAGGCCAGCTTCCACTAAGTACATTTCGCCCATACGGGAACCTATGGTGATTTCCCGCATTTCAAATGCTGGAAACTCTGAGTCCTGCACTTTTACATACACAATGGATCGTTTTCCTGACCAAAGCAAAGCTGTACGTGGTATGGCCAAAGATGATTGTCCTTTCCGAAGCGTAGTTTTTACCCGTGCATTGATGAACATCTCAGGCCGCAGTTCTCCACTTCTGTTATTAGCTTCTGCCCGAACGGAGGCTGCCCGGGTGCCGGGATTGATGACCGGGTCTATGTAAGTGACCTTTGCTGTGAATGTTTGTCCGGGGATCCCGGCAGCCGTAAAGCTTACTTCATCACCAATTTTTACAAATGGCAGATCGGATTCGTACGCATCGATCATGATCCACACCCTGCTCAAATCCACAACATCAAACAGTATGGATCCGGTGTTTACATAATCGCCTACTGCAATGTTTCGCTGGGTTACGATCCCGCTTTTATCTGAAAGCACATCAAACTGATCCCTAACTTTTCCTGTTTTTTCTATCTCATCGATTTGGTTTTCATTGAGTTTCCACAACCTTAACTTTTCACGTGCAGCAGTGTAGAGCTGGGGGTAGGTCTCTTTAGTGGAGGCAGCTTCCAATAATTCCTTTTGGGCTGTAACCAACTCAGGCGAATAAATGGTGGCCAATCGTTCCCCGGTTCTTACGACCTGCCCTGTGAAGTTTACAAAGAGCTGCTCTATTCGCCCGGGAAATTTTGCCGTAACGGAAGCCAACTGGCGTTCATCGGCCTTCACTTTGCCTGTGAGGAAAAGTTCCCCCTCTGGGGAAACTCCCGTCACCCTTGAGGTATGGATATTGGCCATAGCCACTGCTTGGGGGGTCATTTCATGTATCATCGGATTGGCATCTGCTGCCGATCTTTTGGATGATGCCGGTATCAGGTCCATTCCGCAAATCGGACAGCTCCCCGGTTCCGAGAGCCTGATTTGTGGGTGCATGGAACATGTCCATATCGGGCCGTCTTCCGACAGCTCGTGCTGATGAAATTCTTCATCTTGGTGGTCTGAAGATGGTTTTATCCACCATCCCATCAGTCCTCCCAGCACTACTGCCATTAGTATGATAAGGAGGACTTTTTTGTTTTTAAATATTTCTTTCATTGTCTTAAATGTTAAAATGTCAGTTGAGATTGGAGGCAGCCAGGTTTTCAAGCACTGCCAGCGTAGTATATTGATCTACAATTGCAGTGATCCATCGGAGTTGATAGTCGAGCAACTGTTGTTGTACCCTAAGGACTTCTTCAAATTCCCTTCCCTCTGTCGAATATGAAATCATCAGGAGATTTAAGGTTTGTCTGGCCAAGTCGGTCTGTTCCCTGTATAAGCGTACCCTTCTTTGGGCGTCATCCAAGGTGCGCATGGCACTAGCCCATTCTGTAGAAAGCTGGTTGACCGTATTTTCCCTTCTTTGCTGCACAGCGGTTTGCCTCAACTCTGCTTCTTTTTGCAGGGCATTGTATTTTTTTCTATAAATTGGGATGGATAAGCGTACCATTGGCATCACCATATCATCACCGCCCATGGGCGTTCCGTTTTCGGTTCGTGGGCTAAAAGGCATGTAGGTAACTCCAGCCCCCAGCATGGGCCTTCCTTCAAGTTTGGCCATTCTTTTTTGTGCTTCATAAGCCTCCTCTTCCGCATCCAGCATCTTCAGCATGGGATTGTTTTGGGTAATGCTGTCCAATAGTGCCAACCGCGCTATGTTTAAGGGAAAGTCATCCAATGTGTCAGATATGGTCACTTTATCATTGATGTCCCGATTGAGCAGCTGGTTGAATTCAGCCTGCAAGGGAAATCTGGAATCCAATAGCAATGCCAGCGTGTTTTCCAATTCTTTGATTTCCATCCTTACTCTAAGCACATCGCTCATTCCTGATCCGCCACCCCCCATTGAGGGAGAAGTGGAAGATGTACTCCTGCCTGCTGTAGATGCGCCTTTTGCACCAGGATTCGTACCACTGCCCATATTGCCCATTCCACCGGAAGATGATGATCCGGATTCTTCCTTCATTGATGCATTCCTTTGCATACCTCCTGAACCGGAACTTGTACCGGCACTTTGAAAACGTATCAATGCCAACCTTTCATATTGGTTCAGGATATCCAGGTTCTCCTGAACAATCCTGATTTCTTCTTCAAGCTCGTAAAGCCGGTACCAGGTGTTTTTTACTTGAAAAACCAGTCGATTTTGGACATCCTGGAATAATTCAAACCGGGCGAGGGCCATTTTACTGGCCTCATCTTTTCTGGCACCCAGGGTGCCAAACCAGGGGAACATTTGCATCAATTGGAGCTGTGCCCTTTGGTTTCCCATGGGGAACTCCATTGGCCTCAGGAAAAAGCCCATATCCAGTTCAGGATCGGGTAAAGAGCCTACCTGTGGCACACGCTCCAGGGCTGCGCTATAATCATTGAAGTAGGCTTTCAGCTCAGGATTATTCTCTGCGGCAATCCGAAGGTATTCTTCCAGACTTTGTGAAAGTCCGGGAACCTGTACCCCCAGACAGAAAAGCGCTATTATTACTAATTTTCTCATGTCTTCTTTTTTATGATTCCGAAAATACTTCAGGATTGTTTTCCACTCTTCTTTCCCCCCACCAACTATACAAAACAGGTACAATCAAAAGGGTGATTAAGGCAACCACCATTCCCCCGAACGATGGTATCGCCATGGGAATCATGATATCTGAACCCCTGCCTGAAGAAGTGAGTACAGGTAGCAGCGCCAGCAGGGTTGTGGCAGTGGTCATCAGACATGGCCTTACCCTTTTCATACCCGCCTCCAAAACTGCTTTTCGTACCTCTTTGATATTTTTCGGGCTGTGCTTTTCAAAGCTTTGTGTGAGGTAGGTGGCCACCACCACACCATCATCAGTGGCAATCCCGAACAAGGCAATAAAGCCAACCCAGACCGCCACACTCAGGTTGTAGGTTTTCATTTGGAACAATTCCCGCATATTGGTACCAAAGACTGAAAAGTCGAAAAACCAGCCCTGCCCGTAGAGCCAGAGCATCATGAAACCTCCTGCAAAGGCCATTGCGATGGCAGTGAAAACCATCATACTGGTAGCCACAGATTTAAATTGGAAGTACAGGATGAGGAAAATGGCTATCAAACACAGGGGGACTACAATGGCCAGACGTTTTTCTGCGCGGATTTGGTTTTCATAACTGCCCGAAAAAACGTATCGTACCCCGGCCGGAACTGTCAATTCTCCCGAATCTATTTTTTCCTTAAGATACCGCTGGGCATCCTCCACTACCGTCACCTCTGCAAATCCCTCTTTTTTGTCCAACAGCACGTACCCAACCAGAAAACTGTTTTCCCCACGGATCATTTCAGGGCCTGGACGGTAAGTAATATTGGCCAATTGCCCCAGTGGAATGTATGATCCTGTGGGGGTTGGTACCTGCATGGTTTCTATGGTAGAAGGATCATCTCTCCATTCTCTTGCGTAGCGTACCCTGATGGGGAAACGCTCCCTTCCTTCAACAGTCCTGCTGATTTGCATGCCGCCAATGGCTGTTTCCACATAGTCCTGAACATCTCTGATACTTAGACCATATCTGGCAATCTGTATGCGGTCGATATCAATTTCCAAATAGGGTTTCCCTACAATTCGATCCGCAAACACTGCTTCGGCCTTAACAGAAGGGACTTCTTTCAGGTATTTTTCCAGTTGAAGTCCAAATCCTTCAATAGTTGCGAGATCCGGCCCATAGACCTTTATACCCATAGGTGCCCGCATTCCGGTTTGTAACATCACCAGGCGGGTTTCAATGGGCTGCAATCTGGGAGAGGAGGTTACTCCCGGAATATTGACCACCCCTAAAATTTCATTCCATATATCATCCGGGGATTTAATATGGTCACGCCATTGACGGAAATACTCACCATCTGAATCAGGAATGAGCAGCCCGACATCTATTTGCTCCGGAGACATGGTTTCATGGTTGTATAGCTCTCCGTTCTTCAGTTCAAAATGCCCATCTCTATTAACTTTAAAGCGAAGTTTAGTCCCATTGATATCAGAAACATATTCACTTTTATAGCTGATGGTATTTTCAAACATGGAAATGGGAGCAGGGTCAATTGGCGTATCTGCCCGACCGGCCTTACCTACTACCATCTCTACTTCGGGAATAGCGGTTACCAGCATATCCAGTTTTTGCAAAACTTCCCTGTTTTCTTCCACACCTGCATGAGGCATAGATGTTGGCATTAGCAGGAAGGTTCCCTCATCTAGTGAAGGCATAAATTCCTTGCCCATGCCGGGGAAAGTTGCTGTCATCGCTGACCAACCGGAACTTTCTCTTATATCCCAACCTAATTTCTCCGTTGCTTTTGGAATGATACCAAATACTTTATCGAAACCCATCCATATATTGGCTCCAATTAAAAGAATGATGGCGGGAAGTGTTAAAAACAGTGCTTTATGATCAAGGCACCACATCAGTATTCGGGGATATAGGCGGATGAACAAGGCAAAGCCCCCCAGCACCACTGCAATAATGGTTGCAATAAATAGGAAATTGACTAGCAAACTATTGGAAACACCTAATGGAACCCATTCGACAGTCAGTAGCCAGGCAACCATGGCTACCGTAAAACCGACAAGCATCAGGTTCCGGTGTTTTCCGAATTTTTCCGGAAAATGGTGTAATAATACATTGATTACCCCAAAACCAAAGAGTACCCATCCTGCCCAGTTCCAAACCGTAAATGCTACAATAGGGCCTGTTATTATCAAAAGGTAATTGAAATATTGCCCAAATCGTCCTTTACCTTTTTTCATAGAGAAAATCCAATGGGCAAAAGCGGGCATAATGATGAGCGTAAAAATCAGAGCCGATACCAATGCAAAAGTCTTTGTGTAGGCCAATGGTCCGAAAAGTTTTCCCTCTGCTGCCTGAAGTGTAAAGACAGGTAAAAAACTGACAATGGTTGTGCTTACTGCTGTCAGGATGGCGGAAGCCACCTCTGTTGTAGCGTCATAGACAGTTTTCAGTTTGGATTGGCCATCAGGAGCCTCATCCATGTGACGGAGTATATTTTCATTGAGGATAATGCCCAGGTCAACCATAGTACCTATGGCAATGGCGATACCCGACAAGGCCACAATGTTGGCATCTACCCCAACGTATTTCATGAAAATGAAGCACATCAACACCGCCAGAGGCAACAAAGCGGAAATGAGAATAGAGGCCCTCAGGTTATACAACATCACAATAATGACGATGATCGTAATGAGTATCTGTAAGCTTATTGCCTCGTAAAGTGTACCCAGGGTTTCGTAAATCAAGCCGGTACGGTCATAAAAGGGAACAATAGTAACCTTTGATACCGTACCGTCTTCCAGGGTTTTAGTGGGCAAACCCACGGCTATCTTTTCAATTTCTTCCTTTAAACTATTAATGATTTTAAGCGGATTGTCACCATATCGGGCGATTACCACTCCACCAACAGCTTCGGCACCTGATTTGTCTAGTAAGCCGCTCATATTCCGTGGTTGAGGGCCGATATTGACCTTTGCAATGTCTTTTATGCGAAGCGGTACATTATCCGTGACTTTTACCACTGCCTCGTCCAAATCACTTAGTTTTTTAACATACCCGAGTCCTCTTACAAAATAATCAACCCTGTTGACCTCAATGGTATTGGCACCTACATCGATGTTGCTGTTCCTTACCGCCTGCATCACATCCATGAGGGAAACCCCATGAGCCTTGAGGGCAGCAGGATCGACATCTACCTGATATTCCTTGACATACCCACCTACAGAAGCTACTTCGGCCACTCCTTCCACACTGGTAAGGGCATAGCGGATGTAATAGTCCTGAATAGTGCGCAGTTCGTGTAAGTCCCATCCTCCGGTAGGGTTTCCGTCCTTGTCCCTGCCTTCCAGCGTATACCAATACACCTGGCCTAAGGCGGTGGCATCAGGGCCTAATTTGGGCTGGACACCAACGGGTAAAAGTCCACTTGGTAAAGAGTTAAGTTTTTCCAGTACACGTGACCGGCTCCAGTAAAATTCAATGTCTTCGTTGAAGATGATGTAGATGCTGGAAAAGCCAAAGGCAGAACTACTCCGCACACTTTTTACACCTGGAAGACCCAGCAATGCTGTGGTGAGCGGATAGGTGATTTGATCCTCCACATCTTGCGGGGAACGACCCATCCACTCGGTGAAAACGATTTGCTGGTTTTCTCCAATGTCCGGGATGGCATCAACCGGAACCGGGTCACGTGGGAGGAAACTTGCCTCCCAGTTAAAAGGAGCAGTGACTATGCCCCAGGCTACAATGAGTAGCAATACGAGAACGGTAACGAGCTTATTCTCGAGAAAGAATTTGATTATGGAATTGAGCATTTTTCATTCAATTTTCTTTAAAACTGGATTGACTTGAGCGCATACAAATGCATGCACTTGTGGCGCAGCATAATGCTATGCCTAGTGAAAGAATTGAATGAAAAGCTTAAATAAGGAAGGATTGAACGAGCACAGGTATGTCACGCACAATCAGAGGGGGGGAATAATCGTTATACGAATAATAATCAACTACAGGAGCGCTGAAAAGAAAGGATACCACAGCGTAGAAAACTGCGATCATTTGAAAATCAGGAACCGCAACTTTGGTCACTTGCGTAAGGTCTTCATGACCCTCAATTACAACAGTCTGGTCTTCACAGCACACTTTCTTAGTTACTTGCTGGTGTTCGCAATCTGGATCGTGCTTATCATTGGCACAAGGAGATTTTTGAGTGGCCATTTCGCAGGGCTCAGCCCCGGAAAAAAGTGCAATGCTCTGCAACTGCCCCATGCAGAAATGCATACCAAAGGTGTAGCTCGTGGAACTGAGCAGCACCAGAATGGAAAGCAGGATGGCCGATATTTTTCTAAAACGTTGCACTTTGGAGAAGATCTAATGCGAAGATACGGAATTTAATTCAGAATGTTCGATTTTAATATCAAAAATGATGGTTTGTATTTCAAATACTTCAATATGTGAATTTTCATGCTGTATTTCTCTTGAAAAATCTTAGTCTCCTGACACTTATTTTTGTAGTCATTATCTTTTACACAGCAGTAAAAAGAATCCCGTGTGGATGAGTCACCCACACGGGAGTTCCGTCAGAAACTAATCACCGCTTCAACCACGACTCCACTAAATTCAGCCCCGGCAAAACGCCCTGTCCAAGCATTGCCTTCATATTGCTGCTTCATGTACTCAACTTTTGTTAAAACGTTCTTTGAAATAAACCAGCCTCCACCAAAGTTGATCCGGCTGATATCGAGGTTCTCTGATGCACTTTCACGCATCTTGCCACTCACTGTATTGTATCTGCCCCCAAGATAGAAACGCTCATCAGCTCCAAACCGGTACAATACCTCTGCGGCAATTTGTGTAAATGCCCCCTCTGTGTCAGCTTGAGGTGCTGTGAATTCGTTGCTCCCATCGGCCAATTCATATATCCCGAAGAATTCCAGTCCCTTGAATTTGATGAATGGATTGATCTGTAAGGCGGTAAGTTTTGTGAATCTGGCATTGAACCTTCCATCTCTTGGACCTCCTTCAGCAACTCCATTGGCATCAGGTAATGTGTACAATACATTATAATACCTGGTCCCTGCCCTGTCACCACCATATAACCAGGTTCCAGTTGATGTACCATTATTGATATACCAGGAACCTGTTAACCGCACTCTGAAGTCTTCATTAAGTTGCTTGTCAAATCCAAGTTTGCCATAAAATGAT
This sequence comes from Cyclobacterium sp., assembly GCF_014762705.1. Classification (GTDB taxonomy): domain Bacteria; phylum Bacteroidota; class Bacteroidia; order Cytophagales; family Cyclobacteriaceae; genus Cyclobacterium. Next base: position 62,739 of record NZ_JABURL010000091.1, on the reverse strand, counting down.
GGCTTGTTGTCGGTATTATCGTTCACCGTTACATTTTGATTGAGCTTACCGTTTGTGAGCCCAACCACCGCCAATAAACCATTCTTTTGAACTGTAAGCTCTCCGAATGCCTCGGTCGAGAATGCATCCATAAGATAATTCCCCACAAAGGGGTTGAAAATACCTCTGGCATTGTCTGTTCTCCTGAAACGTGCGTCCCCATAGTTGAACTCATCTAACCCTATGGTAATACTTGCATATTTCATCACTCCCTCCAGAAACCCAGGTTTAACAAAGTCAAGATTATCCACTCTCATGTATCCACCCTTAATCCATGCTTCGTTGTGTGCTCTGGAAGAAAGATAGGTCCTAAGATGCATGCGAACTCCGTCCAATACCTAGACGTCCAGGTTGAGGTTGGCAGACGGCAAATTGAAGTCTGATCCCAGTTTGGTCAGGTTACCTGCCGTATTGCTTTGCCTAATACCTTGAAATTGCATGGCGAAATCACCGCCTACTCTTACTTTGAGGCCATCAAAGATAACTGTATCCTCTTTTGAGGGCTCGAATACATTCAGGCCGTTTTTATCGTTTGGCCTGAAATACTGCAAGGCCGGTTGCTGGGCATACACTACGCCAGATGCCAATATTAGAATGGCAACAAGCAAGGATTGAATTATTTTATTTCCTAAAATCCGCAGGATTTTAGTTTGGAGATTTGAATCTGCTTGTTTGTGTTCATTTTTGGTCTAGTTTAGGAATTTCTCCCATTTGATTGAAGTGTATTTGTAGTTTTGAGACAATGGATTTTAGGTTTGAGGGTGAAGTGGACGGTTTAGACCTTTAATTTTTATGGAAAAGGCATACCTCTTCCCTATAAATCTTTGTTTTTTGAGCTCCTGAGGGGTTTTTATCTGAATTTAGTTCAAAATCGGCTTGTAATCCTTACTCGTGAACAGTTTGAGCACTTCTCTTCTTCCCGTTCTTATCCACTTGGCTGAAACAGTGATAAATCTGAAGATAAACTTCTTGAGCCTGTCGGTAGGCTTAAGCCAATCAACTTTTCTGGAATATTCTCCAATAATATAGGTGTAAAAATTGGCATACATAGCCGTCATAAGCATAAAGGAAGTATTCTCTGCCAGAAACGAACAGGGCAACTTAGACCAGCCAAAGTCGTTGTTGAGTACATCAAACAAGCGTTCGCTTGCACCCCGGGCGTTATAAAACCTTACAACAGCTTCATTGGACGATGTATGTTCATTGGTCAGAATAGCCCTATAAGTAAATGCATCTCCACTGAATACATCTGCTTGCCCATCTTTACGCCTGATTCTGGTAATGACCAGCCTGTAAGACCTGTCTTTACCGAAAGGTTTGTAGTCGGATAGGTCAGTAACTTCCATTTCCTGTACACCCAAACGTATTTTCTGCCACTTCTCAGGGGCTATACTTCCAAGGATATTATCCAGTTTGGCACATCTGTTTGCCCGTATATAAAAGCTTTCGGTATGTGCTTCCAGTGTGCGGAGAACTTCTTCCTGATAGGATGCTGAATCGGCTCTGAACCTTCCGATACGGATATTTTCATTGGTAAGCTGCCCAAACATGCGTGTAAGTGTATCAGCCTGCAGATATTTGGCCTGACTGTTGCCATTTCTGCCCTCTACGTACACAGGAATGGCCTGTGAAAATTCAGGGTGTGCTATGGAGGCTATACCTGGCTGATATCCATAGACGTGTTTATATGTTTTATTTGCATCGTACTTTTCAGTTGGAATGACGGTGTTGTCATAATCGAGGTCGTAAGCAACACCTGACTTGAGTAATCCGGTCTTACAAGCTGATTTTAACAACAAGTTGTTGAGCTTTCCATTGATATTAAATTCATGGCTCACTCCACTGGACGGGTTTATAAACATCTCTGTATCAACAGCAAGCTCTTTGATTCCCCTTAAAATTGTATCTGTACTGCATACTGAAAATGAAGGGATCTGTTCCAGAGCGTCTCTCAGGTGGACATTGATATCCTCAGTACAATCTCCACCATTAAAGAAAATTGCCATATGATTGGCAAAAATGTCGCTGTATGAAAACCCTCCTCTTAAGCTCCTGACTCCTAAATGATTATCAATGAGTTCTGGGAGACCAGAATTTTTGAAAGAGTTAAAAACAAAATTAAAACCTCCGAAAGGTGTGATTTTTTCTGTCGAATTCGTAATTTTCATACCGCTTATCAAGGATGGGTAGTAACACCTAAATAAGTGAAAAAAAACGAGCCGGAAAAGCCTGAATTGAATAAATTCAGCCACTTTTTCGGCTTTTTTTAAATCCGCACTGCGGATTTAAGGTATATACTGACGGTACCAAAATAGAGGCCAATGCAAACAGGTACAGCTTTGTATGGGGGAAAACCATAAAGAAAAGCAGGGAACGGATAAGCAGACAGCTTGAGGAACTCTGGGATTATGCTTCCAAAGTGGCCAAAGATGAGCTCGGACAGCCTGAAGAGAAGTTTGAAAATCCAAGTCCGGAGAAAGTACGGGAGACAGTTGAAAAGATCAACGCAGCGCTTGAGGGCAAGGAAGTTGATCCTAAAGTAAAGCAGAAACTCAGGTATGCAGGAAAGAACTGGCCGGAAAAGCTTGCCGAATACGAACAGAAAGAAGAGGTTTTACAGGGCCGTAACAGTTATTCGAAGACCGATCAGGATGCTACTTTCATGAGGATGAAGGAAGACCATATGAAAAATGGCCAGCTCAAACCGGGCTACAACCTGCAGCTCAGCACACACGGACACTTTGTGGTAAACTACAGCATACACCAGAACGCCAACGACATCAATACACTCATTCCCCACCTGGAATCGTACTATAATCTTTACGGTACATATCCGGAGACACTTACCGCAGATGCGGGATACGGAAGTGAAGAAAATTACTCAGCACTTGAAAAAAACGGCACCAAAGCATACGTGAAGTACAACTACTTCCATAAAGAACTCAGAGAAGAGGGAAGAAAAAACAGGGAACGTGGACTGCTTGACAATCTTCACTATGACAATATCAGGGATATTTACATATGCCCAATCGGACAGCCAATGGAAAGAAGCGGGACCAGAATAAGAACCACTTCATCAGGATATAGACAGGAGTATGCAAAATATACAGCAACAAAGTGCGCCGGATGCCCACTGGCAGCTTCATGCAAACCCATGAAGGATGAAAAGACTATTGAGGTAAACAGAAAACTTGAAAGATATAAATCCGAAGCAAAGAAAAGGCTGACCTCACCTCAGGGACTGGAAAAAAGAAAACGCAGGGCCACAGACGTTGAACCTGTTTTCGGACACCTTAAGCAGAACAAAGGAATGAAGCGCTACATGCTCAGAGGACTGGACAAGGTAGATATTGAAACAGGACTCCATTTAATAGCCCATAACATCGCCAAAATGACCGCATTAAAGGCAGGTTAGCTTTAAAGAAGCCTTCTGGTCACTCAAACAGGCAGGGATTTTCCATTACCGAAATAGAAAATGAAAAAGTTAAAGAAATGGCACAAAACAAGAATTTTTGAACAGCATTCAAAAAAACAGAGGCCGATTTAATGAAAATCGGCCTCTATCGCTCATTTGGGGCTATTCTGTGAATTTAAATTTATTCTGAGACAGCCTCTTCATTTTTTTAAGTTAAGGCATCTGTTGGTAGGCCTAAATGATTTTTAGAAAAAAATTACTAAATCACTGCTTAAGGTTTTTTTAATGGTATATTGGAAAAAAACACGATTACATTATGTCCAATACCAAAGTACCTAAGTCCAGTAAAAATGTCAGGGGTACCATTACCTGTGACAATACCACCATCCATTTGCTTCAGGCCAATGATTTTGTGGCAGAGAGTATCCGCAATCAGATGGCGGAAAAAAAAGTGCTGATGATCAACATCACCTCATCTGCTGGAAGCGGTAAAACCACACTTATGCAAGAAACAGTCAAACGATTAAAGGATGAGATAAGCATGGGTATTCTTGTTGGTGACCTTGAAACGGAAAGAGATGCAGACCGCATCAAGGAAGTAGGAGGGAGAGCTTTACAGATTGTGACGGGAGGTATTTGCCATTTGGAGGCCCAGATGGTGTGGCAGGCTCTAAAGAGTTTTGATATTTCCGGTTTGGATGTGCTCTTCGTTGAAAATGTAGGCAATTTAGTTTGTCCAGCCTCTTTTGATCTTGGGGAAGATTATAGGGTTACACTTATTGCCACCACAGAAGGTGATGATAAGCCTCAAAAGTATCCTAAAATGTTTTTGACCAGCGAAATGATGTTGGTTTCCAAGGCAGACCTTCTGCCTTATCTCCCATTTAGCGTCGAGGCGGTCACCAATGATGCCAGGGCCATTAATCCCAGTATCGAGGTAATTGAAGTTTCTTCTTTGGACGGAACGGGCATTGAGGCTTGGTGTAATTGGCTAAAAGCTAAAATCAAAGAGAAAAAATCATCAGATTCAGTTGCTGTCTAGTGCCATTTTGGAGCGTTCATATTGAAGGACAGGTGCAGGGAGTGGGGTTTAGGCCACACGTTTCGCGCATTGCTCAAGCAAAGGGCTTGGGCGGTAAGGTATTCAATACAAGCAAAGGAGTAACCGTAGAAGTCTATTGTTCAAAACTTGATCTCGATGAGTTTTTGGAAGAATTACAATCCAAGCTTTCGCCACTGGCAGTAATTTCCAATTTACAGATTGAGCAAATTTCCAACATAGGAGACATTACCAAGGATTTTCAGATTCTACCCTCTCAAGAAGGTGAGAGTAAGAGTGCCAACGTCAGTCCAGATTTTGGAGTTTGTATGTCCTGTCAATCGGAGTTGTTAAATCCAAATAGCAGGCGCTATCAATATCCTTTTATTTCCTGTACACAATGCGGTCCCAGGTATTCTATCCTAAGAGGCATTCCTTATGATAGGCATCGCTCATCCATGGGGAATTTTGAGATGTGTTCTTCTTGTATGGATGAATATCACGACGAACATGACAGGCGCTTTCACTCCCAAACCAATTCATGTCCTGATTGTCCAATAGATTTGAGGATTTTTCCCGAAACGGGTCCTACTATTTCTAAGCCCATTGATTTTGTAGATCATGCCGTAACTATTATCCAATCAGGTGGAATTCTTGCAGTAAAGGGAACAGGAGGCTTTTTATTGCTAACAGATGCTACCAATTCGGATGCTGTAAAATTACTCAGAAAAAGAAAGCAGAGGCCCAGAAAACCCTTAGCCTTGATGGTTCATGATGAAAATATGCTTTCAGATTTTTTCACAGTTTCACATGAAGAAATAGAGTTGTTAAGGTCAGCTGCCCGGCCCATTGTGCTTTGCAAACCGAAGGAATATACTGCTCTTCATGGCACTCAAGCTTGGGTTGCTCCAGGTCTTTCTCTTTTAGGTGTTTACTTGCCTGCAGACCCATTGATGTTCCTTATTTCCAGAAAAGTTGGCAAACCGATTATTGCCACTAGCGGTAACCTTCACCTAAGCCCCTTGCAATTTAAAGATCAAGAAGCCATACAAAATCTTCTCGGAATTGCCGATGCCGTCATTTATCACAATAGGGAAATCCATTTCCCTCAAGATGATAGCGTTTTGCGCATTGCTGAAAATTCCCAACAAAAAATAATTCTGAGAAGGAGCAGGGGCTTGGCCCCGTCTTTTTGGAATAAGGTCAGGATAAAAACTGAGCTTCCGATTTTAGCATTAGGGGCTGATTTAAAAGCTACTTTTGCACTTTGGGATGTGTATAATGTTTATGTGAGTCAGTACTTAGGAAACCTGGACAGTTTTGATACACAGGAGAGATACCTGGACACTTTGACCAAGTTTTTAGACCTTACTGGTATCCAACCTCAGCAAATATTGATGGATAAGCATCCTTTGTACCATAGCAGAAGGTTTTCAGGCAATTTCCCTCATGTGAATGTTACAGAAGTTCCCCATCATGAAGCACACTTTGCCGCCTTGCTTTGGGAACATGCTGCTCTTGATGCTGATGAACCCATCTTGGGAGTGATTTGGGATGGGCTGGGATTTGGAAATGATGAAGCTTTATGGGGCTCAGAATTTTTTGTTTTCAATTCAGGAGAATTTGAGCGGGTTTGTTCTTTTGACTATTTTGATTATATCCTGGGGGACAAAATGTCCATTGAACCACGACTTTCGGCTTTGGTGCTTTATTATCATACAGGAGAACCGCTTGACTTCCTCAAAGAAAAGTATTCTACTACCGAATGGGTACTTTATACCAAAATGCTTGATAAAGGTGGCCATGCCCAAACCAACAGCATGGGGAGGATTTTTGATGCGGTCTCTTCCATCTTAGGGCTTTGTGATTTCAACACCTATGAAGGGGAGGCCGCCATGCTATTGGAACAATTGGCCAGGAACTACTTTGACGCAAATGGTCATGCTGCTACCCAATCTTATTTTATGGATTCCATTGTAAAAGATAAGATTTCGGGTGCTGATTTAATTTCTCAAATAATAAAGGATAAGTCAAACGGCTTGGATTCAGGCCTTATTGCTGCCAAATTTCATCTGACCTTGGTTCACATCATTTCTCAAGTCATCCAAAATACATCTTGTAGGAAAATTGGATTTTCAGGAGGAGTTTTCCAAAATGCCCTTTTGGTTGATTTGCTTCAGCAATACTTGGGGGATGAATATCAACTTTTATTCCATGAACAGTTGTCACCCAATGACGAGAATATATCCCTTGGCCAAATGGCCTGGTATCATATAAAAAATAGATCACAAAACCTTAAAATAAAATCTTATGTGCTTGGCGATTCCCGGTAAAATAAAAAGTATAGAGACCATGTATGATGGTCTGGTCAGAATGGCTAAAATCCAATTTGGAGGCATTATAAAGCAGGCCAGCCTTGAAATGGTTCCCCAAGCAAAAGTTGGGGATTATGTGCTTGTCCATGTTGGCGTTGCCATCAGTATTGTGGACGAGGAGGAGGCAATGAAATCATTCGAATACCTAGAGCAGATTGGTGAAATTGATGAATTGATCGAACATACCCAAACCGACAGGAACGACCTGCCTTCCATCAATTCAAGTAAAAGCCAATCGGCGGATGGTGCTTAAGGTTATATTATAAGCAAGGCTTGATTTTTAAATTTCTTGCTCTAAAAACAATAAACTCACTTAACCACAAAATCTGATCGAAATGAAATACCTATCGGAATACAGAAATCCTGAATTGGTAAAGAAATATTTAGATGAAATACGCCAATCCTGTACAAAACCTTGGATGATCATGGAAGTGTGTGGAGGACAGACCCACAGTATTGTGAAAAATGGATTGCTCCAATTGCTTCCCAAAGAAATTACCATGGTTCATGGACCAGGTTGTCCGGTTTGTGTGACGCCCATGCACCTGATAGATAAAGCAGTTTATCTGGCGCTTAAAGAAAAGGTGATTTTATGTTCCTTTGGAGATATGTTAAGGGTGCCGGGGTCTACAGATAGTTTATTGGAAGCCAAGTCCAAGGGAGCGGATGTAAGGATATTGTATTCTCCTTTGGAAGCTGTGAAATTGGCCAAGGATAATCCTAATAAACAGGTGGTTTTCTTTGCGGTGGGCTTTGAGACCACTGCGCCTGCCAATGCCCTTTCTGTGCTTCATGCCCACAGGGAGGGATTGGAAAATTACTCCATTCTGGCTTCTCATGTCCTTGTGCCTCCAGCTATAGATGCTGTGATGAATGATGATTTGGTAAATATACAGGGTTTTCTTGCAGCAGGACACGTATGTACAATTATGGGAATTGGGGAATATGGCCCTCTGGTAGAGAAATACCAAGTACCTATTGTCGTTACAGGGTTTGAGCCTGTAGATATTTTGCATGGGATATTAATGGTAGTCAAGCAATTAGAAAAAAGTGAGCATAAACTTGAAAACCAGTATGCCAGAGTAGTCAGGCCGGAGGGCAATCCGGAGGCAAGAAAAGTGATTGAGGAGGTTTTTGAAATTACGGATAGGGAATGGAGAGGAGTGGGGAATATCCCCTTAAGTGGATATCAAGTAAAAGAGCAGTATGCAGCATTTGATGCCAATAAAAAATTCTCTATCAAAATACCCAAAGTGGAGGAAAACCCGGAATGTATTGCAGGTCAGGTCTTGAAAGGGATAAAGAAACCACATGAATGCCCACAGTTTGGAAAAGGTTGTACACCGGAAAGACCACTTGGTGCGCCTATGGTAAGCAGTGAAGGCGCCTGTGCTGCTTATTACCATTTTTCCAAAATCAGCGGTCAGTTAACTGAAGCCTGACACTTAAAACCAGAATAAATTTAATTTATGTCGGATTATAAAAGTATTTTATCGGCATCTTGTCCAATGCCCAAGCTAGATTTTGAGATCATCACTATGGGACATGGTAGTGGGGGCATGCTTACCCACAAACTTCTGGATGCGGGGGTTTTTGATGTCCTTTCCAATGAATACCTCGACAAGCAACATGACGGGGCTGTCTTTGACGTAACTCCTGGAAAGATGGCATTTACCACAGATAGCTATGTGGTTTCTCCCATATTTTTTCCGGGAGGAAATATTGGGGAACTGGCGATCAATGGGACGGTGAATGACCTTTGTATGTGTGGCGCCAAAGCGGCGTTTATTTCATTGTCTTTTATCATTGAGGAAGGTTTACGGGTAAGTGATTTTTGGGAAATATTATTGCATATCAAACAGGCAGCAGATCATGCCGGAGTCAAAATAGTAACAGGGGACACCAAGGTAGTAGAGCGTGGAAAAGGGGATAAGATTTTTATCAACACAAGTGGTGTTGGAAAGGTACATCCAGAAGCAGCTATATCGGTTGACCGAATCAAAACAGGGGATAAAGTGATTATATCCAATGATATTGCAAGGCACGGTATTGCCATCATGAGTGTGAGGGAGGGCTTGGAATTCGAATCCGATATAGAAAGTGATACCTGTCATTTCAATCATATAGTAGAGCAGCTTTTGGAAGATTTTGGAAATGGAATTCACTTTTTAAGGGATGCTACCAGAGGCGGATTGTCCACCATTTTGAATGAGGTCTCCCAGTCTCTATCCAAAGGAATTGCCATTCACCAAAAAGACATCACCGTAGATGAATCAGTCGCAGGAGCTTGTGAATTATTGGGTTTGGACCCACTATATGTAGCCAATGAAGGAGTTTTTGTGGCATTTGTAGAGGCTTCTATTGCGGATCAGGTGGTCCAAAAATTAAAAAGTTGGGAAAATGGGTTGCATGCAGCAGTGATTGGAGAAGTTGCCGACCAACATCCCGGTCAGGTGGTATTCCATAGTCAAATTGGAGGGAGAAGGGTTGTCAATATGTTGGTTGGGGAGCAGTTGCCGAGAATTTGTTGATATGGATAAAAAAGAACCAAATATAGTGCTGAATATTACCTTGAAAAGAGCTCCTGCTCCTTCCGTAAGCCCTGCTAAGGAAATTCCAATAATTGAGGGTAAAAGTAAGTTTTTTTTAGGGGATACGGAGAGTCCATTTCTTGCCCCAAGAGGAGTATATGTTCATGGCAATAAACTATTGGTGTCTGATACAGGGCAAAACAGGGTTTTCATTTGGCATCAGATTCCCAAGAGTGAAAAGCAAAAACCAGATTTGATTATCGGTCAATCTGATTTAAAGAATACCGGTAGAAATGAAGGTGGAGAAGCTTCTGCCCAATCCCTTCAATATCCTTCGGCAGTATGGACTGATGGGAAAAAGTTAATTGTAGCAGATGCATGGAACCATAGGGTTTTGATATGGAAGGAATTTCCTCAGCAAAATCATCAACCTGCGGATGTTGTGTTGGGTCAGGAGGATTTTCAAGGTAACCTACCCAATAGAAAAGGAGTTAACTCAGACCCTTCCGCTGAATCTCTTTATTGGCCATACGGGATAGCTGTGCATGATGAAAGATTATTTGTGGCTGATACCGGTAATAGAAGGGTACTGGTTTTTAATCAAATCCCTGAATGTTCAGGGCAAGCGGCAGATGCGGTTATTGGCCAAAAAAATTTGGAAAGTAGAAGCTATGATCCAGAGAATGCCATTTGGCCTTATGGAGTTGCCCTTGGGCCAAAAGGAGAGTTGGCCATTACAGATACACAGTACTATAGGGTCCTCCTTTGGAATCATTGGAAAGATTCGTTAAATCAGCAAGCGACATGTCTTGTTGGCCAACCCAATTTTGAGTCCAATGGGCAAAACCAATTTGGCTTATCACCAGGTCCAAATACATTGAATTGGTGTTATTTTGCAGGATTTTACAAAGAGGGGGTTTTTGTAAATGATACAGGGAATTCGAGAATTCTCTGGTTTGAAAAAATTCCTAAAGAGCATGGTGTATCTGCGGACGCTTTGATTGGTAAGCCGGATTTTTATACGGGCAGTGAATTTGGGGAGACAGTATTTGGCACTGAAAAGTCTCTGTACTGGCCTTTCAGTTTTAGTATGTTTCCTGCGAAAAATCAAATAGTAATTGCTGATACAGGTAATCATCGGATCGTATTGTGTGATTTACAAATGTCTTAAAAAGGTTAACATATGAATGGGACAGAGAGCTTGTTAGAAATGATGAAGCAATTTAACCTGCCGGTTTTGACTCAGCATGGGAAGCATATCGAGACACAGAATGGCTATGTAATTGAGGTAGAAGGCCCTGCTCTTTATAAGCTCATCCATTTGGGTGATGTCATCGCTCCGTTTGATGACCTTGAGGAACTATGTGGATTTATTAAAACTTACAGCTAAATGAAGGATACTTTAGAATTGGTGGAAGTTTTTATCGTTGCCATGTCACCAAGTACGAATTTCCCTGGTAAATTCGCTTTGATTTTGGAGGACTTGGATAAAAAAAACAGGTTTCCTTTGCTTATTGGCGAGGCTGAAGCTTTATCCATTGGGGTTGCTTTGGAGCAGATTAAAACCCAGCGGCCACTTACCCATGACCTTTTTTTCGATGTGGTGAGTTTGTTTCACGCCAAAGTGGAATATGTTTGGATTAAAGAGATCAAGGATAATATTTTTAAGAGCGAAATTGTTTTCAAAACGGCTGAGCGTAAGGAGCTGTGCGTGGACAGCAGGACATCTGATGCTATTGCCTTAGCCTTAAGGTTTGATAGCCCGATCTTAATTCCTAAGCAACTTTTGGAGGAACAACGCATAGATATGGACATTTATGTAGGGGAAAGCAAGCGAACTGCCTTTTCTTCGTATACCATGGAAGAATTGGAGAACCTCTTACAAAAGGTACTGGAAAAGGAAGATTATCAAAGCGCTGTCAGGATAAGAGAGGTAATTGCAAAGAGAAAAAATATTAATAACTAATCATGCACGAAATATCATTGGTCAAAAATATTTTCGGATCCCTTGACTCAGTCTATCCGGAAAAGGAAAGAAAAAGAATTAAAAAGATCCATATGAAAGTTGGGCTACTTTCCAATGTTGAGCCCATTTTGATGCAAAATGCATTTGAAGCGGTAGTGGCTACAGAAAGAAAAGAGTATAGGGATTGCGAGCTTTGTATTGAAGTATTGCCTATTTTAGTACATTGCGATGAATGTAATAAAGAATCGGAAGTGGTTAATTATAAGTTTGTTTGTTCTTGTAATAAACCTACCAATAAGGTAACCCAGGGAAATGAGTTGTTGATTTCAGGGGTTGAACTTATTGATTGACTTCCTTCGAGCCAAAGCCGTTTGATTGTCAAACCTAGTGTGAAGCATATGCCTGAAGACTAAATTCCCGATTACAATGCCTAGGAAAGATACCAAAACAAGAATTAAGGAGGTAGCCCTGAAACTTTTTAACAGGGATGGTTTCGTCAATGTTAGATTACAGCACATTTCAGATGTCTGTGGGCTTAGTTTGGGAAATATTGGTTACCATTTCAGAACAAAAAATGATATTCTTTATGCCTTATTCAGTGACTTTGTGGAAGAACAAAAGCTTTTACTGTCTGAATTTCGTGTTTTGCCACTTTTTGAAGATTTTAACCGTTTTCTCAATTCTAATTTTGACTTACAAAAACGGTATGTGTTCTTTTACAAAGATGCTCTGGACTTGACCAGGTTGTATGAAAACATTTCGAAGCAATACAGGGAACATTTGACCTGGCAAGAGCTACAATTGCAAGGAATGTTGGTTTTCAATGAAGCAAGGGGGGCTTTGGACTCAAAAGGGAATCAGGATTTCGTACAAAAAATGTCCTCGCTTTTGGTTTGGGCCAGTGAAAGTTGGATCAGTAGGCAGGCAGTAACAGGTGCAGAAGAATTGGATAAAAGTAGCTATCTGGAAATGGTTTGGTTTTTGTTGAGGCCTTACTTTACGGATACAGGAATAGAAGAATTTGAAAATAGGGTTATAATACATGAACTATGAAAAAAAATCCGGTTTTAGATTTTCAAACGTATAATTGGTTACTTCGCTCCATCAATCAATTATCATTGTATGAGGATAGATTGGGAAACGAGACAGAATTTAATTTCTTGCGATCCAACGAATGGCTTGTAGATACTGCTGTAATAGACAGGTTGATTTACCGAAGAGGAGCTTTTAGAATAGATCTTGTTTTTGCACATCATAAACAACCCTTAAAGTTCTTGGTCCGAAACATTACAGTCCAATCAGATAGAAAAAAGGCGGAAATTATGTCCCAGTTGTTTAGGCGACAAGCAGCAAAAGATCAACGGGGAACATTGATGATCAAAGAGGGGTTATTAAATTTGGATTATAATTAACAGCTGGGAAAATGTCTAAAACTAAAGACAGAATTTTAGAAGCAGCGATAAGCACTTTTAATGAACATGGGGTAGCCAATGTAAGGTTGCAACAGATAGCGGATGCTGCGGATATAAGCGTAGGAAACTTAGCTTATCACTTTAAAAACAAAGAGGCAATAGTTTCTCATGTCTATGACTTCATTTTTAGTGAGTTCTCTGAAATATTGTCTGATTATCTTTTTATAGAGAACTTTCAAGGACTGGACAGAAATCTCGAGCAATACTATGCTTTTTTCATGAAGTACCGCTTTTTCTTTACGGACATGTTTGAGATAGAGCGAAATTATCCAGATATCCTGGAGAAATGGCACAAGTATTCCAACCGGATGTTATTACAGGTCAAATCCAGGATTGAATTTGATGTTCAGCGGGGTGTCCTTGTTCCTCAATCTGATGAAATGAATGAGTTACTTTCCAGTAATATCTGGATGTCTATAATTTTTTGGTTACCGCAGAGAATATTAAGAGGGCTTCCAGCTGAGGAGAAACTTTTCAAAGAGGCCGTTTGGAGTCAAATGACACCCTACCTGACAGACAGGGGAGAAGAAGAGTTTGTGGCTTATATATATCCCATTCTTATCTAAGCTCTTTTTTATTACATAAACTGATAAAATCCAAGGATTTAAGATTAGTATGCTTTCAAAACCCTCTCAGTTATCATTTTTCTAATTTTTAGAAAAATTTTTCTAAAAATTAGAAAAAAATATTCAAAAAAAATTAGGAAACGCTTTCTAATTTGATTGAGAATTTTTAAATTTAATATCATTGCTTGATTTCAATATTTTGTTTTGTGATCAAGTGAATTTCATTTAACAATTTAACCTAAAACAACAACTTAAATGGCAAATGTTCTTTGGTTGCAAGGAGGGGCATGTAGTGGTAACACCATGTCTTTTTTAAATGCAGAGGAGCCAACTGTAGTGGAATTGGTAACCGATTTTGGTGTCAATATTCTCTGGCATCCATCTATAGGTCTTGAAATAGGCCATCAGGTCTCTGACCTTTTGGAAAGCATCGTTGCTGGTAAAACCCAACTGGATATTCTGGTTTATGAAGGTTCCATCGTACAAGGGCCAAACGGAACCGGTACGATGAATTATTTTGCTGAAAGGCCTATGATGGATTGGATCAAAGACTTGTCCAAAGTTTCAGGCTATGTGGTCGCGATAGGTGACTGCGCAACTTGGGGAGGTATTCCAGCGGTGCCGCCAAATCCTTCTGAAAGTACCGGAATGCAATTTCTCAAAAAAGAGAAAGGAGGTTTTTTGGGTGCTGATTATGTTTCCAAAGGAGGATTACCGGTAATCAATATCCCAGGATGCCCCGCGCACCCTGATTGGATTACCCAAATTTTAGTAGCCATTTCTACAGGAAGAATAGGGGACGTTTTATTGGATGAGTTTCATCGACCTAAAACCTTCTTCACCGATTTTGTTCAGACAGGTTGTCCAAATGCCATTTCATTTGCCCAAAAAGTGGATGGTCAGTTCGGTAAACGGGGCGGATGCTTATTTTACGAAGTAGGCTGTAGAGGTCCCATGACCCGTGCTAGTTGTAACCGTATATTATGGAACCGCCAATCCAGTAAGACCAGGGCAAACCATCCTTGCTTAGGCTGTACAGAGCCTGGCTTCCCTCACAATGATCTTGTAAAAGGCTCTGTTTTCAAAACCATGAAATACTTGGGTTTTTTACCAAAGTCAGTCCCGGCCGGTAATACCAAAGCAGGGTACTATGCGAGAGCCGGATTTGAAAAAGCGATGGGTACCCTGGATAAGGTGATTGTAGGAACAAGACCTCAATTTGAAAGCTCAAAATAACCAAAACAATGTCAACATATAAAGAATTAAATATATCTCCGGTCGGACGTGTAGAAGGAGACTTGGACGTAAAAGTGTATATGGAAAACGGGGTAGTGACAAGAGCACATACCCAGGCTGCCATGTTCCGTGGTTTTGAACAAATCATGGCCGGAAAAGACCCTCAGTCTGGGCTAATAGTCACCCCAAGAATTTGTGGGATATGTGGTGGGTCACACCTGTATTGTGCCTCCTCTGCCTTAGATACCATATGGAAGACACAGCTCACTCCAAATGCCCTTTTGTTAAGGGCTATAGGACAGGCTACTGAGACGCTACAGAGTATACCAAGGTGGTTTTATGCCATTTTTGCCACCGATATGGCCAATAAAAAGTTTGCGAATAAGCCGCTATATGAAGAAGTGACCAAAAGATTTGCAGCATATGTGGGTACTTCCTTTCAAACTGGCTTAACTGCCTCTGCTTTGCCGGTGGAGGTCTATGCTATTTTTGGAGGACAATGGCCACATTCCTCTTATATGGTTCCAGGAGGTGTAATGTGCGCCCCCACCTTGAAAGATATCACAAGAGCACATGCAATCCTGAATCATTTCAGAAACAGATGGTTGGAGACAAACTTCCTAGGCGGCTCTATAGAAAGGTATTTACAAATAAAATCATGGGATGATATGTTGGCCTGGGTAGAGGAAAATGAAAGTCAGAGAAATAGTGATTTGGGACTGTTTATCAGAGCCGGTCTAGAATTTGGAATAGATAAGTTTGGACAGGGAGTAGGCAAATTTATCGCCTATGGTACTTATTTGCACAAGGATAGATATAATCATCCGACCATAGAGGGGAGGAATGATGCGGTTATTTCAGCTGGAGGATTTTATGATGGATCCAAATTTCACCGCTTAAACCATCTGGATATTCAGGAGCATGTGGATCACGCTTGGTACAAACAAGTTCCACCTGCCCACCCTTGGGATGAGCCTATTCCGACACCGGTACCTTCTCAGAATCTGGAAAATACTGATTTTTCAGGTAAGTATAGTTGGTCTAAAGCTCCGAGATATATGGGGTTTGCTGCTGAAGCAGGTCCATTATCCAGGGTGATTATGGCAGGAAATCCTGATAATTTGGAGCACCAAAACAGAGACCCTTTGTTTTTGGATATCATGGATAAATTAGGACCTTCTGTATTTACAAGAACTTTGGCCCGGCTTCATGAGGCCCCAAGAATCTATGAATATTTGAATGAATGGCTCAGTCAGATAGATCTGGACGGTGAATTCTACATCAAGCCAGAAGAAAGAGATGGAAAAGGATGGGGAGCAACTGAAGCGGCCCGTGGTGCTTTGGCACATTGGGTTGAGATCAAAAATGGTGTGATTGAAAATTATCAAGTGATGGCCCCAACCACATGGAATGTAGGCCCAAATGATGGTAAAGGAAACCCTGGCCCTATCGAAGCAGCGCTCGAGGGAACTGAAATCGAAGATCCGCATGATCCCGTAGAAGTGGGTATGGTGGCGAGGTCCTTTGATAGCTGCCTTGTATGTACAGTTCATGCCCATGATGGAAAGAGTGGAAAAGAATTGACCAAGTTTAAATTATAATGCCTTCCCCAGCTAAAAAGTGGAATCCTGGAAAGGCTTCCACTTTTTTATTTTCATAACTTGGCATTTGTCAAGTTTTAGGGATTTCCACTGTTATTTACTCTTTTAGAAATCATGATAAAAACTGCCATACTTGGATTTGGTAACCCTGTGAGAAGTGATGATGCTGTAGGTTGTGAGGTAATTCGCTTATTAAAAGATAAGTTGAATCCTGTTAATGAGCACTTGACCATTATTGATATGGGGACTTCAGCCTTCGAGGTCTTGTTTTCGCTTAAAAATCATGATAGGATTTTACTCATAGACGGTGTCATACATTCTGGCCACGAAGACGGAAGTCTATTTAAATTGCCTGCTGAGGAGATCCAATCAGCCATACAAGATGATCCCATGGTTTTTCTGCACAGTCTCAAGTGGGACCAAGCGCTCTCCTACGCCAAAAAAATCTTTAGGGATGAATTTCCTGAAGACAATATCACCGTTTATTTGATAGCAATCACAGATACTAAATTAAGCGTTGGTATGTCAGAAGTCATCCAACGATCTGCGCACAACTTGGCCAATAAAATTATTGAAGATTTAGAACTATTTGAGAAAAATGGAAAGGGCCTTTGATTTCAATCAAAATATTCCACAGCAAAGCAAAATACTGGATACTCCTGTTCAACTCCAAAATCAACACCTGATTATCCAAAATGATTTGGCAAACCAGGTGATTGGTGAGGAAAGACAAACCTATGCGGCGATGATGCCAGAAGAAAGGAAAATTCTTTTGACAAAGGCAAGTAATAAGGCGTTTAAGGCAAAGTTTAAACCCATTATGCTATTTGTCAAACAAAAGAATATTAAAGGGGACAAATCAATTTCCTTACAAGAGTTTTTTGCAGATCATCCTGATTTATCTCAAGAAAATCAGGTGCTGAAATATAGTTTTGACGAAAAAGAAGGTATTTTAGAAATACATATTTTATGATCAAGTTATTCTGTCACATTGGCTTATGGGAAGAAATAAAAGATGCCGTTTATTTCGATTTTAAAATTCAAGAATGGCTCACATTTGCAGATATTGAGACCATTAAGCCTTCAGCATCTGCTAACCATCTTATCGTGGATAAAGGGTATATTACCCTGCCTGTTGATTGGCAAAATGCAATGCCTCCCTATCTCCTTCCGGAAAAAATTTTATTCAGTGAAAAGGCACTTTTGGCCTTAGTCATGATAAGATTGGGAGAATTTGAGAAATCCTTGCAACTTATTTCATTTTCCCCGACACTAAAATCAGAATTTCAAATCATTATCGGTTTGATGGAAGGCGGCGAAATAGATCCTCGGCTGATTTCTGTAGAGAGTTATGAGGAGTTTGATGACTATAGGCTGATGCATAATCATGCCGTGGTAAGACATTATGGCCATGTAAAAGATGCCTCTAAAGTGGACTATTATTACCAGGAAGCTACGATGTCTGCCCCAACTGAGGAATACGCTGCATTTTCAGCCTTTCATTATTTCAATTATCTGTTTGATGAAGGGAGATTTGCTGAAGCGGAGGGACAATTGAGAAGAATTCATACAGCAGAAATTTCCCAAGAAGGAAAAATGAAAATACAGGCTACATTGGCCCATCTATCCACGCAGTTGTTAAGCCCTCCTTATGATGAGAAAGGTTTGACAGTATTAAAAGATAAGTTGTGGCAATGCGTCACCTACTATGATATTCACGGGTTTAAAGTAGAAGAAGCGCAATGTCTTTTGGACGCTGGGATGATAGCCAGCTTTTCTGAAAGCTTTTCAGAAGCATTGGGCTACTATACCAGAGCCATCAAGCTTTTTCAGGAAGAGGGAATGGAAGAATTTGCCCATCAAGCCTTATTGCAAAAGGCAAGACTGCTAACCACTTGGTCTCAAAAAGGCAATCCTCAGTTTTTTAAACCGGCTATGGAAGCCTATCAACAGGCCAGTAGGTTTTTTACGAAGGAATATTTCCCCTTGGCCTATGCAGAGATTCAAGAAAGCTTAGGGATCATTTATTCAGAAATCCCTGATGAAGCGAAAAAGAAAAGTGTTTGGGCGGCAGTTTCAGCTTCGTGCTTTGCAGAGGCCTTGACCATTTTTACCAAAGAAGAATTCCCTTACGATTATGCCAGAGTCTGTACCCATTATGGGAACGCTTTGATGAAATACCCACAAGCTGTAAGGTCAGATAACTTTGTAAAAGCACTTAGCTATTTTCAAGAGGCTTTGGCTGTCAGGGATGCGGAAAATTTTCCGATTGAAAGAAGTATTACTTTATTGAATTACTTAGAAGCTTCATGGTATGCCGATAATTCTTCTGATGAAAACAATCCCGGCAGGCTTCATGAGATGCAAATGCGGATCGATGAATTGATGGACATCCACGCAGGTGAAGAATTTATGCGTGAGGCCCAGCAACATCAAGAAAAATTGAACCAACTTAAAAATATTATTGCAGAAGAAGGGGAAAGTTAGTGGAATTCAGGCATTTAATTTATGGTGTAACAAAATCAACCCAACTAACTCATTCGAGGAAGGACCATCTTTTTGTTTGCAACAGCTTCCAAGGTACACATGGTACCATAAACCTGCTGTAGTAACTGCTCTGTCATCACTTCTTTTGGTGGACCGTCAGCAATCAACTTCTTATTGTCCAAAATGAGTACGCGGTCACAAAACCAAAGTACATGATTGGGATCATGGGTGCAGACCAGGACTGATTTTCCCTCCTTCTTCAATTGTAACAATGTACGCCAAATCAGCAATTGATTTTTAAAATCCAACGAGGAAGTGGGTTCATCCAATAACATCAATTTGGTCTCCTGGGCCAGTGCCCGTGCGATTAAAACCATTTGCCGCTGTCCACCACTTAGCTGATTAAAGGGTTTATCCGCTAAATCCACTAAAGAAAGTGCTTGTAATGCCTCTTCTACTTTGAAGTATTGCTCATCTGATATTTTAAAAAAATTAGCGATGCGTGAAGTTCTTCCCATGAGAACCATTTCTCTGACCAAGTAAGGGAAAGTAATGGGATGATCTTGAGGGACATAAGCTACTTTTTTGGCGATTTCGATGATTTTATGTCGTTTGGCATTGATTCCATCAAAAGAAATGCTCCCCCTTTTTGCATGTATAAAGCCCATAATACACTTAAAGAGTGTGGACTTTCCACTTCCATTAATACCCAAAATAGCACATAGCTCCCCGGCTTTCAAAGCAAAACTGACATCCTGAAAAACAGGTTTGGTATCATACTGAAAACTTAATTGATCTACTTGCAGCAACATGTTATACGGTTTTCGTTCTTAGTAAATAAATCAGATAAGGAGCACCTAAGATTGAAGTAAGAATACCAATCGGGATTTCTCCAGTGGCCATATTTCTGGCAAGGGTATCACAAAAAAGTAAGAATAAGGTTCCAATTAAAGCGGATAATGGAATTACATAACGGTTATCAGGCCCAATGATCATTCTTGCTGCATGGGGAACCATCAATCCTACCCAGGCTATAATGCCTACGTAGGCCACCGAAAGGGATGTTAAAACTGTAGCACACAGGATCAGGATAATCTTATTTTTTTTCGGGTCCACACCTAAGCTCTTGGCTTCTTCATCTCCAATCGAAATCACATTCAACTTCCATCCTAACAACCAAACGAGTCCGGATACAGGAATGATTATTGGAGCTAAAAGATAGATTTCATTCCAACCGCTGTGGTAGAATCCTCCTAAAAGCCAAAATACTATTTCTCTTAGAGCGGCATCGTTGGATAAATATTTTAAAATAGAAACTAGGGATGAAAAGAAAGAACCTATGACCACCCCTGCTAAGATTAAGGATAATGTTTGAATCTGTCCCCTGACAACTCCCAGGGACAAGGTCAGTAAGACTGTCAATCCGGCAAAAAGAAAGGCGGATAATGGAATAGAAAAAAACATGGCAGGAAAAACGATGGCCATCGAAGCCCCGAAAGCCGCACCACTGGACACTCCAAGGATATAAGGCTCCACCAAAGGATTCCTAAAACAAGATTGGAAGATGTTTCCGGAAATGGATAAGGCACTGCCAACCAAAACTGCCAATATGATTCTTGGCATTCGAATTTCCCAGATGATTAACCTTGCCAAAACCCCTCTTTCCGTGGCAGGAAGCGGAAGACTTTTGGTCTGAAAGATCCCATTTAATACCTCCTTTATTGATAAGTCATATGGGCCAATACTCAGAGAAATCAAGGCTGTCAAGATCACGAAAATCCCCAGAATTAGAAGAAGTGGCTTCTTTCTAGTGTAATGTTTTTTGGAAACAAATACCTTATGCATGGTTTTAAAAATAATCAATTGTCCAATCTAACCATTGAGCGCTTCTTAGCTTGATAGCCATTTCCCGATCTATATGGTAAGTTTTTTGATAAAAGTCTAAAACCCATTCATGAATTTGAATGTCTGTAAAAGCTTCCGGATAAGCACTTTTGGCAATCATCATTACCTCTATGGGGTATTCCAGTCTTTTGGAGCAATTGCAAGGTGTCCAAGGTAATGCGATGACTTTTTTTTCTTTAACGGCCCGAAGGTTTTGTAATCGGGAATAGTAGGGTGCTTCATAGATTTCCTCAGGTGGATGATAACCTGAAGCCGTATGTAAAATTATAACATCAGGGTCAAGAGCCAAGATCTGCTCTTCGCTAAGCATCAATGAGGATGACCTTCCACCTCTACCCTGAATGGCATTATTGGCATTTATAACTGTTTCTATAAAATATCCTTCAATAGTATCAGTTCCTCTAGTGACACCTGCACTCCCACCTTCCCTTGCTACTGGAGATAGTCCCAGCATAAGGACTTTAGGCTTTTCATGTTCTTGGAGGTCAAAGGTTCGGTTTTTGATAAATTGAATGGTTTCATTTAAATAAGTCACCAATTGCTGCGCTTCTTCTGTTTTATCAAACAACATCCCTAGTAGCAGGATTTCCTGGTTCAACATATCCAAATTTGGCGGGTCGTAGGAGGTGGTGCCCTTTAAAACCACTACTGGAATACCCATTGACTTCAACATGGATAAGGCCTGTTGGCTTTTAGGGTCATCCAAATTGTTGAGGGTGCAACTTCCTTCTCTGAGAACTACAAGGTCTGGTTGTAAGGCTACCATCTGCTCTAACTGCAGTGGTAATCCAGAACTGGCTATTAAAGGCAATTGTGCAGTTTCCGGATAAAGCACGCGGATAGGATTCATTCCATCTGTGTACCTGTAAGTTTTGTTCTTACCGGGAATATCGTAGGAAAAATTATGCTGCACGCATCTTGAACCTAGGGCAATTACTTTATCTAACTTTCCAAAGGCCCACAATACGGATTCTAGCATCCCATCACTTACGGTAATGATCCGTTCAGGTGAAATGGGAACATCCACCGAAACATTCCGCATATCAGTGATCGTTTTGAGTCCTTCTTTAGTATGGCTGATGGCAGTATGACCTGATTTATGATTGCAGGCTCCCAAAAGTATAACAACCCACATCATTACAAAGTTGATAATACGGAAATCAATCTTAGGTTTAGTCTTACACATTTTAAGTTGTATAATTGTTGCTGCTGAATAGGCAATTCATGCTCAAACTAATCATTCGAAAGTGATTCTTCACCATTCTTAATTAGTAAAAATTTTCTAGATTCAATTCAGAATTGTAGAGATTAGTGCTAGTTGTATATATTTCATAGCTTTACATTGACCTTATTTATGGAACTCCAACTCTCCACACCTGCATTGCTTTTTTCGGCCATTACCTTGATGATGCTGGCTTTTACTAACCGGTTTTTGGCCATTGCCAATCTGATACGGGGGCTTCATAAAAAATACCTGGAAAACCCTGAAGAAAACATCATCATTGAGCAAATTCACAACCTGAAAAGACGATTGAGCTTGATCAAGTACATGCAGCTCTGTGGGGTATTGAGCTTTTTGCTTTGTGTGGTTTGTATGTACCTGATTTTCATTGAAGCCCAGGAGGCAGCCAATTATGTTTTTATTGGGAGCATGCTGGCCTTATTGGTTTCTTTGGGGATTTCATTGATTGAAATATTGATATCAACCAAAGCCTTAAATTTGGAAATTCAGGACATGGAAGAATTGTTTCAAAAACGCTCTTCCAGATTTTGGTTTAAAAAAGATAAAAATGAAGACTAAGATTTATGGACTATTGATCTTGTTGCTTCTTTTTTCCTGTAAAAAAGAGGCCTCAGACAGTCAAAAAACAGCTGTTGCTTCAAATGATCTGCATAAGATAGTGCTTTCCAGGGTAGAAGAGGCCAGGGACTTCTACGCTTGGACTTCCGATAGGATTCCGATGGTTTCTGCCCACAGGGGAGGACCTTATCCGGGTTATCCCGAAAACTCCATAGAGGCTTTTGAAAACACTTTAAAACATACGCCTTCCATCATCGAATTTGATGTAGCGCTGACCAAAGATTCGGTTTTGGTTTTGATGCATGACAATACCTTGGACCGAACCACAACAGGTAAAGGGAAGGTAATTGATCATACTTTTGAAGAAATCAGGGAATTATTCCTGGTGGATAAAGAAGGCCATCAGACAAATTTCCGCATACCTACTTTTGAGGAAGCATTGGCATGGGGAAAAGGAAAAACCTTATTCACTGTGGATATCAAAAGAGAAGTTCCTTTTGAAATGGTCGTGGATGTTATCAAGAAGTATAATGCCGAACCCTACGCTGCGGTGATAACCTACAGTGTAGAGGCAGCAAAGAAAATGCACAGATTGCACCCGGAACTGATGTTGTCCGTGACTATCAGAAATGAGGAAGAACTTCAGCGGTTTGAGGAGTCGGGTATCCCAGTGGACCGTTGGATTGCCTTTACCGGCACTTCCGAGCGTCCGAAGGAATTCAATGAATTGCTCCATGAGAAAGGTGTTTTCACTATTCTTGGGGTTTTGGGCAACCTGGACCGCAGTGCCATTGCCCGTGGGGACCAAATCTATGCGGAGTTTGTTGAGAAGGGCGCTGATATCCTGGCAACTGACAGGCCAATCGAGGCTGCAGAGGCCATTGCGGACTTGATTCCCGGGAATAGTTCTAAGTTGAAGTATTTTAGGTAAGAAGCAAGAACTTAGATGCTAGACACAAGACTTATGACATAAGATTTTGAACAATTAAGGAGTTGAGGGATTCATTAAGAGCCAAGGTAAAAGAGGACCGAGCGTAAATAAAAGCTTTAGTAAAGCTTTTTAGCGAGGGGCCAGGTTGCAGCGCGTGGAAAAGCCGGATTTCGAAAGTGTGATTTCGGAAATAATTAAGGATAAAGGAAGATGGAAAGCGAGAGATCAGGTTTAAGTGTGGTTTCGAATGGCGGTCGACGGGAAGCTCCAGATCTCAAATCTTGCATCTTATGTCTTATGTCTAAGATTTTTAGTCTTTATATTTACCATTTGCGGAAAAGTCTAGCATCTCGCTTCTCGCATCTAATCTCTTAAAAAATATGATAATCGATCTACGTTCAGATACCGTGACCAAGCCTACCAAGGGCATGTTGGAGGCCATGTGGTCTGCCCAAGTGGGCGATGATGTCTTTGGAGAAGACCCAACCGTCAATGCTTTAGAACAAAAGTTGGCGGAAATGTTCGGGATGGAGGCCGGGCTTTTCTGCCCCTCTGGCACCATGACCAATCAGATAGCGGTCAAGTTGCATACCGGCCCGCAAAAGGAAGTTATCTGCCACAAGTATTCCCATATTTACCTCTATGAGGCTGGAGGTATCATGGCCAATGCCCATGCATCTGTTAAACTTTTGGAGGGGGTGTATGGAAAGATTACTGCCCAGGATGTGGCTGACAATATCAGTCCCGATGATGTGCATGCCTGTGAGACATCACTTGTATCTCTGGAAAATACGATGAATAAGGGAGGGGGAAGTATTTATACCTTGGAGGAAGTGAAGCCGATCAAAACCCTTTGTGATCAACATGGGATCAAACTCCACTTGGATGGCGCCAGGCTGTTCAACTCCTTGGTGGTGACCGGTGAAAGCCCCAAAGACTGGGGTGTCCAGTTTGACACCATTTCCATCTGTCTGAGCAAAGGTTTAGGCTGTCCGATTGGATCAGTGCTGTTAGGGACAAAAGCCGATATCAAGAGGGCAAGAAAAATCAGGAAGTCCTTTGGAGGAGGAATGAGACAGGCTGGTTACTTAGCTGCAGCTGCTATCTATGCCCTTGACCATCATGTGGATCGTCTGACTGAAGACCATGCCAGGTCGAAGGTCATTGGTCAAATGTTGGAAAAGCATCACCTCGTATCAGAGGTTTTTCCAGTGATGACCAATATCGTGATTGCGAGATTGCAGGGCATCAGTCCGGAAGATTTTCTTTCCAAACTGGCCGACAAAGGCATCAAAGCCGTGAAGTTCGGCAAAGACCAGGTCCGTTTTGTGACGCATCTGGATTTCAATGATGAAATGCTAGAGTTATTCGGGGAGAGGATAAAGGAGATATAGTAGAAATCGGAGCGTAGCGCAGATCCCGAGAGCTTTAGCGATTCGGGATAGGCCTCGAAAAATGTATAGTTGATATTGGTTGATATTTATTTCATGATATTGGATATTAGTCTCAAAATCAATATCCATGAATATCTAATCAACCTTGTAGCATAAGGCTTTCACATAGTGTTTATATTTTGTTTATGCAGATTTCAAATCATACTTCCTAATAGTGATACCGGCATTGAAGGATATAAATTGAGTCATGCTCGACTCTATAAACCAACCTGTGTTCTAGATTGATCCTTCGTGACCACCAACCTGAAAGGTTATGTTTGTGGGGTTCTGGTTTTCCTGTCCCCTCAAATGGTGTTCTTATGGATTCTTTGATCAACTCATTGATTTTTTTGAGGGTTTTTCTGTCATGCTGTTGCCAAAAAAGATAATCTTCCCATCCGGTGCTTAAAAAAATGATTTTCATGGTGAAAGAGATACTTATTATTCAAAAAGATTTTTTTCTTCTCCCAAGCCTTTTTCAAATTCTTCTATTCCTCTCAAAAGTCGCTCAGCGTTTTTAGGGCTCTTTAACAAATAAAATGTTTCCTGCATGCTCTCATAGTCCGTCTTGGACATTACCACTACGTCTTCGCCATTGGCCCTTGTAACAAAAAGTGGAGACCTGTCATGGAATACTTTATCCAAAAAGCTTTTGAGATGTTGCCTGAAATTTGAGTAAGTTGTGATTTCCATGATTGTTCTTTTTTACAAATTTAAGCAATTTGACTTATTGTACAAAAAGCTGTACAAATTAGTAGCTTGCTGTTTTCTAATTTTATGGATAGTCTTTCCAATTACCGTCTTATTACTAATTTGCATCTTCAAAATTTCCAGGACAAATGATCGACAGCACCCCTTTGGCAGAACGTATGCGGCCTTCCCGATTGGAAGAGCTGATAGGACAGGAACACCTGACGGCCCCAACGGCATTTTTGTACAAAGCCATCAAGTCAGGGAATGTGCCTTCCCTGATCTTTTGGGGACCTCCCGGGGTGGGTAAAACTACCATCGCCAACATCATTGCCAATGAGATCAAAGTTCCTTTCTACACCCTGAGTGCCATAAGTTCAGGAGTCAAGGATATCAGGGAAGTCATCGATAAAGCCAAGTACCAAAGGGGAGCCGTACTCTTCATCGATGAAATCCACCGCTTCAACAAATCCCAGCAGGACGCGCTCTTGGGGGCTGTAGAAAAAGGTGTCATCCGCCTGATCGGAGCCACCACCGAAAACCCATCCTTTGAAGTCAATGCCGCCCTGCTTTCCAGGTGTCAGGTCTATACCCTGAATTCCTTGAGTAAGCATGAACTTGAGTCCATGTTGCAGCAGGCGATGGAAAAGGATGTGGAGTTGAAGAAAAAGCGTATCGAACTCCAGGAAACAGAAGCTCTGCTTCGGATGTCAGGAGGGGATGGAAGGAAGCTGCTCAATTTGTTTGAAATAGTCATCAATGGAATCAACGAGGATCCATGTGTGATCACCAATGAAAAGGTGGTACAGATCGCTCAGCAGAAAATTGCTCTTTACGATAAATCCGGAGAGCAGCATTACGACATCATCTCTGCCTTTATCAAGTCTATCCGGGGCTCTGACCCCAATGCTGCGGTATATTGGTTAGCAAGGATGATAGAAGGAGGGGAGGATGTCAAATTCATCGCCAGGAGATTGGTTATATTGGCTTCCGAAGATATAGGCAATGCCAACCCAAATGCCCTTTTGTTGGCGACCAACTGCTTTGAAGCGGTGAAAATGATCGGCTATCCCGAATCGAGAATTATCCTTTCCCAGTGTGTAACTTATTTGGCTTCTTCTGCCAAGAGTAATGCGCCTTACATGGCCATCAATCGGGCCCAGGCTTTGGTCAAGGAAACGGGAGATCTTCCTGTTCCCCTACACCTGCGCAATGCCCCCACGAAACTGATGAAGGACCTGAATTACGGGAAGGAATACAAATATGCCCATGATTATGAACAGAATTTTGTGGCGCAGGAATTTTTGCCAGAGGAAATCAAAAACACCAAACTTTATGAGCCCGGGAACAATGCCCGGGAAAATGAATTGAGGAGGTTTTTGAAGGATAGGTGGAAGGGGAAGTATGGGTATTAAGTGGGATTTTCACTAATTAGGAGTTAAGGCTTTAAAGAATTTCATTAAGGTTTTTTTAAATAATTAATATGCAGAAAAGTCGTACCTAACGGTAAATTGGATTTTTAATAGACATCACTTACCAGAGAAAATCTTGCCTTGGAAACTTATCCGATTATATCCAATTAGGGTTTTTAAGATGTGTGAAATTAGGATAACTTTATTTTGAAGTTGCTTTAGATATGAATAAAAAGGAGATTACTCAACTGTCTTATGATGTGCTAGGCTGCGCAATTAATGTCCATAAAGAAGTCGGTCCGGGTCTTTTGGAAAGTGTTTACCAAAAATGCCTAACCCATGAATTGAGATCAAAGGGCTTTGAGGTTATGCAACAAGTGAAAGCACCATTGTTCTATAAAAATCTTAAGCTTGAAGTTGAATTGAGGGCAGACATAATAGTCAATGAATCAATCATCGTTGAGCTTAAGACAGTTGATTGTCTCTTGGCTGTTCACGAAGCCCAATTATTGACTTATATGCGGCTTTTGAAAATCCCACAAGGTTAATTGATGAATTTTTATTCAGACAATCTTTCAAAAAATACTATCCCCATGGTAAATGAATATTTTAGAGCATTGCCTGAATAAGAACTTAATGAAGGCCTTTCTGCCTTAAATCCTTAATGATTCAAATAAACACTTCAATTCATTTTTTTTAAAAAAAACTTTTCCGAATTCCGTCTTTCGAAATCCAACTTCACCTTTTTTTCACCAATTAGAATGACCTGAACTCCTCGATCTTTTCTATCTTTTGCCTCAGGTCGCTGATATTGATACTGTCTTTGATGCCGTTGTCCCGGGTAGATTTTTTGTCTTTCAGGTTTTTGCTGATGCGTTCATAAACCTGTTTGGGGGTCTCTTCAGTACCACCTGCCTTTCTTCCTTTGATGATGCCATTGTTATTTGCCAGATCAAGAGCTTCAAGTACCCTGGTATGGTAGCTATCTGCAATTTCGAAGAAATTGTCATAGTACATGATAAACCTCTTTGACAAGTCAGCCAAGGTACCCATGTGGGTGCTGAAGTTTTTTAACTCAGTTTCGCGTTGGAGCAAATTTGAGTAATTGATTTCACCCCTATTGTTTTTATACCTATTCTCAATCCTAGTCAGATAAAGTTGCACATAATCATAGGAAAAACCGTTTAGAACACGGTTAAAATAAGCATCGATGGTTTCGTTATTGAATCTATCAGGGACTTGGTAACCTAACTTTGGAGCTTCTTTTTTAAGCCTTGACATCAATTCCAGCTGAAGGTTTTCAAGAAGTAAAATCCTATCGTTATAGGAGGACTGATTGGCTGCATTGGCTTTGTCTAAGGCAGCGAAATAGGTGAGGTACTTGTTCAGTTCTGTTTCAAATCGGTTCAATTTCTGGAAATCCGGTTTCTTTTCGGTCATCAGGGAACTGTATGCAACATTCAAAAGGGAATTGGAAGCGGATACAGCTTGAGAAACAAATGGGATTCCGGCAGCGATCGGACTGGCAATAACGGAATTGGTGATTTCCAGAAAGCGGTCCATCTTGGACTTGCTCTCAAATATTCCAATTCTTTTTACGGATTCCATGATTACTTCCTCAAATGAAAAACCCAATGGCCCTCCTTCAATGGATCCCAACGAATTGATGAAACCCTGATAATCCTGATCCGTCATCCTGGACTTTAGATTGATGATGTCATCACTAAGTTTTTTATAGATTTGGGTCGAATGAAGAATGCTTGATTTTAGGTTGGTCCATCTTGTCTCATCTGAAATATTTTTGTCACGGATCAGGTCATTCAAAGCCATGTTGGTGATTTCCAAGCTGCCTGATAGATTTTCATTGTAGTTTTTAAGCGTTTCAATTTCTTTTTCAAGCCGTTTGATTTTCAAAGAATCGGCTTCAATTTGTGAAAATGAAGCATGGATGAAGGCGATTATCAATCCTGCTGTCAAAATTACCTTTTTCATAGGTTATAGGGGGATTAAGCTTTTTTGTTGCAATCACAAAAATCAAGCAAGAATTTTAATTTTTTACAGACTGCCTTCAATTATTTTTATTTATTTAAGGACAATGCTGTCCTAAATAATTTTTTCTTCTCTAAGAATATTAGCTTAGAGGTAATTGTGAAGTGATTTATTTATAATCTGGAAAAAGAACCCCCTGTGGGTTATATTTTGGGGGTTTGTCATGATCTTCAAAAGGTCTGTCCAGCCAATTTTGCAATTCAATTTTGACGAAAATATTCAATCTGATAAATGCTACTAGATTTGACAGATGCCATCCGTATTTTGCGGATGCTTTCATTGCTTTTAACAGTAAAATTGTAATCAAGGCAGTCCATATCTGTATCATTACTGCGTTTTTTGAAGTTCCAATGAATGTCTTAATGTGGAGTAGCTGCT
Organism: Cyclobacterium sp.; assembly: GCF_014762705.1. GTDB lineage: Bacteria > Bacteroidota > Bacteroidia > Cytophagales > Cyclobacteriaceae > Cyclobacterium. Next base: position 33,413 of record NZ_JABURL010000091.1, on the reverse strand, counting down.
TAATATCCCTGAAAAAAACTTCAATTTCCCACCTTGATTTATAAAGGTCTCCGATTGTCTGTGCTGCCCAGGTGAAGTTGTTGGTGATGATTTCTATGGTCTGTTGGTTTTTCTCGTCCCAGACTGCCACTCTTCTGAGTTTTTTAGGTATTTCTCGTTTTCATTTTGTTTGAATTTTTAATTGTTTGATTGTTTAAAAAAGGTTTCGAAAGAAATCTTCAGGTCATTTCCTGTCTTTATGGTACCAAATACTGCTGTTGGCGGATCCATATTGAACTGACTGAAAGTCACGGGCAGGCTTCCTTTGAAGCGAATGTTTTTTCCAGAAACCCGATAGTCTACCTTGAACTCAACTGGCCTGGTAGTACCGGCAATGGTGAGCCTGCCACCGGCAAAGATGGTGAGGTCATCCACCTGTGCCCTGGTCAGTTCAAAGTGGATGTTGGGATGTTGCTTCGCTTTCAGCGCCTTATAGGCATTTTCGTCCATCCCACTTTTGCCGCTTTTCAACGTATTTACCGGTATGCTTACCGACAAGGACGCTATTTCCTTGATCCGCTCACCGCTCAGCGTAATACTTGCCGAACCCTCCGATTTTTCAGAAACCATCTCCCAATCATGTAGAGTGGAGGTTCCTGTTACCTTTAAAGATTGACTGCCCATCAGCTCATAGTGCTGTTGTGCAGTTGCCGGTAGGGAAAGCGCCACTCCTGCTAAAAGCAGGATATAAGTTTTTATTTTTATGAATCGTTTCATTGTTAGGTGGGTTAATGACCAATATCCAGCACCATACGGCCTTCTATCTGTCCCTTTTTCATTTGATCAAAGATTAGGTTGATATCCTCCAGCGGAGCGGATTTTACCGTGGTGGTTACCTTTCCTTCCATTGCAAAGTCGATAGCTTCCTGCAGGTCTTTCCTGCTGCCAACAATGGAGCCACGCACCGTATAGCGATTCAATACGGTTTCAAAAATGGGCAGGTCAAAGCTACCTGGAGGAAGTCCATTCATTACCAGCGTTCCTTTTCTGCGTAGCAGGTCCAGTGCCTGCCGGAAAGCCACCGGTGACACAGCCGTGACCAACACGCCATGAACACCACCCGTTTCTTTCCGGGCATTCATCACTTCATCGGGATTTTTACCGTTGACCACTCTATCAGCTCCAAGCTTTTTGGCCAGGTTCAATTTGTCATCTGACACATCCACTGCAAGCACATGCAAACCCATGGCTTTTGCGTATTGCACTGCCACATGACCCAGGCCACCTATGCCTGAAATGGCCACCCACTGTCCTGGTCGCACTTCGGTTTCTTTTAGGCCTTTATACACCGTTACACCCGCACATAAAATAGGGGCCATTTGCACAAAGTCTATGGCTCCGCTGAACCGCCCTACATAATTGGGATCTGCCAATACGTATTCCGCATAGCCGCCATCTACGCTGTAGCCTCCGTTTACCTGCGACTCGCACAGTGTTTCCCAACCTGTAATGCAATGCTCGCAATGACCGCAGGCACTGTAGAGCCAGGGAACACCCACTATATCACCTTCTTTGGTGTTTTTTACATTGGAGCCCACAGCCGCCACATAGCCAATGCCTTCATGGCCAGGAATGAGCGGCAACCTGGGCTTGACAGGCCAGTCGCCATCAGCTGCATGCAAATCCGTATGGCATACTCCTGATGCCATTACCTGCACCAGGATTTGGTTTTCATTTGGGGCCTTTACAGGTATCTCTTCAATTTTAAGCGGTTGGCCAAACTCTGTGACCACAGCCGCTTTCATGGTTTTTGGTAACATGGTTATTTATTTAAATGAATACTTTCTAACATTGACACATCAGTCAAATTGACATTTAGTCTGTTCCTTTCGCATCCTGCGTTTGGTTGTAGACCGCCAACCGAACGAATCCAAATAGCGCCAAACGCCTGCAAATTTATTGGCTCAACAAGCCTGATCTTTTACGTAATTTTCTTGGTGTTCCATTTTGAAGTTTAAAATTTAAAATCATCTACATTATTGATTATCAACTATTTAATTGTGATAAATTCAAGCTATCTCACATTTTGAATAGCGTTCGTTCAGGAAATTATAGTCTGTATATCCGTTTTTTACAGAATTATTGACTAGCATAGCCGATCAATAAACTTTCTCCTGTTGAGAAAGAGCTTTTGAAATTCTTTAGGGGTCATTCCTGTATATTGCTTAAACTGGCTGGTCATATACTGAACCGTGCTGTAACCCGCCTGAAAGGCGATGGCGCTCAAGGTTTGTTCATTGTAGATCAGCAGTTCTTTCACCCGCTCAATCCGTTGCAGGATGAGGTAGCGTTCAATGGTAATGTTTTCAAAAGACGAAAACAGGGTGCTTAAATAGCCGTAATCGTGTTCAAGATGTCGGCACAGATAGCTTGAAATTTTTTCTTCCTGCACTTGGTACCCGGAGCGTGCGTAATCGATTACAAGGCTTTTGATGTGCTCAATGAGCCGGAGCTTCTTTTCTTCGATAAGTTCAAGTCCTGATTACTTTAGGAATTCCTGAATCAGGCTGATCCGTTCATCATTGAGCTCCCCAATAATCACTGCCTCACCCAAATGGATGCAGGCTATTTGGAAACCGAGGTTTTCGAGCCCCTGGCGCACCACCATGATACACCGCTCGCACACCATGTTTTTGATGTAGATATGTGAAGTTTTCATTTCTTCTTTTGTTTAGATTTTACATTTGATAAAGTATTGTACACTACAGGAAGCTGTGTGTGTGACAATACAATTGAACGTCAAATGTAGAATTACAGAAGAAATGACTGGAACAGGATAGAGCGATACCGCCCTGACCAGCCGGGGGGAGCCTTTTTAGGAGTTGTGTAGTTTCTTGACTCGAAAAATTGTGTAGAAGGCAAATGGAACGATGGCTGAGCCATTGCCGCATGTGAAAAATCAATGACCGAAATGTCAGAATGAGGTGTCCTGAAATCATCGAGAGAGAAGATGGTTTCCTGATCCTCACAGCCATCACAAGGGTTGCTATGATCCTCACAGCATGGTTCGTAGTGTTTTAGAAAAAGCTCGAAGCTGATCAGTTCGCCCCCGCAAAAGTGCTGAAACACTGCCATCCCTTTGCCAGGGAGAAGCATTACAATGAGCAGGACGATATATAAGTTGCGCTTCATGAGCCTTTTAATGTAAAATGCCATTCATTGAAAGGGAATCTATTTAGTATCCACTTCAATATGACTCAAAAGTACGCAACGGTTATTGAGAGGGCTATGACATTGCACATGTCAAAACATGATGTATGTCACATAAAGCATTGTCTACGCTAGCAACATGCTTGATCAGAATCTAATTGTACTGGTGGACAAGGTGCTGAGCCATAGGAGCAATACACGCAACAATCCCCTTCCTTCGGTTTTAACAGATGATAACAGAAAGCAGGCTTACGCTTAATAATGTATTTTCTTCATTGTAAAATTCAAGATTTTAGAACTTCAACTATCCTTATATCCCAAGTACCGTTTAAGTGATTGTCCTCTTTATCTTTCCCAAAAACTTTTAGCTTGATCTTCCCGGTGTTTAGGGATTTGACTATTTCTGAAGGTGTATCAGAACTCACAATAAAAGTCTCCCCATTAACATTTACTTGCCATGCATTTTCGTTCTTAACCAACTGGCCAACGATGGTGACTTCAGCATTCTTGGCTGAAAATCCATTATTCCTCACCTCTTCCTGAATCTTTTTCACCTTTCCCATGAAAATGGAGATGTGAGCGTCAAGGATCTGTCGGATCAGTTATCTATAAAAATGCCCACAGCCACCAGCATGATGAAAAAGCTGGCTGAAAAAGGTTTGGTGCATTACGAAAGTTACAAACCTCTGAAACTGACCAGTCGGGGGCTTAAAGAAGCAGGGCTCATCGTGCGAAAGCATCGGCTCACGGAAATGTTCCTGGTAGAGAAGATGGGATTTAGCTGGGAGGAGGTGCACGAAATAGCCGAACAGGTGGAGCACGTGCATTCACCTTTGTTTTTTGAGCGGATGGACAAGCTTTTGGGCTACCCGACCATTGATCCACATGGCTCTCCGATTCCTGACAATGAGGGAAATGTTGAAAAACCGAAATATAACAAGCTCAGCGATTGCAAGGCAGGTGATAAATTCACTTTGCTGGCAGTTGCGAATTCCAGTGAAGAATTTCTTCACTACCTGAATAGTCACCGGTTGAAGTTGGATACTGAGATTACTGTTCTTTCGGTTGAGGCTTTTGATGCAAGCATGACCGTTAGTTATGGCAACATTCCACAAGCGACCTTGGGAGAAGCCGCTTGTAAAAATCTGCTTGGAAGGAGGGGCTGATAACCTCAGCCCCTCATCATGCCGATTTGTCTGTTAAATGTCAGCGGAAATTAACTGTCTTTTGACCTACTGGTAGTTTGGATTGCAATTGCATCAGGAACAGAAAACTGAACGATATGGATAAGATGGAGTTCATATACCCGTAGACACACGCAAAATGTTAATGTGCAAGGGTATTGCAAATTAACATTTTTTAATTCGATTCCTCAAGTGAGGTGTTTATGTACTGGTCGTGTGCCTCACGATGGATAAGACCTGATTTCACAAAGTTGGCAATGTAGCCTTCGGCTGTCTTTGCCGGAATGCTCATTACTTTTGCTACTTCGAGGTACTTCTGACGGTTGAAGGTTTGTGGTAAGGCATACAGAAACTTCTCCTTCTTATTCATGCGAGTTGGCTTAGGCTCTTCTTGTGGAAGTTCTCCAAATACTTTGCTTGAATGCTTAACCAGTACTTTGACCATTGAAAGCGAAGCTTGAAAATCCCTTTCCTCACAAATCAGTTTATGGGAAGTGTCGCCTGTTTGACAGCTATTGGATAATATTTCTCCAGTGGCACTGTCGAATGCGCCAATATTTTTATCGTGTATAATGTGGCGCACTTCCATGATCCGCAAAGCGGAAAATATCATGCAGATTCGGTAAGCTATCAATCCTAATCTTCTGATTGTTGCCATGTAGTCCAACCCTTGAAGGTTCCAACCTATGGCAACAAATACCTACGTTCCACACTGGTGGAGCTGGGCTGGGCAGCATCCAGGACAAAAAACATCTATTTTGAAACAAAATACAAAATTTTGGTGGGCAGACGGGGCAAAAGAAAACCATTATTGCTTTAGGACATAAAATCCTGATTGCCTCCTACCACATACTCAAGGACAAGGTAGATTACAAAGAACTGGGAGCAGACCACCTCGACAATTTTAAGAGAGATAAGCTGGTTGCTTATTACAAAAAGCAATTAGCACAACTTGGGGAGGAAGCTTTTCAAGTAGCATAAGTTTTAACAAAGGTCGAATTTTACTATTGGGAAAACCACGAAAATGAAACTGACCTTATCAGTTAAGCACAAAAGAGTATCACCAAGAGCATGTGCATGAAAATTTTACCTAAAAGATGTTCTTAACTGATTTTTATAAATGATTGAAAAACAAAAAAATTAACTATTATTTATTCGCGTGAAAAAGGGAGCTTGCTTACACAAACTTCCCGATATCAAAATCATCCAGATGAGTTGTCCGCAAAGTGGAAGAACCGGCTTCCGTTTCAGCAGAAAGGCTTTTATCCAACAGCATGGCTATTTTTTGGGAAGCACTTTCCATAGAATTTTCCAGTAGGCTGAATAATTCGGTCCCCTGTATTTTCTGAACTATGGCTACTGCTGTTTCCTTCTGGGATGGCTCCAATATGTCTTTTTGCAGCAGCATCCCCACGGTGCTTAGTTCCTCGAAGGTAACCCCCTGGGCAAGACCGTTATCGCCTCCGGAATTTCCATACCTGTTCCATTCTTCTTCCTCTTCTTCAAAATCAGGCGTATTGCTGAATACTTCATCCAGTTCTTCCTGCGGAACTTGAATAGCGACTTGCTCATTCTCGTCGTATTCGATGTCTAAGTTATCAGGATTCGCTTCCGGTTCCTCAATTTGGCGTTCCCTGGCAGTCTTTGGCACCGAAAGTCGTTTTACAGGCTTGGGTTGCCCCATAATATCAGGCAGGTGTGGATTCACTTTTTCCTGCGTGGGTTTTTGGTCTGATCTTTTATTGATGACAATCTTGTCCTGCAAAAGCAGGGCAATGACTATCAGCAGGCAAATCACCATTACTATTTCCATTATCAAATGCTTTAAAAAATGGGTTTAAAATTTTCATTGAAATCATCCGTAATCGCTTTCTCAAACATTTCAAAATGATGCTCCAGAATGTTGTCAAGATAGGCATACAGGGGTATTTCATCTTTTCCAATAACCCGGACAATACGGGATAATCGTTCGTGGTATTCTTGCCGGATATAAATGCTTTTATCACCGCGCTTTGTCATGGCGTGGCTTTTCAAAAAATGGTCGCCGTAACTTCCGTCAAGATTTTTCCTCGCCCGGCTCTTTTCTCTTTGAACAGCTTTGTTCCGTGGTGATTCTTCCCGTTTTACGCCTTCTTTTGCCACTTCCTTTTCCCGAACTTCGGGTGGTTCAGGAGGAAGCCGTATCCCTTCTTTTTTGACGCCATCGACCATCAGGTTCATCATCAGTTCCTCATTAATATCCGGCGTGGCTTTTCTTTTATGATCGTTCTCCATAAGGCTATAATTGAATGATTTTCAAAAATTCGCTGATGAACAGGTCTAACTGGCAGGCTTTCATCAAGCGTTCATCGGGAGGCATTACGGTAGAGCGGAAAACGGTCTTGCTGTTCACTTCGCTTTCTTTACGAAAGCGTGTACTGTTCTTGACTTGGCTCTGCATCAGACTCAACCCTAATTGATGGATGAGATTGTGATATACGGCGTATAGCGGCGTCCTTTCCCTGCCATCAACCTGATTCCAGAAGAGGTTAATGGTTTCGATGGAAGTTTCTCCCTTTTTCATAATCACGTCCTGCAAAAGCTGAGTGAAGATGAGCGTACTTTCCATTACCACACGGTCTGCCGTAATGGGGGTGAAAATGTGGTGCATTCCAGCCAATGCCTTCAGGATTCCGGGCGTGTTGACCGTTCCGGGCAGGTCAAAGAAAATCACATCAAGAGGAACAGACGAAGTATTTGCAAACTCCTGAGCCGCTTCCAACACACTGTCAGCTCTGTGCTGCATAATGGGATAGGCCTTTTTATTGATGGTCGTAAATTGTTTGTATGCCAGCTTTTTCAAAGCCTCGTTTTCCATGACCATGGCCAAATCCCTTTTCTTCATTTTCATCAGGCTGTGCTGCGGAAAATCTGCATCAAATACGGCTACATTGTAACCTAAGCGATAGTGCAGGGTACTCGCTGCAAGCGTCGTAAATGTGCTTTTGCCAACCCCTCCTTTTTGAGAAGAAAAGGCGATAAACAGAGTTCTCTTTTTTGTGTCCATATTTTAAAAATTTAAAGTTTTCAAATTACTGTTTGCAGGCTTGCAGGCGTTCCGGCAAGCCGTTCTGATTTCCCGCTTTCTATCAGGATAGCTATCAGCCTTGCCTGCGATCATACCTGCTTCCTTGCAGTGCGGCAGCACGGCATTCATTCCGGTAGCTCATCAGGCAGGATTGACGTCTTGCTTTCATTCCGTCCTTCAAGCATTTCATCAGGTGGGCAGGATATATGGATAGCAAGCTTTCCTGCAATCTTGCTTTCTTGTATTCCGGAAATCAAGCAGGCTGGATAACCAGCCATCTTGAATGCACGCCGTCTGTTGGTCCTGAAGCACGGACGGTCTGTCTTCCTGCCAACATTCAAGGACAAAGAACCCATCAATATTATTCGATGGCGTAGCTGTGGCACTGTTTGGCGTTGAGGGGCAGTGTTTGGCACTGCGCAACAGTGCAGTGCTCTAATGGATAGGACTTTACTTTGTAGAAGGATTTTTAATAGCAGATTTATGCAAAGGACTTTTGACAAAATGGGGGGGTAACAGGAACGGCCTAAAGCCGTTTTTCCCTGCTATATCTAATCCGTCCCGGAGGGCGGATTCTTGTGTTCACCGGAACACGGCAAGTTGTGTTTTGAGCATCTCCAAACGATTTCCGATGCTCAAAACAACTTGCCCTTGCAGGGAGCTAAAAACACCTTCCGAAGTCAGGGTTTTCTGTGGTAATTAAAATGGATTAGCGATGAATGAGAACAACAAAAAACAAGTGAAAAAGACCGGACGCCGGCCAAAAAAGGATCCGGCGAAGATTCGGTACACCATTTCCTTTAATCAAGAACGACACGCTCGATTTCTTGCTCTTTTTGACAAATCGAGTATGCAGGTAAAGGCACATTTTATAATGTCCTGTATCTTCAACAACACGGTAAAGACCATTCAAATTGACAAAGGAACGGTGGATTTTTATATGCGTTTGACTTCCTTTCATAGTCAATTCCGCTCCGTTGGCGTGAATTATAATCAGGTGGTGAAACTGCTGTACCGTCATTTTTCCGAGAAAAAAGCAGCAGCATATCTGTATAAACTGGAAAAACAGACGGCTGAAATGGCGGTGCTTTGTCAAAAAATCATTCAGATAAGCGCGGAGTTTGATGCAAAATATCTGAAAAAACAGCGGTAAAAATGATTGCGAAGATCGGTAGAAGCGCAAATTTATATGGGGCATTGGCGTACAATCAGCTTAAAGTGGAGCAGGAAAACGGTAAGATTTTGTTTGCCAATAAGATGATTGAAAACGCAAGCGGGCATTATTCCGTGCCACAATTAGCCCAATCTTTTGCTCCTTATCTGATTGCCAACCGCAATACCGAAAAACATACTCTGCATATTTCCCTTAATCCGGACCCGAAAGACAAGGTAAGCGACGAGAAGTTCCGGAAGATGGCGGAAGAATATATGCGGGGAATGGGTTACGGTGAACAGCCTTTTGTCGTATTCAAGCATACCGATATTGACCGAAGCCATATCCATATCGTATCGGTCTGCGTGGACGAGCAGGGCAAAAAGATTTCTGACAAGTTTGAGAAAGTGCGGTCGATGAAGGTATGCCGCGAATTGGAAAGCAAGTACGGTCTGATACCTGCAACCGATAAGGAACGACGGCTGAACGAAAAGATTTTCCGTCCGGTGGACTACCGAGCAGGTGATATAAAAAGTCAAATCGCTTCGGTTGTTCGCCACTTGCCCAGCTATTACCAGTTCCAGACTTTGGGAGAATACAATGCTTTGCTTTCCCTATTCAATATAACTACTGAAAAAGTGGAGGGCGAATTACAGGGAAAGCCCCAACAAGGTTTATTGTACATTCCCTTAAATGAAAAAGGTGAAAAATCCGGACATCCGTTCAAGGCTTCGCTTTTCGGGAAGAATGCTGGGATTCCGGCTTTGGAATTGCATTTTGCAAAATGTAAAACGGCATTAAAAAACGACCCAAGCAAGCAGACCTTAAAAGCAGCCGTTACCATTGCCCTGAAAAACACAAGCGATGAGCAGGCTTTTAAAAAGCAGTTAGCTGAACAGGGCATTAACGTAGTGGCACGGAGAAATGATACCGGGCGTATTTATGGAATGACGTTCATTGACCACAATTCCAAGACGGTCTGGAACGGCTCACGATTAGGAAAGGAATTTTCTGCCAACACCTTTAATGGTTACTGGAACCACAATATCAAACCGGATATAAAAGAGCCTGCCCTGGCACCATCCAAACTATCCACATCAAATGATGCTGTTCTTCCTGCCGAAGAACCGCACCACTTGTTCAACTTCTTGAATACTTCTGAAAAGCCTGAAAGTGGCCTAATCGAAGCATTGGGTGGATTGCTGCCAGAAGCGCAAGGCGAAGATTATGAGGAACAGGCTTTTGCTAATAGGATGAAGAAAAGAAAAAAACGCCGAAGAGGTCATCAATAGCATCTGGACAAACATTGCCACGCTCCGCCACTGACTGCCACATTCGTATCGCCGGTCTTCTTCTCCCTTAAATTTCCGTTTGGACATTTAATTACAAAAAATGCAGGGAGAAGACGATTTACGGGGGCTGGCCAAAATCATGGCTTTTATGCGTGCGGTAAGTATCCTTTTGGTGTTGATGCACCTTTATTGGTTTTGCTACGGTTTCTTTTCAGAGCGTGGTTGGATACTGGAAATCATCAACAAAATATTAGGAAATTTCAACCGGACGGCGGGCTTGTTTTCACATCCCCTTTATACTAAACTGTTTGCATTGGTTTTGCTGGCATTAAGCTGTCTGGGTACCAAAGGTGTCAAGAACGAGAAGATAACCTGGAGCAAGATCTTTGTTGCTTTGGGAATTGGGTTTGTATTGTTTTTCCTGAATACGCCACTCTTGAAGCTATCGCCAGTCGCTGGGACTTCCCTTTATATACTCACCCTTGCTGCCGGATACATTGCCCTATTGATGGCGGGTGTTTGGATGCACCGCCTGCTTAACAACAACCTTATGGATGATGTGTTCAACAGCGAAAACGAAAGTTTCATGCAGGAAACCAGATTGATGGAAAACGAGTATTCCATTAACCTGCCTACCAAATTCTGGTACAGCAAGAAACAGCACAACGGCTGGATCAATGTTGTCAATCCTTTTCGGGCTACGATAGTACTCGGAACCCCGGGATCAGGAAAATCGTATGCCATCGTAAACAACTACATCAAGCAGCAGATCGAGAAAGGTTTCTCCCTGTATATCTATGATTTTAAGTTTGACGACCTTTCCACCATTGCCTACAACCATTTATTGAAGCACAGCGATAAGTACAAGGTAAAACCGAAGTTTTACGTCATCAACTTTGACGACCCACGGAGAAGCCATCGTTGTAATCCGTTGAACCCCGACTTTATGACGGACATATCCGATGCTTACGAGGCAGCTTATACCATCATGCTAAACCTGAACCGTAGCTGGATACAAAAGCAGGGAGATTTCTTTGTGGAATCCCCAATTATATTGCTTGCAGCGATCATCTGGTTTCTCAAAATTTATGATAATGGAAAATACTGTACGTTTCCACACGCTATCGAGTTGTTGAATAAAAAATACGCAGACGTTTTCACGATCTTGACTTCCTATCCTGAACTGGAAAATTATCTATCGCCCTTTATGGATGCCTGGCAAGGTGGCGCACAAGATCAGTTACAAGGGCAGATTGCTTCGGCAAAAATCCCCTTGTCAAGGATGATCAGTCCGCAGTTGTATTGGGTAATGACCGGAGACGATTTTTCGCTGGACATCAATAATCCGGCAGCGCCAAAAATTCTATGTGTGGGAAACAATCCCGACCGGCAAAATATTTACTCGGCAGCGTTGGGCTTGTACAATTCAAGGATTGTCAAGCTTATCAACAAAAAAGGGCAATTGAAAAGCTCCGTGATCATAGATGAGCTGCCCACGATTTATTTCAGGGGGTTGGATAACTTAATCGCAACTGCCAGAAGTAATAAAGTGGCTGTATGTTTGGGATTTCAGGATTTTTCGCAACTAACCCGTGACTACGGCGATAAGGAAAGCAAAGTGATACAAAATACCGTTGGTAATGTATTCAGTGGTCAGGTGGTTGGTGAAACCGCCAAGAATCTTTCGGAACGCTTTGGCAAGGTATTGCAGAAACGCCAGAGCCTGACCATTAATCGAAACGACAAATCAACCTCCATATCCACTCAAATGGACAGCTTGATACCTGCTTCCAAAATCTCAACGCTTACGCAGGGGATGTTCGTGGGATCAGTATCGGATAATTACGATGAACGCATTGAGCAAAAGATTTTTCACGCTGAAATTGTCGTGGACAATGAAAAGGTTGCCGCCGAAACCAAAGCGTATCGGGAGATACCTCAGATTCTTTCTTTCGTTGATGAGCAGGGAGAGGATAAGATGAAAGAACAGATTGAAAACAATTACCGCCAGATAAAATCGGACATTTTGGGTATTGTCGGGAACGAGCTGGAGCGAATCAAAAATGATCCAAGCTTGCAGCATCTTGTTGTGAAAGAGAGCGAAAACAAAAATAACGGGTAGCTCTATAATAATACGCTGATGCTAAGGCAAGAAGGTATTAAAAGGTTCATATACCCGGAAAAACATATCTTTCAAGATAATTTTATCATCAAACATAATTACGTTATGGAGAAATTTTTCAATCAAAGGTTGCTGGAACTGGAATCAGGAATAAAAGAATTGGAGATCGAACCTGATTTTTCAATACAGCGCATCGAGGCTGGAATTGAGCTTATTGTTCGATGCCTGGCTACAGTTAAAGAGCATGTTTTAACAAAGGGGTTTAAGGACACCAACGAGGAAATTCAGTTTTTCAAACACAGGAAACCGATTATCGTCTCAAAGCTGATTTTCTTTAACTCAATCTACAGGATAGAGACTAAGAAACCTTACGGTTGTAAAGCGACTAAAAAGTACCTGAATAGGGAATTGCGCAAACTCAAGCGGTATTTTGACGAGAATCTTGAGTTTTACAAGTATTATCGCACCAATAACACCTACCTGGATGAAATCCTCTTTGTCAGGGGAAAACACGATTACAAACTCTGTTTAGAACCGTACTATATCCAGTCAGATCACAACTTTTCCTCCTCCCACGACTATAAGGTTGCCGAAATTATAGCCAATGATCTGATACAGGTATATATCGAAGACCAGCTTTATAATTCCCGTTACTTGGACAAGCGAATGGCGAAAAATCCCAACCTAAACTGGACGAGCAGCAAAACGGCCTTAATCGAACTCATCTATGCCATGCATGCTCAGGGTGTATTTGACCACGGAAACGCTGATATAAAAGTCATCACAAAAAAAATTGAAAAGATGTTCAATGTTGACCTAGGGGATTTTTACCATACCTACCTGGAACTGCGCGGCAGGAAAATCAACCGTACCAAATTCATCGACACCCTGCGGGAAAGCCTTGTTAAAAAGATGGATGAACAGGATGAGAAGTGATTGTTGGAAGGGCTACGATGGTCTCCGTACACAGGGGATTAATGCGTATATTTGGGGCATAGGGCCTTTTAAAACAGAAACCGATGTGCAGGCAATTGACAACAGAAAACATGGCTTTGACAATTTCAATAATATCACTTATCATTTCTGGACTAACTTTTTGGTTGACGAGAATTAGGAAAGGCAGTTTAAAAATGACACGACCTTCAATCATCTGTTTTCTTGGACAAAATGGCAATGATGAACCAAAAATATTTATTCGGACATTACTTTATGCGACTGCTGACCAAGGGCAACACATTCAAAATATGTTTGTGAAAATTCACCGGGCTGAGACAATACAAAATTTTAATGTTTGGGCTTACGGTGACAATGGGATTGTCAGAGGTAGCGGACTTTTTGCAAGTAAGACAGGTATATCAGTTTATCATCATTTTTTACTGCCGAAAAATGAACAATGGAATTTCGTTTCTGGAGAATATAGACTTGAAGTATATGCTGAAACCCCTAACAATAAAACGGAGAAATTATTTGAACAAAAATTGTCCCTGACAACAGACCAGACTAAGGACATTGAACTAGGGAAGGCAGTTTACTTTGATTGGGCGCCAAATACTGGACAATATGTGTCATATTCCGATATTAGAACAAATGAAAAGTGGCGTGGCGAAGACAAGAAAAATACCCAATAACAACTGTGTAACTGTAACTGTGGGTAACTCCTGTTGCAAAATTAATTTCCCCAAAACGGGTGAAATTATAGCCCTCGGGATCAGTGAATTCCATTCCTCATCAAGTTTGAGTTAGCCATATCGACGGTTGCCAGAGGGCTTTGTTCTATAACCTCAGCCGTTTTTTGCTCTTCCTTGGGTTCAGGAGAAATGGATAGCTGTATTTTACGGTCAACAGCTGCCAACTCGGTTTTTAGCTCGCTTAATCTGCTTTCTTTTGCCCATGTACCGTTTACTACTTCTTTGAGAACTGGCAGATCTTTTTGAAGTTCCGCTATTTTCTTCTGTTCCTGCTCCATGTAACCGGGCAGTTTTTCCAAGGCATTCAAAAAGTTCATTGCGGCCAGCTTTTCGTCTTTGGCGATGATACCGTTGTTATAGGTGTATTTGATATTGCCTTCGCCCTGAACCAAGAAGCGGTTTACCCGTATATCCATCCCCTCTTTTTCAGATGTTTCGGTTTTGACCAGTAATTGAAAGCCATACAAGCTGCCTATTTCCTGATAATCACCTCCGGTGCGGGCTTTGTCAGCAATTTGGTTGAGCTTTGCACCAATTTGTTTTATATCCGCATTGGGTGATAATCCGTCCAGCAGAACGGGGTTTGCAACAGTACCGTCCGAACGCTTTTGTATCCGCTCCTGTAGATTATTCCAATCAAGACTCATCCGCTGCAAGCGGGATTCGGCGCTTTCAAGCATTGCCATAGTATCTTCCAGCTTGTACTTGGAACTGAATTTGGAGCGGTTGAAGGCTTGTTTTTCGCTTTCCAATCCGGCAATCTGCTTTTCTATCTTGGCTTTGTCCAGCAGGTCAGTATTGCCGGAAAGAATTGCTACATATTCGGAAAAGTTCATTCCCGATTTTTCATCCATACTGCCTTCGTCGATAGTACGTTTGCCGAGGTTGTTGGATTTTAGCTGGTCGATAAATAGCTGTTTATTGTACAAAAGGTTGAACTTATAACTGTCCAATGATTTTTCTACCGCATAAATGATAACATCCACTTTATTGTCGGCGAAGAATTTGGCAATCTCATTGCCTTTGCGGATAGCCCGACCATCCCGTTGGGCAAGGTCGCTCGGTCTCCACGGCGTGTCCAGATGATGCACGGCAACGGCTCTTTTCTGTGCGTTGACCCCGGTACCCAGCATGCTGGTAGAACCAAACAGCACCCGGATTTTACCTTCGTTCATTCCCTTAATGAGTTCCTTACGTTTCTTATCATTGTTGGCTTCCTGAATGAATCGAACTTCGTGTGCGGGTATGCCGTGATCTTCCACAAGCTTGCGTTTGATCTCGGAGTACACATTCCATTCACCGGGCTTATAGGTGCCCAGGTCGGAGAACACGAACTGTGTTCCTTTCTGTGTGTTGTACCTGTTGTAATATTTGGCAATGTTTACCGCACAATGCGAAGCCTTATTGTCGGGATGGTCTTCGTACCTGCCGCTTACCATACGCATATCCAGCGACATCTTACGGGCGTAATCGGTGGCGATGAGCATCTTTGCCTTTTCCTCCCTTTGCGATAACGGTTCCCTCCCAAGCAAAGTGGCATTACCGTTTTTGGCAAATTCCATCAGCTTTTGGATAAATACCTGCTGATCCGGTGTGGGTGGAATATTGTACAATACCTCGTTCTTTTCGGGACGGTCAATACCTATATCCTTTGCCGTTCGGTAATCCGTGATTTCAGAGTAGAATTGAGCCAGCTCCGGCACTTTGATAAAGTAGCGGAAACGCTCTTTCGCCACAATGTTATTGGCTACCGAAAACTCATAGTCCGTCGTTTTCCTTGCATATATGGCAGCCCAGGCATCAAAACAGTTAATGCCCTGTTTTTCCAGAGCACGTGGGCGGAGGTACTTAAACAACAGGTACAGTTCTGTCAGCGAATTACTGATAGTTGTCCCGGAAAGAAAGGTAGCTCCCATGTCACTATCCTTCCTGTCCTGAATGGTCCGGATGGCAAAGAGCAGGTTCATCGCCTTTTGACTCCCTGCCATATTGCCCAATCCGGCAACACGGTTATGCCGGGTATTGAACATCAGGTTTTTGAACTGGTGGCTTTCATCTATGAATAGATGATCGATGCCCATCATTTTGAAATCCACGACATCGTCTTTGCGGTTTTCGATATCGTATTGCAATGTCTTTAGCTTGACTTCAAGGTTTTCTTTCTGTTTGATTGCTCCGGCAAGCATCCCCCGAGTTACTTCATTCCCCTGGGCTTGGAGCGCATCGAGATTCCGCTCCACACTGTCCAGTTCGATTTCGAGGATCTCTTTTTGCATTTCGGGCGATTGGGGAATCATTCCGAACTGGTCGTGCGTAAGGATTATGCAGTCCCAATCGTTGTTTTTAATCTCCCCGAAAATCCGCAGGCGGTTCTTGGGCGTAAAATCCTGCTTGCCGGGATACAATATCTTGGCATGCGGATAGGCAGTTCGGTAGGCTTCGGCTATTTCGTGAACATTACTCTTCAGCCCGATAATCATAGGTTTGTGTGCCAATCCCAATCGCTTCATTTCTTGTGCAGCGGTACACATAACCAGTGTTTTTCCTGCACCTACTTCATGGTCACAAATGGCGCCGCCATTTAGCTTAATCATCCAGACGGTATCTTTCTGGCTGGAATACAGGTCTTGCATACCTAATCCCTTGCGGTCCAATCCCGGAAAGTCCTGATGGGTTCCGTCGTAATTTGGGCGGACAAAACAGTTAAAGGTGTCGTTGTATTGGTCTGTCAGCCGCTTTTTAAACTCATCGTTTTGCGCATGCAGCCAGTCGGAAAAAGCGGTTCGGATTTCGTCAATCTTGGTGTTCGCCATTTGGATGGCTTCCATATCCCGCACCTTGACCTCTTTATCATCGACCTTAATTTTCTTGGTAATATCGGGTGTAGTATTGACCAATGCATGCTTTAGCAGGGCTATCCCGTCAAAGGTTCGGCTTTCCGATTTGACGGCGTATTTGTCCCATATATGCACATTCTTCCGGTCGCATTTTAGCGAAAAGTCATCGGTGCTATCGGAATAATGGATCAGCACTTCCGTATCAAACAAATGCGAAGCAAAACGGGCGTAAATACCAGTGGGTATCCAGCGTTCACCGAGGTTAAAATCCAGCTCTTCAAACTCGATACGCCTTGGTCGGGCTTCTTCCAGAACGGTAAGACTTGCTTTCGCTTCCGTATCATCGGGATTGTTTTTGAGGTAGGCGTGTACCTCTCCAGCCTTTTCGACCACATTGCCAGCAATCCAGCGTTCGGATATTTCGTATTCCTTTTGGAGTGGGTTGTAAAAAATACGACCATGCAGGGCTTCTTTCAAGGCATCGTCGGTCATACCGCTGATTTCGGACATATAGCCCAGATCCACGCTTCCGTATTTGTTGAGCGAAGCCGCCAATGCCTCTTTAGGATTGTCGGTAGCTAATGTTGCGGTAGAGAAACTTACAGGACGATGGAATATATCCGCTTTATGCACCACCCCGCCAACAACACGCTCCAGATAAGGGATTTCCTTTCCGGAACTGTCTGTTTTGATGAGCTTGATATTTTCGGCACTATTAAGGTTGCCACACCTTTTGACAAAGACGTCGTAAAGGCGGTTAAGCTTTTCCCTTTCTTCTTGATGTTCACGCTGTTGTTCCGCTTCTTTGATATAGAGCTTTTGGTAAACATCACGCACTTCGATATAGGCTTCGGCTCTTGCCTTTTGTAAAGGCGGTAATTGTAACGGGTGGAAAATAGCCGAACCGTCTGCTGTATCTACATCCTGCAAATGACCCACCCATCCCTTATCCACTACAAGGCAATCGTTTCTGTGGAAGGGTTGCAATTCGCCACTATACGGGGCAGGTTCAGCAATAATGCTGGAATCGGCTTGCTTTTCAGTCTGACCATTCCCGTTTATTTGTGAAAACAGGTCACCGATAGCTTCCTGTTTTTTTCCGTTTATTTGTGCAGTTCCGTTAGGTTTTGGTGGTGTATGTGGTTGTTGCATCACTCCACCGAACAGGTTTGTCTGGCGACCTATTGCCGCCCTTCTTTTTTTAGAGGTTTGCCTTTTGGGTTGTAGCGTTCCTTTGGATGTAGCAGCAACTGTTACGGGTTCGTCTGTATTTTCAAACAGGTCGAAAATGCTTAGCTGTTTTAATTCTTTTGGACTTTCTTGATAGGCAGCAGGTACGGGTTTCGGTTCCTGCCTAATGATGACAGGATCGATAACCGGAGGATTAACCGTTGGAGTGAAAGGACTTTGTATAAAGGACTGATCGTTCCGTTCCTCTTTGTATAAATTCAAATTCAAGTGCTTTCCAAAATCTTCGGAAAGCATTTGTTTGAGGTCTTTAGCGATACCATTCGTACCGTCTTTATGCGTGTAGATTAATGCAGGCTGTCCGTAGGGATCAGTGTCTAATTTCCAGTCGGTATGTACAATTCTTGTGTTGTCCTGAAAAATGGCATTACCCGGGGTGCCATATTCTGTTTGCCTGCTTTGACAAAACCGTTCTTCAACTTCGCTCAGGTTTTGCTTTGCCGTGTTCTTTTGGAGGATAATCAGATCGCTGCCAACCTCTGTTCCGGCATAGTCGGTAAACAGGTTATTGGGCAATCGAGCGGCTAAAACCAGGTTATTATTCTCCATCAATGCCCGGCGGATTGGCTCGTTCTTCGGACTATTTAGAATCCCCTGTGAAGTGATATACGCTAATACACCACCCTCACGGAGCATATCCGTTCCTTTCAGGAAAAAGTAATTGTGGACGCTCCGGGCCGCCTGTACTTTTGCCGTGTCTTTACTCCTAGAATAGGAAAGGTCAAACACGGAAGTATCGCCGAACGGGATGTTGCTGGCAACCACATCATAAGTATTCTGTTCCCTTTCGGGTATTTCCTCAAAACCGCTGATGCGGATATTACTTTCGGGATATAGCTGCTTTAGAATCTTGCCGGTGAGCAGATCTTTTTCATAAGCGGTAATACTTGGGATTTGGCTTTCTGAAAAGGACTGGATGAATGAGCCAATTCCTGCGGAGGGTTCTAGAAATTTATCCATCTTCAGACCGCTGTCACGCAAGGTTGATGAAATTGCATCAATGACTTGTGGCGGGGTATAAAAAGCTGTCAGTACGGAGCTTTTCATACTATCCACATATCTGCGATATTGCTTATCGTCCTGGGAGTTTTCTTTGAGTAGCTGGTGGAGTTCCTGCGTAAGTGGAAAAAGATCGTGTTCGGTTTTTCTCCAATGATTGATGTCTGTTTCGTTTGCTATGGGGTTCAGCACGAATTTAAGACCGCCAAATCCGCTGTATTGCATCAAGAGCAGTCTTTCGCCTACGGTGGCTTGTCGTTTCTCCTTTTCCAGTTTAAAAGCAATCCGTAAAGCATCAATATTCTGTTGGAGATGTTGCCTTTTACTGAAGCCCATTTTCCTCTATCCAGATGGCTATGGTTCCGGTGAGTTCGGTATAGAGCAGGTCAAACTCATACCCGTATGCGAAATCATCGGTCAGTTCATATCGAGCGAAAACAGGTTCACAAATAGGGAGCATTTTCAGGGCGAACGGTCGCAACTCCTCATCTGCCATATTGGTGTCGAACTCATTGCAGACCACTTGGAAAACGGTATCGAATCTGGAAAAATGCAAGCCCTCAAAAAGAATGTAATTTGCTATTTCATCGCATTGTTCTATGGGATTTCCCGCCATAAAAGCGCCCTCATAGGCATTGGCAGCCCAGGAGGAACGCTGGTCTATAAATTTTGTGTCAAAAGCTTTTTCGGGAAAGCTGGTATTTAATAGTTCTTGTAGCTGTAGCCTGAAATAAGACAAGTCTTTTCGCTGCGTATCCATACTAATTTTCTTTAGAATTTTCTTGAAGTCTAAAATTAGAGCAGCAAATAGGGATTTTTATAGAAGTGGCAGGGCTTGGCGTTGAAGGGTAGGACTTGGCTTATCGTTGCTTTTTACAGGACAGTAATTAAAATCAAAAACCCTCCGGAATGTCGGAGGGCATTTATGGGATTGTCAAGAATTTGAATTATCCTGCCAACAATAGGATGCTTTTAAAATATCACGTTTTGTTATTGAAAAGTACCTCTTTCAGTTTCTCGGCTGCTTGCCTGTGTTTCTTTTCGTCCATTTTTGAGAGATTGAGCAGTTTCCACTGAACAGATGGCAAATGAGCGACTTCCTCCATATTGGGCAGACCCAATAACTCCCATTGCGGTTTTCGTTCTTTAAAAGACAACAAAAATGCCCTCTCATCTGGAGTCATTTCTTTATTGATAACGGTCACCAGTTGCTCCCTTGTCCGTTCCAGTACTTCTACGGAAATATCCACCTCTGCCATTTGTGCGAATTCTGATTCATATATTTCACGTATGTCTTTGCGGTGTGGCGCAAGCAGTTCAGCCATTGGTCGCTGGTGGCTGATCAGGAACACAAGAAATGTTTTTCGTAGATTTTCCGTAAACCCCTCATTTTCGAGCAGAAACTTTACATCAAACAAATCACGGGGATGTTGCCTGTCCAATGCCGCGGCAATCTTCCCCGCGTATAAATCGGGTAATGATGCTACCTGTATTTCGGCGTAACCAAATTCACGCTCTACGGTTTCACAAACTTCCATGCGAACCTCAGGGAATACCGATCCCCGGATAACCGGTGACAACTCCACTTTGACACGTATATCTTCCACTTGCAGAATAAGACGGAGTGCGTTCCCCTGTTCGTGCGTGTTCTGTATGCGAATGCCCGGAATGGTTTTCTTAATCAGTTCGCTCAATCTCGATAATGCTTCACGGATATTAGCGAGTGCTTCTTCACGTCCCTCTGAGGGCAGGTAGAGCAAATCAATATCAACTGATAGTCTGGGAAGTTCCCTGTAAAAAAGGTTGATGGCGGTTCCGCCCTTCAGGGCAAAACATTTCTCACTGTCCAAAAGTGGCAGGATGCGTACCAATAACTGGACCTGCCGGTAATAAATACTGTCTTTCTTCATCTGTTAGGGTTGAAAATCCTTGGGTACGGTTATTTTATATGTTTTATCAAGCTCTCCTTCCTTTGCAATTACCCGGTTGCCGGACCCAAGGGCTATATGTTCCGTATCCAGCTTTGAAAACCATGTATAATTATGCCTTGAAGCGAACCAAAGGAAAAGCCGTTTGACTTTGACATTTGTGCACGCCTCCAATAATCGTTGCAAGGTTCGGGGGGAAAGGGAGGTCATTCCTTGTATGAGCTGATCTGCATGTTCAAATGATATTTTTCTGGGAACGTCGTTGAGCATTTCCAAGCAGGCTCTTTCCGGGCATGATATTTTCAGGTCTTTGAAACCTTCTTTCCAAGAAACGGAACTGGTGTATTTCCCGGAAATATCTCTTTCCATACCGGAGAAAAGTTCATTCCGGGTATGGCGTATAAAAGCTATGTTTTCCGATAGTTCGTTCGTCCATAAGGGTAATTTATCATTACCGTATAGACGGATGGTTTCTTTTTGGGAAACGGGTATGTAATGCGAAAACCCTTTTAATTCAAGAGCCGACAGCCCACCTACCACATAATCCGTTTTCATAACGGTTTGCAAGGTATAGACCATACTTTGCCAGGAAAGCAGGATACTCCCCCTTGTATATAGCCCTTTCCACAGTAATTTCAACTGTTCGCTTTTTACCAGGTTGTCTATGGCATGTTTGTCCAAAGAAGCCTCTTCCATAAGCCAGTTACGGGTTACAATCATACTTTCGGGTATTATCTGTTCCAATAATCGTCGTCTTTCAGGATTGGATGCCATGTTTACATAATTTATTTTAGGCGGCGTTTATCGCCGTCAAAACAAAGATACGTAAATATTTTTGTTTATATAAAATAAAAATAACGGCGTTTATCGCCGTTGAATAAGATCTATATAAACTATTTCTTTTTCCGCTTCTCAAATTCAAAGGAGCTTTCAGCTTTGTCGTTCAAGACGATATAGGCATCGAACGTCTTTCCCGCCTTGCTTTTCATTCCTTTGATAAGCGATGTTTTGCCGTTATCCACCAGGCTTTCAATATCAACAATGCCGATTTGCACGCCGCAAACAATGCGAAACTGGACCCAATTACAAGCCTCGTCCGGACACTTCACGATTTTATCCCGGATGAGCAGTTTTTGTTTTTTGCATTTCGGACAGACAAGTTCGGGTGAATTATCCTTGGCAATGGAAGTTTGCAACAGTTCTCCGGTGATGGATTTGGTATAGGCCTCCATTTCCTTTTGGAATGCTATGGCATTCATTTCACTGGTTTCGATTTTCTGAAGTGCCAGTTCCCATTCGGCGGTCATGGCCACGTCTGCAATTTTCCGGTCTTTGACCAACTCATATACCTGCAATCCCTTTTCCGTAGGAATCAAAGATTTCTTTTCCCGCTGGATATAATTGCGGGTAAACAGGGTTTCGATTATTGCGGCTCTTGTAGCCGGAGTGCCAATACCGATATTCTGCAAAGCTTTCCGTTCTTCCTCGTTCTTGATATCCTTTCCCGCCGTTTCCATAGCCGACAAAAGCCCTGCTTCGGTGTATAATACGGGAGGCTTGGTTTTCTTTTCCAAAACTGCGGCTTGTTTGATTTTGAGTACATCACCTTCTTTTATGTCCGGTAGATCCTCTATAGGTTCTGCATCATCATCGGTGAAGTTACCTTTGATGGAACGCCAGCCGGGTTCGAGCACCTTGCAGCCCTTTGTCGTAAAATCGTAATGCAATGCCTGTAAAGTAATATGAGTGGCCTCCTTGGTGCAGGCACCGGAAATCGCTTCGAGTAGTCGAAAGGCAATCATATCATAAACCGCATTTTCCTTTGCATTCAGTGCCGATGGGATTGTGTCGGTAGTCAATAACCCGTGGTGGTCGGTCACGCGCAGGTCATTCACGATGCGTTTATTGAAACGTCCCCATTTCACTTTGGCAACGGCTTGTTTACAGGTGTCCCTATCCTGCAAAGCTCTTATGAGATTGGGAATCTCTGTCCACATATCTTCGGGTATGTACTTGCTTCCGGTACGTGGATAGGTGATAAACTTCTTCTCATAAAGACTTTGAGCAATTTTGAGGGTTTCTTCCGCAGATAGGTTCAGTTTTTTGTTTACTTCTTTTTGCAAGCCGGTCAGGTCAAACAACAAGGGCGGCTGTTCTGTAACGTTTTTGGTTTCTACGGATGTGACAGCAGCCGTATTCCCGTTTCTCTCTATGGATTTCAAGGTGTCCTCTGCCAGTTTTTGGTTATCCCACTTATTTTTGGAAAGGCTTTTAAACTCGATGAATTCCTTGGTATGCGACAACTGTATCTGCCAGTATTTCTGTACCGAAAAGTTTTTGTTTTCCAAGTAACGCCTACATATCAAAGCTAGTGTTGGCGTCTGTACCCGTCCAAGCGAATAAACACCATTGCCAGCCGCAATGGAGAGTGCCTGCGTGGCATTGATTCCTACCAGCCAGTCTGCACGACTTCTGCCTTGTGCCGCTTGGTATAGTCCGTCAAACTCCTTTCCGTCTTTGAGGTTGTCAAAACCCTGTTTAATGGCTTTTTCCGTAAGGGAACTGATCCAAAGTCGCTGAAAGGGCTTGATGCATTTCAGGTACTCGTAAATGTATCTGAATATGAGCTCGCCCTCACGTCCGGCATCGGTCGCTACGATAATGCCATCACTTCGGTTAAAAAGCTGTTCAATGATTTTCAGTTGCTTTATCGCTCCTGCGTCGGTGGTGTAGCCTTTGTCTTTTTTCACCTTGCGGACTGCCAGTAAAAACGGATGGGGCAATATCGGCAAAGCTGCTTTGTCAAATCCCGTTATGCCATAATCTTCGGGCATTCCCAACCCGACAAGGTGTCCGAATGCCCAGGTAACAAAATAGCCGTTGCCTGTCAGGTGACCTTCCTTCTTTTCGGTGGCTCCCAACAGGCTGGCTATTTCCCTTGCTACACTTGGTTTTTCTGCAATGACTGTTTTCATACTTTACTACATTTTTCTGCTTCTGGCCTTTGCAGGTGTTTTGGGTTTTTCCTGTTGTTGCTGCTGTTTTTTGTCTTTCGGGGTTTGTTGCGCTGTCTTCAAAGGCTCTTTGATATTCTTGGTAGCTTCGTTGGTTTTTCCCTCTGAGTTGACTGCTGTTTGGGTTTTGTGGGGTTCGGTAGGTTTTGCCTGCTCTTTGAGCTTATCAGGATTTCGGAAAGAAAATTCCGTTCTGCCTGTTTCCTGATTCAGCGTGATATATCCCTGATATTTTTGCCCCTTTTTATCCACCAGGCCATCTACGTACACCGTTTGACCGGCTTTGAACTTATTGTATTGCTCTTCGTCCAGTTCCTTGCCCCGGAATGTTCGTGGAGCTTCCTGCGGCTGGTTTTGCTGATTGTTTTGAACATTGCTCTGTGTTTGCCGATTGGAATTGTTCCTGTCAAAAAGAAACTCCACATAGCGTTTGTCCGCGTTGAACTGAACCATAGCCGCAAACTCGGTTCCTTTCCTGGAAATCATACCTTCCAGATAAAGCGGTTTACCTTCCATTAAGGCTTGTTTTTGCGCATCGCCCAGTTTTACCCCTTTGATCTCATCCGGGATTCTGATAAAATCCGTCCGTAATGCGACCAGTTCATTGGTCAGCCTGTCTACGCTGACAATGGACGGAAGTGTTTCGCCTGTTTTGGGATTGGTCAGGTTAACCACACGTCCCATATTTCCTGATTCGAGTAGATTTTTCTTGTCCTCATCGGTAAACTTATGGCCGAAAAACTCAAAGTTCAGGTTTGGCTCTTTACGGATGCCGTGAATGGCAACCACCACCTGTCCGTCATCATTGGGTTGCAGGGATAAGCGGGCGTCCATTCGGGTTACCGCAGTACCAAGGTTTAGGCTTACCGGTACAAGTTCGTTGGTCTTATAGCCTTTCAGTAAAGGTTCAAGGAGGTTCATTTTTTCAAGGCGCTCCTTACCTAATCCAAGATTGTTCATGGTTTCCCAATCAATCTGTTCCAGCTTGTAGCGGTATTCGCTGGTTTCCGGGGTTTTCTGTGTCGTTTCCATATCATTTTGATTTTCTTGTTTTTGTTTCTCTTTTATTTCCGGTTTGATCTCGTGCTGTTTTAGTAGGTGTTCGCCTTCAGGAGTTGGACTGCTTACCTGCTTTTGCATTTTATCCGCCGTATCAATGGCAATAGGTGAGGGAACTTTGAAAAAAGAGAAGTTGGTGGGGTTCTTCAACTGGCTGAAAAAGTTGGAGAAGAAGTTGGAAAAGAAATCGCCATGTCTGTCCACCCGCATAAACTGGTTCTGGTTTTTCCTTGTAGGATCAACCGTTTCCATTTTCCCATTTTTGTCAATGCTTTTTACAGCCTGGATTTTCTTTTTCTCCTTATCCAGTACCAGCAATATGTCCGAGAGTTGTTCCGGTACTTGTGGTTTATCTAACGTTTGCTCACTCATCGCTTGAAAATTTTAAAGTTCAGTGCCGAAAGTAAAAGACGTACTCATCGTTTTGCTTCAATTGGCATCCACTGGCAGTGTTTGTCACTTGTTGGCGTTCGTTTTGGGGACCGGAGCCCTGAAACTCTCACGGATGAAGCGATGGACGTCGGAGAGCTTGTAATACAATTTTCCACTTATGGTGTAATAGGGCAACTTGCCGATGGAGCGGTAGCGTTGCAGGGAACGGTTACTTATTTTTAGCATCTGGAGCAGATCCTGATTGTCGAGCAACTCCTCACCATCTATGCAGTTGCGTTTTTTCTGCACATCCTCTAAATGGTCGCTAAGTATGTCAAAGCGCCCCATAATGCGTTCCATCCATGCCGTAAATTCCATTTTATCAATATTCATAAGGACTCCGTTTTTGTTTCATTACAAAATTCAGGAGTGTGGAAGGGTTTGTCTGCCAAGGCTAGCCAATTGGTTTAGCTGTTTTTTTAAAATTTTAGCAGTAATGAGAATTAGCTGAAAAACAATGGGTTAATTCTTGTAGAGTATATCGTTGGAGAACGGAACAGAGATTTTACCAATTGGCGGATATGGGCAAAAAGAAAGCAGCACATAAAATGCACTGCCTTGAACTTGACCTTTTGGATGCTGTCAAAGATCTTTATCCATGTATTCTTCGAGAGATAATTTCAACTGATCCAGAAATGCGGTTCTCGAACCAGCCCGGGTTTTCATCCGGTGAAAAGCGTGATGCAGGTCTCCGAGAGGAATACGGAAAAGTATCTGGAACATCAGGCTTATTTTTCGGATGCCGATCTTACCATGTGAAATAACACCGGAAGCGTGAAGTGCATAAACCAATTCAATGAGCGCGTTTTTGCTGTCTGTCCAGAAAACGTCATTGGAACTTTCCGGCTTCTGCAATATGGTGTCCGGGTTTTCTTCAGGATTGATTTTGGTCAGCAGGTAGGAATAAAGCAATTCATTGGCAATGATCCTTGCGATCTTGTAATCAAAAAAAGTTGAGAATAACGGATCTATCTCGAACACTATACTGTTAAGTCCATCGTGGTAATTGATATTTCCACGCTTAAAATAGGTGTCGTCACGATCCGTTCGTCCTGAGCGGTAATAACGGTAAAAATCGGTATTACAGACATGTGCCATGTATTCCCGTTTTAGGTTGGCCAACTGCGTTGAAAAATATCCATAATACATTTTCCCGTTGTCCACGGGGCAGGCTGTTTCAATGCGGTAAACCTTGTTGTAGTAGATTAGTTTACCGAGTATCTGCGGTTTTATCGTTCGGAAGAAGTTGATTTCTTCAGCATCGTTGCAGAAGCCATTCTCGATAATGTGTCCTTTAGCCGAGAATAGTAGGTCTTGGAGATACAGTGTCATTTCGTAGGCCTCATCAATCAATGTTTTGCCTTGCGATGAAATCTTGTCTTCCTTTTGGTGTATCTCCAAAATGATGTTTTGTAGAGCGTGTTTCATATCCGCCAATTTTATGGGGCTACAGGCTTTTTAGAGACAAGTATTCCCAAATGAAGTACAAACTTTATGATTTTGAGCACAATATTTCCCCAAGTACTACCCAAGTTGGGAGATTTTTTTTTGCTGCAACCTCATAATTGGAGCTTTACATCTCTTGTTGAAAGGAAGCGTAAATTTAGCCTGTCAAAATAAAAATGATAAGAAACAGCGGTGTCTCCTTGCTTCTCGATATTTTCTTCATACTTTTGCACCGGTTAGTTCGAACCAAGACGAATCTTTCTCTTTCTGATTGTATACGAAGAAAAATAAATTCAATATATGTGGTTTATTTTTAATTACTTACGCATCGTTTTTCGAGGCTAATAATTTTAAATCTTCCAAAAAATGGTTCGAAAATTGTCCCGGGAGGACGACACAAAAAACCTATCCTCTTCAGGGTAGGTTTTTTTTATACCCATCCGCTCCAACTCCCCAGAGGTGTCAGGAGGAGAACCGGGGTTTGAAATCCGGGCGAAGGGAGGATTTGCGAGAGGTAGTGTGGGCATGTCCTATCATGGTATACGTTTAGTTTTTCATGTCCCAATTTCTGTATTTTTGACTCATGTATCTACAAGAATGAAAAAAGCACAACTATTAAGTGATTTTCTTAATGAATTATAGGGTAGATACGATTGCTCCTTTTCGAGAAGAGGCCAAAAAGCTCATTCAGAAAAAAAATCCATACATACCCGGCTTGTTGGCTATTTCTAGTTCCCTATATTTACAGGTTAATGAACGGTAATAAACATCTATTAAAATTAATGAATTCCACTGTCCACTATTTTTTAAAACCGAGTTTGGGCGTAATAATTCAATATTTATTGTTGGAAGCCTAAAAATTATTTTTCCCAAGACCAGGCTTAAACCTGGTAAACCCCGGGACCCACTACTTGCTAAAGAGAAGTAACGGATTTGTTTCAGTAGAAAACACTCATTAATCGCTGAATTTTTTCTCCACTGGCAGAAAGTATGATCTGCTGTTGCCAATTTATGGTTGAATTACGTAATCTTTGGTTTGATTCCTATTATTTCTTTGCCTATAGCCTTCCGAAATTTGCATTGTTTAATCAAAATGGAACTCGGATGCGCAAAAGGAATCTTAAAAAGGGAAAATTGGTAGTTCCGAGGTCTCAGCCATAGGGCTGGGTTGCATGAATAAAAATAAATCATTTGAATAGTAAGGAATCCTTACTATATTTGACAAGGCAATATCGCCAGTCAACACTTTAAACTTTATTCAAATGGCAAAATCAATTTTCTATCATGCGGGTTGTCCTGTATGTGTCAGCGCAGAACAGGACATTGTAAATCTCATTGGAGCCAACAATGTGGAAATCGTTCACATTGGCGAGAAAAGTAACCGGATACCCGAAGCAGAAAAGGCGGGTGTAAAATCAGTTCCTGCACTGCTTACTCCAAACGGGAATGTGCTTCATCTCAATTTCGGAGCATCTATAGATGACCTGAAAGGCTAAAAAAATTTGACATTATAGGTTAGGAATCCTAATTAAATTTGGGTTCCTGACTTATTTTCAGCCTCAAAAAAATGCAGCCTGCATTGAACCAATGGCTTATTCGATAATTGAAGTAGAAAAAAATGCAATGGAAAAAACAATACATTTACTCTTTTCTTATGGTACTTTAGGGTCAGAGAAAGTACAGCTTGAAAATTATGGCCGGATCGTAAAGGGAAAGCGGGATACATTGGCCGGATATAGGCTCGATAAAATACAAATAACAGAATCTTCGGTACTTGCCAAAAGTCAACTTGAATACCAACCAATTGCTATAAAATCAGAAAATAAGACAGATTTTATAGAGGGCTTACTATTTGAGATAACGGAGTCCGAACTTGTGATAACCGACCATTATGAAGTCAGTCAATATCATAGAATTCGCGAAACAGTTGGTTCAGGGAAGAAGGCCTGGATTTATGTGGAAAAAATTGAATAAAAAATGAAGCAACACTCATCATTTAATTTAAACGAGCAAAATCAAAAGGTCGAAAGCCGAATTGTAGTGGCTTTGGAGCGAATATCGGAAGCTTTCAGGGTTTTGCTTTGGAACGAAAGCAAAGAAAATGCGCTCAGTCCCATACAAATGCAGATTCTAATTTTTATTTCTTTTCATTCCATAGAGAAATGCAAGGTAGGCTACCTGGCAGATGAGTTTAACATGACCAAAGCCACCATTAGTGACAGTGTAAAAGTACTTTTGGCCAAAAACCTGGTTAGCAAAGAAACAGACCCTGTAGACACGCGAAGTTATTCGCTTTCGCTTACAACTGAGGGGAAGAAAATAGCAAAAAAAGCATCCCTATTCGCCTCTTCCATGGAGCAGCCCATAGGAAATCTATCGGAGGAACAGAAAACAATCATGCTCAACGGATTGCTTAAATTGATTTATGACTTGAACAAATCCGGGATCATCACTATTCAACGCATGTGTTTTACCTGCACCAATTACCAGCTTCGTGAGGGAATGCATTACTGCAAACTTTTGAAAAGCTCTCTGGCTGAAAATGAATTACGGGTGGATTGTCCGGAACATGAATTGCTTCCCACTGCAAAAAACGATTGATGCGAAAAGCATTTTTTCAAAAATGTGATTGAGTTTGGGTCCGAAGATGGTGTTTTTTGCAGTTTTAAAACTACAAAAAATAGCTATACTTATTGTATGGATACTACATTAACGCAACCTCTTTTCCATTTTCTATTAAACCGGAAAATTCCACTTTCCCTGAAAATGATCAGAAACCTTTGCCCAATGCCTGGCCTGCCTTCGGAAGTCCTGATACAGGAGTTTCAATCCGAAATGGCATACTTTTTTTCCTCCTTCTTTGGAAATTCCCGAATACTTTTCCGATAGAGATAGATAATTTCTATCATTTCAATTAATTAAGATTATTTCCAAATAGCATTGTTTAGAATTGATCTTATTAATACTTTTGTCCTGTCAAAATTTATACATACAATGAAGAACAAGTACTCCTTATTGATAGCAG
This sequence comes from Cyclobacterium sp., assembly GCF_014762705.1. GTDB lineage: Bacteria > Bacteroidota > Bacteroidia > Cytophagales > Cyclobacteriaceae > Cyclobacterium. Next base: position 3,730 of record NZ_JABURL010000091.1, on the reverse strand, counting down.
TTTTTTTACTTTTTGCTTTCTCTGTAGCTTATGCTCAAAACGGGTCTGTCACCGGCAGGGTAACAACGGTGGACAACAAGCCACTGGAATTTGTAAATGTTGCTGTCACAGGCCTGGCCAAAGGAGCCACTACCGATAGGCAAGGGCGATTTTTGATCAGGGATTTGGAAGCAGGGACTTACTCCCTGCAGGCATCTTTCGTAGGCATCAAAAGCCAGAAGAAAAGCATTGAATTGAAGCCGGGACAAAGGTTGACTGTAGATTTTAGGCTGGCAGAAAGTTCAACCGATCTCTCGGAGGTCTTGGTAACCGACTTCAATGCCAACCGTTTTTACTCCGATAGTAACTTTACCGTTTCCAAATTACCTTTAAAAGACCTGGAAAATCCACAGGTTTACAATTCAATCAGTGGCAAATTATTGAAAGAACAGGTGGTAACGAACATGAATGATGCCCTCAAAAATGCCACTGGAGTAACCCGTTTATGGGAATCTACGGGACGGGGTGGTGATGGTGCAGAATACTATACCATGCGGGGCTTTTCCGTACAACCTACCATGGTCAATGGCATGCCCAGTGTGAATAACGGAGGACTTGATCCTGCCAATGTGGAAAGTGTGGATGTGATCAAGGGGCCATCAGGAACCCTTTTTGGTAGCCCGATGATCTCCTACGGAGGCCTGATCAACATTTCAACCAAAAAGCCTTTGGACCAGGCTAGAAGAGAAGTGGGTTTCGTGACTGGGAGTTTCGGTTTAAATCGCCTGACAGCTGATATCAATGAGCCGGTATCCGAAACTTCAGCGGTTCGTCTGAATGCTGCTTACCAAACACGAAACACTTTTCAGGATGCAGGTAGCAGCCGGTCCTTTTTTATTGCCCCTTCCTTCAAATTCAAGGCAAGTGAAAAACTCAGGTTTCTGATCAACACCGAATTTCTGGATGCCGTTTCCGTAAATGCACCCATGATTTTCCTCAATCGTTCCAATCCTTTGACTTTTTCCAACATGGAACTCTTTGACAGGAACTATGAGACCTCCTTTACGGGAAATGGATTGGATATCAAAAATTCCTCTTACGGGATTCAGGCCCAGGCTTTTTATGAAATCAATGGTTCATGGACCTCTCAAACCGTATTGTCAAGAAGTTCTACCAAATCGGATGGCTATTACCACTATCTTTTTGACAACAGTGACGGAGATTCCTTTACCCGGTATATATCTGACAGGAATGGGCAGACCATCACCACAGACATACAACAAAATTTTATTGGCGATTTCATGTTGGGCGCATTCAGGAACAAGACAGTTATCGGAGTCGATTATTTCAGGTCTTCTGTTTTTAACGGCAGTACAGGCTGGGTGGGCAATGGCGTCGTAACCCTTTCAGATGGCAACGATACAGGTGTGCTGACCCGGGCTGGGGTGGATGACCTGGTGAAGGATTCATTTGAGGGCAATTCTACAGGAAGCAGTGAAGTGCTTAGTGCTTATATTTCCAATGTCATTGAATTTTCTGATGCACTTTCCCTAATGGCCAGTCTGCGTATTGACAATTTTAATGGCAAAACCGATTACTGGATAGAAGAGGAAGTTAAAAGCCAGACTTCTCTTTCGCCCAAATTGGGTTTGGTCTATCAAGTGGTTCCGGAGAAAGTTTCGCTTTTTGGCAATTACATGAACGGATTTGTCAATCTGGCTCCTGCCAATGTAAGCAATGCGGATGGGTCAAATCCCAGACTTAAAATTTTTGATCCGGAGCAAGCCAATCAGTATGAATTTGGGGTGAAATCCAATATTTATAAAGATAAAATCTCCGCAACGGCAAGTTATTACAACATCGGTGTAAAAAACCGGCTGATGACCGATCCTGATAATGTCAACAATTCCATACAAGGTGGAGAAGTGGTAAGTAAAGGGTTTGAATTCAGCCTGATTGCCAATCCTATAGATGGGCTGAATCTGGTAGCAGGCTACAGTAATAATAATACGGAAGTAACCGAAGACAATGAGAATAGTGGGTATTTAGGTCTCAGGCCTGAAGAATCGGGGCCTGCAGAACTGGTTAATTTCTGGGCCAGTTACACCATTCCAACAGGGCCTTTAACAGGAGTAGGGCTCGGTTTTGGTGGAAATGCAGCAAGCGAGCACCTCACTTTAAACAGGGCCAATATCGGTACCTTTGCGCTGCCAGCCTATCAGGTGTTTAATGCAGTTGTGTCTTATGCAGGTATTGGAAATCAGTACCTGGTGTCCTTAAAGGTCAATAACCTGACCAATGAAAGGTATTATTCCGGTTGGTCCACGGTGACTCCTCAGCAATTAAGAAATGTAGCCTTTAGCCTCAATTACAGATTTTAATGAAGATCAAAAAAGCAATAGGGAAAATTCACCTTTGGCTCGGACTTTCGTCCGGGCTTGTGGTGTTTATAGTAGCGATTACCGGCTGTATTTATGCCTTTCAGTCAGAAATTCAGGATTTAACCCAGTCTTACAGATTTGTAGAACCACAGCAAAGTCCTGTTTTACCCCCTACTCAAATTTGGGAAAAGGCTGACCAGGCATTGCCCGATAAGCACCTGCATGCCATACTATACCCAAAGCCTGATCGATCCGCTCAGGCCATTTATTATAGTTTTGAGGAGCACTATTACTATTTCGTGTATGTCAATCCTTATACCGGAGAGGTATTGAAAGTCAAGGATGAATTTGCTGACTTTTTCCGCCTGGTGTTGGATGGCCATTTTTATCTCTGGCTCCCTCCGGAAATCGGACAGCCTGTAGTGGCTTCTTTTACGCTGGTGTTTTTGGTCATGATGATTTCCGGATTGATCCTATGGTGGCCAAAAAATAAAAAGGCGAAAAGCCAGCGTTTCTCATTAAAGCTAAACGGGAGTTGGAAAAGAAAGAATTATGATCTGCACAGTGTTATTGGCTTTTATGTGATGGCCTTTGGGTTGGTATTTGCGGTTACCGGTTTGGTTTGGGGTTTTACCTGGTTTAGGGATGGGGTCTATTCAGTAGCTTCAGGAGGGAAAGATTATGTGGAATATTACACGCCCGAATCCACTTCCTCTCAATCCTATCAGGGAGATTTACCGGCCCTGGATCAAGTCTGGCTCAACATGAGAGCAGCATATCCGGATGCAGACTGGATAGAAGTTCATCCTCCTGAAACGGAGAATGGGGCCATAGCCGCCAATGCCAATCCGGATGCGGGTACCTACTGGAAGATGGATTACCGGTATTTTGATCCGAATACTTTGGAAGAATTACCCGTGGATCATATTTGGAACCGTTTTCACGAGGCCACAGTCGCGCAAAAAATCATGCGGATCAACTATGATGTGCATGTGGGTGCCATTTTGGGTTTCCCTGGTAAGGTGCTGGCCTTTTTGTTGAGCCTGATCATTGCCTCTTTGCCCATCACCGGGTTTTTATTGTGGTACGGGAGAAAGGTCAAGGCTAAAAAAGGTAAAAAACCAGAAAGGGTGGAACAGCAAAAACGGGAAAAAGTGCCTGTCTTGAATTGAATGGCATTTGGCTTTCCTATTATTTTCCTTGATTTGGATCAAATGTTCCGGCCGTCAATAATTGGTTTTTATTTGATACATTACCTGCCCCGATCCTTTTTGGGGGAATCTGCCATTTTTCCCTCATAGCTTATCCTGGCATCCCACTTTGTGCCGTTTTCGTGATGCCTGCCTGATTTCTAATTGCCGAATAACTGG
>NZ_JABURL010000081.1 GCF_014762705.1 Cyclobacterium sp. | reverse complement strand
TCAACATAGCTAAATAAACAAAAAATAATCTAATGAAAAAAATCCTAGTAGTAGCCTTATGTATCCTGGTATCCTTTTCAGTTTCTGCACAGAAAGCGGATAAAGACGGGTGGATCAAATTATTCAATGGAAAATCTTTTAAAGGCTGGACGATAAACGAAAACCCGGATTCTTTTAGTATATCGGATGGTGTGATTAAAATCGATGGTCCCAGGGCCCATATGTTTTACACGGGCAAGGTGGAGAACCATGATTTCAAGAACTTTGAACTGAAAATGCAAATCAAAACCATGCCCGGTGCCAATTCGGGGGTATTTATCCACACTGCCTATCAAGAAGGAGGTTGGCCTGAAAAGGGATATGAAATCCAGGTGAACCAGAGTCATGGTGACTGGAGAAAAACGGGAAGTGTTTACAGCTTCAAAGATGTGAAGGATACTTATGTCTCTGATGAGGAATGGTACACCAAACACATCATTGTCAATGGAGAACAAGTGACTGTGAAAGTCAATGGAGAGGTGGTCAATGAGTATATCGAATCCAAGGACAGAGAAGCTATCGGAGACAGCCCGAAAAAGCTGAGCAGCGGGACCATCGCCCTGCAGGCACATGACCCTAAAAGTATTATTTATTACAAGGATATCATGATCAAACCCCTTCCCTGATAAGCCAGGCTGCAGGAGTTTGTCGTTTTGTTTTACCGCATCCAGCTTACTGTTTAAGGGTTTGCTGGATGTTTTCTTTTCAGGAATCATCAATGGAGGATAAAAGGGAATTATTTGAACCACAAGCCTTGAGGGACTTTATGTACGGGGTATTCATGTATTTTGATATCTCTGAGGAGGACGCCCTGCTGGCCACTGATGTTTTGGCCTATAGCGATGAACATGGAATAGATTCTCATGGTATAGCCAGGTTGAAAACTTACTTTGGGCTATTGCAGGCAGGGAAAATCAATCCCAGGCCCAGGTTGCAGCTGATCCGGGAGAAACATGCTGTGGTAACGGTAGATGGAGACAATGGCTTAGGTTTGGTCATCGGGCCAAAGTGTATGGAAATAGCCATAGAAAAAGCCAGGGAATACGGTACCGGATCTGTGGCCGTTTCTCACACCAACCATTTTGGGGCTGCAGGATATTATCCGCTGATGGCGGTAAAACATGATTTTATTGGTATGTCCATGACCAATACCAGTAAAGGGGTGGTACCCTTTAACGGTAAAGAGAAAATGCTGGGCACCAATCCGGTGTCCATGGCATTTCCTACTCAAAAGGAACCAGTGGTACTCATGGACTTTGCAAGCAGCACTGTAGCCTATGGAAAGGTGGAAATTGCCAAAAGAGCGGGAAAAAAAGTACCCATAGGCTGGTGCCTTGATGAAAATGGACAGGCCACTGAGGATCCCGAAAGGATGATAAATGGAGGTGCCCTATTGCCTTTGGGAAGCAGCCGCGATGGTTCCGGCCATAAGGGGTATTGCCTGGCCGGAATGGTGGATATATTAAGTGCGGTTTTAAGTGGGGCCAATTGGGGTCCTTTTGCCGTTCCATTTGCCATCAACACTGCAGGTTCGGATAAACAAGTTGGCAAGGGTATAGGACATTTTTTTTCTGCCTGGGATGTGGACGGATTCAGGGAAGTTCAGGAATTTAAGGAAGAAATGGATGAGTGGGTCCGCACCCTCAGGGCTGCTGTTCCCCTTCAGGGAGCCCCGGAAGTGCTGATTCCCGGAGATCCGGAGTGGAGGGCATATGAAGTGCGGATGAAAAGTGGTATTCCGCTTCAGATGGAGGTGGTCAGGGACCTGAAAGCCATCTCCCAAACTACAGGGATACCCATGCCATGATAGTTCACAGAACCACTTGACCAAAATTGGCGTTATGCCAAATGAGGATGGGTACATGATGAAAACCAGTGATTATATAAAGCGACAGTTGTTCAGGAAAAGGATAACTATTTACATGCCTGTGGCATGCCTTGTTTTTGTTTTGATTCCGGTTTTTGCTTTCCCATTTTCACAAAATATTGATCCCATATCCCTCAGGGTTTATTCCCAGGTTTTTGTGCCAAAAGAATTTCATATCAAGGGAGTGATTGATGATAGGACTGACCGCTCACCGGTGGCTTTTTTAGTAAGGAACATCAGTAGCGGCAGCCAGTTGGAGATTGTGGACCTGGAAGGAGGGGCCATCCCTGCCGTGGAAAACTATGTTTTCGGGGCCTTGCCCAGGGACCAGAACCTGAGGCCCGTTAAGATCCGAATCAGAGACCTGAAAATAATTGAAGTATTGGCAGATGCCAGAAGTGGACTGGTGGAGGGGGAAGTTTATCTGGATTTTTCGTTTGAGCTGGAAAGGGGTGATGAATTGGTTCACTTACTCGATTTTCAGGGGGGTGTCAGCTACAAAAGGGGTGTGCGCCAGGTTTCTGTGATTGAACCCGTGTTGCGGAAATCTATCAACAATTCCCTGAAATATTTTAACGATTGGATAGAAAAGGAGTCCACTGAGGATATCAAACTGGCCAGAGATGTGAAAGTGAAAATCCGAGATTATCGTGAAGATCATCAGGATGATACGGTTTTTTATAATCCCCAAAGGCCACTTAGCTGGAAGGATTTTACAGGCAGGCCCAGGTTTGGTAATTATGCTGCCTCCATTTTTGCCAGTATTGCCTATGAAGGCAACAGCTGGATAGAAGAAGGGGAAGTAATTGTGGATATCGTTTTCAAAACCTTCATGTTGAAAAGTTCCTCCTGGGTAAAGGGAACCAACAACAGTTATGGACTCAACCACGAACAGCGGCATTTCGATATCGCCAAAATTGTCATGGAGCGGTTAAAGGAAAAGGTAGAGAAATTGGATCTTCAGCCACATAATTATGACAGAAAAGTATCCTTCCATTACCTGGATGCTTACCGGGAAATGAACCAAATGCAGGAAAAATACGACAGGGAAACGGCACATGGAATGAATGCCAAAGCCCAGGCAAGATGGGATAAATTTATTGATGAAGAGTTGGCCGGTTTTGGGGTCAAATGATTTGAGGTATACTATTGGGCGGGCAAATAACCCAGCACTGCTAAATAAAAAAGCGACTATTCCAGAATGGATAAGCCGCTTTTTCTGATAGATCGGCGGTTTTAAAAGGGTACTGGTTCGGCTATGGTATATTCACTGGTTTCAGTAAAGGTTCTGCCAAACATGTCTTTTGCCCGGACGGTTATGGTGTGTTTTCCTACAGGTAGGTTGGTTGGTATACTTCCCCGCCAGAGGTGCGTGGAATTTACCGGGTTTGAGGGCCTTCTTCCCGGAGATAATTTTTCCATGAAGTCCCATTCCATGACATCTGCCATAAAAGAGGGATCCGGAGCAGCTGTCCAGTTCATCGATCTCCAGTCACCGTTGTCGATTTTGTATTCCACGATATCATCCTTATCGCCCATGTAAAAATTCGCAAAGATTCCGGAAGAACTCCCCCTGTTATTGGCCACCACTTTGGGATTAAAGATTTTGATCTGGTGTTCCAGTGGTTTTCCTATCACCTGGTAATCGATTTGATATTGATTGCCATCAACCCTTAATAAAGCGTACCCTTTGGGTGTGCCATCTCTCATGGTAGAAATGGGTATGCCTTCCTCGTTCAGCTGGCCAGAATACCAGTCTCCTGATGTGGTTCCTGCATTGTATTCGTGGAAACGGGAACTTCCTTCCCAACCGTCTTCGGCTGTATAGAAATTGTGTCTTTGGAGGTGGGTATGGGCTGAAATAGCCAGTCTGTTGGGATAGTCCTTCAACAAATCAAACAGCCGCTTTCTGTCACTGTCCCGGAAGGAGTTTTCATTTTCATGCAACAAGGGTATGTGAAAAGACAATACCACCAATCGGTCCTTATCCACATGCTTTAAATTGTTTTCTACGAAGTCCAGTTGATCCTTTCTAAATCCGCCCCAGTAGCCCTGACCGTCTCTTGGGTCAGGGTAGAGTATGTCTTCCAGCACGATAAAATGTGCATCCCCATGGTTAAAAGCATAGGCAGAAGGGCCAAAAGTTTTTTCAAATGATTCGTCTGAATGGGCATCGCTGGTGGCATCGTAATTCATGTCATGGTTGCCAAGTACATTGTACCAGGGCCAGGAGGTTTGCTGCATCACATCAACATATTTGGGATGTAAATCCAGGTCATCTCCGGCCAGGTCCCCCAGGGAAATCCCGAAGCTTATTCCTTCCTCTTTTTTGGCTTTTTCTACCACTCCTTTGGCAAATAATTCCAGTTCCTTTTCCGTATAGGGCTGCGGGTCCCCAAAAATCATTGCTGTAAATTCTTTGGTTTCTTCTCTGGGATATAAGGCAAAATCCACCGACCTGGGCAAAGGCCCGGTAGGCTCAACCCCTTTGTATTGGAGTTCGGGCGAACCTTCAGGCTTGTGAATGTAGTAATACCGCGGTAAATTATCCTCTCCCACGGGTACGGCATATCCAGCAGGCTTGATGACGAATATGATATTGTCTTCGCTTACAGGAAGGGAATAAGCTCCTTTTTTATCCGTTAAAACTACTTCGACACCATTGCTGACGGCCACTTCGGGTACTCCCTTTTCCCTTCTTTCTTTTTTCCCGTTTTCATTGCGGTCTTCAAAAACGTACCCTTTTACCAGATCCTGGGCATGAAGACTGATGCTGGAACAAAATGCCCAGCAAATGATTACTATTTTTTTCATGTTTTTGCTATTTATTGAGCAGCCAAGTTAAGACTTGTGGAAATTTTACAAGTAAGGGTAAGGTTAAATTTTGGTTACCTTAAAGTTTTTTCATATGCGATTCATGCCCGGTCTTTTCCGTAGTAAATGTAAAGGAAGATGGTGCCAGCATATTTCCCCACCAGTTTTTATTTGCTTCCTTTATTGTGAAAAACTACCAGGCCATCTTTTCCTGCCACAACGATATCCTGCATTCCGTCACCATTTAGGTCTTCAACCGAAAAATACAATCCAGCCCCTTTGCCTTCTCCAAAGGGACCATAACTGATGATGTTTTTGGAAAAAGATTCCCCGTTCCACTTGAAATAATACAATCCAAGGTGGTCATTTGCTCCGGGATCGTTCCCATTATGAGCCCGGTACCTTTTACCGGTGATCAACTCCATTTCCCCATCATTGTCTAAATCTGCCCATTCCATGGTGTGGTACTGGGACTGATAGGGATCAATGGGGTGTTTGGTAAAGGAAATGTCAGCTCCATTTCGTTTTTGCTCGTACCAGTGCAGGCCATAGTCGTGGCCCTGTCCTACGATCAGGTCATTCAAACCATTCTTGTTTACATCAACTACCAGAATCGGTACACTGGCCCCTCCCAGTTGAAAAGCCTCATGGAGTTTCCATTTGCCATTTTTCAGGTCTTCAGGAGCCTCCAGCCAACCTTCAGGGATGATAAAATCCCCTCTACCATCTCCATTGATATCACCGAATCCCAGTCCATGTCCATGTTTTTCTGTTACCGGATATTTTTCAAAGGTTCCAGTTCCCTTACCGCCATCGCCCCTTTTCAAACTGTAATAGGCAAGTGGTTGATTTGGGGTATTGGGCACTATATCCAACTGTCCGTCACCATCCACGTCCCAGGATCTGGTAGTTTCTACGTTTCCGGTATTGGCGATTTCATGTGGTTGCCATTCTCCGTTATTTCCCGGGTTTTCTACCCAGAAAAGGGTTTTACCAAACCATCCCCCAGTCACATAATCCATGTTTCCGTCTCCGTTGACATCCATGGGAATGGTAGAAAAATCATCAAAATACTCACTTACCCTTTTTACCTGTCTGATAAGGTGTCTTTTGGTGAATTCCGGGCCCTCATACCAATAGCTTCCGGAGACAAGATCTGGGTTACCATCTCCATTGACATCCAATACCCCCACTGATTCGGCACTTTCCATGGCAATCAGCTGCTTTTCAAACACAACAGGTTTGGGTTCATTGATGAGCAGTCTCAGTAGAATAAATACAATCAAAGATACATTCATACCTTAAAGTTATGTCATTGGGAAAGAAAAGTGTCCTGCACTGTCCTGTTTCGGAGGTAGGGAATGGGTTTTTAGCTGGTGGTAGGATTTATTTTAAAAGTTATTTTATTTTTTTTGACAGACAAGTACCAAATCAGACTATAAATAAAAATGGATACTCCTATCATCTCGAGTGTTTCTTCAACAGAATAATAAATCATATATCGCAATCCAAACCCACTATTATTTATTTCATTTCCCCCCATCATTTCCATGCCAATGGCTCCGGCAATAAAAATAACTCCGGATAAGATCATCAGGATAAGCATTTTTTTATCCAAGCGCCAGAAAAACGGGATGTAAATGAGGGCCAGTAGCAGCAAACCCGCTGAATATGGGATTATCCAGGCGTAGTATAGATAACCCGAGGCATCAAAATATTCTCTGGAATGACCGATAAGGAATTCATGGATTTGTGTGGCCTCATCCAATGATAAAAATACAAAAACAAGTGCCAATCCCAGCCAGCCAATTGATTTTCTATTTTTTTTCTTTTTGTTAAAATAGATTAGAAATAAAAGGCCGGAAGCCATTAACAATAAGAGTGACGAAAAAAATGCCGGAACATTTGCTTCCTGATTGAAATCAAAAAGCCGGATAAAGAAATCGTGCAAGGGTCTTTTTTCTTCAACAGCATGTTGAATCCATAGGCTGACCATATTCAGTACAAGTAAGAACAAGATGATGGCTCCAAAAAATTTTGGTAGATATGTTAAATTTAATTTGAATTTCATGTTAGTCAGGTGTAATACTTTAAGCTTTAGTAGTACCTAATTAACAATTTGTTTTCAATTAAATAACAATTTTAAAAAAAATGCTGCATGATTGGGTATCAACTCCTCTATGCAGCACTTTTTACGTTGAAGTAAAGAAATTATTCTTTTAGAATTACTTTTAAGTTCATTAATTTTCAATCAACCATTGGTTTACTCGTTGGTTAAAATCATCCAGGTTTTCCCAATGAAAGGCATGCCCACTATTGGGATAAATGTGCAATTGAGATTGGGGTATGGCGGCCGCAACTTCTTTGGTCATCCATGTTGGTGTAAAGGCATCCTTTTCCCCACCAACGACGAGGACAGGTTGGTTTATACCGGAAAGCTGTTCCAATACGTCATGGTGGATGCATGCTTCAGCCTGTCCTTCCAGCCCAATCAGGGGCTGAGGATTAGGGTCTGCGGCTGCATTTTCCCTGTCTGCTAACATTCCCTTGTAGTTTTCCGGATCATCAAAGGAGCTTTTTGAAAAAATCAACAGCTGAACATAAACGGTAAATTCCTCTGGTCTTAACCTGGCCTTACAATCGACCATATGCCTGAAAATATCTTTTGCCGTGTTATCGCACCTTGCCCATGGGCACATGAGCACCATAGACCTTACCTTATCCGGGTGGCGAATGGCCAGTTGTTGGGCAATAATACTTCCCATTGAGACACCGGCTACCCGTGCCCTGGTTATGCCCAAATGTTGGAGCAGGCCTGCACAATCATCTGCCATTTGGGCAGAACTATAGGGGTCAGGTGGTTTATCAGACGATCCCACTCCCCTGTTGTCCACCAGAATGCAGCGGAAGGATTGTTGCCAGTGAGCTACATGTTTTTCCCAAACAGCTCCCGGAGCGGTAATGCCCATGATCAGAAGTAAGGGTTCTCCTTCACCTCTTTCTTCATAATAAAGATTTATTCCATTGCTTTGGATGGTTGGCATGGCTTATTTAAGTTTTGGAATGAGTGATTCATATACCCATTTGCCATCATGAAGGGTGACAAAATCTGGATCCTCCAGAGCCTCCTGTCCTTCATCTTCACAAATGATCCAACCATCAAAATTTTCGTTTTTGAGCCATTGGGTGATACGGGTAAAATCTACCTTACCATTCCCCATAAGCGTAAATTCCGGATTTCCGTCCCAGTCCTTATAGTGGACATGATTGATAAGGGAGCTGTAGGTTTTCATTTTTTCCAGGGGATCCATTCCCCCATTGATGATATGGCCTACGTCTGGACACCACCCGGTTACCTTGGGATCAAGTCCTTCTAAAATCACCTGGTAATCTTCGGCTGTTCTGGTAATAGAACTATGCGGGGAATTGGGATGGAAGCTGCTAATTACGCCCTTATCTGTGGCTCTGGCTGATACGGTATTGACAATATCAATCAGATTTTTCCTCCTTTGGGTAAGGTCGTGCCTTCCTGTAGGAATCTGAACGGTACATAATACGGAACCTGGGAATCTGCCCAGCAATTTTATGGCTTCATCCGCAATTCTTTTTTCCTCATCCGTTTCCTTGCTGCCATTCCAGTCTAGTGCCAGGGCAACTGCCGCCAGATCAATGTTTTCCTCTTTAAGTTTTTTCTCCAACAGATCTGCATCTGCCAGGGGCCCCATCCAGGTAAAGATGGGCTGAATGCCTTTAAATCCGGCTTTGGAGATGACCTCTATCATGTGACCCAATTGGCCTTTATAGGTTTCTCCGTTGTTACTCATAAACCAGGTGTATACTTCTGCACCAAAGCGAAAGGGTAAATTATCCATGAAATGTTTTTAAGTTTTGTTTTGAATTTTTTTGTCAGGAAATGAATGGATCAAAGACCGTGTTTTGCTCCCATTTCTCTAATGAATTTGTATCCGTTTTCGGCCATTTCCCAGGGCTGGGAAAATTCCCTCCAAACTCCGATGGAATTGGCAAAATCAGGGTCATTTCGGGTAAATCCTTCGATGGTCAGCCATCCTTTGAAGTTAATTTCTGCCAGCGTGGCGAAGGTGTCATCCCAGGGGATATGCCCGGAACCTGGGGTGCCCCTGTCGTTTTCGCTGATATGGACATGGCCCAGGTATGGGGATACTTTTCTAAGGGCATCTCCCAGTTTTTTTTCTTCGATATTGGCATGATGGGTATCAAACATGGCCTTCACATTGGGGTGTGACACTTTTTTGACCAGGTGGAGGAGTTGGTCCATGGTGTTACACAGGTAACATTCGAACCGGTTCAGGGCTTCCGGGGTAAGGGTTATGCCTGCCTGGCTGGCATATTCTCCTGCCTGATACAAAACTTCTGCACTCCAGTTATATTCATCTTCCGTAGGTGATCTTTGGGCAAAAGTGGAAAAGGCCGAGTGAAAAGGGCCGCAAATAACTTTGGCTCCCAAATCATGGGATCGGTCAATGGTCCACTTTATTTTGTCCAATGCCTTGGCCCTGATTTTGGCATCAGGGTCGATGGGGTTTTCATCAGGACCCAAAACAAATACAGTGGTGGTTTCCAGGCCGGTTTTCGCAGTAAATGCACCTATCTGCTGGTAGGCCTTGTCATCCGGAGAACCTACAAAGAATTCCACACCATCGTATCCGATGGTTTTTAAACGTTCGATGATGGGTTTTAAATCGTCCGAAACCACGGCAGACCATGCCAGGACGTTAAATCCTATTTTATTCATTTTTTATTAATTGTGGGTTTAAACTGATTGTCAAATCCAGATCTTTATTCAAAGTCTGTTACTTTCATCCCTTTTCGGAAATTATCAAAACCAAACATGGTAGGTTGGTAGTTGCCTACTATCTCCACCACCGCTTCTTCGGGTATCAAGGGTTCCATATCCAGACCCCAATAGGTGGCATTGATGATCAATCGGCGCAAATCCTCGCTCATCAAATCTACCGATGCCCCCATGGTGCTCGCAAAGACCCTTCCTTTTTTACCGCCTTCTAAGTTGTAGGATTTGGTCCAGGCCACCGGCATCAGGGATTTTTCCCAGTTAATAGGGGCTTCAGGATTCATTCCGGAAGTGGAGGCACCGTGTATGAGTACGGTGGCATCATCTCCAAGTTGGGTAACTGTATAGACATCAGATGCAGCCCAGATATCAGTAACCCCATTCAAAATCGGGTTTTTGTTAGCAACCTGAAGCCCATCCATCATGGCCCGGGTACCCTCTTTGGCGTGGTTACCATGGTGGGCCACCCAGGTTTCCCCCAGGATTTTCCTGCCAAAACCTTTTTCCCAGCCAGGCACCTTACTTTGCCAATGGTATTTGGCATAAGGGCTTTGGCTTTCCTTACTGTAATTAAAAGCATGAGTAGAGGTACGCAGGGCAATCAATGGCTTGCCGGCCCTGAGGAATTCATCAAAATATTTCATTTGCTCGTCAGGCAGTTCTCTGAACCTAAGGAGGATGATGGCCAGATCAGCATCTTCAAGGGCTTCCATACCTGGGATATTGCTGTTGTGGTTAGGTACCACCTCCTGGTTTTCAGGGTTAATGGGGAACAATACCGTAGTTGAAAATCCATGGTGGGTTGATAGGATCTTGGCCAACATGGGAAGGCCCTCTTCGGATCTGTATTCGTCATCTCCACTGATAAGGACTATTTTTTTGCCTTTTCCGGGGCCATCTTGTCCTTCAAAATGCAACATTAATTTTTCTTCCTGGGCTTCGGCTAGTGTATAGCTCAAAGCAAAAACGAAGACAAGTAGCAGGTTGGGTAAAGTCCTTAATTTGGGACAATAATAGGGTGTTGTCATAGGGGATTTTTTTTATTCGAATTGAATTTAAGCAAATTGTTTTGAACTATCCTTAAGGAATGGGCACCGATGTTACAAAAAAAGGATAAAAGGGGCAAACCGGTATCCATAACCCGGTTCAACCCCTTCTATTAACAAATGTTATGTTTATCCCGATCAGTAACCGGGATTTTGACTTAGTTTATCATTGTTTCTTATTTCTGCGGTGGGAATGGGGAATAAGAGTTCCCTTTCTTTGAGTGTGGGTCCATAGGAAAATTCATGGCCAACATAGTCCTCAAACTCCCGGGTATTGACATTAAATGCCTTTCTTAGCCTAACCATATCGTACCATGTTTTATTTTCAAAACAAAGTTCCACCCATTTCTCCCTCCAGACGGCTTCTCTGAAATCCTGCTGACTTAAGTTTTCCAGGTCTGGAAGATTGGCCCTTCGTCTGATCAGGTTTACTGCCTCATAAGCTTCCTCTGTAGGGCCGTTCACTTCATTGATAGCTTCGGCATAGTTGAGAAGTATTTCTGCATACCTGTAGACAGGCCAGTTCATACCACTGCTTGTAGTGCTGAGCTGGGCTACCTCGTCAAAATGTTTCCATATATAGTAGTCTCCCAATTCCATGGTGGTGCTTCTGTCGGATTCCAGACTGTACTCGGTATAGAAAAATTCCTTTTCCTCCGCTCGTTTGTCCCCTGGTTCAAAGGACTCCACAAACTCCTGGTTAGCGAAAATACCACCTGTCTCTGCGCTATAGGCAGAGATCCCCCTGTTGTAGGGGATGATGGAAACCTGCCAGGAAGAAGGAACCGTAAAGGCGGCATATTGGATCATGAAAATATGTTCCCCAAGGTTTTTGTCCTCCACAGAATGGAGTTGCTCGTAGGAGTCAAACAATTCAAAAACACCCGATTGGATGACATCATTAGCTTTTTCGGCCGCAAGTTGATAATACTGGCTGCCTCCCTGTAGGGGGTAGCCGGCCATGGTCAGGTAAACATCGGACATGAGTGATTTTACGGCTCCCATGGATACCCTTCCGGTTGCATCTCTCCAGGGAAGGCCTGAGTTCTCAGCCACCTCAAGGTCTGCCACAATCTGATTGTATACCGCCTCGGTGGTAGCAGGGTCCGGATACAGTTCCGGGCTTGTCAAATCAATCGAGGAAGTGATCAAGGGAATATTTCCGAATATCCTTATCAGGTTGAAATAATAAAAGGCCCTGAAAAAGCGTGCTTCTCCCAGTAAGCGGCTTTGTGCCGTATTGTCCATTTCTATTTCAGGGATTTTTTCAATAGCCAGGTTGGCATTGGCTATACCCCTGTAAGAACTGGTCCAGTAGGTTTGTCCATATCCGTTATCTGAATTGTTGATCAGGTTCCGGACAAAAAGACTGTTTTGGGCCTGACCCAATTCTGTATTGGCCAGACCGGTAGCAAATTCCAGCATCATCCAGGGACCACCGCCAAAACCACTTGACATGACAGGCTGTAGGCTTTCATATATGGAATTAACCACACTGGTGGCGTGTTCGGGCCTGGTAAAATAGTTTTCCAGGGTGAAGTTGGACTTGTCTGTCTCTTCCAGAAATTCATTACATCCCCAGGCAGTGGTCATCAGTAATCCGATGACCAACACACGGCTTATTTTTATGATATGTTTTTTCATGTTGTTCATTTTTTCTAAGATTTACTGATTATAGGGCAATGTTTACTCCCAGCATAAAAACCCTTGGCTTGGGGTACGCATATAAATCTACCCCCTGGTCAAATGGAGATCCGGAGGTGGAAACTTCAGGATCATACCCCTGGAATTTGGTGTTCAGGAAGAAGTTCTGAACAGAAACAAAGGCCCTCAATCGATTCAATTTGATTCTTTGGATCAGTCCGGGCTCGAAAGTATAAGCAAATAGTAAATTTCGTCCTCTCAAAAATGAGCCTTCCTGTGCCCTGTCCGAATCATTAAAGGTATTGTACCCGGCTGTTAAGGGCCTCAGTTGGGCAATATTGGTGTTTTGGTTGTCCGGGGTCCAGGCATTCAATACGGTACGGAAACTATTGGCGATGCCCTGCCTGTCTTCCGCGGAATGCTTGCTTCTCCACAGTACATTGTTTCCATACATAAATTGAAGGTCGACCATCAGCTCGAAATTCTTGTATTGGAAAGTATTCATCAAGGTTCCGAATCCTTTGGGAATACCCTGCCCGATGATGACCCGGTCGTTGTCATTGATGGCACCGTCGCCGTTTACATCTTCATATTTGATGTCTCCGGGTAGTTTCAGGTATTGGGCGGCCAGGTCAGCTTCATCCGTGTCCCAGGTTCCCAGGTGGACAAACCCAAAGAAAGAACCAACAGGCTCACCTTCCCTGATAATGGTAGATCCCGAAAAGATATCTGCTCCACCGGTCAATTCCAACACCTTGTTTCGGTTCATGGAAATATTGAAGTGGGTATCCCATTTGAAGTCTTTATTGACCATGTTTACAGAGTTCAATGCAAATTCAACTCCTTTGTTTTCCATGCTGCCTATATTTCGGGTCACCTGGGTATAGCCACTACTGGAAGGGACCGGTGCATTGAGCAACATGTCTTCCGTGAGTTTTCTATAGAGATCCAGTTCAAATGTCAGCCGGTTATTGAATAAACCCAATTCCAGTCCCACATCCGTCTGGAAGGTTTTTTCCCACCTCAGATCTGGGTTGGCCAGCCTGTTGATGCCCAATCCTATAGACCTTGAATTGTTGAAAATAACCGTATAATTACCCATACCGGCCAAAGCCTGGTAGGCAGCAATTTCAGAGTTGCCGGTTACACCATAACTTGCCCTTAATTTTAAATTGGAAACGGTTCGGCTATCCTTCAGAAAGTCTTCCTCAGATACCCTCCACGCCAGTGCGGCAGAAGGGAACACGGCATATCGGTTGGCTTCACCAAATTTTGAAGAGCCGTCAATTCTTCCGGTAAATGTAAGCAGGTATTTTTCTTTCAGGTTGTAGTTGAATCGTCCAAAATAGGAATTCAAGCCATATGCGGATGTTCCGGAAAGCGTTCGAAATACATTGGCACCTGCACCCAGGTTATTGAATTTAAAATAATCATCCTGAAAATTCTGGGACCTTGCCGTACTGTTAAACCTGTCGACATGTTGCCAGGACAAACCCAGTAGTGCATTGATAGACTGGTTTTCGTCAATGGCTTTGTTGTAGGTCAGGTAATTCTCAAATTGCCAGGAATTTAGCCTGTCATTCATGACTGAGGCATCTCCTCCCTGGTTTCTGGCGATATAATTCAACATCCGTCCGCCATAATAATCTACCCGTTGGTTGATAATATTGGTGGCCAGAACCGAGCGCAATTCCAATCCTTCAGCCAGGCTAAAGTTGGCATATAAATTTCCTAACATGGTCTGGGTATTGACCATATACACCCGGTCTTCCACCACATGAAGCGGGTTGTTGCCACCTTCCATGCCTGGATAGTCTTCATTGCCTGCCCAGCTGCCATCGGCATACTTCACCGGGATGATGGGAAGGGCTTCCAGCACTTGCCGCATGGCAATGATTCCCCCAGCTCCCAAGGGATCTACCTGACTTTCTTTCTGGTCCGTATAGCTTAAAGTTCCACCTATTTTAACCCAATCCTTGATCTGGCTGTCGAATACAAATCTGCCAGCATATCTTTTCAGGTAAGAGCCCCGCATCAAACCCTCTTCATTTCTATGATTCACATAGATACCGTAGGAGTCCTTTTCGTTACCTCCTGTCAATCCCAATTGGTAATTTTGGGTTACCGCCTGGCGAAATGATTCGTCTTGCCAATCTGTATCATGAAGTGGGTTTCCATTGGCATCAAATAACAAGGGGTTGGTCCTTTTAAGTTGGGGGTCCCGGTAAATTCCATTTGCCCAACCGTTTGGATCGTATTTTTGGGCATTTTGGTAGGCAATATCTTCTACCATTAAAAACTCTTCTGAATTTAACAAAGGGATCTTTTTAGGTAATACGCCTACGCTGACATCCGTATCAAATGTGATCATTCCCCCGGAGTTACTACCCCTTTTTGTAGTGACCAAAATCACGCCATTGGCGCCTCTGGCACCATAAATAGCAGTGGCAGAGGCATCTTTTAAGACTTCTACCGAGGCGATGTCATTTGGATTGATGTAATCTATCGGTGTGCTTCCATTGGCCAAACCTGCCGCATGGATAATCACCCCATCGATCACATACAAGGGGTCATTGGCGATACTAACCGATGTATTTCCCCGGATTCTGATATTGGCCCTTCCTCCTGGCCGGCCTGAGTTAACGGAAACATTTACGCCCTGAATCCTACCCGACAGGGCCTGGTTCAATGAAGCAGAAGGCCTTTCCTGCAAGGCTTCGCTGCTTACAGAGCCCACAGCTCCGGTAAGGTCTGATTTTTTCTGGGTACCATATCCTACCACCACTACTTCCGAAAGGTCGGAAAAGGACGAGTTGAGCAGGATTTCCAAATTGTTCATCCCCTCCTGAATGGTTACTTCTTTAGTTTCATAGCCTATGAAGCTGGTTACTAATATTTCACCATTGGATACTTCCAGACTAAATTCACCATCAATATCCGTTACTGTCCCTCTGGTGGTACCCTTGACCAATACCGATACACCGGGTATAAGTTCCTGGTCTTCTTGCGATTTGACTACTCCGGAGATCGTCCTGTCTCCTTGAGCCATTGTCTGCCCGCTGAGAATTAGCAGGGACAGACCAAATACAGCCAAGCTGTATTTGATTTTTTTTAGGAAAACTTTTTGCATAATTTTAAGGTTTATTGATTAATTAATTAAATAAGTAAAAGATTATATGATTTAAATGTTCCTCATATAATTAAGATAAATTACACAATTAATTTAAAATATTCTATCCTGTACTATCCTGCTTATAGAGATATTGTGTTGACATCAACCACTTAATGCGATGGATATTTTATTAAAGGGAAATAAAGCTGATTAATTTTAATTTTCAACGTATAGGTGGAATCCTGTCCATGTGTTGACTGAAACTGATACCTGCTTCAGAATAGGTTTCAATTATTTGTTATATTTGACCCTTGCTTTCCTAAAAATTATCAAATAGAATATAATGGTCTGTTATAAAAGTGTCTTCCCCTGGTTGATGATTCTGGGATGTTTGGCTTCCATATTTGGCTGTTCATCTACAGCCTATCAGGCAAAGGAGGAAGTATACCTTTTTTCCTATTTCACCGGCAATGGGGAGGACGGTCTTCACCTGGCCTATTCCGTTGATGGCTACCATTTTAAGGCATTGGAAGAGGGAGAGCCGATACTTACACCTACTGCAGGGGGCGATAAACTGATGCGTGATCCATGTATCATTCAAGACGAAAACGGACGCTTTCATATGGTTTGGACAGTAAGTTGGAATGAAAAAGGTTTGGGATATGCTTTTTCAGATGATTTGGTAAACTGGTCTGCGCAGGAATTCATTCCAGTAATGGAACATGAGGAAGGTGCCAGAAATACCTGGGCTCCTGAGGTGTTTTATAATAAGGAAGATGAGACTTTCATCATTTACTGGTCCACGACCATCCGGGGGCTTTATCCTGAAACACAATCTCAGGAAGATGATGGGTATAATCACCGGCAATACTATGTTACCACCAAAGATTTCAAGGAATTTTCCGACACCAAATTGTTTTATGAGCCGGGTTTTAATGTAATTGATGGTACGATTCAGAAAATTGCGGGTGAATACCTGCTTTTTGTGAAGGATGAGACCAAAGAGCCGCCCCGGAAAAATATTCGGATTGCAAGGGCTGAAAAACCGGAAGGGCCATATGGGCCTGCAGGTTCGCCCATTACCGGTGCTTATTGGGCTGAAGGACCCACCGTTGCCAAAGTTGGGGATTATTGGGTGGTCTATTTTGATAAATATATGGAAAAAAAGATGGGGGCGGTAATGTCTTCAGACCTTCAAAACTGGACGGATATATCTGATCGAATCAGCTTTCCCCCAGATAGCCGGCATGGAACGATTTTTAAAGTTGAGAAGCGGTTTTTTGATCAATTACCCTTCGAAAGGTAAGCTTACACCGCCTGTTCTTCCAGGCCAAAACCCAGGGGTAATCCTGTGTTACTTTTGAGCCATTTCAGCACTTTACATAAATCCTAAATAGTCATGGCTATGCGCGTATTTTGTGCCTTGGCCTGACTAAAACTCCATTTTGGCCCTTCCCTTCATTCGAGCTTTGACAACAGACCAGGTGAAAAGGCAGTTTCCATGGATAAAGCATGGGTGAAAAGGTAATTTTTTCAGTGTGAAATCCTGCTGAAATAGAATAATGCTTGATAAACGCAAAATTTTCGTACTTGCCAAAAAAATATCAACCCAACAGGTCTTAACCTGTCAGTTAGGAAAGCATTGTAAATGAAAGTGTTGCTTTGAAATGCTTTCCTGAGAAGAAATTAATACCGGGGTTTGAGATGAATAAATGGCTTTTTCTTTGCTGAGAAAGATTTTATTTCTCATTTTTGCATTCACATGCGCACGTGGCGAAATTGGTAGACGCACTGTCTTCAGGTGGCAGCGCCTTCGGGTGTGAAGGTTCGAATCCTTTCGTGCGCACATTTTATTTTTTCGACCATTTTTTTCTCAATAGTCGGATAAAGTTTTCATTTTTTTCCAAAACCGGAAATTTATCTCCAAGCAGGTATCCATATGGCTGTAGTTCCGGTATCCTGTCAAAGGTTATTTTTAGGATTCCTATCAAAGGAATAAAGAGGATCATTCCGGAAATGCCCCAGATACCTCCTCCAATTAAAATGGCCAATACCACCGCCAATACATTAACCTTTACTTTTGAACCCACCACCAATGGCGTTATCAGGTTGTTTTCCAGCAATTGTATGCCCCACAGTACGACTAAGGTTAAAATGGGTAAAAGGAATGAATCTGAGGTAAGAAAGACATAAAATATCACAAGTATTGAACTGATGATTACTCCTATATAAGGTATAAGGTTCATGATGGCAATAAATAGCGCAAAGAGCAGGTAATATTTGATGCCAATGAAGTGAAAATATATGCCTGCCATGACGGCCACCAGGAAAGTGACTTTCACCATTCCGATCAGGTAGGCATGAATGACTTGTCCTGAATCAGATACCCATTTAAGGATGGCCTCGTTTTGCCTGGAGGAAGCCTTTAGCAGAAATTCGATAAAAAAATCTTTGTAGTAGAGTAATAGAAACACGAATAAGGGAATAATCCCGATCAGTGTGATTGATTTTCCGGTACTGAAAATGGTATTATTCAGGTTGTCCAGGGGCAGCCAGTCCAGAGAAGGTGTTTTTTCCGCATCATCAAAAACAATGATGCCCAAATTGGTTTCAATTTGTTGCCAAAAATCCATCAATTTTTCGTTCAATTTTGTGCCGATTTCAGGTATATCAGCAATCAAAAGGATCATTTGATTGATCAGCAGGTAGAAGATGGCGGCACCGATAATACTGACCAGAACAAGGCTGCTGGCAATGGCCAGCCCTCTGGGAAATCTATTGGTTTCCAGCCAGTTACTAATAGGGTATAGGGCAAAAGCGAAGAAAACTCCCCAGATCAGCGGTACCAGGATAAAAGCCCCAACCTGCATTAGCCAAAGAAAAAGGGCAATCGAAAGAAAGGAATAAGCGATTAACTGTATGGGGTGGAGCCGATAGGGTGTCATACGATGTCCAGGATTAATAAAGGTAAAATACAGCTATACGAATAGGGATTAAAATTCATTTAGTAATTAAGTTGGTATGCCTGAATTTCACTATTTTAATAACAATTTCATAAAAATTTGCGTATTATTAGCGTTTGATGTAATATTGTACTATCAAAGAAGCAGAAAATCACCATCCTGGGGATTTCCGTATTGTCTGTATACCTTTTTATACCAATCAAGATACATACCATTTCATCATTTACACAGTCTAGAATTACATTCACACGTTTTTTATGTATAACATAGAAGAATTAAGAATCAGACTATTGTCTGAACTAAAAGAGATAGCCGAGGAGTTGGGGGTTAAGAATTTTAAATCTTTGAAAAAGGAGGATTTGGTTTATGCCATTTTGGACCAACAGGCCATCACACCGGAAAAGTCTCTTCCTAAAAAGAAACCTTCCAAAGTAGAAACGGAAGTAGGAGATCAGGAAGGGTCTGGAGAGAAAACCGAAAGTTCTGCTTCTATGGAGGAAAAGCCCAAATTTAAGCGGCAAAATGTGACCGAACTACCTAAAGAAGATTCCAAAGTAGAAAAAGAGAAGGAGGAAAAACTTGCCGAAAAATCTCCAAAACCCCTGCCAAGAAAGAACGAAAGTCAGGATAAGAAGCCAAAAAACAAGCAAAGTAACAAGAAGGCCGAGGAGAATAAAAAGCAAGAAGATAACAGGAAGGTTGAAGAAAGCGGAAACAAGGCCTCTAATAAGGGTGAGGATGAAAAAGGAAGGAGTTTCAGGCCCAGGCGTAGGGCGGTGGTAGATTTGGATGAAATCAAATCAGGAAACGAAGCGCATACTTCCCCTTCCAACGAACCTGATTTTTCTAAAAAAAGGAATACCAGCAGAGATTTAGATGAGCAGCCTAATCAGGAGCAGCAATACACACCCAAAAGGAAGCCATCTGTTACTATAAAGGATTTTGACGGGATAATAGAAAATTCCGGAGTGCTTGAGATCATGTCGGATGGGTATGGATTTTTAAGGTCTTTAGACTACAACTACCTGGCCTCACCTGACGATATTTATGTATCACCCTCTCAAATAAAACTTTTTGGCCTTAAAACAGGAGACAATATCCAGGGCCAGATCCGACCACCTAAAGAAGGTGAAAAATACTTCGCCCTCTTGAAAGTAGGTACTGTAAATGGCAAGACCACGGATGAGATCAGGGACAGGATCCCTTTCGAATACCTCACGCCATTATTTCCACAAGAAAGGTTTAGCCTGACTACCAAAGCTGATAATTATTCCACCAGAATTGTTGATCTTTTTGCCCCAATAGGAAAAGGGCAAAGAGGGATGATTGTAGCTCAACCTAAGACCGGTAAAACCGTGTTGTTGCAAAAAATAGCCAATGCCATTGCCGAAAATCACCCGGAAGTACACCTCATGATCCTCTTAATCGATGAGCGACCTGAGGAGGTAACAGATATGGCCCGGTCGGTTAAAGCTGAAGTGATATCTTCTACTTTTGATGAGCAAGCCGAAAGGCATGTAAAAGTAGCTGCTTTGGTTTTGGAAAAAGCAAAAAGAATGGTAGAGTGTGGGCACGATGTGGTCATTTTGCTGGACTCCATCACCCGTTTGGCCAGAGCCTACAATACGGTGGTGCCTTCTTCAGGTAAAATATTATCAGGAGGGGTGGATGCCAACGCCCTGCACAAGCCAAAGCGTTTCTTTGGCGCAGCAAGGAATGTAGAAAACGGAGGTTCACTTACTATTATTGCCACCGCCCTTGTAGAAACCGGTTCAAAAATGGATGAAGTGATTTTTGAAGAATTCAAGGGGACAGGAAACATGGAGCTATCCCTGGACAGGAAGTTATCCAACAGGAGGATATATCCTGCTATCGATGTTCCCGGATCTGGTACCAGAAGAGAGGACTTGCTCATGGATAAAGAGGAAATGCAGCGGATTTGGATCCTAAGGAAAATTATGTCTGACATGACTTCTCAGGAAGCCATGGAGTTCTTACTGCAAAGAATGAAGGGAACCAGAGACAATGCTGAATTTTTGATCAGTATGAATGGATAGTATTACCTACTAATCTAAAATAATTAAAGCCCGGGTAACCGGGTTTTTTTATTTTATAAGCGCAAAAAATTATATTTGAAATACAAAATAGTGAATATTAAAATATTTTCACCTTCATTTTTCTCCTTCCTGCCGGAGTAATACATTGGTTGGACGATTAATTTCCTGAGGCTGTAGTTAACCTTATAATTTTATGCTGTTAATTTAATATGACAGCAATGACAGCCTTTTTTAATTCAGTATTTCAATTTTCCTCCGAGCGTGTTTCGATCCTTTTCCTATTGATGTTCTTGTTAAACGTGCATTTCCTTTCCGGACAGGATTTCACCAGTAGTAAAGATGGTGCCTGGAAGGATAATCAGACCTGGACAAACAGTACCGATTGTGGGCAGTACGATAATATCAGTCAGGGTCAGCCACCCATTTCCAAGAATTGGGGTTGTGTGGTAAATGTGGTTATTGGTCATGATGTGGTATACAATGGCAATGCATCCGGGTTCGGAAGCGGGGTGTTTTCGGGTATCAGGATTACTTCAGGTGGAAGTTTGTTGTTTGAAGGGGACCTGACCATTAATGGTTGAGGGTCCTTGCCTGCAATTGAATTGGAAGAAGGAACCGAATTAACTGTAAATGGTAGTTTTGACATCAACCGGGGAGTTGAAATCATTGTTCCCAAAAACGCAAGGTTAATAGTAGACAGGTTGATCGTGGGAGATAACCAACCCAAGATCACCATAGGCGATGGGGGGACTTTGATAGTGAAAGATGAGACCATAATAAAAGACAAAGCCAGGTTGAATCTGGAAGGTGATTTTGAAACAAAAGACCTTACATTCACCTCCGGAGGTACTATAAATGCTTCATCAAACACCGGTAAATTTAATGTCAGCGGGGATTTATCGATCCAAAACGGGACATTAAACATGCTCGGAAATAGTAGGATACAGGTAGATGGAACAAGTTCTACAGGACAAAGTGGACAAATAAACTTTAAAAATACGGCTACAGGATTGTTTTCGGGTGAAGTGAGCATGTCCAATGGTGGAGGCATTTCCGCCGAAAATAATTCCGGATTTACCTTTGAAGACAACCTAACCATGAGTGGTGGGGCTAAAATTGAACTCAGCAACTTTGCCAGCGGTATCATCCAAAATGATGTAATCATGACCAACGGCACTATTGAAATTTCAAATAATACGGATGTTTCCATAGGCGGAAAGCTTAATGCTTCAAATGGAGCAAGCATTAAAGGTAAAAATAATGCCGCCGTTTACATATGTGATTATCCCAATTCAACCAAGGCGAATACATCTCATGTAAATTTGAAAAATGATTCCTTTTACGGACAGGGATGTTTTGCCCTACCTGTAGTCTGGAAATCATTTGAACTTTTTATGGCAGATGATGAAATCATCAAGATGGAGTGGAAAACATCAAAGGAAGAAGCAAACAGTCATTATGAAATCGAAAGATCGATAGGGGGAATTGATGCATTTGAAAAAATCGGTGAAGTCACAGCTGCTGGCTGGACCAATGCTGAAACCCAGTATACTTTTCAGGACAAGCAGCAATTGGTTTTTTCCGGGATGGTTTATTACAGGATAAGACAGGTTGATTTTAATGGGAATTCCTCCATTAGTGATGTAGTAGGCACCAGGATACATAGAGAGGTCACTGAGAAAATTGAATGGTCGGCTTATCCAAACCCATCTGATGGGACATCTTTAAAGGTTAAACTGGTAAGCGGTTCAGTTTCAGGCACAGTGAAGGCCAGATTTCTGCAAGCCACAAGTGAGGCTACTTTTGAGGGTGAAGTAGGGATGGAGTTGGATCAATGGTTACAAAGCAGAATAAGGGAAGCAGTAAAAGGTGTTTGTGTGTTGGAGTTGGTCTTTGAAGAAGAAGTTTATCGCATCAAGGTTGTGAGGTTATAAGCTCACCCTTTTTTCAAAACCCATTAGTTGGCATGCAATTTTAGGATTTTTTAGCGTACGTTTAATGATAAGCATGCAGTTAAAGTAAGTCTTTATGGATTTTTATATTTATAAAAACGTTTTTTAATTTAATAAAAATGCATTTAATATCATGAATTGGTTGCAAAAGCTGGGAATTTGACTTACTTTCGTAGGATATGTAATGCAAAAAATTGTATTTAAAACTACCCACTTCATTCCTGTTCATGCCCGGTTATATTTCAGCTTCGTTGGTATTGCTATGCCTTGTTTTACCCCTGAACAATTCTAGTGCTCAGGTATATGAATATACGCCTTCGGCGTTAGGCTGTTCCGGTATATGGCAAGATGGGGATTGTTGGAGTAAAACGGCACTTGACGAACCAAGCGGTTGTACTGATAATGGGCCCTTCCCGCCTTTTGCCCCAACAAGTTGCCAGGTGCAGGTGACTATCAATCATGACCTGGTAGTCACGGGTGATGTAGCGTTCGGTGGCACCTTTGTCTCTCTTAGCCTGGGAGAAAGTGCTGATGTCACCTTTGCCGGCAATGTGAGCATTGAAGGTCAAAGCAGCATCATGTTCCATCTGGAAGCGACTTCCCAAATGGATATTGCCCAAGCATTAACGATCTCGCAGGGAAGTACGAGTAACCAAACAGTCCTTTCTTTGGGTGGGGATCAATCGGGTATGGTTACCGTGGGTTCGATAGTAATTGAAAACAGGGCGGTACTGAATGTGTTGGAGGGAGGGGCAATTACCAGTGAGGGGCCAACTGAATACTCGGGGAATTCCTCTGTGATTAATGCTTTTGGTTTTTTCCGAACCGAAAGTTTATTAGTAACTGGGGGAAGGTTGCATCAATTCAATACATTTGGTAATTCGCAGGTATATATCGACAACGACATAGATATTAGGGGAGATACCAAAATTACCATAGGAGGTACAAGTGAAGTATACGTGGGTAGGGATGTTCTTGTGGATGGCAGTGCCACAATTATTGCAGATGATAATTCTAAAATATTTGTTTGTGGAGAATTTCCTCCTCCTTCCGAGGGGGGGAAAGCCCAGGAAATTGATGATGGCAAATTTTTTGACTGTAGCGTACTGCCTGTAGCCTTGCTGGATCAGCAAGTTGAATATGATGCAGATCAAAGGATGGTCAAACTTAGCTGGAGCACGGCGAGTGAAGAAGATTTCCGGTATTTTATCATTGAAAGAGCTGTTGGTAGTCCTGACTTTTTTAATTCTCTCGATAAGCTACCTGGAGTGGGCGGTACCACTGAAATAAGCAATTATGAATTTTGGGATGAACAGCTACCGCTTTTTGAATCCAGGATTTATTACCGCCTGTTGCAGGTAGGCCAAAGTGGGGATGCTGAATTTATTGGAGAGGTATTGGCCCTGGATATTCCTGGCACCGGTAAGGAAAATTCGACATGGAGAATTTATCCCAACCCCAACAGGGGCGAGGAGGTTACAATATCCATTTTGAATCAGGAAAAATACAGTGGTGAACCCATTGACATGACCATTTTGGGTCCCTTCGGGGAAGTGGTCTCCTTTAAAGGAAGGAACCTGGAAAGCCTTAACCAGGAATTATCAGAGAATATCAGTTCATTAGCCACCGGGCTGTATTTTATTCATTTAAGGTGGGGAAATGAAAGTCAAATCATTAAAGTACTCAAGGAGTAAATTTTTTTTACGGAAAGTGGATATTTGAATTTTTTTTGAATTTGTAGTAAATTAACTTGTTATTCTTTTTCATATTCACAGGAGTATCACATGAAACCACTGGATGTATTAAAAAATTTTTATGGCTATCATTCCTTCAGGGGCAACCAGGAAGCTATCATTCAATGTGTGCTGGAAAAGAAAGACTGTATTGCACTGATGCCTACCGGGGCTGGAAAATCCGTATGTTTCCAGATTCCCGCCATGATTTTTCCCGGATTGACTTTGGTGCTTTCTCCTTTGATCGCTTTGATGAAGGACCAGGTAGACGCCATGAATCAATTGGGAATTCCTGCGGCTTTTTTGAATTCTACCCAAGATATCAGTGAGCAAAGGTTTATTTCGGAGCAGGTTTTTAAGGGGCAGATTAAGCTTTTGTATGTGGCGCCAGAAAAACTTTATGGTGGTGCATATCCCCTGGTAGAGATGCTTAAAAAAATCGAATTGTCACTGGTAGCCGTAGATGAAGCCCACTGCGTATCCCAATGGGGGCATGATTTCAGGCCGGAATACCTGCGCTTAGGGGAAGTAAGAAAATCTTTTCCAGAAACTACTTTTCTGGCACTTACGGCAACCGCTGATAAGGATACCAGAAAGGACATTGCCAAAAGATTGTTTCTGAATCAGCCACAGTGGTTTATTTCATCCTTTGACAGGCCAAACATTACTTACAGGGTTTCTTTGAGATCGGATGCCTTCGGCAAACTGGTAGACTTCCTCCGCTTACATCCCAATGATTCCGGTATTGTTTATTGTTTGTCCCGAAAATCAGTAGAAGATACCTCAGACAAGCTCAATGCGAATGGCTTTTCAGCTCTTCCCTACCACGCAGGGTTGGAAAGGGCCACCAGACAGGAAAATCAGGAAAAATTCATCAAAGATGAGGTGAAGATAATTGTCGCCACCATTGCCTTTGGAATGGGGATAGACAAATCCAATGTCCGTTTTGTGGTACATACCAATATGCCCCAGAATATCGAAAGTTATTATCAGGAAACGGGCCGTGCAGGAAGGGATGGTCTCCCCAGTGAAGCCTTGCTTTTTTATAGTTTTGGAGACAGCATTACCCTGGGACGAATGATTTCGAATTCCGATAATCCGGATTATGTAAGGAACATGAAATCCAAATTGGATACCATGGTTCGTTTTTGTCAAACCAAAAAGTGCCGCAGAAAATTTTTACTGCAATACT
Organism: Cyclobacterium sp.; assembly: GCF_014762705.1. Classification (GTDB taxonomy): domain Bacteria; phylum Bacteroidota; class Bacteroidia; order Cytophagales; family Cyclobacteriaceae; genus Cyclobacterium. Next base: position 1,628 of record NZ_JABURL010000081.1, on the reverse strand, counting down.
TTGGAGAGGAATATCCCGAGGATTGTGGCAATTGTGATGTTTGCTTCCAAAAAGGAAACAAAGTAGATGTGACTACCTATGCCCAAATGCTGCTTTCCGCAGTGGTTCGATTAGAGCAAAAGTTTGGCTTGGGACATGTAATCATGGTGTTGCGGGGCTCACAATCTGCCAAAGTAACTGAGAAGCAAAAAGGGCTTTCTGTTTATGGTATCGGCAAGGACAAGTCTTCGGATTTTTGGAAAATGCTCGGTCACCAATTGGTCACGGAGGGGTACCTGATGCAGGAGGATCCCTTAAGGCCTGTTTTAAGTCTTTCACCTCAGGCCTGGACAAAGCTAAAAAAGAAGCAAAAATTCCTGTTGTCTATGGATGGGGATGATTTCTTCCAGGGTATTCAGAAGACTGAAACGGATGAAGCATTGCTTGCTGCCCTGAAGTCTCTCAGATCAAGTCTGGCGAGAAAGCAGGATGTGCCTCCCTATATTATTTTTTCAGATGCCACCTTGGTGGAAATGGCCCGCTATTATCCGGAATCCGATCATGAATTGATAAAAATCAGTGGGGTGGGTCAACAAAAACTGGAAAAATATGGGGATTCTTTTTTACAGGTGATTCGGAATCACATGAGTGAAAACGGGATAGTGAAGGAAAAGAAGCCAATCGTAAAGAAGTCTTTATATAAAGGTACCTCATCGTCTGTAATTGAAACCCTGGAATATTTTAAAGAAGGTCTTTCAATCTCTCAGATTGCTCAAAAAAGAGGCTTTGCCATAAGCACTGTGGAAGGACATATTATTGATCTGGCAGCTTCCGGGAAGATAAAGGTAACTGCTTTGTTGACGGATAAAGTTATTGAAGAAATAAAATCTGCCAGAGAATCCCTTCAGGTAGAAAAGCTTAAACCTTTAAAAGAACATTTTGGTGAAAAATACAGCTATTTTCATCTCAGGTTAGCTTTGATCCATCCAGTTGCTTCAGAATAATGCCATAAACATGAAATTGTATGGAGTGAATTTGGAATAAAATTGTTATTCCAAGATATAGGCGAAGGGTTCTGGGGGAAAGCTAAAGGAATCCCTGTAAGCAAAGGGACTTCGATTCTTTTTTCGATTCAACAATAAACAAGAAAAAGGGGGTACCGATAACAAATTTTAAATTCAGGGGTAAGGGGCCACTGGCATTAGCGAAAATCCGGTTTCACTATAGAGCTTACTGGCGGCAGGCAGTCATATAACCTCTTTGTTCTCCGTAACTCTCTTTTGTCGCATATGAGGACTCAAAGATAAACAAAGGGCACAGAGGTTTTTTTGATATTACTTCGTGTGCAACCTTTGTGACTCCCCTTTTTTGTTTCCACTCTCCTCATCCCTAAGTCATTCCGTTTACAAGTAAGGTCCAATGAATTACAAAAAGCCTACCGTTATCCCTATTTCTTCGTGTTTTAAAAAGTTAGTTTTCGAATTAACAGTAGGGTCCGGCATCGGTAAAGATTTCAAAAGAAGTAATAATTAACGAGTTGATATTTAGGACGTTCCCGAAAAAATCCCCTCCCGACTCTGGTCGGGACAAGCTATGCCCTCCGCCGCGGCGGAGGGATTTGCTCATTACCGATGGTGTGTTTGTTAAAT
>NZ_JABURL010000017.1 GCF_014762705.1 Cyclobacterium sp. | reverse complement strand
GTAAAAATCAGGTCGTGTAATGAAGAAGATTCCAATATTCTGGAGGGGCAAAGATGTATTTTGCATCCAAACCTGAAATGATCCCCAAATTAAAGAAAATACATTCACCAAATGGACCCTTTTTTGAATTAAAAACTTAATTGAAAAAATTTTTTTCAGCAAAAAAGAATTTAAATCTTATTTTTTATTGATTTAAGTCAGGTTTTTTCCATGTTCCTATTGGCATATTTACAGGAATAAATGGGTCAATAGTGAAAAATATAAAGGAGTTCACTGGAAATTTCCTAAGTGAAATCGGTGAGATTGCGCAATTTACCAGAAGGTTTTTTCGTGAAATCCTCAAGCCTAAACAGGAATTCGGGGAATTTTTTCACCAATGTTATTGGGTGGGTTATAAAACACTACCTCTGGTAGGTACCACCGCATTTATTATGGGACTTGTGCTGACCATTCAATCCAGACCCACATTGGTGGAGTTTGGGGCGCAATCAATGCTTCCTGCCATGGTTTCCGTTTCTTTGATAAGGGAAATTTCTCCTGTTATAACGGCCCTTATTTGTGCCGGGAAAATCGGTTCAGGCATGGGTGCTGAACTCGGATCCATGCGCGTAACAGAGCAAATTGATGCCATGGAAGTTTCCGGAACAAACCCTTTCAAATACCTGGTCATTACCAGGGTCATGGCGGCCATGTTTATGTTGCCCGTCTTGTCCAGCCTCTCTAATGCCATTTCCTTGTACGGCGGTTTTATGGGGGTAAATATCCGGGGAATGGTGAGTTGGAATCTTTATTGGACACAGGTTTTTGATGCCTTAAGTTACGGAGATCTGATTCCTTCATTGATCAAAACCTTCTTTTTTGGTTTTTCCATTGGAATTATTGGCTGTTATAAGGGTTATCATTCCAAAAAAGGGACTGAGGGCGTGGGAAGGTCAGCTACCTCAGCTGTGGTATTGGCATCGCTGCTGGTATTTATCATAGATCTCATTGCTGTTCAGATATCGGATATTCTTGGCCTTACCTAAAAATGATTGATATGAATCCGGTAGTTCAGGTGGAGAACATTCAAAAATCATTTGGAGAAAACCATGTGCTTAGGGATTTGTCCTTATCCGTTTTTCCAGGAGAGAACCTTGTCATTCTGGGAAAGTCGGGTTCAGGAAAATCGGTCTTGATCAAATGCATCATCAATCTTATTGCTACCGATAAGGGAAAAATTGAGGTATTGGACAGGAATATTCAAGAAATAGAACAAGATGAGCTTGATACACTAAGATCCAGAGTGGGGTTTTTATTTCAAAGTAATGCACTTTATGATTCTATGAGTGTCAGGGAAAACCTTGAATTCCCCCTTCGCAGGCATTGGAATAAGGAACAGCGACAAAAAGGATCAAAAAAAGCAGTTTTGGAGGCTTTAGATGATGTGGGGCTTGCTCATACCATCGATATGATGCCAGAAGAATTATCTGGAGGCATGCGAAAACGCATCGCATTGGCAAGAACCCTGATTCTAAAGCCGGAGATTATATTGTATGATGAGCCTACCACAGGTCTTGATCCGATTACCTCAAAAGAGATCAGCCAATTGATGCTTAAAGTACAGAAAAAATACAATACCGCTTCTATCATTATATCCCATGATATGAATTGTATAAAAATTACCGCCAACCGGGTAATTATGCTTATAGAAGGAAGGTGTTATGCAGAGGGTACATATGACCAGTTGAAGCAATCTTCGGACCCCAAGGTCCTTGAGTTTTTTGAATAATCGAGAAAATAATCATGAACAATAGAAAAACAGAAAATTCAAAAGTAGGCTTGATGGTTTTGGCGGGTGCCTTATTCCTTGTATTTACCCTGTACATGGTAGGTAGGAATCAGGATATTTTTCGTTCTAATTTCACCCTTCAAGCTGTGGTAAGCCATGTGAATGGTTTGGTGCCAGGAAATAATGTCAGGTTCATGGGAATGGATGTGGGAACAGTCAAGTCCATCGAAATGGCAAATGACACATCGATTAACATTACCATGGTCATCAATACAAAGATGAATCCCTATATTAAGAAAAATGCAAAAATTTCCATTGGTACGGACGGTTTAATGGGGAATAAGCTAGTCCAAATCAATCCCCAGGAAGGCAATGCCGATATGGTTTCAGATGGAGATACCATCTTTTCGGATAAACCTCTGGAAACTGATGAGATGTTAAGTACGCTTCACGCTACAACCCTGCTCATTGAAAAGACCTCCATGAATTTGTACCAGATCTCTGAAAAGTTGAATACAAGTCAGGTCCTTTGGGAATTACTCTCGGATTCCACAATTACTTCGGATATTAAAATCGCTTTATCAGCCTTTCAAAAGGCAAGTGTCGAGGCATCGGAAATGCTAGAATCCGGAAAAAAAATGATTCAAACTTTTGAGCAAGGCAATGGTTTGATTAACATGGCTTTTACGGATACCCTGGCTTCCAGAAATTTGTTTTCTTCAATAGAACACCTTCAGGAATCAGGCCGTGACCTGGAGGATGTGTTGGGAGGGATGAAAAATTGGGTAAACCAAATTGAGAAAGGTAAAGGGTCAATAGGCTTGTTGATGGAGGATAGTTTGTTTAGACAAACGTTGCTTAACAGTGCCATTAACCTGGAGAAAGGGACTGGTGACTTCCAACAGAATATGGAAGCCCTAAAATCCAATTTTTTGTTCAGGCGATATTTTAGGAAGCTTGAAAAAGACAGCATCAAAAATGAGCTCAGGAAAGATTAATCTGGTTGAGAAAATTGGTTCATTTTTTAATTGAGGCCCAGGAATTAAATCAGTATTTTTCAAATACCAGAAAATGTTGGATATTTAAAAACTGACCATTTCGGTTTAATTTGAATCCATTGGCATTTAGTTCTTTGACCACCTGTGCCACAGTCATCTTGTGCAGTGGTTTTATCGCCACTTCAGGATCTTCTCCACGGTATTCAATAAGCAATAATTTCCCATCGGTTTTCAGTGCCTTTTTGATGTTTTGCAACATCTCATGAGGGAATTCCAGTTCATGGTATACATCTACCATGATAACAAGATCAATTTCGTTCTCGGGCAAATTTGGCGATTTTTCCGAACCCTTTACTGTTTTTACCTGATCAAAATTAAGGTTGACTGCTTTTTCCTGAATGTAGTCCAGGGCTTCTTGTTGGATCTCTACAGCGAAGACTTTTCCCTCTGGCACCCGTTCTGCAATCCTGAAAGTATAATAACCTGAGCCAGCTCCTATGTCTGCTACTACGCTGTTCTTTTTGATGGGCAAATTGGCGATCGCCAGTTCCGTATTTTCTTCTTCCGACCTGCCTGGCCGTTCCAGCCATGCCATGCCATGGAAACCCATGATATGAGATATTTCCCTTCCCATATAAAATTTGCCAATGCCATCACGACTTGCTGAAGCGTATTCATAAATCGTTTCTTCCTGGGCCTGACTTGAATTAAAGTTGATTTGAAACAAACCAATGAAGATGAGGATATGACTATAAAATTTAAGCATACACTATAAACGATTAGTGAAGGGCCTTGTTTGCTTTTTTGCCAAGTTAAAAAACGGTCAATTTTTTTGAATAAAGGTTAAACTAATTAAACGTCAGTTGAAACTTATCAATCCATGCAAAATTTGTTTGCCGGGATTAGTTGTATTCTTTAAGCCAAAGGTATTGATAGATAGCCACTTTGGAAAATTTGATTATATTTATGAAAACCTAAAATCTTATGAAAGCTAAATTCAATCTTGCCTTAATTTGTATGACCTTGCTTTCAGTGTATCAGTTGAAGGGGCAAACCATTGAAGATGGTAAAGCCATAATCGATCTGGTAGCCAAGTATGCCGAAGCCAGAGACAAAGCAGATACCATTTTATTGAAATCAATCATTACGGAAGATATGGACCAGCTGGTTTCTTCCGGTGAATGGCGCTACGGAATGGAAGCAGCTGTAAAAGGTATGATAGGCAGTTCGCAGGCAAATCCGGGTGAAAGGATACTGAAAGTGGAACGTGTCCGGTACTTATCAGAACAAACAGGGATCGCCGATGCCCGCTACACGATAAAAAATGAAGACGGATCGGAACGAAAGATGTGGAGCACTTTTATAGCCGTAAAAAAAGGGAAAAACTGGAAAATTTCAGCCATCAGAAACATGTTACCGGCAGTAAATTAAAAAACCAGTACGGAGTTTATTAAAAAAAAACCCGTACTGGTTACTATTCTGAATTCCGGATTTTGTTACCCTTTCACTTCATTGACTACCTGAATGGCTTTTTGGGCCATTTCCTGAATTTTAGGATAGTTTTTTTCCTGGAGCAAGGTTTTGCTGACCAATTTACTACCCATACCTACCGCACAAACCCCGGCCTTAAACCAGGATTCAATGTTGTCTTTGTCTAGGGAAACGCCACCAGTGGGCATGAACAGCAGGTTAGGAAATAGCGCCTTGATAGCAGCCATAAAGCCTGGTCCCAACATATCGCCAGGGAAAAGCTTGATCATTTTTGCCCCCATATTCTCCGCTTTAATGATTTCAGAGGGTGTCATGCATCCGGGTATCCAAAGCATGTCATGTTGATCTGCTATTTCTGCCACTTCCTCTACAAGGCCCGGACAGATGATGAAATCAGCACCTGCAGCGATGTAAGTACTGGCCATGTCCTTATTTTTGATGGTGCCAATACCCAGCAGCAGATCTGGCATTTCAGCATTTCTAAGGGCCACCATTTTTTTGAAGTTTTGTAAAGCAGCCTCACCCCGGTTGGTATATTCCACCATCCGGATTCCTGCTGCATACAATGCTTTCAATACTTCAAGGCTAACGGTTTCGTCTTTATCAAAATATAAGGGAAGGATCCCCTGTTCTGGTATCTTTTTTAATATTGATGCTTTATCGTTCATGTTGCTAAAGGTTTAATATGTGTGCACAGATCAGGACCTGTATCTAATCTGTAAAAGGCTGAAACTTGTATACAGTTTAGCTGGTGAAAACTTAAATTTTAACTTTAACGACCATCTTTTTAATTTCTCCCTTACCAATCATTGGTGAATGCACATCGGCAGGAAACAAAATCACAAACTGGCCGGGCTGCATCCCAAAATACATTTCCGGATCTTCGGCATAAAAGGAAACGTCTTTTTCAGGATTGTATTCTCCTTTCACTTGCTTACAGGATGTTCTTGGCTTCCAGCCTATTTGCTCTTCGCCAGAAATCAATACTTGTATATCGATGTGCTGGTCATGGCATTCAAACTTCTCATTCGATTCTTCAGCCGTCTTGGCAGGCTTGGTAAATACGGCAGCTACGATGGAATCTCCATCAATCTCATATTTCCCATCGGCCATTGCTTCCAGATTTTGTGCCTTGATGTAGGCAAAGGCCTTTTCGAAAAGTGGATGCACACAGTGGTAATTCCTGCTGTTTTCTAAAGTGTCCAGTATCATCTTGTTAACAATTAACGCTGAACCCTTCCACTGGCGTCTCCACCCATCAAAACCTTTACCTCAGCCAGGGTAGCATGGTTCATGTCACCGGGTATGGTATGTTTGAGAGCAGATGCAGCCACTGCAAATTCACAGGCATCCTTCATCGCCATTTTTTCCACCAGGCCATAAATAAATCCGCTGGCAAAAGAATCTCCGCCACCTACCCGGTCCACAATGCGTACATCATACTTTTTGGAATGATAAAATTCATTGCCATCATACACCAGGGCACTCCATCCATTGTCCGAGGCGCTGTAACTTTCCCTTAGTGTAGAAGCGATGTATTTAAAGCCAAACTTATCTTTCATTTGTTTGAACACATCCTTATAACCCTCCAGGTTTAGCTCACCTTTGGTGACATCCGTTTCATTACTTTTGAACCCAAGGGTGGTTTCTGCATCTTCTTCGTTGCCAATGCAAACATCTACGTACTGGCAAAGCCGGGTCATTACCTCTTTGGCCTTTTCCTTGCTCCACAATTTTTTGCGGTAGTTCAGGTCAATGCTGGTAGTCACACCTTTGGCTTTCGCAGCTTTTAACGCTGCTTCGGTCAGTGCAGCTGCCTTGTCACTTAGTGCAGGGGTGATCCCAGTGGTATGAAACCAAACGGCTCCGTCAAATATTTTATCAAAATCAAAATCAGCAATTTCAGCTTCAGCTATGGAGGCATCTGCACGATCATACACCACCTGGGAAGCCCTCATGGAAGCTCCTGTTTCCAGAAAGTAAATGCCAAGTCTTTTTCCTCCCTTGGCGATAAATTGGGTGTCCACGCCATACCTTCTCAAATGGTTGATGGCAGATTGACCAATAGGGTTGTCAGGTACCTTGGTTACAAAGGTTCCTTCCAGCCCGTAATTACAAAGTGCTCCAGCTACATTTGCCTCTCCACCGCCATAAGTAATGTCAAAAGTGTCAGTTTGGACAAAACGTTTAAAGTCAGGGGTTGATAGACGAAGCATTACTTCACCAAGGGTTACAACTTTTTTGGACATGATTATTTGATGTGTTTAATGATGAATTGAAATATTGATTTGAAAGCTTAATGGGTTAGCTTTTCGAAAGCTATTACGCTACAAAAGCCCTTTTCAAGACAAGACTACTGCTTTATTTTCGAAAAACCAAATAACATCCCTGGTTCGGAAAGTATTTGATTCGTAATCAATAACATAGAAAAGAGTACCGATTTTCAGTGATTTGTACCTCTAATGAATAAAACATTTCGCATTTGGAAAGAATGATAGAAATTTACCCAAAAGAATAGGGGGAAAGCGGTGCTGCTATGTCCTGGGTACTAATATTCCTTTACACCGCTATTCCTCCTGATTTCCCCGGTATTTTTTTTGCATTCCCTGGAGGAAGTTGCGCATGATCTGGTCTTTACAAACACGGTACTGGCTCTGCTCTGGTTTTCTGAAAAAAGCACTCAGTTCATGTTTGCTGATTTTTCGCCCGGCCAGTTCCAATATTTCCAACATGTCTTCATCTTTCAATTGTAAAGCTATTTTTAACTTCCTTAGAATTATATTATTGCTAAGCCTGCTTTCAGGCACAGGCTGAGAACCCTCCTTTTTACCCCTTTTGTAATTGATCAAACCATTTAGAAATACAGCTAGCTTAAAATCATTGAGTGGGTGAAAGGCTTCATCGTCATTTTTTTTAAGCCAGTCGCTTACTTCAGCCCGGGAAACTTCCATGTCAGCCTGAGAAAAAATGTGAATCATTTGATCATCACGGAAATCAAAAGTATACCGAAGACTCCTTAGAATATCGTTGTTGTGCATAGGATTCAAATATAGCTATTACATTTGAAAGGGATAAAATCCGGTTTAAGATTAAATTTTAAGAAAAGCATTGTCTCTGAAAACTTCCAAAATCATTTCGGTTTTTTTTACATTCAGGAAATGAAAAAAAATACTTACACATTGATTACCGGAGCCAGCATGGGCATTGGTAAGGCATTTGCCTTTTCCTGTGCCAAAAGAGGCATGAATTTGCTTTTAGTGGCTTTGCCGGATCCGCTAATAGAAGAAACACGGCAACAGCTCCTGCATTTGTATCCAGTAAAGGTTCTTATCTATGCCACTGACCTAACTTTAGCCCATTCAATTATGGAACTATATGAATTTTGCAGGGATAAACAGCTTGAAATCGACATGTTGATAAACAATGCAGGTATAGGAGCAGGGGGGAGATTTGAAAATATTCCCTTGGAAAAATACCTTCAGATAATAGACCTGAACAACAGGGTTTTGGTAGTAATGTGTCATTATTTTTTGCCGATCTTAAAAAAACACCAGCATGCTTACATGTTGAATATGAGCAGCATGGAAGCCACTTTGCCTTTGCCTTATAAGGCCGTATATACGGGAACCAAGAATTTTGTATATGCTTTTTCCCTGGCTTTAAGAGAAGAGCAAAGGAAAGGACCAGTAAAAATAACGGTAGTCTGTCCAGGGCCAGTCATGACCAATCCGGAAGCCCTAAAGCGCATGGAGGCTCACGGCAATCGGGCCAAGTGGATTCTGAGCAGTCCGGAGGAAGTGGCTGAATTGGGGTTAAATGGATTATTGAAGGGAAAGGCCGTCATCATACCTGGTAAAATCAATTGGATTCTGGTAAAACTGATGAAAGTTTGTCCAACTGGATTAAAGATGAAGCTATTGGAAAGGCTTTTTCGGGTATATAGCGAACATTGATTTATTGAGGAAAATACGTTTTGATACCACACATGTCCATGCTCAAATCCCAAAGTTTGGCTGCATTTACGGACGAATCGGCTGAAGAAGAGGTGCTTTTTATATTACAATTGTCCCAGTATTTGCCGGATATTCCTTTTACCTGATCGGAACTGGCGAGGTAAATACTGGTCTCTGCCCCCTTTTTAGGAGATTTTCCGCAAAGCCTTCTTATTTTCCAGAAGAACCCGTGCAAGGAAAAAGTATGTTTCAGGCCGATATCTGTTTTGACCAAACCAGGCTGTACCGCATTGATGGTTAGTTTCTTTTCTGTTTTTCTTACTTCGAATTCATGTGTAAAGAGCACATTGGCCAGTTTGGATTGGGCATAGGCCCTTAAACCATGGTATTTTTTTTTCAGGTTGACATCATCAAAATGAATCTTACCATGAAAATGAGAATCGGAACTCAAATTGATGATTCTCGGGTCTTCTGCTTGTAGCAATAGGGGAAGCAGCAAATGTGTCAAAAGAAATGGGGAAAGATGGTTGATGGCCCATTGCCTTTCAATGCCATCTTCTGTAAGTCTGAATTCAGAAAACCAGGATCCTGCATTGTTGATCAGTACATCTACTTTTGGATAGGATGCTGCGATTTCTTTGGCCACATTCCTGATCTGTTTTTGGGAAGCCAGGTCGGCAATGGCCAGGTCAACTCCAGCATCCGGATTGGATTTAAGGATTTCTTTTTTGGCACTCTTGGCTTTTTCTGCAGAGCGGCAGAGCAGGATTACACGAAATCCCCTCTGAGATAATTCTTTAGCTGTTTCAAAACCTATTCCTGAATTGGCACCTGTTATCAGGCAAATTTTTTCTTTCATATTTTAAAATAAATAGGATTGGGGAAAAATGAAAATTTAAATAAACCTGGACAAGGGTACAGTTTTATGTAAATAACAAATCATTTGTCTATAAAATCCTTTCCGAGAAAATCGACAGAATATTTCGAGGCTTCCTTAATGTTAATGGTGTACCTTTGCTGTTCATGATGGAGAAAAGCACCTATAAGTATGCCAAAAATTATTGTGAGGAGAACGTATGGCAATTATGTGTTCATCCGGATATCAAATCACAGGAAAATGTAGTATTGGTCATATCCAATACAAGTAGAAATTGCCCTTTTTGGTTTCATAATCCTGTAGAAAATAAAAATCCAGTCTACTGGGATTACCATGTGGTCTTATTGGCCCGGAAGCAGGAAAAATGGTGGATATACGATTTTGATTCTACCCTGGAATTCCCCTGTAGCCTGGATGCTTATCTCAGTCAAACTTTCGGACAGGAAAGATTATCTCCGGAAACTGCGCCATTATTTAAAGGATTGCCCGCCAAAGATTTTGCCAGATACTTTTTTTCCGATAGAGGTCATATGAAAGATGCCAAAGGCAACTGGATATACAGTCCGCCTTCCTGGCCTGAAATTGAGCATGGCCATGACAATAGGCTGGAAATAGCCGAAATCATGGATTTTAGTGATTCCAGCCTATATGAAATCATTCCTTTGGATGAATTGAAAGGCAGATACCTGTAGGGTTCAATTTTGAATGACGATAAACCTGAAAGTTGAAATGAAATCGACTACTCATTTTGGCTTGCTTTTAAATTTTCTTTTGCCTCCTGAATGTGGGGATACAGGTCATAGGTTGGATAAAACTCTGTAGAAAATGCCCCCCAGACACTTTTCTCTACGGCCATATTCAGGGCCCGCAATTCACTTGCCGGTATTTTCAAGGTGACCACCTGCCCAATACCCATCAGGACGTACCAGTTGACCACTTTTGCAGAAGGGGGAGGGAAATTTTCCAAAAAGCCGTTGCTATTCCGGATCTCCCGCAATTCATCAATATTCTTGTCCTGGTGGTGCTTCATAAATATTGTGATCATCAGACTGTCAGAGGGAGAGTTTTGCGCCTTACCCTGGGCATAGGACGAAAAACAGCTGAGAAACAAAAGCAATACAGGGGTTAAGATTTTCATAAGCCTGTTATATTGGTTTAATCAAATGTATAAAATAATTTCTAATGGTTATTGGCATTCACTTACCTGAAACTGTTGGTCTGGAAGAAGGGGAATGCCCAAAATGACTCAAAAATAGGGCAAAAATGACCTAGGACGCTTAATTTTTATTAAAATAGCATGAATGTCCCGGGTCAATTTGATGTTAAGTTGTAGAAAGCAGAGATCAAAAAATCCAGGGAAATATTCCTAGGATTTTTTAATCTCTCCTAAGGGTATGGATGCATAACCTTTATTTGCAGAACAATACCCGGTCCCAAATACCATCATGTTGGGATTCACCATTGGTTAGCTTAAGTTCTGCATTCAACCTTACCTCATAAGAGCAATTGGGTAAGGCTGTTACATCACCCGTATAAGCCGATGTTCCATGAGCTTCTTCTCCCGGAGAAGGAAAGACGATCGGAGCAAAATTATGGGGACCGCCCGGACCTGTCATTCCTAAACTGACGACGCCTAAATTGGGATTGGCAGCGGTATATTTAACGGTCAGGGAATCTGAAATGGTGCTGCAGCCTCCCGCTGTAGCCAACTCCTCCAGATCTATGGAAGCCACACCTAACTCGTTGCTGTTGGTTGTTGGAAGCCATGATCCACGTTGGGGAACATTGAGGTATTTGGTGTTGAAAACGGCTAAAGGTCTGGACACCCCTGCTACTACTTCGGAGGCTGAATTTCCCGCCTCCCTTTTGATCATTCGCAAGCTGAAATATCTGTTTTGCTGAAGGGGATTTATGGTGGTGGTACTATTACCTGGAACCAACCCTCCCATATCTACAGGTGTATTGGCAATGGTAGTAGAAATCAATTTAATCAAAGGCCCATTATTGTTCAAAACAAGGTTGTATCCCATAGGCAGGGTTCCACTCTGAGGTACTACGATCCAATTTCCGTTGAAACTTACCGGAATCTGGCTGCCAATGGCATTGATTGCGATATCCTCGTATTCAAATAATGGGGTTAACCTCCAACCATAACCGATAACTGTATTCGCAATCTGACTGGGAATAACATCCGTCCATGCCCCTGGTGCTCCCGGTACCGGATCTGTGGGATTGGCCAGTTCGGTATATTGAAATTTGTATTCCATGGGCTGTCCGTTGAGCTTTTCAGTAATGGCACCTACCAGAGCCAGGTTATTGTAAAAGGCAAGGTCGTTCCAGGCCGCTGTAGGCTTACCTATTGTTTTTCCATTGGCCGGATTGATATTTAAAATAGAATTATACCGCCTTAATTCTCCGATGGCAAAGAAATATCCAACAGGTTCCCTTCCATTTCCTCCATCAGGTTGGTCCTTGAGGCAAAGTCTAACGCAGAAGCAGTTACCCACATTTTCACGATCCGCCTGCCTGGCACGTGAGGGAGGTTCTTCGGAAAAAACAGTCCCGGCAAAGGCGTATTTAAAGTAAATATCAGGGCCATTTCCCCAAGGAAACAGCGGCGTTTCCACATTGATCAATGGAGAGAGAAATGTCTTTTTAAAATCTTTCGACCTGTAGTAAATGCAAAAATGACCATTGGCATCCGTTAGGGCAGTACCTAAAAGGTCATCAGAAATAATATCATCATCCATGGCCTGCACCTCAATGCCTGACAGTGCCTGCTGGGTTTCACAATTCGTCAGAATACCACAAATCACCCAAATATCCAAAATGGAAAGAATCCTACACCATATTCTATTCGAAATGCGGTAATTCCAACTCGCTTCCAACCCATTGTTGGTTTCTCTCCATTTGGGCTGAATCACATTCAGGGTTGCCTGAAATGGTTTGAAATTCCGCGGTTTTGATGTGTCTTTTTGACCATAATCTGGAATTTCAGCATAATGGATATCAAATTCGACCGCTTCCCCTTTATATTTTGATTTGTCACCATCAATTTGAAATAAGTAATTACCCGATTCGTCTGTTTTGGTCTCAGCCAGCAGTTGCTTTTCTTTGGCCTTTATTCCTTTTTCGTCAATAAGTTGAAAAGTCTCTTTGGCTTGTGCGGCTACCAAAACGGTAGCCTCTTCAATATTTGCTCTAGATCTGTAAAGTCTGACAGTGGTGTTTGCCAGGGGCATAAAATGATCATCACATTTTACCCCAATTAGGTTACCTTTGAGTGTATATAGCATTGTTTTAACATTTAGGGAGTTGGAAATGAGTTACTTATAACAAAATGTAGCCATTTTATTATATTTAAACAAAAAAAATTCAAATTTTTTAGGAATGATTTTCACTCTTTTACTAATCGTTCTTCCAGAATTAAGCCTCAGGTTAAGCTACAGCTTGTGCCATATCCGGAAGGACATTAAGTGCTATAAAATCAGGTTGTTATCCAGGTAAAAATTGGCAGGAATAATTCTGCGCCCTGGCCTTGACGTGCTGATGTTTATTCAAGGATTTAAATATTGAGAAAGTTTCCGAATAGGCTTAGGAAATGGTACAAATTAGGAAATTTCTGAGATAAAAAAGCATTAGGAAAAAGTTAAAATAGGGGTTAATTTTTTAGTGGCCTGGAAAAGTCAGGTGACAATTGCCGCGCTGCTTCCTCAAAATCGATGAATTCTTCCAAATCCACTAAGGATAAAACCACAAAATCATTTTCGCTGAGGTAATCCAGATATCTGCCAAAAAGCTCCGGCGAGGTATTTACCCAGGGATGCTCCAGGTCAGGCACCCCATGAAGGGTCAGAATAACCACCTTTCCATCCTTAGCTTTTTTAAGTGCATCAAAAATCACCTCTTCGTTCGTATCATCTGTGGCCCAGCTAGGCAGGAGATAGGGGTGGTCATTAAGGGGATCGTAAACCCGGCTTCCCCCCGCTCTTGCTATCCGGTATTCCTTTTCACCCAGTACATCTAATACCGTTTCACTCATGCTATAACCCGGATAAGCAAAACTGACAGGACTTCCCATATCCAGAGAATCCATTTTACCCTCAATGTATTCAATTTGACTGAGGATTTCATCTTTTGACAGTTTTCCCACAGGTGCATGGGTATGGGTATGGTTGGCTACTTCAAACCCCATCCTGTCAAGGGCTTGCATTTGCCGCCAGTTCATGTATTTGCTGCTGTCCGCATGGTTTGGTGGAAATTCACAAACAAAAAAGGTAGCTCCAAACCCCCTTTCCATTAGCAGTGGTGCAACGTGGGCATAATGACTGGCGGGTGCATCGTCAAAGGTCAACACAACCGTTTTATCTGGGATAGGTTTTTTGAGGATCTGTGCCTGGCTTAAACCCGGGGAGAACCCCAAAGAGAACAGGAGAGAGACAAGAAATACCTCTCTCATTATATTTGCTATTATATGTTGTGCCATATAAAAGATTTGAACCATTTCAATTCTTCTTTATCAACGGGCATATAGTTTAAGGTTCTTCATGGCCCAGGTTTCATCTCGACCTTCCTTCAGCACCAGGCGCACATGCGTTACAGGGCTTTCAGCATTCCATGGAATCTGATTGATTCCTTTTTTACCTTTTTCTGAGGCCACTTCTTTCCAGGAATTACCGTCGGGAGAAACCTCTACCGTAAAATGTCCCGGATAGTGTTCATCTCCTGCATCAAACTGTATTTCCGCCAGGTTTTGCGGAGTAGGGAGGTTTACCTGGAACCACATTCCCTTTTCTTGTGCTTCGTCTGTTCTCCAACCCTTGAAGCCAAATGCATAGCTTGGATCACGTGTTGAGCCTACACCTTGCAGGGCAGTACTACTGGCACTTACCTTCCAATTGTCCTGGGGAAAAAGCTGTTTGGGAACTTCTGCCACCAGGGCATCATGGGAATAATTACCACTTTGTTCTTTGGTAGCTTCCCGGATTTGAGAAACGTATTCCGGGCTGATAAAGCTTCCCTGATTGCCAAAGTCATTGCGGATATATGAAACCACAGATGCTATCCAGTCGTCTGAATTTTCTCCCATGGCTATCATGACCCCCTCATATTCTTTCCCTTCTATGGCACCCGTGAGGCCATGCAATAAGGTCTTAACAGCATATTCCGGGTGACCTTGTATTCTTGGAGATCCGGAAAAACCAGGTGCAATAAGTTCTCCATCATCTCCTGTTGGCGTTCCCAGCCCTTTTATTCCATGGCAAGTGGCGCAATAACTGTCAAAGATGGATTTTCCATGATCAAAAAGCACCCTTTCTTCTGCCGTATACCGGGTGGCTGCACGCTCCTTAGCAGCAGCGATTTTTTCGAGTATTTGCCGGGCAACGGTTTGCACCCCTTTGGCTTGATTGTTGGAAAGGACCATTTGTAACTGATCTTCAATCCCTTCAAAATTAAGTACATAAGCACTCAGTAAAGCCTGCACTGCAACCTCAGGATCGGGATCTCCCATCATTTTTTTGTAATCCGTTTCAAGGCTTTTTTCACCGTATTTGTAGAGGGTTTCTCCAGCTCTCAGGGCCTGAATTCGAAGGTTTGGATTACTTCCTTCAAACCATTCACGCACCAAATTTGCCTTTAAAGATCCCAATCCCTCTAAGGTCCATAAAGCATGGATGCGGGCCAGTTCATTGTCATGATCTCTGGCCATTTGCTCTAGTTGGGGAACGACCGAACGGTCCTGGCGCAAGATCAGTAGTTGCTGGGCTTTGTCCCTCCACCAGCCATTGGCATGAGTCAGGTGCTGAACCAGTTCACTGGCCGATTCTTCAAACATGCGTGGTTTTTCGGTACTTCGGGAATGGTCCTTATGCGTCAGTCGCCAGATACGTCCATTGCCTACGATATCGTCCATTTGATACTGTTGCAGTTTGGTGCGCAGGTAACTGCCTTCCTGCGTCCAATTGCCCTCCTGTATGATCCCCCGGTACATGTCAACAATGTACATGGTGCCATCCGGGGCTGTAGCCATGTCTACTGGTCGAAACAGCGGATCCGTAGATTGGATAAACTCCGTTCCCTGGTCACGGTATTCGTTTTGAATATAAGTCAGTCCTTCTGACTTATCAGACCTGACCTGCCTGACAATCCGGCCTACGGGTTCTCCGTAGAAATATTGGTTGACCAGTTCTTTGGGCAGGCGGTCCCCACGAAACACATCGTTGCCTGCTGCTCCCGTCACGTTATTTAAGGAACCATCGGGTTTGGTTTCTCTCATGCCCGGTTCGAAATCAGCCAATGCGACAAGGCTAAAGGGTTCCCGAAACCCCTCCTGAAACTGTCCTTCAATCCTGAAATTACCGTAAACGATAGGGAAATTAAAATTTTGAGGTACACCCCCGGCACCATCCTGAAACCATACCTGACCATAATTGTCCTGGGTTACGCCCCACTGTCCATAAGGATTTCCGGTGGGTTCCTGGATCACCCCATCGGGTGTCCAACGGATCCGGCGCATGTTATAAGTACTGTACATCCAGTTGTCCATGGTCCAGGTCAGAAAGCTGGTCTGGTGCTCCACATTGCCCGAGCGGCCTAATCCAGTGGCAAAAAGCTCCTTGGTATCCGCCTGGCCATCATTATCGGTATCGGTGTATTTATAAACATGGTCTTCATTGGATTCCATGGATAGAATGGTATTGGGTCCGAAAGGCACCACAAACCGAGGGAACACCAGGCTGTCCAGAAAAACTACTCCTGTTTCGTAGATACCATCGTCATCCTTATCCTCCCAACGGGAAATGCGACCCGCTGGCATCAGCTCCCCCGTGGCATCAATATCTTGCATATAGGTCCTTAATTCCAATACATACATCCTTCCATTGCCATCAAATTGGATGGCTGCAGGTTCCTGAATATGTGGTTCGGCCAGAATGGGCTCTATTTGATAGCCAGGTTGAAGGTGAAAAGTCTTTTGCTCTTCAACAGCGGATAAGGGAACTACCGGTGCGGTAGGTGTAAGGTCAATCCCATTCCAGCGGGCAGACTCCATATCCACTCCTTCGGGGATACCGATTTGCGGATAAGGAGCTTCGGTTCTTTTAGGATCCAGGCGGTCTGCAGGAGAAATATCAAAAACAGGTTTTTGTAATTCCTGTTGTTGACAGGCGGCAAGCAGAAAAAACAAATAAAAACAGTAAGCGAAATTTTTATTCATCAGTAAAATGGTGTTTTGTCTCTTTCAATTTTGAGTGATTCAATTCCAGATGGTGCAGCTGAAAATGAAAAGTAAAGCACAAAATAGGGCATTTTTATAAAAAATCACTTACCGAAAAAATAATTTTTTCCGGTTTTTCTGTCAAGTTCTCCAATTATGTACTAATTTGATTGGATAACCAAATGCAATATGAAAACAGAATGGCAACTGACCGGATATATAATACTTTTCATTTATTCATTTTTGGGAATGGCTTGTGGGTCTGATTCAAATAATTATACCTTAGAGAACTATCCTGAGGTCCCCAAAATGGACGTTCATGTCCATATAGAGACCGATCGTAGCCTGTTTGTGGAAAAGGCAGCCAGGGATGGCTTTAAGCTGATCAATGTAGCCCTGGAATATACAGATGGCTGGAATGATGTATACCGAAAATTTGACTATGGCAGGCAACAGGAACAGGCCCATCCGGAAAAGGTAGCCAATGTGACCGCTTTTGCGGTATCAAATTGGGACAGTCCTGATTGGGAGGAAAAAGTGATCCACTGGTTAGACAGTTGCTTTGAACAGGGAGCATTGGGAGTGAAAGTATGGAAGAATATAGGGATGGTCTCCCGGGATACAGCCGGAAACCTGATACAAATTGACGATGCTCGTTTTGATCCCATCTTTGATCACATTCGGCAACAGGGCAAGACTTTGATGGGGCACTTGGCAGAGCCTAAGAATTGCTGGCTTCCCCTGGATGAAATGACCACAAATAATGACAGGAATTATTATGGCAACCATCCCGAATACCACATGTACCTGCAGCCCGAAATGCCCAGCCATGAAGAGCTGATCCAACGCAGGGACAATATGCTGGAAAAGCATCCTGACCTAAAATTTGTAGGAGCCCACATGGGAAGTCTGGAATACGATGTGGAAGAATTGGCCAGGACCCTGGACCGTTTTCCCAATATGGCAGTGGATCTGGCGGCACGGATGGGGCAGGTATTTTACCAAACAGCTGAAGACCGTGAAAAAGTGCGGGAGTTCTTTATCCGGTACCAGGACCGCCTCCTTTATGCCACAGACCTGTCTGATAACGGAAGCAGGACTGAGGAGGAGTTGTACGCTGCCATGGATGCGGCATGGAAGCGGGATTGGGAATTTTTTGTTAGCGATAACATGATGGAAAGCGACCTGATCAACGAAGCCTTTCAAGGCTTACATTTGCCTAAAGAGGTGGTGGACAAGGTGTTTTATCACAATGCGGTGAACTGGTTTGGGATGGAAAAATAAATTGGTGAAGTGCAGGTAGGATAAAGTTTTAGCCTTTTTCTATTCGCCATTATAATAGGCTTATTTTTAAATAGGATGCTATTGCTGACAAAGTAATTTACTTATTGTATCGTGTTCTTTAAAATTGATAAACCCATTATGATAAAGTACTTATTTCCAATTTTCTTTCTTTCTAATTTGATGGCATTTGGCCAGCAGGAGGAGTGGTATACCATGGAAAATTACCCGGAGGTTAAGAAAATGGATGTCCATATTCATTTGAATACCGATCGTGCATTCTTTTTGGAAAAGGCTAAAGAGGATAATTTCCGCCTTATTAATGTTTGCCTGGAAAAGGATGATGGATGGAATGATGTTTACCGTAAATTCAGGTACGGACAGCTCCAACACGAACAGTCTCCACATACGGTAGCAATGGTAACAGCCTTTGCCGTTGCTGACTGGGAGGAAGAAAACTGGCAATCCAGGGTGATATCCTGGCTGGACAGTTGCTTTGAACAGGGAGCCTTAGGGGTTAAAGTCTGGAAAAACATCGGAATGGTTTCCAGGGATGCTGCCGGTAACCTTATACAGATTGACGATGCCCGTTTTGACCCCATTTTCCAATTCATTCAGGATCAGGACAAAACCCTGATGGGGCATCTGGGAGAACCAAAAAACTGTTGGCTTCCACTAGACTCCATGACTACCAACAATAACCGCCGGTATTTCGAAAGTCATCCCGAGTACTACATGTACCTGCACCCAGAAATGCCCTCTCACAAGGACTTGATGGAGGCTCGAGATAGGATGTTGGCAAAAAACCCAAACTTGCGGTTTGTAGGGGCGCACCTGGGCAGTTTGGAATACGATGTGGATGTTTTGGCCCGAACCCTGGACCGCTTTCCCAATATGTCGGTGGACTTGGCAGCACGCATGGGGAATTTGTTTTACCAGACGGCAAATGATAGGGAAAAGGTGCGGAATTTTTTAATAAACTACCAGGACCGTATCCTGTACGGGACGGATTTGGGTGATGATGGGAAGCGATCCAGGGAGGAGTTGTCGCAGGCGATGGAGATTACCTGGAAGCGCGATTGGGAATACTTTGTAACCGATAATGAAATGGAAAGTGAACTGATCGATAAGCCCTTCAAAGGCTTACACTTGCCCAAAGAAGTGGTAGACAAGGTGTTTTATGAAAATGCAGTGCAATGGTTTGGGATGTAGCACTGGGAATAATTGTAAAGGCAGTATTCCGGAAGAAATAGTAATGGACCGTAGAAGGAATAGGCTACCTGTATTTAGAAAAAGGACAATGAATGATTGGAAAATTCCTCTGGAAATTGCCTGATAAATGGGTTTTAAAAAAGATCGAAGAACACACATTAAATTAAATAAAAAGTTTTTATTTTTATAAGGGACCAATAAGAAAAATAACATTCCTATTTCGTTTAATTGTACAAAAGATGATACAGCAGTATTATACAATAAATTTCTTTGATCCATCAATTAATGTGAGAATATAACAAAGTCTATCCCAAATATGAAAAGAATATTAATCGCACTATTAACGGTTTTTATAGCTGATACCGTTTTGGCACAAGGATTTCAGGGAGAAATAGCATCTCATCCTAAAAAAAGCATGGATTTGGTATTGATGCCTTTTGGCATGGATCATTCGATTCTGGTAGGGCAGGTGGATAAAAAGGGAAGTTTTTCCATAGATCTTAGGGGTAAAAATGCAGAAACTGTTCCCGAAGATGTCAAAGCCATGTTCATGGGAGATTTGTATTTTAATTTTAGGTTGAGGTGTGGTACAGGAGACGATTTTGGTGAAAAACATGATGTTCCTGCTGCAAGAATTGATTTTATGCGTCTCTTGCAAAAAGAACAGTGGGCAGGAACTGCCTTTTTGGTATCTGATGAAAACCTTATTCCCTGGCTGGAAGACGAAGCCTACAATCCAGCTGTAGTAGGGAAGTTTTGGGAAGTGGTTTTTCTGGAAGATGATTTGACATTGAATACAAGTTGCTCCTTCTCGAAATTTGTGGACTCAGATACAGATGTAAATGTTACCTATGCCTATCAATTGGAATTAAAGCCGGGATTCAATTGGGTTGAATACCAAATAGAAGAGGTACACCAAACCGAAGAAGGCCAGATGGCTTCTTTTCCTTCAAAAGTAAATATTACCAACCTGTCTGACCCTTCAGAAATGTTATGGTTAGGTAAATATTATTAACAGTTATTTTTCCTGAGGGTAGGGGATCAGGCTGGTATATTTGGGAAAACATGGATGGAAAAGGGGGTAAATTTGAGGAGAGGGTGATATTTGACGGAAAACTGGGGGGACACGATGCATTGATTGGAGATATTGATGGTGATGGTGATCGGGATATTGTATCTAAAATCTGGAAACGCTGGCCTAACAATGCCAATGGTGGTAAGGAACATGTTTCCTGGCTGGAAAATCTTTCGAGATAATTAAATAATTTCAATGACAAATTCTTAAAAGTCTACAGGAGAAAGATAGGTCAACAGTTCTCAATTTGAAGATTGTAACTGATCCATTTGTTAAAGAAATAATTTGATCGATGTCTTTATTTAATGCTGTTAAGTAATTTAAAATCTGCCATGCCCGAAATCGTCATTAATGCCCGAGAAGCTACCATAGGACCAGGAATGATGGTCAACCGAATTTTGCCATTTCGCAAACGCCGCATGGTTGGTCCTTTTATCTTTATGGACCATGCCGGACCGGTCAGCCTGGGTGCTGAAAAAGGAAAGGATATGGACGTGCTTCCTCATCCTCATATTGGCCTTTCTACCGTAAGTTATTTGTTTAAAGGCAAGGTTACCCATAGGGATAGCCTGGGTGTAAAGCAAATCATCGAACCTGGAGAAGTCAACTGGATGACGGCCGGAAAAGGCATTGCCCATAGTGAACGCTTTGAGGATCCTGCTGTGCTGGCAGGAGGGCAGCTGGAAATGATTCAAACCTGGGTGGCCTTGCCTGAAAAAGACGAGGAATCGGATCCTACTTTCTTAAATTATCAAAAAGAGCGATTGCCTGTATTCGAGGAAAAAGGACTATGGATGCGGCAGATAGCAGGGGAGGCCTATGGTTTGAAAAGTAATGTACCTACCCACTCCCCGCTTTTTTACCTGCATGTGGAATTGAAAAAAGGTTATCGACTGGATGTTCCGCTGGGATACGAAGAGCGGGGATTGTATGTGGCGAAAGGTACATTGGCATTGGGTAGCCAACAGTATACCAAAGGGCAATTGCTGGTATTTTCGAAAGAAGAGCAGGCCAATGTCTTTGCGCAGCAAGATTGTACACTGATGTTGCTCGGAGGAGATCCGGTAGGCGAGCGCTTTATCTGGTGGAATTTTGTGAGTAGCCGTAAGGAACGCATCGAGCAGGCCAGGGAGGACTGGAAGCAAGGAAGAATTGATTTGCCACCGGATGATAAGGATACCTTTATTCCACTACCTGATGACAAATTCAGCAGAAAAGACCCTCCACCGGAAGCCTTGTCATAGGGCTGTTTGTTGGTATTAGTATATACCCATACCCTTAACTAATTGGCAGAACTGGATTTGCATTAAAGTTAGCTCTGGTATTTTGCCCAGAAAGATAAAGATTTCACTTTCATTTTTGTCTGAATTTCAAACTGTTTATTAGGTAGCCAGGTAGCATGCTGTTTTGATTGAATTTTTTGTTTGTTTATTTGGAAAATTAACCCGCTTATTTGCGATATACTTTCGATTTAATTTCAGCCGTGATGAAGAGAAAAAAATTTTACCTGGCACTGTTCTTATTTCTCCTTGGAATGTTGGGTATGTTGTCTATCTTAACCATGGATATCCCCTTGCCTGAGGAGCTTGTTTCGATACTGGAAGAAAAGTTTACTCCTTTGCAAGTTAAGCTGTTGACTTTGGTCAACCCTACCATTCTTTTAATGGTTGCGGTGCTTGTAGGTACCCTCCTGTATCAAAAGGTTAACCTGAGTGTTCCTATTATTGAGAAAGTGGTGGGAATAAAGCAGGAATCGCCAAACCTTTGCGAAATCGCAATTTATGGACTTCTGGGGGGAGTGCTCACCGGAATGTTACTCAGCATTCTCGGTCTATATAGGTACATTTCCCCCACAGAGTTTGAACTTCTGAACTCATCTCTCCACCTTACTCTTGCAGCAAGGTTTTTATATGGTGGGCTCACTGAGGAAATCTTTATGAGGTTTGGATTGATGACGCTGATGGTTTGGATCGGCGCGAAACTTTTTAAGAGTACCCGGGTCTATGTGTATTGGACTGGGATTGTCCTTTCCGCATTTATTTTTGCCATTGGGCATTTCCCAGTAGTTTTTCAAGTTGTGGAAAAGCCCAGTCTTATCCTGATAGCTTATGTCCTTATCGGCAATTCAGTCGGTGGTCTTGTTTTCGGGTGGCTATATTGGAAAAAAGGATTGGAGAGTGCTTTTCTAGCCCATATTTTCACCCATGTTGTGTTGGTACTCGCCGAAAAAGTATTTTTATAATTTTCCATTTGCATTTTTGGATTTTGGAACTCTTATTATTGATAGTAGGAATAATTGCCTTGCTATCAATAAAAAAAAAACGAGCTATGATTCGTTACAATAAATAAAAAAAAATTACCAGATTAAGGTATTTGGTATAAAACCCGATTCAGAAATCTTCTTCATGTCAATGGTATTCAATCTACTATCCAACTGATTTCAACCTGCTTCATGCCCCATTCTCTGGCCTGGGCCACATTTTCTCCCATGTAAATATCAATTTTTTTTGTCCAGCGCCTGTTCATTTTATCCAGCACCTTGTATTTACCGGGGAGGCCTTTTATCTCCACCTCTGCACCGTGCTCAATACCTTCTACTGCCAGCAGGTCTCTGGAT
The DNA here is from genome assembly GCF_014762705.1 of Cyclobacterium sp. GTDB lineage: Bacteria > Bacteroidota > Bacteroidia > Cytophagales > Cyclobacteriaceae > Cyclobacterium. The sequence goes on along the minus strand of NZ_JABURL010000017.1, from coordinate 4,790 downwards.
ACTGCAATAGCTTTCATACCAGGCTTAAGTTTGTCTCCAAAAGCAGTTGTGGTAGGGTCTCCTTTTTTGGTCTGGCTCTCCACAGAATTGTAGGCCGTGGCAGTTACCTCCATGGTTTTGGTTTCAGTACAGGAGGGCAGATAGAATAAAAACAGGATAAAAACAAAGCGGTATTTTCTATGGAAAGGAATCATGGTATTTTGATTATCTGGAAATAATGCATCGCATCAACAGCGATGAATTCAGGATATAAATTGGAGATTCCAAAAGCGGAGTAATATACCTGAGATTAAGAAATTATACTTTATGATTGAATCTTTTACAATGCATTAACAAAAATTGCGTTTAAATTGTTTCCCAATAGGTTTGCTTCCAATTGAGTTACACCGCTGAGTTGGTTCCTGATTATCTCAGTCAGTTTTTCGATAGAGAAATCCATCCAGGCAAAACTTACCATTTTACGTTCATTAGGAAATAAAAAAACCCACACCAATACTTACTTTGATGTGGGTTTGCGGATTTTTATTCTCGTTAGTTATTTTTTAGCCAGTAGCACCACCGCCTTTACGGCAACTTCGCTCCAGGTTTTGCTTACTCCATCAGATCCTGTATGCAAAGCTTCGCAAGCTTTATTGATAGATGCTACGGCATCCAGAGCATCCCAGTTGCCCAGTTCCATTACCCCATCAAAAACGAATTTGGTATCATCTACCACCGAATATTCCAAGGGGATGGTTTCTGTTTGTCCGTTTAGGGTAACATCGATGGAACATTGCTGATTGGCATCCACTTTGAATACACCTGATATCAGCTCGGTGTTTTCCAATGCACCAAAGAAAAATTCTAAAATTTTAGGATCTCTGGTTCCTGTTGGATCATTGGTAAATAAACTGCTGACCGGAATGCTGAATTCCGTACCGTTCATGGCTTCCAATGCCGTCTCCCCGGATCCGAAGTTATTGATATTTATATTGGTAAATTCACCACCCACTGGTACCTTATCCGTGGTCTTATAAGCCACGAAACTTACTTTTGTAGAGTCCCTTACCAGGCTAAAGTTATCTTCGCTTGCCTGCGTTTCGGTTTCTTCAACTTTGGTGGAATTGTTGCAAGAGTAGAAAGCAAGCAATGCCAGGCCTAGTGCAATTTGGGATAGTTTTTTCATGTGTTTAGAAAATGTAGTTTTAGTTATTAATTTTTGTGAATTATATCTGTTGCATTAAAATACGATGACTATTATTAAGTATCATTACTGGGTAGCAATTTTTTCGATAAAAACTGAAGCTACGCTATCTGTATATCAAATTCAAAAATTTATTTAAAAATCGACATCAAGAAGCGTTAAATTCATGTGTACAAGATGTCCTGGCCTGAGAAAGAAAGGAAGTATCCAATATAATAAGCTGAAGTGGCTCCCGGATATCGAAAGACCATTGGGGTATGATTTGTTGACAATTATCCGGCTTCCAGTTCTCTATTCAAAGGCAATTTATATCCTGCTGTTGTCATCTCCGCAAACCATATTACTTGTGGCTGGGCAAACCTTCCTGCTTGGTTCATTTTTATTTGCATTTTTCAATCTTAAATTTTTTTCTTTGCCAGGTTTTCCACAATTCAATCCAGAAAACACCAAAAAAAGAAACAACCATCGTTGCACCGATCAATTCCATATTGACGGTATCAAATTCAAATACCGATTGGATAGACGGAACGGTCAATATTATTACCAATAAAAGCAGAGAAATGCCTAAAACCAAAGGCACCAGCTTATTGGGGTATTTGATCGTTTTCAGTACCGAATAATAAAAGGATCTGTTTACCAAGGTGAGAAAGACATTGCTTAAAACCAAAGTTGTGAAAATAATGGTTCGCACTGTTTCAATGTTTTCGCCCTGAATCATCAGGTAATAACCCAGCCCCAAAGCAACTGTAGTTATTGTCAATCCTTGTACCACACTCAGGGAAAGTTCGGCCCAGGAAAAAAAGGTTTGTGACATTTTTCTTGGTGGATTCGTCATGGAGTTGGGTTCTATGGGTTCATTTTCGAATACTATAGAACAGGTCGGCCCCATAATCAACTCCAGAAAAATCACATGTATGGGCGAAAAAATCAATGTGAATTCCCAGCTAAATGCCAATGGCAATAATACCACCAAAATAATGGGGATATGGATCGAAATGATGTATTGAATGGCTTTTTTTAGATTTTCATAAATCCGTCTCCCCAATGCCACCGCCTTCGTCATGTGAACAAGATCGTCATCCATCAATACAAGGGCCGCAGCACTTTTGGCTACCTCACTTCCCCGTCTGCCCATAGATATTCCGATATGGGCTGCCTTGAGGGCTGGCCCATCATTAACGCCGTCTCCGGTCATGGCTACTATTTCACCATTTTGTTTAAGGGCCTCGATGACCCTGAGTTTTGCCTCTGGATACATGCGCGCAAAGACGTCTATCTTGTCCACCTTTTTCCGGAGACCGGCTCTATCCAGGGCCAGCACCTGGTCGCCGGTCAATATCTGACCTGAAGATTTCAATCCGATTTGAGCTGCAACAGCAGAGGCGGTTTGGGCATAATCTCCAGTTATCATTTTAACTTTGATACCAGCCGAATAAAAGGTTTTTAACACCTCCTGGATATTCTTTTTTGGAGGATCATAAAAAGCCAGTAATCCCAGGAATTCGAAATTAAACTCCTGTTGGGTTTTTGGATATTTTGCCATATCGGGATCAGCTTTTCCAACTGCCAGGACCCTGTAACCCTGGGAGGTAAATCCTTCCAATTGCGCAAAAACTTTTTCGGTTTCCACATCGGATAATTTACTCTGTTTAATTACACCTTCCACACTTCCTTTGACGGCGATGATTTTTTCACCATTTGCCATTTGAAAAATATGTGTCATCAATGGAGGCTTCCCACTGAGTGGGTATTCGTGTAGCATTTTTGCCGACTTCCTTTCATCAATGGGTGCCAACTTTGCATAAACTTCATGGATGGATTTTTCCATGGGGTCAAATGGTAGAATTTCTGACGACCAAAGGGCATAATTTAAAGTCTGATTAAACACAGGAGAATCTTTGGTGAAATCCTGAATACTTTCTGTGCCTAAGTCATAGACAGCCCTGAGTTCCATCCTGTTTTCAGTAAGGGTGCCTGTTTTATCTGTACAGATAACGGACGCTGTTCCCAGGGTTTCCACTGTATATGGACTTCTGATAATGACCTTGTTTTTATAAAGCCGGTAAGCTCCCAGAGCCATAAAAGTGCTAAAAGCAACCGGTATTTCTTCCGGTAATACAGACATTGCCAATGTAAGTCCATTTAGCAGGGAATTCAGGATATCCTGAGAATTTAAATAATTGATCCCCCATACGAGAAGAAAAGCAATTGCTCCAAAAATAACCATTGACCGCACAAAGCTTTTGATCTGGATTTGTAAAGGAGTTTTTGTCTCTATAATTTCCCCTAAACTTGTACCAATTTTGCCCAAAGCAGTCTGACTCCCCACTGCGTATACCTCGGCAACGCAATTTCCTGCATCTACGGTAGTGCCCTGGAAAATACTGGGAGATTCGGAATGCTGACTTTTAGATACCGACAGAGATTCACCTGTCAGAATACTTTCATTGACCGAAAAATCATGCGCTTCAATTATTTTGGCATCTGCCGGAATCATATCTCCATCTTCGACCAGAAACAGATCTTTGACAACTATTTCTTCTGTAGGAATCTGGATGATTTTCCGGTTCCTGTAAACTTTTGCATGAGGCCTGGATAGCTTTTTAAGTGCATTGACTGCGTTACGGCTTTTATTCTCCTGAAAAACGGATATTCCTGAGACCAATCCTATTGCTACCAACATGATGATGCCTTCGGTGATCTCCCCAAGACTAAAGTAAATGGCTGATGCTGCAATCAAAATGATAAACAAAGGCTCTTTGATTATCTCACTCAAAATACTCCAGATAGGGCTTTCGGGCTTTTTATCCATTTTATTACCCCCAAAAGATTTTCGGTTGGCATTTACTTCCAGGTCATTGAGGCCAGCGTAATTCATCACTTTTCAAAATTATTTCTTAATCCAATTTGGCATTTGGCCCGATTAAAACCCCTAAAAATGTTTTTGTAATTCTGATTTCAAATCAGATCGATTAAGAATCAATCCCAAGTTTTAATAAATTGGATGTCAGTTGACTTTTTCCAAATCAAAACCTTTCCGGATTTCAGGGTGCCTTATTTCACCGCCAGTAGTACCGACCTCTTTTGCAAAAAAGAGTAGAAGGAAAGCGAATAACAAAACAACAAAAGAAAGTAAATTAGAAAAAGAATTTTCTTTCCAATTCGCCCAAAATCCCAAAATTGACAAAATTCCCAAACCGTAAGAAAAGTAGGCGAAGGTCTCTGCAGCCTCTTCGTGATTTTCAATGAATTTTTCTTCGATTCCTGGAAGGTTTTCTATGATTTCCTCTGCATCTTCTCCCGTCCCAAAGGCGGGCAGGGTGAATAATGCCCCAAGAACGTAAAGGCCATAGGTAACTTTTTTAAGCATTTCTGATTTGATTATCAGAGCTGTTATCATGACCAAAACCCCGATAATGGGTACAATGATTGGAAAATGGTTGAGGACGAGATGAAGATGGGCAGCATTCATTTTTTTAATACTTAGTTAATTGAGCTATTTTTATTTGAACTAGACTGATATTCAGTACAGCCATTGCTGTTCGTCCCTACACGACGAATACGCTTCCTGCTCGCATCATTAATGACCCTGCTCATTCCTTTGTTA
>NZ_JABURL010000025.1 GCF_014762705.1 Cyclobacterium sp. | reverse complement strand
AAAAAATACATCAATATATTCGAAGAAATAAAAATCACTAACATTTATGGATTAAGTAATACAGATTACCTAGCTTCTGGAACTATTTTAAAACACGCTCCATTGTCTACTCGTTTTAAAAAAAATCAGATGAAAATTTTCTTTTTAGGTTGTTTACTTGTTTTACATTTGAATCTTTCTGCCCAAAACAAGGTTGATTTTACCGGTTTTGATCAAAAGGCAGCCGCTACCGTCTCCGTGACAGAAAATATACTGGAGGTCACCTGGCCCACAGGTAATCAGGAGAAGGGAAAACTTTTAATTGACCTGGAGGAGGGTCAGCCATTATTTAATAGCATACAGGTAAGCACCGATGAGGGGAGGTTTACAGAAATTGCACGAGGCATGGATCAGGTCTTTGTACTCACTGAAGGCAAAAGGGACCTGACAAAGGGTAGTGGCTGGAACATTTTTTTTGACCGGACAGCATACCTTCCCTACACCCCGCATTTGTTGAAAATTAAGAAAACAGCTGCTAGTGTGAACAATGAGGGAAGCCGAACAAATATTATCTTATCAGAGGTCTCTGCGGCGCATTTTTCCGGTGCACTGGAAATCACTTTGTATGATGGAAGTCCCCTTCTCAATCTGGCAGCCGTCATGCAAACGGATAAAGATTCGGTGGCCATTATCTATGATGCCGGATTGGTAAATCAGGAACCAGTTTGGGAGGAGATTTTCTGGGCGGATACGGAAGGGTATCTTCAGGCTGTAAGTGTAGATACATCAACCGGAAGCAAGGAGCTTGCTGTGAAATACCGCAGCCTTATTGGTGAAAGTAAAGGTGGAAGCCTGGCCATCTTCCCCCCACCACACCAATATTTTTACCCCCTGGACAATGCCTATAACCTTAAATTCACCTGGTATGGTAAGGGCTACCGGGATTTGATTCCAGGCTTTGGCTTGGGTATCCGGCAGGATTTGATGGGAGACAGGCGGCATGTGCCCTGGTTCAATGCTCCACCGGGTACCGAACAGCGATTGAATTTTTTCCTTTTGTTGAGCGCAGAGAAGGACGGGCAGGTGCTCGAGGAAGTAAAAAAATATACTCATGGTGATTCATATCAACCCCTTCCGGGGTACCGAACCATGGCGAGCCATTTTCATACGGAGCACGTAAATGATGTACTTACCCACAAACCCCTTCCGGAAATTCCGGGGCATGTCAGGGCGTTGCGGGATCTGGGTGTAAATATCATGCACCTGGGGGAATTTCACCTGGCAGGGAACCCGAGAGATCATGGCCCCAGAAGGTTGTCAGAATTCCGCACCATGTTTGAGGAATGTGCCAGGCTTTCTTCCGGAGATTTCTTAATGCTTCCGGGAGAAGAACCCAACAGTCATTTTGGCGGACACTGGATGAATATTTTCCCTAAACCCGTTTACTGGATCATGTCAAGGGAACAGGGTCAGCCTTTTGTGGAAGAGGTCCCCGAATATGGCAAAGTATACCGCGTAGGCAACAAAGAAGAAATGCTCAGGTTACTGGAGGAGGAGAAGGGCCTTGCCTGGACGGCACATGCACGTACCAAAGGTTCCACAGGCTTTCCCGACCAATACCGGGATGAGGCATTTTTTCATTCCGATCGTTTCCTTGGTGCAGCATGGAAAGCCATTCCTGCCGACCTTTCTCAGCCCAGAATTGGGAAAAGGGTCCTGGATTTGATGGATGATATGGCCAATTGGGGCCATAAAAAATATGCGATAGGAGAAGCGGATCTTTTTAAACTGGAGCCTGAATATGAAATATATGGACACATGAATATCAATTACCTGCGCATGGATAAGCTTCCAAAATTTGAAGATGGTTGGCAACCGGTCCTGGATGCAATGGAGAAGGGAGAGTTTTTTGTAACCACCGGAGAAGTTTTGATCCCGGATTTTACCATTAATGAAAAAAGCTCCGGAGAAATTTTGGTATTGGACGACCCTGCTGATGTCAACCTGAACCTGAATCTAAGCTGGACATTTCCGCTTAATTTTGTGGAGGTCATCTCAGGAGACGGGGAAACGGTGTACCGGGAAAAAATCAGCCTTGAAAAAACCAGGGCCTTCGGAAGCCAGGAGTTTGAATTCCCGATTGACCTCCGTGGCAGATCCTGGGTCAGGGTAGAAGTTTGGGACGTGGCGGCCAATGGTGCTTTCACCCAATTTATCTGGCTGGAATAATTCAAAATATTATAAACATTGACAGGTAAAACTTATTAAATTTGATTCCACCGAAAACCAATACCGATGAACAAAATTACATTAACCATTCTATTCCTTTTTTCTTTTCCCTTTGTACATGCACAGTCCGGATTGCAGGATCAAATCAACGAGAAGGCAATGGCTGTGGAGCAACAAGTCATTGATTGGAGAAGGGATTTTCACGAGCACCCCGAACTGGGCAATGAAGAAACCCGAACAGCCGGCATAGTGGCAGATCACCTGAGAAGTTTGGGTATGGAGGTAACTGAAGAGCTTGCGGTAACAGGCGTTATTGGGCTATTGAAAGGTGGCCAACCAGGCCCCACAGTGGCCATCAGGGCGGATATGGATGCTTTACCGGTAACCGAGCGCAATGATTTGCCTTTCAAATCTCAGGTTACCACCAATTACAATGGCCAGGAAACAGGGGTGATGCATGCCTGTGGGCATGATTCCCATGTGGCCATCCTGATGGGCGTTGCGGAGGTACTGGCGGGCATGAAGGATGACCTTCAAGGAACGGTCAAATTTATATTTCAGCCGGCTGAAGAGGGATTGGAGGACAAAACAGTGGAAAGCTGGGGAGCCAAACAGTTGGTAGAAGAGGGAGTAATGGATGATGTGGATGCTATTTTTGGTTTGCATATCAATTCACAAACTCCTGTAGGGGTTATTAAATATAAACCGGGGCCATCCATGGCCGCAGTGGACAATCTGGAAATCCAGGTCAAAGGCAGGCAGGCGCATGGTGCCTATCCCTGGTCTTCCATAGATCCGATTGTAACATCCTCTCAAATCGTGATGGGTTTGCAGACCATTGTTAGCCGCAATGTGAAAATCATAGAGATCCCTGCCATAGTCACCATTGGTGCCATCCATGGCGGAGTAAGGCACAATATCATTCCGGAGGAAGTAGAAATGATCGGAACGATCAGGACTTACAGTGAAGCCCAGCAAACGCTCATTCACAGAAGAATCAGGGAAATCGGGGGAAATATAGCAGAGAGTGCCGGCGCAACTGCAGAGATCAACATAAAGAAAATGTATCCCGTCACCTTTAATGATCCCGAATTGACAGCCATGATGTTACCAAGCCTGGAAAAGGTAGCCGGAAAGGATAAGGTTTGGTTACATGACCCCGTCACCGGGGCAGAAGATTTTAGCTTTTACCAAAAGGAAAAACCTGGCTTGTTTATTTTTCTGGGCGGAATGCCGGCAGATGCAGACCCGGAAACAGCCCCCTCTCACCACACTCCGGATTTTTACCTGGATGAAAGTGGATTTGTGTTGGGTGTCAGGGCATTGAGCCAACTGGCTGTGGACTATATGGGCATGAATTAAGGTAGGCCTGGTAATGAAATAGAAAGAAAACCCGAAAGGACAGATTTTTCCTTTCGGGTTTTTTCATTTAACGACCTAAAGGCCCCTGAAGGCTGGAGGTTGAATTCCGTTGGCGCGGATATAGGAAATGGCCGCTCCTCTGTGGTGTGTGGTGTGGTCGTCCACAAGACCCACCATCTGGCGGCGGGTGATTTTACCTGCAAATGAATCAATTACTTCTTCCATTTCTTCCTGACTGAGGGAGGCGATGGTTTTTTTTCCATAATCATAGCATTGATTGATGAAAGCACTCATTTGTTCTTTGGTTTGAGGCTCTACTTTATGGTCAAAGCCCATTTCTTCACCCATTAAAAAGCCCTGACAAATAGAAGCCATGGCTCCCCCAATGTGGGTTATTTGTTCTTTAAATGACATGGCTGATTCATGGGGTTTGTAATCCAGTAAATCATTTGGCATGGTTTCTATGGCTTCCAGGGTAAAGGCCCGGCTATTTTCCCATTTGGCCATAAATTCTTCCATGGTGGTTTGGGCCTGGGCTTGCACCAATGCAAACTGGCAGATGAATACAGCAAAAATTACATTTAATTTTTTCATAGGTTTTTGATTTGGTTAGAATATAAAGTTCGACAAAAAAACTTGAACTCAGACTAAACTTGTCCGGAATAAAATTGAAACAACAAAGGGTAACAGTTGTGAAATCCCAATCCAGCAATAGGCAAATCAAATTGGGGGAGAATTTAATTTCATTTTGATTCAGACCCTGTGGATAAATAACTGGACCTGATGTTTTTCTCCAACAAGATTTTTTGGTAATGAATCTTTTTTTTAGGGGAATAGTAGGGTATAGGTAACAGATGCCAGCATTGAATGATTTAGATATGGCGATCTTTCACCGTGAAATTTAGGAGATCTATATTATTCGATTTTGCGCATGAAACGTGGGCATGCTACTTATTCCTGTAATGGGCTTAGCAAGTTAGTCTCAAGTCTAAAACCGAAATTTTGCTGGTTTTAGCGTAATTATTATTCATGGTATATTTTTTCTAAGTAGAACCTTAATTTGAGCCGTATTTTTAAATCAAATATTATTCTTTATTGCATGGATTTATCACCCATGTTTGAAATTAGCTAAAAATTATAAATTTTCCACAATGAATAGATCCTAAACATTTTGATGTTGTGCAATAAAATTTTATTTTTAAGGTAACGTACACGTAAAGAATACCCTCAATGCCAAAATAGCTTTTAATCATTAATCCTTTAACGCACTACATCATGAAGCAAAATTACAGATCACAAAACAATTCAGAGAAAAGGTTGTCGGACTTATGCAAATGGGGTAAATCTCAAAAGCCTCCAAAAGTCTTGGTTTTTTACCTTTTTGCAATAGTCTTATATTGGTTTCCCGGTCATTTTGCTACCGCCCAGCAAGGGGAGCAAATTTCCGGTCAGGTTTTCGATAATTCCACCAAAGAAAGCTTACCAGGAGTTAATATCTTGATAAAAGGGACGTCCATGGGAACGGTAACTGACATCGATGGATCTTATTCCATCAGGGTTCCGAATGAAGATTCGGAATTGATTTTTTCATTTGTAGGGTATTTGACCCAGGAATTAAGGGTAGGTAACCGAACCACCATCAATGTAGACCTTGTCGCAGACCAGGCACAGTTGGAAGAAGTAGTGGTAGTTGGCTACGGAACGGTTAAGAAAAGTGACCTTACCGGGTCTGTCGTCAGGGTGGACCCCGAATCTTTTAAAAACCAAAGCAATGTACAGCTTACGGATATGCTGGCGGGAACCGTTGCAGGGTTCAATGCCAATCAGGGGACCTCTGCCGCAGGTGGGAGTTCCCTGGAAGTAAGGGGGCCTACTTCCCTGAGTGCAGGCACCGAACCATTGGTGGTTTTGGATGGCGTGATTTTTAATGGAAGTCTTCGGGATATCAATCCCAATGATATTGAGTCCGTGGATATTCTCAAAGATGCCAGTTCGGCAGCGGTATTTGGTGCCAGGGCTGCTTCAGGGGTGATCCTGGTGACTACCACCAGAGGTAAAACAGGAGCACCTACCATTAATTTCACCACCAAGTTGGGGGTGGCCGGACCCACAAATGATGATTTTGCAGTTCGAGGTCCGCAGGGCTATCTTGATTTTAGAAGAGATTATTTCAGGACACTGGGGCAGGCCCAGCCAGATTACCATTGGTTCAATCCAGAAGAATTGCCAGAGGGAGTTACCCTGGAGCAGTGGAGGGCATCCAATAACAATCCCAATCCTGATAATACAAGAGAATGGCTGTCCCGGTTGAATTTTTTCCCTGATGAAGTGGAGGCCTATCTGGCCGGAGAAACCATCAATTGGAGGAATGAAGTGATGAAGCCCGGTATGCGGCAGGAATATGACCTGAGTATAGGAGGCGGTACAGAAAAAATCAAATATTACTGGTCTTTGGGATACCTGGACAATGAGGGGATTATTGTGGGAGATAAATTTTCCACAATTCGTTCCAGGATCAACTTTGATTTTGAAGTGACCGACTGGATGAAAGTGGGGTTGAATTCCCAGTTTTCATCCAGGGATGAAAGCGTGGTCCAGGCTAACCTAACGGGCATGTACCAAACAGGTCCATATGCCCAAATGTATGAGGAAGATGGATCCATCAAATGGTTTCCACATGGATACATAGGGGGTCAAAATCCATTGATCAATTACCTGGGTCAGGACCGCTTTCACAAACGGAATAATTTTTTCAATACCTTGTTTGCCGAGTTTAAACTTCCATTCGGCATAACTTTCAGGTCTTCCTACCAGCCCCGCATAGAAAGTGTTAGGGATTATAATTATTGGTCTCCCGAGACTATTACCGGTGGCCAAACTTATGCAGGAGGCAGGGCAACCAGATTTGAATCCAATACTTATGAGTGGATGGTGGACAACCTGTTGAAATGGGACAGGGAATTCGGAGTGCACAATTTTGATGTCACTATTTTGTACAATCTGGAAAAGAACAGGATATACAGTTCCAGCATGGCTAACCAAACTTTTCTTCCGAGTGCGATTCTGGGATACCACGGGATGCAATTTGGCGGTGATCCCACTATTGAAACAAATGATATTACCTATACTGGAGAAGGTTTAATGGGAAGGTTAAATTACACGCTGATGGAAAAATATTTGTTTACAGGCTCCATACGAAGGGATGGTTTCAGTGCCTTCGGTAGAGAAAACCCCAGGGCCATATTTCCTGCATTGGCTTTTGCATGGCAAATTTCAGATGAAGCGTTTTACAATTCGAGCCTGATTGACCAACTTAAAATGAGGTTGTCATGGGGAATAAACGGTAACCGGGATATTGGCCCATATTCTTCATTTGCCCAAATGGGGAGCAATCAATACTACAATGGATCTCAGGTTCAGATGGGAATATTCACATCTACGCTTTCCAACCCGGGCCTTTCTTGGGAGGAAACAGAATCTTATAATTTTGGCTTTGATATCGGAATATTGGCCAATCGTATCAATCTGACTTTGGATTATTATGACATGAGTACGGTGAACCTGTTGGTAGACCGTTCTTTGCCTAGGGTTACGGGATTCGAAAATGTGACCACCAATATAGGTGAGCTGGCCAACAGGGGTTTTGAGGCCACCCTGGGAGCGGTAGTGATCAACCGACCTGGATTTAACTGGAGGACCAATATCAATTATTCCATGAACAGGAATGAAATCATTTCTTTATTTGGAGACACAGGTGAATATACCCTTCAAGGGCAGACCATCTCTGGTGAAATACCTGATTTTGAAAATGAATGGTTTATAGGTCAGCCCATAGATGTGGTCTGGGATTATGATATTTTGGGTACCTGGCAGGTGGAAGAGGCTCAGGAAGCTGCTGAATACAACCTTAGTCCCGGAGATATAAAAGCCAATGATGTAGATGGCAATGGTGTGTACGAGGCCTTACAGGATAAAAGGTTCATTGGATTCAGTCAACCAAGGCATAGAATCGGATTTAGAAATGATGTGACTTTTCTTAGGAATTTTACCGCTTCCTTGTTTATCAGAGCTGATCTGGGACATATGAGGGCTTTTTCTCCCTCTGTAGCGGGATGGTCTACCTTTGACAGAAGAAGTACAGCCAATTACCCCTACTGGACCCCTGACAACAGGACCAATGATTATCCCAGGCTGAGTGTTAACGATTCTCCGTTTGGGGGAGGAGTCATGCCCTATAAATCTTCCTCTTTCGTAAGAATCCAGGATTTTTCTCTTTCTTATAATGTTCCAAATGCACTGTCCCAGCGCTATAACTTGCAAAATTTTAGGGTCTTTGGATCCGTGAGAAACTTATACACCTTTTCCAGTTGGCCAGGTTGGGATCCGGAATCAGGGCTAACACCTATGCCTAGAATTGTCACTGTTGGTTTCAATATATCACTTTAAAATTGCCAAAAAGATGAAAAAATATATCCAATCAATATTTGCATTTCCCCTGCTGCTGTTATTATTGGCAGCCTGTAATGAAGATTTTCTTGAGCCAAAACCCCTGTCTTTCTTTACCACAGACAATGTTTTTGTAGATAGGGCGGGTTTTGAAGCACTATTGGTCACTATGAGGAAGGATCTTACCCGGGAACAAACCGCTCAGAAGAACTTTATGGCCCATCAATGGGCCGCATCGGAAGCAGGAGTTCCCTGGCTTCAAATGGATTATACTGCCCTTACCCCTAATTCCGACAGGTACCAGCAGTTTGTCACACAGATCAATGATATTTTTGAAATGGTGAAGAATGCCAATGTTGCCATCACGAGAATAGATGATTTGGAATGGGCAGATCAGGACGATCGAAATGAAGTTTTGGCAGAAGCATATTGGCACCGTTCTTATTGGTACTACAGATTGATCGGGAACTATGGAGATTTACCTTTTTTAAAGGAAGAGGTGCGTGGTGTAAGGCTGGATTTCCAGAGCCACAGCAGGTGGGCCATTTTGGATCAGATCCAGTCGGATATGGAATTTGCAGTACAGCACCTGCCCGTTTCGGCAGCCCCGGGCATACCCAGTAGGGGGGCTGGGGACCATTTGCTTTCCAAGATTTACCTGGCCAATATGGAATTTGACCAGGCCATTGCCGCTGCTTCCAGAGTGATTGAAGGGCCTTATGCCCTGATGACCGATCGATTTGGAGTGGAAGCGGATGATCCCGATAAAAATGTGATCTGGGATCTTCACCGGCATGCCAATAAAAATATTGGACAGAACACAGAAACCATTTTGGCCTTTGTGGACAGATGGGAAGCACCACCAACAGCAAGGACGCCAGGCCTGTTTACCATGAGGGTATATAATTGTTCCTGGTGGCATTCATCTATCGGGAAAGATAAAGACGGTAACCGCGGCACCATTGACGGTGGTCCCCTGTATGATTCGCTGGGAAGGGGAAACCCCGATGTCGCATTGAGTGATTGGCACAGTTATACCATTTGGGAGGAGGGTGATTTTGATTATACCAATACCCCTGATTTAAGGAGAGCCGACATCAACTGGTTTGATAGGGAGGAACTATATTATAACAATCCTGCATCATCTCAATACATGGAACCATTTGATCCGGAAAACATGGATATTCCTTCCGAATATTGGGCCAGGGTATACCCTTCACCATTTTACAAAATTTACGCTCCAAATGCACCGGATCAAACCAGTATTCCTATGGGAAGTAATGGGGACTGGTACATCTATCGCCTGGCAGAAACATACCTGATAAGAGCAGAAGCTTATTATTGGAAAGGTGACCTGGCCAGTGCAGCAATGGATTTGAATACCGTAAGGCAAAGGGCCAATGCCCCTGCCATAAGCCCCGCTGACGTAACCATTGATTTTATTTTTGACGAACGGGCCAGGGAATTGTTTGCAGAGGAACCCAGGCAGAATGAACTGAACAGGGTGTCTTATATTCTTGCGGCCAGGAATGAAGGAGGATATAGCCTGGAAACCCTTCATGAAAATAACTGGTACTTTGATCGTGTAAGGAACCTGAATAACTTCTATGACCGGTCGGATGAAATCATTCTTTTGGGTCAGCGACCGAGAATCATGCCTTACCATTTTCAGTGGCCCATAGACGACGATATGGTCAATTCCAATACCTTGGGAAGGATCAATCAGAACAAGGGCTACACCGGATCTGCCAATAATATACCACCATTAGAAGTAGTAGAATAAATGGAATGATCTTCTAAAAGCTATCCCACTGCCATTCACCTTTTCGGTTTTGAAGGCAGTGGGGTGTTCCGGTAACAACCATTTCCTTCAAATGACATTAAATTGTTTTGTATTGCTTTTCATTCCGTGAAGCCTGTTCTATAAAAATAATATTATGACAAAGGTCAGCCCATATTTAACAATTTTGCTTATTTGGTTCATAGGCTTTTCAGCAACCTTGCATCCCGCTTTTTGCAGGCAGGGTTATTCAGGATGGAGAGCAGGTGTCACAAAAGTGGAAATTACCCCACAGGAGCCCATGTGGATGGCGGGATATGCTTCCCGGGACCGTCCCTCAGAAGGGGTAAGACATGCTATTTGGGCCAAAGCACTTGTTTTGGAAGATTCCATGGGAAATAGGGCGGTGTTAGTGACAACAGACCTGGTGGGTATTCGTCAGGAATTGTCCCAGAGGATCCGGGACCGGCTAATGCAGGAATATGGTTTGTCCAAAGACCAGATTATTCTCAACAGTTCACATACCCATACCGGGCCGGAAACCGATTATGGAAGGTACCAATTCCAATTGGACCAGGTACAATTGGGTAAAATCAAAAATTATGTTGAAATTCTGGAACATAAAATTGTGGCATTGGTGGGAAATGCCTTGGAATCTCTTAAACCAGTTTACCTGCATGTGGAAAACGGAGTCACTCGTTTCCAGGTAAACCGTAGAAATAATAAGGAGGCCAGTCTGGGCCACCAGACAGATTTGAATGGCCCTAATGACTATGCAGTTCCTGTCATAAAAGTGACAGATGAGGATGGAAATATGACGGCATTGGTATTTGGATACGCCTGTCACCCTACAGTTTTGTCGGACTATCAAATATCGGGTGATTATGCTGGTTTTGCTCAATTGGCTTTGGAAAAACTTTACCCCGGAACCACTGCGCTTTTCTTTCAAGGCGCAGGTGCAGATCAGAATCCATTACCCAGACGATCTGTACCTTTGGCCCAACAATACGGTAAGGAATTGGCTGCTGCCGTAGAAAGGGTACTTTGCGAGGAAATGAAGCCTTTGGAAGGAAATTTATCCACCGCTTATTCCGAAATTGACCTTACCTTTGCCAGGGCGACACCTACCAGAGCCGAGTTATTGGAAATTACCGGTAATTCGTCCGGTTATCCGGAATACCTTAAACAAAATGCCAAAGTGTTGATGTCCAAACTGGACAACGGCGAATCCCTGATCACTTCCTACCCCTATCCGGTGCAGGCCTGGAGATTAGGTGAACAGGCCATCTTTTCCTTTGGAGGCGAATTGCTCATTGGATATGCCATAGCCCTTAAAAAGATTTTTGGTCAGGATACATTTGTAATGGGCTATTCCAATGACGTAATGGCCTATATTCCGACCAGGACGGTATTGGAGGAAGGGGGATATGAAGGAACCCGCTCCCCCATTTTCACTACTCCTTGGGCATTCGATATTGAAGACCGGATTATTGGGGAGGCAGTGAAATTGGCGGAAAAGGTTGGGATTCAACCACAGAAATACCCGCTCACAGATCAATAAATCAAATAGAAATGAATGTAAAACTCCATCCCCACTTAATTTATATTGAGATTTCACCCATTAACTTTCTTTTTTTCTCAAACTCAGGTACAAAAACTACTTCCGGGTTGGAAAAATAAGGAGATTCCAAAGGTAAAATGATCTGTAATCGCGATAGCTTTACAATGACTCGAAATAGGAAAGAATTGAAAGGGGTTGGAAATTCTCGAACAAAAAAATACAATTATGATTTATAAACACGATCGACGAAAATTTTTGGGTACCCTGACACTGGTGGGGGCAGGAGTGACCTTGGGAGGCTCATCCTTTTCGTATATCCCTGAAGGAAATAAAAAGCCAGCCCTTTTGGGAGGGCCAAGAGCCCATCCTGACCAATTCCCCAGCTGGCCTGTTTCCGGAAAAAGGGAGGAAGAGGGAATGGCGGAAGTATTGCAAAGCAAAAAATGGGGCAGGTTAAACGGTAATGCGGTTGCCAATTTCGAAAATAAATACAAAGAATGGACAGGCGCCAAACACTGCGTGGGGGTATCCAGTGGCACCAGTGCCTTATTTACTTCTTTAGGGGTATTGGACATAGGGCCCGGGGATGAAGTCATCATTCCGGTATATACTTTTGTTGCCACCTATAACGTGGTCGTTTTAAACTATGCTTTACCTAAATTTGTAGACACGGACATAGAAACTTTTCAAATCGATACGGATAAAATCGGACAATCGATAACCCAAAACACCAAATTAATCATGCCGGTACACATCGGCGGCTCCCCGGCCGATATGGATTCTGTTATGGATGTTGCGGAAAAACACAAAATCCCTGTCCTTGAAGATGCCTGCCAGGCTCATTTGGCCGAATGGAAAGGAAAAAAAGTAGGGACAATTGGACTGGCTGGCGCCTTCAGTTTTCAATCCAGCAAAAACCTCAATTCAGGTGAAGGGGGTGCCATCATCACCAATGATGATATGTTTGCAAATAATGCCTATAATTTTCACAATCAAAGCCGGGGAAATGATGGTGAAAACAGTAGTTATCGTTCCACCAGAGGTACCAATCTTAGGCTGACAGAATTCCAGGGCAGATTATTGACGGAACAGATGAGCAGATTACAGGAACAGGCCAACCGTCGGACCCTCAATGCCCAATACCTTACCGGCCTGTTAAAGGATATTCCCGGGATTTATCCTGCGAAATTATATCCTGGAGTCACCCAAAGTGCTTATCATCTCTACATGTTCCGTTTTGATAAAAATGCATTTGCTGAAATGCCAAAATCTAGATTTTTGGAAGCTTTATCGGCAGAAGGAGTCCCTTGTTCAGGTGGATATGGTAGGATGAATAAGGAGAATTATGTCCAGGATTTGGCCAAAAACAGACATTATTTGAATTTATATGGTAAATCGACCATGCAGGAATGGTTGGAAAACAGCAATTGTCCCCAAAATGACTTGCTATGTGAGCAAGCCGTATGGTTTGGTCAATCCATGTTATTGGGAACAAAAAAAGACATGGAACAGATTGCAGAAGCCATATTGAAAATCAGGGCCCATGCCGGAGACCTGGCGAAATCTTAATCACCATACGATGATGAATTTAAATTTGAGGTGTTTCTTGATCTGTTTTTTTTGGTGGATGATTTTATTGGGAAAATCTTCAGTGCAGCTTTTGGCCCAGGAAATGGCTGAGATGGAAACCCATATGGATATTGGGGTCAGCACCATTGACATTACTCCGGACCACCCCATCCGGTTGGCTGGATACGGTGCAAGAGAAAAAAAACCTTCGGAGGGGATCATCCATCAGTTGAATGCCAAAGCACTTGCCTTTGGCAGGGATGATCAGGGACCATCTATTCTGATCACCGTAGATTTGGTGGGGATACCTGCGATTATTACAGCAAAGGTGACCAAAAGAATAACCGAACAAACCGGAATTGAGGCCTCCCACCTGGTGATTTGTGCATCTCATACCCATGGTGGTCCCGAAGTGGGGAATCTGCTTAATATCCTTCAATACAGGGGGGATACGTTTAGTGATTCCTTACTCAAATTGGAAGAATTGGTGGAAATATCGAGGTATACGGAACGTTTAACTGACCAACTGGTTGCAGTGGCCCTTTCCTCACTTGCAGATCGGGAGCCTGCTTTGTTATTCTGGGGGCAGGGAAGAATGGGATTTGCAAAAAACAGAAGAACGGAGGGAGGTCCGGTAGACCAGTCATTCCCTTTGATGAAAATCACCGATCCAACCGGTAATTTAAAGGCCATTTTGGTGAATTATGCCTGTCATGGCACTACTTTGGGAGGGGATGTTAATCAAATTCATGGTGATTGGATGGGAGAGGCGCAATTGATGATTGAGTCGAACCATCCCGGGGTAGTTGCCATGGTGGCCATAGGTTGCGGAGCAGATGCCAACCCGTACCCGCGGGGAAAAATGGAACACCTGCGGTTACATGCCCATGAGGTGGCGGATAATGTGGAGCAATTGCTGACTTCCAAATTACATCCAATCATTCAACCTCCCTCCGGAAAAATTAAATGGATAAACCTGCCATTTGCCCATGTTCCGTCAGTACCGGAACTGATTGCTCAGACGGAGGATAAAACGGTCAGGGGCTATTATGCCCGTTTGGCTTTGGATAGAATTGCCAGGGGGCAGGATATCCCCAAAACGCTTTCGTATCCTGTCCAAACCTGGACTTTTGGCAATGAAATGGCCATGGTAAACCTTGCAGGTGAGGTGGTGGTGGATTATTCTCTGCGTTTAAAAAAAGAGATAGGTGCGGATAAACTTTGGATCAATGCCTATGCCAATGATGTACCCTGTTATATTGCTTCCTGTAGGGTAATCAGGGAAGGTGGATATGAATCAGAGTCAAGTATGTATTATTATGACAAACCTTCTCCTTTCGCAGAGGGAATTGAAGAATTAATTATTAACACAGTACATGAACTTCTTCCTCCCTCATTCTAGCCCAGGGAATTCCCGGCGGGAGTCCTTCTGGAATGCAAAAAGATACCAGTATGTAAGCTGAAAAGGAAAAAACGTTTTTTTCCTTGTTAAAATTTACGAACCTAAATCTATGAATTGCTAAAATTACCCCGTAATTTGACTGAACATAAGTCTCTTTTGTTGCAGGAAGGTAAGCATGCTGATGGTAGAGAAGTAATCCAAAAAAATGTATGGATTTAATGGTCGGCAACATTAAAAGGATTATTAAATCCTTATTGGAAGTCCGATTAAACGAAGCAATCAATACAATTTAAGTAATAAGTCATTAAACATATTAAAATTACTACTTATGAAAATAAATTTTTCCATCTTTTCGGTAATTCTTATGGTTTTATTCAGTAATATTTCAGGTCAGGCACGGATTCTAGACGACCAGGCTTCTTTGCGATGGAAAGCAGGTGTGTCCAAAATTGACATTACACCCAAAGAGCCTATTTGGCTGGCAGGATATGGAGGCAGGGATCACCCTTTCGATGAGGTGATCCATCCAATCTGGATCAAAGCCCTTGCCCTGGAGGATGCTTCCGGAAAACAAGCTGTTTTGATTACAGCAGATCTATTGGCCATGCCAAAAGCGCTTTCAGACCGGATCAGACTGGGACTAAAAGAAAGGCATGGACTAAGCGAAGCTCAGATCATTATCAACAGTTCCCATAGTCATTCCGGCCCGGTATTGGAGAATTCGCTTTCCGATATTTATCCCATGAACGAGGCCCAGAAGCAGCAGGTGAGCCATTATTCCGATGCCCTGGTAGATAGCATGATTCGATTAGTGGATGAGGCTTTCGGCGCCCTCCGGCCAGCTCATTTGTATGTAGAAAATGGGGTCACCAGATTTCAGGTAAACCGCAGAAACAATCCAGAAAATCAGTTGGAAAGTATTGCTGACCTCAAAGGACCCAATGATTACGCTGTGCCTGTCATTAGGGTGAACGAAGAAGGAGGAGACATTATGGCCATTGTTTTTGGTTACGCCTGCCACCCTACTGTCCTGGGCGATTACCGGCTTTCTGGTGATTACCCCGGATTTGCTCAGATCGAACTGGAGAAAAATTATCCAGGGGCAACAGCCTTATTTTTTCAGGGAGCAGGAGCAGATCAAAATCCTCTCCCCAGAAGAACGATCTTTCTGGCGCAGCAGTATGGTAAAAGTTTGGCTGCTGCTGTTGATCGGGTTTTAAGTGAAGATATGCGGCAGCTGGAGGCAAGTATTCATACGGCTTATTCCGAGGTAGATCTTGCTTTGGCAACGCCACCAAGTATGGAAGCACTTTCGAAATTCATTGCTTCGTCTTCGGGCTATCAGAAAAGATGGGCGACCCGAATGAATGAAGAAAGAACGAACGGAACGGAACCAATGAAATCATATCCCTTTCCTGTTCAGGTTTGGAAGCTGGGAGATCAGCCTATCATGACTTTAGGAGGGGAAACCGTCATTTCCTATGCCATTGAGCTAAAAAAGATCTTTGGCCCCGATATTTTTGTAATGGGCTATTCCAATGATGTGATGGCGTACATACCCTCTACAACCATCCTTAGAGAAGGTGGCTATGAGGGTGCTTCTTCCCAAATGGTGTATGGTCTGCCAAGTACCTGGGCTTCAAATATAGAAATTGACATCCTTCACGAATTCCTTCGCCTTGCCGATCAGGTAGGTGTTTCCCGGTTAGAATCAAGCTTGATACCTGATTAATCCAACCATATATCCATTTCAATTTGATTGAATGACAAATAGAAAAGCAACCAAATCTAAAAATACTGATATGCCCGCCAAATATTTGGAGGCGAGAAAGTATTTTTCAGGATTTAAATTGGCCCATGATACCTACAATGCCATTTCCTGTGCAAGTGATGGCAATATTTATTACATATTGTCTTCTGAATCCATTGAATCTGGAGGCCAATTTTATGTTTATAAGCCAAGGGAAAACAAGATTGAATTTATCGGTGACTTGACTGAATTGTGCAGAGAGAAGTACTTAAAAGCCATTCCCCAAGGCAAAAGTCATGTTGAATTCTATGAAAAAAATGGAAAATTGTATTTCAGTACGCATGTTGGTTTTTATGAATTAATAGATGGAATGGACCGCTTGCCTGAAAACCCGCCTGCAGGGTATGAAAAATACCCTGGTGGACATATTTTATCCTATGACCTGATTACCAGAGAAGTGGAGGATTTGTTGCTGGTGCCTGGTGGAGAAGGGATAGTATCGATGACCATGGATAAGGAACGAGGGCATATTTACGGAATTACCTGGCCCACTGGACGTTTCATTCACTTCGATCTCCAAACGAAGGCTTTTCATGATATTGGATTGGTTTCAGGACTTGGTGAAGCAGGTACACCTGGAAAGGATTTCAGGACCCTTTGTCGTTCCTTGTTTGTTGATCCCAGGTCTGGCAAAGTTTATTTTTCTACAGCCGAAGGGGATATCTATTGGTACGATGCCCAACAAAAAACCCTGACTGCGGAGGAAGAGGTGAATCTTCGTTTGGATTATTTTGGCCTGTACGATCCAACCCAACCAGGAAGTATGGCTTATAATTGGAGGAAGATTTTCTGGCATGAACCAGAAGGTGTTGCTTATGGAATACATGGAAACTCCGGTTACCTGTTTCGGTTTGATCCTTTGAAGAAAAATATTGAGATTGTTGAAAGAATTGTTTCTGAGCCTTCCCGAAAAAGCGGTATGTTTGATCAATTCAGTTACGGGTATTTGGGCTTTGAACTTTGCAAAGAGAATGATACCATATATTACCTGACCGGAGGTCCTATTTATAAGAATGGTAAACTGGTCCGGGGGGTCGAAAAAATAGCAAAAGGAGCTGCCAAAGGATTGGAAAACCTCCACCTGGTCACCTTCCATATTGCTAGTAAACATTATCTCGATCATGGTCCCGTGTTGTATTCAGACGGTTCCATACCTACCTACGTCAATTCAATTGCCATTGGGAAAGACGGATATATTTATACCCTGGCCAGGTTGGAACATGAAGGAAAGATCATCCAGGATTTGGTAAAAATTAAAAACCCATTACAAGGATGATTCTCGTTGAGTAGAATTAAATCAAAACGATTAAAGACCTGGAATAAGATGGGGAAATTGAATAACTTATTGGTTATAGGTAGTTCAAATACAGATATGGTGGTACAGGTAGAACATTTTCCCACACCGGGTGAAACCCTGTTGGGAGGAGATTTTTTCATGAACCCCGGGGGAAAAGGAGCCAATCAGGCGGTGGC
Organism: Cyclobacterium sp.; assembly: GCF_014762705.1. Taxonomy (GTDB): domain Bacteria; phylum Bacteroidota; class Bacteroidia; order Cytophagales; family Cyclobacteriaceae; genus Cyclobacterium. Next base: position 9,832 of record NZ_JABURL010000025.1, on the reverse strand, counting down.
CGCGGTCAGGCTTGGAGGTAAGGTTGCCTTTATTGCAAAAGTCGGCAAAGATATTTTTGGTAAAGAAACCCTGGAAAACCTATTGCGGGAGGGTATCAATATAGAGGGTATTTCTCAGGACGAGGTTTATCCTTCCGGAGTAGCGCAGATCACAGTTGATAAAAATGGGGAGAATTGTATTGTAGTGGCAAGTGGTGCCAATATGGCCTTGGGCGCAGGGGATATAGAGAAAAACATGATGCTGGTTCACCAGGCTGAAATTATTCTTCTTCAACTGGAAATACCCATGGATACGGTAAGCCATGTAGTGAAGATAGGGAATGAAGCAGGTAAAAAAGTTATACTTAACCCAGCACCTGCACAAACCCTTGATGACGAAGTGTATGCTGGCCTTTTTGCCATCACTCCCAATGAATCAGAAACCACCCTGCTTAGCCGTATTCAGGTAAAAGACGAACATTCTGCAGCTAAAGCCGCCTCATTTTTTCATGAGAAAGGAGTCAAGGTGGTAGTCATCACCTTAGGTGCTAAGGGGGCTTATTTATCTTCCGGGGAATTTAAAGGGATTGTTCCTGCTCCTATAGTGCATGCAGTAGATACCACCGCAGCAGGAGATACTTTTAATGGGGCTTTAGCTGTGGGTATTTCAAAGGGAATGTTTTTAAAAGAGGCAGTTCAATTTGCCAATAAAGCGGCGGCCTATTCCGTCACAAAAAAGGGAGCCCAATCCTCCGTTCCGAGGCTTTCAGAAATCGAATAAAACCCCAAAACCATGTACATCATCGAATCCTATTCCCTGGCTGTTATTTTCTGTTTTGTAACCATGCTTTGCTGGGGTTCCTGGGCCAATACCCAAAAACTGGCTGAAGGCCGCTGGCGGTTTGAATTGTTTTATTGGGATTATGTAATCGGTATTGTCCTATTGGCCCTTATTTTTGGACTTACCCTGGGCAGCACAGGTACCTTTGGCAGGCCATTTATAGAAGATCTTCAACAGGCTACATTCCCAAATTATCTGAAAGCTTTTGTCGGTGGGCTGATCTTTAACCTGGCCAATATTCTCATCGTGGCGGCTATTGCCATAGCAGGGATGTCTGTGGCTTTTCCCATCGGAATTGGGCTTGCCCTGGTTTTGGGTGTGGTCATTAATTATTTTTCGGAGCAAAAAGGTGACCCTGTATTCCTTTTTTTAGGAGTAGCCCTGGTCACTTCAGCAATTGTTCTGGATGCAATGGCTTATCGGAAAATTAGCAGGGATAGCGCAAAAAACCCTGCTAATGGGATTAAATTGGCTTTGCTAGGCGGTGTTTTGATGTCTTTATTTTACTTTTTTGTACAACAATCCATGTCTTTAGATTTTAATTATCCAACAGCAGGGAAATTCACACCTTATGGAGCTGTTTTTATTTTTTCTATAGGCATTTTGGTCAGTAATTTTTTATTCAATACTGTCTTGATGAAGCGGCCCATTGAGGGAAATCCGATTGGCTACCGGGAATATTTCAATGGCAGATGGACGATTCATGGCGTGGGAATTTTAGGTGGGGTTATTTGGTGCATAGGCATGTCATTTAGCATTGTCGCTTCCGAACAGGCGGGTCCTGCCATTTCCTATGGGTTAGGGCAGGGGGCTACCATGGTGGCAGCTTTTTGGGGTGTTTTTATCTGGAAAGAATTTAAAGGAGCTTCTCAGAAAATTCTTTATTGGCTGACGGCCATGTTTGCCTGCTTTATCACCGGCCTTTTATTGATCATTTACGCCGGAGCATGATCAAATCAGAGCTATTCTTCCGTTGTGACGGTCTTTGCAAGCCCTGGTGCTGGAAGTGCCGGCAGTTATTAAGGTCACCTGTGTATCATTTCTTCCTGGAAATTCCGCCTAGATTTAGTAAAAATTCAATTTTTACCCCAAGTGTTTAAGCAACATGGGTAGGCTTTTTTTAGTTGGTGCTCAGGATAATTCTAAAACGTTGTTTTTCCTGGTTCATTCCACCAAAACTGAACCGAATGCTTTTTGTAAACAGGCATCAATCCAGGTTTTCAGGCATCAGCATGCTTCTATTTGTTTAGATTTCAAAATTGATTAACGATAAAAATCCTGGTTTTCCCTGGTGACAATATCAATTGGCATAAAATAAATTTGATCAACCGGCAATTTAAGGACAATGTGGTGGTAGAGGCTCATGAGTCCCTTATATCCTTGTTCTTCAGGCTTGTGGCAAATCAAAAAATCAATCCATCCATTTTTTAAATAATTTTGATTTTCTTTTGAAAAATCATAACCAACAAGGTGAATTTTCGAATATTTTTTTGATTCAAGAAACTGCGCCACATAGAAAACCCGGGAGTTGGTTACGAAAATGACCTCAATATCAGGATGCTGGGAAAAAATCTTTTCCAGGTTTAAAAACACCGATTTTTTTTCAGTGTCAGTGATATCCAATTTTATCAGTTGGTGGTCTACATCATTTTCGAAAAAATAATTATTAAATCCTTCTTCAATTTTGGAGTAATTAAAACTATTACTTTCTTTTGAAATATTCACAAATAAAATTTTTTGGGTTTGACGCATTCCAATGGCACATAGACGGGCACCGAGAAATCCACTTTGGAAGAGGGGAGGACCGATATAGGAAAGAATTCCCTTTGCCTCAATATTACTGTCAATAAATACAAACGGAATCGTATCCTGCTCGCAGTAATGAATAAATTGAATGGATTCTTTTACAAATGAGGGGGCCAATAAAACTCCATCAAAACGCTTACTATTTTTAATTTTTTGAGCAGAATCGATAAAGGAATCTTTATTGTTTAAGTCAAAGAAAAAAAAATCCACAGAAATACCATATTGCCTGATTTCTTCTTCTGCCCTTTTGATTCCCTTAAGGGGAGCATCCCAGAAATCTGTTCTTTCAGAACCTTTGGGTATCAAAACCGCCAGTCGATATACTTTCCCCGAGGCCAACCTGCTGGCTAAAATATTAGGCTGGTAATTCAATTCCTTTATGATCTTCTCAATTTTGGATTTGGTAATGGCGGATACCCCAGATCGGTTGTGAATAACCCTATCCACCGTTGCTATGGAAACATCAGCCAACCTGGCAATTTCTTTTACCCCAGATAACTTTTTATTATTCTTCATTGCCGGTTAAAACTAAAAAATCAAATTCATAGTTATCGATTGGTTTATAGGCAGGCACCTGCCTTTCCCGAGCCGGATTCGGGAGTAACTCACTCCTGTATAACGAAAGGCAATTGTTTGATAATCTTGGCTTTTTGTGCCGCTTGCCTCATGCTCGATTTCATCAGACTAAATTAAGAAAATTAATGCAAAGTATTCCTGTGGAGTTTTGAGGAGCACAATTGTGATTTATAAAACAACCTACCCTTTCCATCATTTAGGGGCAGTTGATTTTACCCCAAAAGCATCAATTTTTTCTACTAATGAAGTTACATTGATTAACTTTGATGCTACTAAAAGGTAGTATTTCATGAAGAAAAGCAAGTTTTGGACTGATCAGGAAATATTGGAGGAGATTTCCGGAGCAAAACAGATAAACGAAGCTATCCATCAACTTTACAAAGGATACTATGGTTTATTGGAAAATTATGTTTTACAAAATAATGGCAGTAATGCTGATGCTGCTGATACCATACAGGAAACCATGCTTGTATTCCTGAACATGATTGAAACCGGTAAATTCAGGAAAGAAGCAAGTATCAAATCGGTGTTGTATGGTATCAATCGAAATATTTGGTTAACGACTTTAAGAAAGCGAAAAAGTAGAGATCATCGCCATGGCATCTATGATAAGGAACAAGAACAGGTGGAATTTGATGTAAGCAAATCATTGGCAGAAATGGAAGGCTATCAATTGATCATGGCTTTATTTGAAAAATTGGGTGAAAAATGCAAACGCATTCTGGTGCTGTTTTATTACGAAAACCTCTCCATGGATGAAATCGCCCTAAGGGAGGAATACAGTAGTGATCAGGTGGTAAGGAATAAGAAATTTAAATGCATGAAGCAGTTGACGAATCAATTGGTCGGCAATCGCAATTTGTACGAAATGGTTAGAAATGCGCTGAAAGATGGGAAATAAGTATGATGATCAATATATGCTTGATTACCTGGACGGAATTTTAAGTCCGGAGGAAAAATCGCTTTTTGAGAAAGACTTGAAGACTGATTCTGCGCTCAAGGAACGGTTTAGTCTGCTCAAATTTACAATTAATGGAATAAAACTTAAAGGATATAAGGATAGTATCAAGCAAGTACAACAAGAGTTTCTCCAAAACAGGTTAGAAAACAAAAAATTCACTCCTATCGATGCCCCCAAATTGGAGAAAAAAGAAAGGTCCCTATACTTTTGGGGAAAAGCTGCGGCAGCGGTTTCCCTTCTGGTGCTATTCGGTTTTCTGTTTTATTTATTGCGCAATGATGGTCCTTCCCTTTATGAGGGGAGGTATATTTCTTATGAAATTGCTGCAGAAAGAGGTTTTTCTGAGCAAGAGAATATTCTGGAATCCCTGTTCATCAATGGAGAGTTCAAACAAATGTTTCAGGTAAGTGCCGAACGAGATCAAGATCAGTTAAGTCCCAGGGAAATGCTTTTGTTGGGAAATGCAGCCCTTGAATTGGATTCAGCCTCAGCTTCGCTGCCCTATTTTCAAAGACTGGATGAAAACAATACAAATTCAGGTACGGATACTTTTCAGGATGAAGTTGATTTTTTTCTTGCGCTTACTTATTTGAAATTAGGGGAATACCAAAACGCTTATAACCGGGTAGATAAAATCAGGGCGGATGACCGGCATAAATACAATGACAATTTTTCCAGACTGGATCAGCTTAGTATTAAGTTCAGGATCCTTTTTTGACTACTGATGCGTGTTTTGGTAGTGCGCAATTCATTTGAGTACTTTTTTTGACCTTTTTTAAGAAAAATGGTTACATATTTTTGCTTAGGCTCAACCTATAGGAAACTTAACAACTTAAAAATTATGAAAAGAACGAAAAATTTATCCGGGATACTGATTTTTGCCATTACCGCATGGCTCTTTACGGGATGTACTTCCGAAAATGATATGGTACCAGGCACAGGAGATGGCACCGTGGGAATGCTCTTTAAATTACAACCTGCAAGTGGGTCGGCTGCCAATGCCAGGAATGCCAATACAGGTTTGCTCTTTACCGACGGCTTTATCCAAATTAAGGAACTTGAACTGGACCTGGAGGGTAATTTTAATCGAGATGGACTCATTTCAGGAGGAAGTTTTGACGATGACGACGATGATGAGGACGGGAGCGAATGGGAGTATGAGGTAGAATTCAACGAAATCAAAAAAGTTGGTTTTGATCAGTTTGATACTGAAACGGATTTCTTTATCAATATTCCGGAAGGCGAATACGAGGAAATTGAAATGGAAATTGATTTGATTGATTACCGGAATGAACCTTCCATCTTATTAAATGGAACCTATATGAATGCGGAAGGGGAGGAAATTTCTTTTAGGTTTGAATTATTTGGTGATGATATAGATTTTGAAGTGGAGATAGAGGCCGATGATGACAATTATTTTGTGGTGGACAGGGTCAATAACCCTCTGATTCTTTTTGAGCTCGTTCCCGAAAGATGGTTCTCGTCCATTAGCACTTCTGAATTGGAAAATGCGGAACTTGATGATGATGGAGTTATGGTTTTCAGTGAAAGCAGCAACCGGTCTATTTTCCAGAAGGTACGGGAAAGAATAGCAACTGATGCAGAGATTGAAATTGAAATCGATTGAATTAGAATTGCTTAATTACTCATTTAAAGGAGAGTTGTTTCAACTCTCTTTTTTTTCCAGTAATATATCAGGCTGCTAGCCATTACCACCAAAATCATAAACCAAAATAATGAGAATTTTGCCTGAATAAAGGTGTCTTCAAAAGTATTCCCAATAAAAACCATGTTGGCCCAAAAGTAAGGATGGTGATATTGTGCCATATCAGGATCATTCAAGAGTTCTTTTTTGGCCCCTTGTAAGGCTTCGGGATAACTGTATCCCATGTTGAGTTTTTCATAAAACACCCTGCTAAGATAGGCCGTAACCTTATCATTGGCTTTCCAGATACTGCTGATAATATTGTCACATCCGGCATAAGCAAATCCACGTGAAAGGCTGATCAAACCCTCTCCATTCACCACCTCACCCTTATGTGTATCACAGGCACTTAAAAAAACCAAAGAAGCATTTTGCAGGTCCAATTGATACAGTTCCTCGGCAAATAGCAGGTGGTTTTCGCCTGCTGTAGAGAAGACAATAAATCCTTCGTCAGGGGAATCAGGTGTAGACAAGGCATGGGTTGCCAGGTGAATGATGGATGCATTTGTCGAATGCTCCAAAAATTGCTGTTTTGTCGCCGCATTTCCAAGGAAAACCCTTCCTTCCAATAATTCCATTTCTGAGGCAGCATTTGGGAGCAAATCAAATTCACTGGAATCAGGCAAACTGTCAATAGCTGTAAATGGAGCAAATCCAATGGCACTATTCTTATTGAAATTGTTTCCAAAACTATCCAATTGAAGTAACTTTCCTGAATATTGGTAGGTAATAGAATGGTTTTTCACCAAATGTTCCCCTTTAGGGTTTACCAACATTTCAAATGGTAAATGTACAAGCTCCTGGTCTGGAAGGATGACCCAATTGGAATAATTTTCAAGATCAGGATAGGATTGTCCCAACATTTGATCAAAGGCCCGGATGGAAATATCCTCCAAGGTGCGTCTGCTATTCCCTTTGGACGTAACCAACTCCTTATTGATAGATCGAATCAAATTAAAAAGGGAGTCTCTTTCAATGATTTCCGACAGGTACAATCGGTCTTTGTTGAGCACAAAGCAAAAAATGGTATCATTGGCTACGAAATAGGATAACAGGACTTGCCGACCGGCTTTTAAATTGGCTTTAAGACTGTTAATGGTTATCCGTTCAGTATTTAACTTTTTTTCAAAATAGGAAGAAAAACCGTTATAGGAGGCATACAAACGACTCAGGGCCAATTTACTATCCCGAACCTGGGTTTCCAGATCATCAACATTGTCAGGATCCTGAACTTCCCTAATTTTTTGATTGGCCCTGGTCAATTGAAATTTTAAAACCTTTTCCTTTTGAAGTAATTCCAGAGGGATGTCTGCATTTTCTTTGATTTTTCCTTCGTTTCTTGCCAACTCCAAAGCAGTAGCCTTGCTTTCTTCAGCCCATAAAAACCCTCTGATCAAGTGCGCCTCATCATTTGTTGCCAGGTAAAGGTCTATTGAAGCACTTACGGCATCTTCATAAGCCTTCCGGATAGATTCTCCCAGAAATATCCTTGCTTCCTGATTGTCATATAAATTATTCAAATAGAAAAACAAATCAAAAACAACCTGGTAAGTGTCAAAGGCCGACTGAAACAATTGGTCCTTCTCTTTTTCTTTAGCCAGTGCCAGGAGACTTTTCGCTTTAAGGGAAAGGCTTTCAAATATATCTGTCATTCCCCAATTGATGTTTCCGGGGGAGGGGTTTTTTCTGATGTCCGATTCGGTAAAACTCCCATCAAAATTTAAAATGGCTTTATGAAATGCCTCCGTTGCCTTCTGGTACTCTTCTTTTAACAACCAGGATTTTCCCATTAGTTGATAAGACTTGCCCAGATGGTAATTTAAAGCCGATTGATTTGTACGGTTGTTTTTATTTTCTTCTAAATTGGGCATTATCAATTTGAGGGCTTTGTCAGGTTGAATATTTAGCAAATGGACCTCTGCATGGATATTTTGATTGGGCAGGCTTTGTTTATTTTCTGGCTCAGTGATGCTGTTCAGGTAATAAAGTGCCGAATCAGGATTTTGGTCTTTGATGGACAAAGAGGCCAACTTGCTTAAAATTTCGTCCGTATCGATATTCAGACTCAATGCTTCCAGGTACAGGGCTTCAGCCTTATCAAATTCTTTCAGGTTAGCCCAGGACGCCCCTTCATTGGTTAGAAAACTGAATATTGCATATCTGGCGGCGGAAACTGGTTCAGGTTTGGCTTTTTGAGTTATGATAGATCTGGCCTTAGAGAAATAATTGATCGCCTGCGTATAATTTCCGGACTCATAGTAGATTACTCCCAAAGAGTTGTACAACCTACCGGTTTCCTGCTTATTGGTTTTCTTTTTCAATATTTCCTCGGCCTGATTGAGGTAAAGGATACTACTGTCTGCCTGATTTAGAAGAAAAAAAGATTCGCCAAGATACAGAGCGGGGGAAAATTTCAAGGTATCGTTCAAATTATTTCTTGAAATAAATGTAAGTCCCTGGCGCAAAACATCAATGCTATTTTCAGGTTTGCCCTGGATAAGGTACAAGGTGCCTAGTTTATCGAAAACATCGGCAGATTGGGAGAGGGGTAAGGCATCAGTTGGAATTTGAGCTTTTATCTCTTCTAATAATTGGATGGCTGTGCTGTCGCTTTGGTCGGTTGGGTACTCAGTGTAAAAATAGTTTAAAGCCGTTTCATATTTTTCTTCAAGTTCCCTTCCCTGTCCCAATAGGAGCAGGGAAGGAAAGTAACAGCAGCACAAAATTATTAAACATTTTTTATTTATCATTGATGCTTAGGTCTCCTGATAGTTTACCGGGCAAATCGGGAAACTACCACAAGATACGGTGGTCTTGGTCTTCTTGTTCTGGGAGGATTGAAATTTGTTCTTAAATTATTCGAAAAAGGTTTGGTTGATAAAATTTGATCTTGTTTTGCCTGGATTTCGTCTATCAGAATTTGGGGGACGTCTTCCATGGTTTCGTAATAAAAGAATTTTAAATCTATGCCATTTAATGCCTGCATGCTCCCATCGTTTAACCTGTAGTAAAGCCGGACATCTTTCTGAATGCCATTTTCCGGATTGGTACCAAAAAAGTTATTTTGGAGCGTCTCCTGAAGCTTGATGACTCCGGACCCGTTACCAATGACTAATCCCTGGTCTGCTAGCCGTTCCCCTCCCGGGCCCTCAGCATCAAATTCACAATCGTCGTCATCGTCATCATCGTCATCGTCATCATCATCATCATCGTCGTCATCATCTTCTTCGCAAGGAGGTAAGGCAGCCGGAGACCCATTAAATACGGGTAGAATACTTGTATCTCCCTGGTCCAATATGTACAGACCATCTAAATAATTAATACCTGCAATAGTCAGTTCAAATTGGCAGCTGTTGTTTCCCTGGGTAAATGAAACCTTGTATTTTAATCCTGTTTCACTCGCGTTGATATCAATAACACCTGTTCGGGGATCTATGGCCAGGCCTTCGGGTAGGGAAGTAAACAAGCCCGGGCCCTCAATTCCCTGTGGGCTGATGGTATTGTTGCCCATTTCGTTGATGAAAAATAATGTGTCTCCGTAACTAAAAGTTTGACAATCTACTTCAAGCGTATTGTTCAGGGTGTTATCTCCATCTCGATCCAGGTTACAGGATGACAAAATTAAAAGAAAAACGACAAGTTTGAAGAAGTGGGTATTCCTATATTGCATTTTACGCTTTCTTTTTAGTTGTAGTGAAATTAAAGATTGTAATCGGATAAGAAATAAAATTAACAGATTTTTCCGAGGGAATCCAGCTTTTAAAATCACTTGCAGTGGGCTTGGGGTTTAGTTTTTTTTATTACCTTCCTTTTTTAAAAGACCAAAATTATCACGTTGAAATTAAAACCAAGCAAAATGGACTCTTCAAAACTTCTTCAAACACTGTTGGAAAAATTGGACAAATGAATTCCTTTTTTTTTTGAATATCTCCCAATTCTGGTTTTGGCGCTTTTGTTTTTTTTC
>NZ_JABURL010000109.1 GCF_014762705.1 Cyclobacterium sp. | reverse complement strand
CAGCGATAACTGGGGAGTGAGTGAAGCTTGCAGACATGGGAAAAAGACCCAAGATGAACTGTGTGTGGGGGAATCCAGCCTTTGCAGAAGTGATGGGCACTGTGGTGTCATGGGAACAGCCTCCACCATGGCCTGTATGGTAGAAGCCCTTGGACTGACCTTACCGGGTAATGCCGCGATTCCGGCACCAGATACCGCACGCAAAGTCCTGGCCCACATGTCCGGGATGGAAATCGTAAAAATGGTGGAAAATGACCTCAAACTTTCTGATATTCTGACCCGCAAGGCCTTTGAAAACGCCATTATGGTCAATGCTGCTATCGGTGGATCCACCAATTTTGTCATCCATTTGCTTGCCATAGCAGGCAGGATGGGCATACAATTAAACCTGGAGGATTTCGATCGCTTTTCTTCTAAAATTCCACTTTTGGCCAACTTGCAGCCTTCAGGAAAATATTTCATGGAAGACTTTTTCTATGCGGGAGGCCTTCCACCGGTAATCCGGCAATTAAAGGATCACCTGCACAATGACGCCATTACTGTGACCGGCCAAAGCATTGGCCAAAACAATGAAAGGTTTGAAAACTTTAACGAGAAGGTCATTGCCGCCATTGATTCTCCTTTCAATCCCATTTCCGGAATAGTCGTTCTAAAGGGCAACCTTTGCGAAACGGGGGCCATTATCAAACCTTCAGCTGCCAGTCCTGCCTTGATGAAACATACCGGAAAAGCTGTGGTATTTGAAGATATTGACGATTATAAAAACAAAATAGATGATCCTGACCTGGATATCGATGAAAATTCCGTAATGATCCTGAAGAATGTAGGTCCAAAAGGTTATCCGGGGATGCCCGAAGTGGGCAATATGGGATTACCACCAAAAGTATTGGAAAAAGGGATAGATGATATGATCCGGATTTCGGATGGAAGAATGAGCGGTACGGGTTTTGGTACCGTGGTCCTGCATGCCACTCCGGAAGCTGCCGAAGGGGGTAATTTTGCGGTTGTTCAAACCGGAGACATGATCAGCCTGGATGTAGAAGGGCGAAAGCTGGACTTGTTGGTTTCGGATGAAGAACTGGCAAAAAGAAAGGCTGCCTGGAAAAAACCCCCTTTACCTACAGAAAGGGGTTATGTCAGCCTGTATGTGAAACATGTGGAACAGGCCAATCTAGGGGCTGACCTGGATTTTCTCAAAGGCAATTCCGGAAGTGAAGTTACCAAGGACTCCCACTGATCAAACTCATTTCCAAAAAGTTGAACAACCTGTCATACAACAATAAAACCAGAACCCTGAATGAAGAATCTAATTGATCCTGCTCCAGAGGTAGCCCTGGTAACAGGAGCTGGGGTGGGCATAGGTTTTGAAATTTGCCACTATTTTGCTGCTAAGGGCTTGCATGTTATGCTAAATGACCTGGACCCGTACCTCACCCAAAAAGCGGTGGAACAAATCAATTCCGAGTATCCGGATAGTTGCCAGGGACTTGCAGGGGATGCCTCCGATACCGGTTTTATTGAGAAGCTGGTGAAACATACGGTAAAGCAACTTGGCAGTTTGGATGTTGCAGTGGCCAATGCCGGCATTACGGTATTTGGAGAGTTTCTGACTTACAAGGAATCGGATTTTCACCAATTGGTTCAGCTAAACCTGGCAGGAAGTTTCTTTTTGGCACAGCAGGCTGCCAGGCAGATGATCGCACAGCAGTCCGGTGGAAGCATTCTTTTCATGTCATCGGTCACTGGCCACCAGGCCCATAAAAACCTGGCTGCCTATGGCATGAGCAAAGCTGCCCTTGAAATGCTGGCGAAAACCCTGGTCCTGGAACTTTCTCCGTACCAGATCAACGTGAATGCCATAGCCCCAGGGGCAACAATGACAGAAAGGACAGCCTCAGAAGAAGGTTATGCCGAGACCTGGTCCAGGATCACCCCCATGGGAAGACCTGCTTTTCCTAGAGATATAGCTGCTGCGGTAGGGTTTTTGGTCTCCCGGGAAGCCAGACACATCACGGGTCAAAGCCTTGTCATTGATGGGGGATGGACCGCTACCAGTCCATCGCCTTATTAGCACTCAAACAATCATGAATTTCAAGAATAAAAACAATGATTTTCAAGAACAAACCCCAAAAAAACCTCTTTTTGTCTTCTTTTGTTTCTTTTTTTAGGCAAAAACGAGTAAAAACCCAGACATTTGGAACCAATATGCACTTGCAATCAGCATAGAACAGGACAGTTGATTTTACAAAATAATATATATTCGCTAAATAATTTAATAGCATACAAATCTTTCAAATCTATAATATGGCAATTACAAAAAACACTTTTAAGCACGTAGATTACTTGTGGGACGAAGAAAAGGCAAAAGCCCTGGGTGATGATCAAATCGCCCTGCTGCTCTACAGGTCCAATATTTTGGGTGCAGACTTAAGGATAACCAACTATGGGGGTGGAAATACAAGCTGTAAAACCATCGAAAAAGACCCTTTAACAGGAAAGGATACCGAAATCATGTGGATCAAAGGTTCAGGTGGTGATATAGGTACCTTAAAAAGAAATGGCCTGGCCGGATTGTACATGGACAAGTTATTGGCCCTTAAAAATGTCTACAGGGGTCTGGAGTTTGAAGATGAGATGGTTGCGCTGTTTAACCATTGTATTTACGATTTAGACTCCAAAGCTCCTTCCATTGATACACCGCTGCATGCGGTTTTGCCTTTTAAACACATCGATCACCTTCATCCCGATGCCGCTATTGCCATTGCTGCTTCCAAAGATGGGGAAAAGATCACACAGGAGTTGTTTGATGGTCAGATCGCTTGGGTTCCCTGGCAAAGACCGGGTTTTGATCTGGCATTGAAACTTGATCAGGCACTCAAGGAAAATCCAGGTATCCGGGGTATCATGCTTGGAGGACATGGTCTCTTTACCTGGGGAGAAACAGCTTATGAATGCTACATCAATAGCCTGGAGGTAATTGACATGGCATCACAATACCTGGAAGAAAATTATGGCAAAAAGCGGCCTGTATTCGGCGGTCAGAAAGTTACTTCTTTGCCAGCCAAACAAAGAAAAGATCAGGCTTCCAAAATTGCTCCGCATTTAAGGGGCCTTGCATCAAGTCAAAACCGGATGATAGGCCATTTTTCTGATGACGACAAGGTACTGGAATTTATCAACAGCAATGACCTGGAAAAACTGGCACCCCTGGGAACAAGCTGCCCGGACCATTTTTTGCGAACTAAAATCAGACCTTTGGTCCTGGAAATTCCTGCAGATGAGGATTTGGAAGACATGACGGAGATCAAGTCCTATCTGGAAAAAGAGTTTGAAGCCTACAGGCAGGACTATATCAAATATTATGAAGATCACAAGCGCCCCAATAGCCCTGCCATCAGGGATTCCAACCCCGTGGTAATTTTATGGCCTGGAGTTGGTATGTTTTCCTATGCCAAAAACAAACAAACAGCCAGGGTGGCGAGTGAATTCTATACCAATGCGATCAATGTGATGAAGGGAGCTGAGGCGATTTCCTCCTATGTGTCCCTACCCCTGCAGGAAGCCTTTGATATAGAATATTGGTTGCTGGAAGAGGCCAAACTTCAACGCATGCCCAAAGAACAACCAATGTCCAGAAAAGTGGCTTTTGTTACGGGAGGCGCAGGTGGAATCGGAAAGGCGATTGCTGACAAACTTGCCGCTGAAGGTGCCTGTGTCTTTATTACAGACATCAACCAGGAAAGACTGGATGAGGCGGTTGGAACCTATAATAAGGATACTGGTTCGGGGGCTGTAATGGATGTGACCAAAATGGAAGACATCGAAACTGCTCTTCAGGCAGCCTGCCTTAAATTTGGAGGCATTGACGTGATTGTGAATTGTGCGGGACTGGCTATTTCCAAACCAATCGGTCAAACCTCGGAAAAAGACTGGGACCTTTTGCAAAACGTTTTGGTAAAAGGGCAGTTTGCCGTATCCAAAGCCGGAGTCGCCATTTTCAGAGCTCAGAACAAAGGTGGTGACATCATCAACATTGCCAGTAAAAATGCTTTGGTATCCGGTCCTAACAATGTGGGGTATGGAACAGCCAAAGCAGCACAGGTACACATGAGCCGCCTGCTGGCCGCAGAATTGGGTCCAGACAAAATCAGGGTGAATGTGGTGAATCCGGATGCTGTGATCGAAGGCAGCAAAATCTGGGAAGGCGAATGGGCCAAAGGCCGGGCAAAAGCCTATGGTATCACGGTGGAAGAGCTTCCTGCGTTCTATGCCAAGCGTACCATCATGAATGAGATTATTGGTGTTGAAGATATCGCAAACGGCGTTTTTGCTTTTGTCGGTGGACAGCTAAGTAAAAGTACCGGTAATATTTTGAACGTAGATGGCGGCGTAGCTGCAGCTTTTGTAAGATAAGCGTTTTCTATGCGAATTGATAAAAATCAAATACATAGCCTCAATAAAAAAGCTCTCCCGGATCACCGGGAGAGTTTTGAGTATATAAGCCAACGGTTGGATGTCAAGGGCATTTCTGTCCAGACACTTATCCAAAAGATACAATCTTTTCAAATCGCCATACCCAGCTGGGCACTGGGAACCGGCGGAACCCGTTTTGGACGGTTTCCCGGTGGGGGTGAACCCCGGACGCTGGAAGAAAAAATAGATGATGTAGGCCTTCTTCATGCTTTGAATGCAGGCTCAGGAGCCATTTCGTTGCATATTCCCTGGGACATCCCTAAGGATATAGCGGAGATAAAGGCCCATGCTGCTTCACACAAGCTACTTTTTGATGCGGTCAATTCCAATACCTTCCAGGATCAGGCAGAACAGGAACATTCCTATAAATTTGGTTCCCTTTGCCATACCGATGCCCAAGTGAGAAAACAGGCGGTAAACCATAATTTAGAGGTTATCCGGCATGGAGAAGCCCTTGGTTCCAAATCCCTGACGGTTTGGCTGGCAGATGGATCTTCTTTTCCGGGCCAAATGAATTTTAGAAAAGCCTTACAGCGAACCTTGGATTCCTTAAAGGAAATATACGCCGGTATGCCTGATGACTGGAAGATGTTTATTGAATACAAACCCTACGAGCCCTATTTTTACCACACCGTGATTCAGGATTGGGGAACGTCTCATTTACTGGCTTCCCAGTTAGGTGAACGCGCATATACCCTGGTGGACCTGGGACATCATTTGCCCAACACCAATATCGAACAAATTGTCGCCACCCTAATGATGCAGGGTAAATTGGGAGGATTTCATTTCAACGATTCCAAGTTTGGGGATGATGACCTGACGGTAGGTGCCATGAAGCCCTATCAACTGTTTTTGATCTTCAATGAACTGGTAGAAGGAATGCAGGACAAGGAATCCAGAAACCCCTATCCCGCCTGGATGATCGACGCCAGCCACAACCTTAAGGATCCCATGGAGGATTTGCTACAGTCGGTTGAGGCCATTCAATTGGCCTATGCGCAGGCTTTATTGGTAGACCGGCAAGCATTGGAAGATGCCCGGGAAGCAAATGATCCTGTTTTGGCACAGGAAATTCTTCAGCATGCTTTCAGAACTGATGTAAGGCCCCTGATAGCTGAAGCCAGGATGCAGGCCGATGCTGCCCTGGATCCGGTTGCTGCTTTCAGAAAACTGAACGTAAGAGAGAACCTGGTCCGGGAAAGAGGCAAAAAAAGCATGGCCACAGGCCTGTAAATAAATCATTTTATCCATAATAACCATTTAGACAATGCCCATACCGGTAATCGCCATATTTGATATAGGAAAGACCAATAAGAAATTTTTTCTCTTTGACGAAAATTTAAATGAAATCAAGGAAGAATATGTCAAGTTCTCTACTATCAAAGATGAAGATGGGGAAGAATGTGATGACCTGGAAAAAATAACGGACTGGGCCAAACGCACCGTAGAAAAATTGTGCAAAGACCCTGCATACGAGGTCAAAGCCTTGAATTTTTCCACTTATGGTGCTTCTTTTGTTTCTATTGGTGAGGATGGAAAACCGGTCACCCCCATCTACAATTACCTTAAAGATTTCCCCGAAGATCTCCATGAGGAATTTTATAGTGCCTATCCGGAAGAATCCATCAACCAAACAACCGCTTCCCCCACTTTGGGCATGCTTAATTCTGGTTTGCAGCTGTACTGGCTGAAAAAGAAAAAGCCGGAAATATTCAATAAAATCAAGTATTCACTACACCTGCCCCAGTACATCTCGTATTTATTTACAGGAGAGGCCGTGACTGAACCTACCTCCATAGGTTGTCACACCAAGTTGTGGGACTTTCCCAGGGCAGATTATCATGAATGGGTTTACAAAGAGGGAATACATGAGAAACTCCCCAAACAGGTACCCACCACCCACAGCTTCGAAAAAATAATTTGCGGTAAAAAAGTACAGGTAGGTGTGGGTATCCACGACAGCTCCTCTGCCCTGGCCTCCTATCTGATAAAAATTAAAGAACCCTTCCTGCTGATCTCCACGGGCACCTGGAGCATTACCCTGAATCCTTTTCCAAAAAGGGAACTCAGCTTCAGCGAACTGCAAAACGATTGCCTTAATTTTCTGTCTATACACGGAAAAACGGTAAAGGCCAGCCGGTTTTTTCTTGGTTATGAACTGGATCATCAGCTCCAGAAATTAAATACTCATTTCAAGAAGGACGCGAAGTATTACAAAAATATTCAGCCCGATGAAAAACAGGTAGATGGTTTACTCTCGGGGAAAACAGAAACAGGATTTTATCCTGAAACCATTGCCAGGACCCCGCTGGTGGCTGAAATTTTTCCTGAAAACAACTGGGACATTTCCGCTTTTGCCGATTTTGATACGGCATACCACCATTTGGTATTCGGCCTGGCCAGGATGCAGGTAGCCTCATTAATGCTGGCTAAAGGTGAGTCAGAAACCAAAAAAGTGTATATTGACGGGGGTTTTGTTCACAATAAAGTATTTATCCGGTTCCTGAATGGACTGCTGAAAGGTTATGAATTGGAATTTTCGGATTTTCCCCTGGGCTCTGCTTATGGCGCAGCTCTCATGCTCAAAGCTTTTAACTAAATCCCAAATGCTTACTTACCATGCTTAAATTTTACCTTTTTGCCTGCCTGACAATGATAAGCGGAATAACCCTATCACAAACGCAACCGATCACGCTGGACATTTATCCGGGAGAAGCCCCTTTCCAAAAAACCACCGAAGTTAAGGAAGTCATCCAGGAAAACGATATACTGGTCATCAGCAAGGTTCAAAAACCCCAAATACAGGTATTCCTGCCTGCCAAAAGAGCCGCTACGGGAAAAGCAGTTATCATTTGCCCTGGTGGGGGATATGGTGTACTGGCCTATGACTGGGAAGGACTGGACATTGCCAAATGGCTCAACAGTAAAGGTATAGCCGGCATTGTCCTGAAATACCGCCTTCCTTCCGCAGAAACACAAAGCAGTCCACATATCGTCCCTATGGCCGATGGACAAAGGGCGATCAGAATGGTCAGGCACCATGCTGAAGACTGGGGCATCAATCCAGATCAGATAGGCATCATGGGTTTCTCAGCCGGTGGCCACCTGGCTTCTACACTTGGAACCCATTTTGACGAGGGTAATCCTGGAGAGGAGGACCCGATCGAACACCAATCCAGCCGACCGGACTTTATGATTTTGGGTTATCCCGTGATTTCTTTTACGGAACACATTACGCACATAGGGTCAAGAAACAACCTCATTGGAACAGAGCCTGAAGAAAAATGGGTGATGTATTTCAGCAATGAGAAACAGGTCCGGGCCGATTCTCCTCCTACTTTTATTTTTCATTCCCAGGATGATACCGCAGTACCTGTGCAACACAGCTTGTTGTTCTATCAGGCGCTTTTGGAAAAACAGGTCCCGGCAGAAATGCACCTGTATCCCACAGGAGCTCATGGTTTTTCACTTTCTATCAATAAAGCCGGAACCCAAAAAGGTTGGATGGAAAGTTGCATCAACTGGATGCATCATTTACCTTGAGTAAATGATGCAAAATCTGGCCGCACTTGAGATTAGCAACAATGGACGCTTTCTGGTCACTTCCGGTGGGCAACAGTTTTTCTGGTTGGGAGACACAGCCTGGGAAATGCTGCACCGGCTAGAACTTGAAGAAACCAAACAGTACTTTGAAAACCGGAAAAAAAAGGGCTTTAGCCTTATTCAAACAGTAATTTTGGCGGAGCTTGACGGCCTGAACTCTCCAAATGCTGCCGGTCATACTCCTTTGAAAAACAATGACCCAAAACAGCCCAATGAAGCCTATTTTTCTCATGTGGATCAGGTTGTTTCTTTGGCCGATGAAATGGGCTTGTACCTGGGCCTGCTTCCTACCTGGGGAGACAAATTCAATAAAAAATGGGGTCTTGGCCCGGAAATATTCACACCCGAAAACGCACTAAGCTATGGCCGGTATCTAGGCCAAAGATATGGGCATTGGAACCATATTGTATGGATATTGGGAGGTGACCGGATTCCTGAAAATGAACAGCAAAGAGAAATCATCGAACAAATGGCTGCCGGAATAGCCGAGCAGGATCAGAATAGCCTGATGAGCTACCACCCTAATGGGGGCTATATTGCCAGTGATATTTTCGGGGATGCCTCCTGGCTGGACATTGACCTTTTTCAAACAAGACACCAAAAGGGGTTTCGGGAGTACCGATTTACCCGGAAAGCCAGAAAAAGAAATCCCATAAGACCTGTTATTGACGGAGAACCGGGTTATGAAAATATTCCCAACCTTCTCAATAAATGGAATTTTCAAAGGCTCAATGCAGCAGATATTCGGAGATCTGCTTACTGGAACATGCTTTCAGGAGCAGCGGGTCATACCTATGGTTGCAATGAGATCTGGCAAATGCATGACGGCTCGACAGACCCGAAATTTGGAGCTCAATTTTCATGGAAGGAAGCCATGGACCTTCCCGGATCCGCGCAAATGGGTATCATGAGGAGCATTATTGAAAGTTTGCCCTGGCAGGAAATGGTACCTGACCCCAACGTTCTGGCTGGATTTAATTGGAAATTCAACCCCTTAAAGTTAGCCATCACTACAGCCGACAAAGATTGGCTGCTGGTTTATAGCCCCACTGGCAAAAGTATAAGACTTTCAGGGAAAGTGTTTCGTAAAAAGAAAAGGGCAGTCTATTGGATCGACCCGGAAAATGGTCAGGTAAAAGAAGTAAAAGGAAAGTACCGGCCTGTTTTTACTGTTCCCGACAAAAACAGAGATTGGCTTTTGCTGGTTTTATCTGAAGCAAATGACGAAAAATGGAATCAACCCAAATCGCCCAAAAACTGAGTTTAAAAACAAACCATTGCCAACTGCAGTCCCCCATATTTTTCAAAGCAATTGAAAAATTGTTTGATAAAGCAAACCAGAGGTAATCAACCTTTATACCAGCAAAATCCTTTTATTGTAGTACTTTATTTCTCAGCCTTTTTCGTGTTTATCCGGTAACAGATCCTGCCGTTCATAGTTTTTCTGAGATTGACATACATTAACCCTAGTTTTCTATTAACTTTACGCCTTCTTTTGAGCCATTAACAATGGCCAAACCCACCTACCGGAGGGCAGGAAAGCAAAAAATAAGCTTAACAGAAAATATTTTCTATTACAGTGAAGAAATATCAGGAGTTTAAACAGGTAGATTATCCCGCAATCGGAGAAGACATATTGGCTTTTTGGAAAAGCAACAGGATCTTTGAAAAATCAGTGGACAATAGAAAAGGAGCCCCAAGCTATACCTTCTACGAAGGACCTCCTTCCGCTAACGGTACTCCTGGTATCCACCATGTGATGGCCCGTGCCATCAAAGATGTTTTTTGTCGTTACAAAACCCTTAAAGGCTTCCAGGTCAAAAGAAAAGGCGGATGGGACACCCATGGCCTGCCTGTGGAATTACAGGTAGAAAAGGAACTGGGTATCACCAAAGAAGATATCGGTACCAAGATCTCTGTGGCCGACTACAATCAGAAATGCCGGGAAACCGTCATGCGCTACAAACATGAATGGGATGAACTCACGGAAAAAATAGGCTATTGGGTAGACCTGGATGATCCTTATATTACTTTTGATGTCAACTATGTCGAAAGTCTATGGCACCTGTTGAAAAAGCTCTACGAAAAGGATTTATTGTACAAGGGCTACACCATTCAACCCTACTCCCCGGCGGCAGGAACAGGACTCAGCTCTCACGAACTGAACCAACCAGGCTGCTACAGGGACGTGAAAGATACTTCAGTCACTGCACAGTTTAAGGTGAAAGGAGAGCCTGAGCTGTACATCCTTGCATGGACTACCACGCCCTGGACCCTTCCATCCAATTCTGCTTTGGCCATAGGAGAAAAACTAGAGTATGTCAAAGTCAAAACCTACAATCCATATACTTATTTGCCGCAAACGGTGATTCTGGCCAAAGCCAGGCTTTCAACCTATTTTCATCCGAAGGGTGCTGACCTGCCACTGGAGGACTTCAAGCCTGGTGATAAAATTATTCCTTATCAGGTGCTTGAAACCCTGAAGGGTAAGGATCTATTGGGCATGCAATACGAGCAGTTGTTTCCCATCGAAGCCCTCAGCCTACCGCAACCTGCCTTTACTGTAATAACCGGCGATTATGTAACCACTGAAGATGGAACGGGAATCGTTCACCTCGCCAAAGCCTTTGGTGCGGATGATTTCAGAACCCTGGAACAGCAGCAAATTCCGGGAATATTTTTAAAAGATGATCGCGGCCAGGAAATACCCGTTGTGGACAAAAAGGGGAAATTTCTGCCTGTGGTGGGAGAATACCTGAAAACCAAAATGGCAGAACATGGAATTCAGGCCCATAAAGACTTCGGTGAAAATGATTTTTATGTAAAAAATTACACCCTGGATGATGAACACCATAAAGACTTTAAAAGCACGGATATCATCATTTCAATTATCCTGAAAAATGAAAATAAAGCCTTTAAGGTAGAAAAGTACGAACACAGTTACCCACACTGCTGGCGTACCGATATGCCCATTTTATACTATCCCCTGGAAAGCTGGTTTATCAAAACTACGGCCTACAAAGATCAACTGGTAGCCCATAATAAAACCATCAACTGGATGCCGGGTTCCACAGGTACGGGTAGGTTTGGCAACTGGCTGGAAAATCTGGTAGATTGGAACCTAAGCCGTTCCAGGTTTTGGGGCACTCCATTGCCTATTTGGAGAAATGAAGCAGGTACCCAAACCAAATGCATTGGTTCCGTGGCAGAACTGCAGGCAGAAATACAAGGGTCCATAGAAAAAGGATATATGGATGCATCTCCTTTCAAGGACGGGGAAGTGGATCTGCATCGTCCCTATGTGGACGAAATCATATTGGCAGGCGATAATGGGGAAAAATTGTTTCGGGAGCCAGATTTGATAGATGTTTGGTTTGACTCAGGTGCCATGCCTTATGCCCAATGGCATTACCCTTTTGAAAACGAAGAGCTTTTCAGAGCCAATTATCCGGCGGATTTCATTGCTGAAGGGGTAGACCAAACCCGGGGTTGGTTTTTCACCCTTCATACGTTGGCAGTCATGCTTTTTGACAGTGTGGCATTTAAAAACGTTATTGCTAATGGGCTGGTGCTCGACAAAAACGGCAATAAAATGTCCAAAAGGCTGGGAAATGCTGTCGATCCTTTCCAGAGCCTGAAAACATTTGGTCCCGATGCCCTGCGCTGGTACATGCTCAGCAATGCCAATCCTTGGGACAACCTGAAATTCAACGAAGAGGGAGTGACCGAAGTGCAGCGAAGGTTCTTCGGTACCCTGCAAAACACCTATAATTTCTTCGCCCTGTATGCCAATTTGGATGATTTTGTGTATCAAAGCAAATCGAAGGTACCGGAAAAAGAAAGGCCGGAACTGGATCAATGGATCCTCTCCAAATTACAATCCCTTATACTAGAAACAGAAACAGCCTATGAAGGCTATGACGTAACTCCGGCTACCAGGGCGATCATGAATTTTACCGTAGACCAATTGTCCAACTGGTACGTGCGCCTGGCGAGAAAACGGTTTTGGAGAGGGGATATGAATGCAGACAAAAAAGCGGCATATGAAACTTTGTTTGAATGTCTGATTGCTGTATCCAAACTAATGGCACCGGTAGCCCCATTTTATGCAGATTGGCTGTACCAAAACCTCACCGCCAGTCAGGAAGGAAAAACCGATTCGGTACATTTGACAGACTGGCAACAGGTAAATGAGCCTTTGATCAATAAAGGGCTGGAAAACAGCATGCAGCTGGCCCAGGATATCTCCTCTTTGGTACATTCTCTCAGGAAAAAGGAAAAACTAAAAGTACGGCAACCCCTGCAAAAAATCCTAATTCCAGTACTGAATCCGGAAACACAGGATTTAATCCAGCATGTGGAAGAACTCATTAAGTCAGAAGTGAATGTAAAGTCCATCGATTATATAGATGATACCTCCGGAATTTTAGTGAAAAGCGTAAAGCCCAATTTTGCCTTGTTGGGAAAAAGATTTGGGCCTAAAATGAAGTTGGTCAATCAAGCCATACAGCAATGGGGCAAAGAAGAGATTGCCGCCATAGAAAAGGTTGGGCATGCCAATATTGAAATCGGGGGAACAGCAGAAACCCTGACTTTAGAGGAGGTCTTGATTCAATCCCAGGATATTCCCGGTTGGTCTGTGGCCAGTGATAATGGCATTACCGTGGCCCTGGATGTTACCCTTACAGTCCCACTCAAAGAAGAAGGAATAGCCAGGGATTTTGTCAACCGCATCCAAAACCTAAGAAAAGATCTTGGCCTGGAAGTGCAGGATAAAATCCGGATCAGGGTTATCCCAAATGAAGAAACAGTGGATAGCGCTTTAGCGCACTTTGCCGATTATATCAAAACAGAAACACAGGCATTGGAATTGACCCTGGATGATCAAATAAAAAATCCTACCATTTTAGACATGGATGAAATTGAACTGTCCGTTAAAGTTGAGAAAGTATAAGCCAATGATATCCAGCCTGATGAGCACATCACTCGGAGGGATGCGCCCCCGATAGCTACCGGAGGGAACCATGCGAGATTCTCCCGAAGGTCGGGACAGGCTATGTGACCGCTAAAAAACAATTATAAACAGATGAAGTATTGGAAATATTTTGGAATCACCCTGATCGTGATCCTGATTGACCAGGCCGTTAAAATGTTGGTGCACAACGGTATGGATTTTGGCACAGCCGGCCAGATTAAGGTATTTGGAGATTGGTTCAAACTTCATTACACCACAAACCCGGGTATGGCTTTCGGAATGCAATTGGGTTCGGAGTATGGCAAATTGATCCTTACCAGTTTCCGGTTGATAGCCATGTTTGGAATTGGTTTTTATCTTTATAAGCTGATACAGAAAAAATCTCATCCCGGATACCTGGTCTCTATTGCCATGATTTTGGGAGGAGCAGTAGGTAACTTGATTGACAGCGTTTTTTATGGCGTCTGGTTGAACAATGCCCCTTTTGATGCACCCAACCCCTGGTTTCACGGACAGGTAATCGACATGTTTTATATCGATATCTGGGAAGGTTTCATTCCCGAATGGGTCCCCCTGATGGGTGGCAGTTATACAGCACTCTGGCCCATATTCAATATCGCAGACGCTTCCATCTTTGTGGGTGTGGCCATTATCCTGATTTTTCAGAAGCGATTTTTTGAAGATGAAAACAATAAGGAATCAGAAGACGAGGTACAAAAGCAATTTATAGATGAAAAACAGGCCTAATGCCTGTTTTTCTCAGCTGGGATTCGTTGATGGATTTATTGTTGATGCAATCCATCCTGTTGACCCTTTCTCATGCCCGGTCCAAACCCTGATGGGCTTTGGTTTTTTCTATGAACATGAGAATTTCCAATTTGTGGTAAATCAAGAAAAGTGAAAAATTTATCGAATCAGGATAAATGTTCCCGAAAGTTGCTCCTGACTTCCATCCGGGGCCGTATAATGGAGTTTGTAGACATAGGATCCGGCAGGGGCTTCCTTGCCCTGAACAGCACCATCCCATCCCTGAGTATCTTTATCATTGGTATAATAAATCACCTCTCCCCATTTATTAAAAACCCAAAACTCAAGGCCATCAATTTTTGCAAAAACCGGAAAGTAATGTGCATTACTTCCATCTGCCGCAGCTGGGGTAAAAGCATCCGGCATCCGGATTTGAAACTCCTGAATAACAATTTCCCTTGTTTCCTCCGCCGTACAACCATTGGCATCAGTTACCTGTAAGCTCACCTGGTAAATTCCCTTACGTCCAAATGCATGACTTGGGTTGGCTTCATTACTAATGGACCCATCTCCAAAATCCCAGAAGTAGGCACTGATGTTACCTAAAGGTTGGGTTTCGAAACGGATCTCATCAGCAATAAAATAATCGGTACCGGATCCGGGATCCGGACCAAAAAAATCAAAATCCGCATCCAGGGCATAGGGCAATACCTGCACTTCCTGTTCAGATTCACACCCTTTTTCATCTGTCAGGGTAACCGTATAATTTCCAGGCTGAGAGCTTACCATTTGCCTTCCATCTCCTGAAACCTGTCCTCCGCTCCACACAATACTTGCTGCTGCAGCATCATTAGGCAACTCCACAAAAAACGTGGTGCGTAAACCTGGTTCTCCACAAATCACCTCAGTAGCCGATGAAACTGAAAAAACCGGAGGACTTAAGGGCGCTATGGAAAACTCTTCTTCTCTGCTACATCCAAATGAATCAGAAATCACCACTGAATAGGTTCCCGGACCCAGGTCTTGAATGCTTGCAGTGGTGGCTCCATTGGACCAGAGATAGGTATAATTCGCAGAATCTCCATCAGGAATAATCGATATGGCAGCACTTTCAGGCTCAAAACAGTTTTGCATGGGACTTATGGTAGTAGTATACGATAAAGGCTGAGATCCCTGAATCTCAAATGAGGTTTCCTGAGTACATTCATTGGTATCTGTTGCCCTTATTACATAAGCACCTGCTTCAAGTGCTTCAAAACTGAAATTCCTGTTGATTTGAAAATCAAAACGATCTATTTTTTCCTCCAATCCTCCTTCTTCGATAAGTATTAATTCCGCCTTAACCGGTACACTTCCCCCTGAAACTTCAAAGTTTACAATTCCCCCATCCGCTGCATCACAATCCAGAATTAACACAGAGCTTTGATTATCCACTTGAATAGCAAGCGGTTGAGGTTGTTGGAGAGTAACCGAAGCTGTTGCAGTACAGGATTGACTGTCGGTAATGGTGACAGTATAAGTACCTGCTGGAAGATTTTCCAAACTGGGTGTAGTGGAATTACCGGTATCATCCCATTGGTAGGTATAGGGAGAAATACCTCCTTCTACAAAGGCGAAAACAGATCCATCCGAAGCACCGTGACAGGAAATAGGGGAACCTTCATAGGCTGAAGTGACAGCAGGAAGCGCTTCCATGGACTGGTGGCTTATCGTAAAAGGGCGAAAACAATTTCCGTCCCTTTCCAAAATGGCCACATATTCCCGGCTTTCATTTGTTTTTGGAAAAGGCTTGGACAGGTTGTATTCCACTGCTGCCGGATCTGGCGGAAAAGAATCGTAAAACCTGACACCATCAGGAAAATTACCTGCAATTTCTGAAACAAGTATACCATCACCCGGAATATTGCATAAATTAATTTCCAAAACCGTTTCATCGGTGGAACAAGATTCTCCATTGGTCAACACTTCAAATAGCAGTGGTGCTGAATTGGGGTTTGAAGGGCATTCCTCATCACTTGGAAACCCCTGAATCAAAGGGCTTGAAAAAGGAATGCCAGTTTCTGCATTCTTACCTGTTACTTCACCTTCCAGCGAAAACTCCGCTTCACACTGAAAACCATCCGGTCCCGCACAATTATCCGGAGAAACCAATGTGTATTCCAGGTAACCCAATAATTCATCCGGATCGGATGAAACGGGTATGTCTCCGATTTCCCAAATAAGTGCTCCACCTGCTCCTTTGGAGGCATCATAATAAGCATTTGCCGGAGTTCCACCAGCTAGCCAGGTGGTAGACACAGCCGAAAATTCAGCAAGCAGGGGAATGGGTATTTCCACCATTGCTTCCTCAATCGGCTCTTGGCCCTTGTTTCGGATTTCCAGTCGAAACATTAAATCTTCATTTGCCCCAACCTGGTGAACATCGTTGGCCAGGCCACTGGCACTAACCAATTCGTTTATTGCCTCCAGCCTGGTCTGCCGGGCATTAATAGAAAATGTAATGTTAAAAATTACATAGGTATCAATAACGGTAGTATACTTTATTCTGGTTTTGGTTTGCCCGTTCGCAATGATACTATTGTTTTCATTGGGTAGCTCAAAGACTGACAAATCAATCCCTGTATTGTTGATCAGCTCGGGATTGCGTGGATTACCTTCGGTAAATATACTGGAATTGAAAAAATTAAAAGTATCATTGCTTTCGTGTGCCAGGCGCACAAATTCTCCTGAACCTTCACCTTTCTCAATTTCAATATAATCCCCGGTTCCTCCTCTTTCTCCTTCTGCTGCCATCATGCCCATTTTTACCTTAACGTCCCCCGCTTCGACAGCTGAAAATCCATCAAGATTCAAAAAATAATCATCTTCCAAATAGGAGGCCACATAGGCATAGCCATCAAAAACAACTACATCTCTTGCCTCCATAAGCGGGTTTTCATAAATAACCACCAATCCCCAGCCTCCAAAATAGCCTATGGATCCCCCGGTTCCCTCTTGCAACGCAATATCTGCCAGCCAATATTCTCCCTGTCCGGCAGCTTTTACCATATCGGTTACATCCGCATAGCCTACAAATAACCCATCTTGATCCAGGTAAGATTCCGGGAACCAAATCTGATCATTTTGTGCCCGGACGGTAGCATAGGTTGATTGACCGGGAACTTTAAACGAAACGGACTTTTTATCATAATTTTTTGTGGTACCGGATTTAGTTACATCAAACTGCATGTCTTCTGCCGATCTGCCTGTCCAGTACAATCCAGCATAGACTACCTGCGTACAAGAAGGGTCCGCACCATTTTCATCAGGAAAAACCAAAGATGCTGAAGAAGAATTAAGTGTTTGCGGATCACTATCGGCATCCACATAAATCATGGGAAAATTATTTTGAAAATTCAGGCTGTAATTCTCAAGAGTCAGGTTAGTATTACCAATAATAGCAAAATCCCCGTTGATATTGTAAATATTGGTACTGGGTCCATTATCTGGAACCCGGGGTAAAAATGGCTTAACCAATTGTGCCTGAACCGGGATGGCTGCAAACATGAGCAACAACAAAGCACCCAGGCCGATTTGCCTAAAATAATTTTGATGAAATTCCTGTACAGCAACCACTTTGCCTATTGATTCACATTGAAAGAATCAATTATACAAAGAATTATTGAATGGCAGGCGATCTACCTAATAAAATAAAACAACCTTTTCGATTTGAAAAATGCCAGGCCAACCAATTATTCCCTGAACAAGGCACTTACCTTTTCCTTGGGTAGCGCCTTGACAATCCTTCCATTTTTACCTTTCATGTCTTCGGCTGCAAACAGGGAATTGATGATTGCTTCTTCTGTAGCCTCAATAGTTGCCAAAAACAAGGGAGTGACCTGGTCATTGCCCAAGGTTGCTGTAGTGCCGGAGGTTAAAAGTTGTTCTTTGGTGGTGCTGAAAGCCAGCACATAGTCACCACTACCATTGGAGGCAATACCGCCTGTTCTTGCCAAACCCATGATTGCTCTTCTGGCAATGCGCTCCAGGTTCCGGTGATCCACTGGTGCATCTGTAGCGACCACTATCATACAAGAACCGTCAGCCGACTCCAATTGATTTTTATAACTATACTGACCAAGAATTTTGCCTACAGGCTGGCCACCGATTTGCAACACTCCTCCAAAATTGCTTTGTACCAGCACCCCAACCGTAAATCCCCCAAGGCTTTCCGGAAGTTTTCGGGAAGAAGTGCCTATGCCTCCTTTGAATCCAAAACAAACTGTTCCAGTCCCTGCACCGACATTTCCTTCTATTACCGGTCCACCTTTTGCTATTTTTATGGCTTCCCTCACATCATCTGGCTTCACATGCCTGCCCCTAATGTCATTCAGATAGCCATCGTTGGTCTCACCCACCACAGCATTGAGGGAACCTACATTTTCATTTCCTTCCAGGAACAGCATGTGGTCCAATATGCCCTCCATTCCAGCTGCCACACTCAGGGTATTGGTAAGTATTATCGGGGATTCCAGGTTTCCCAATTCCTGGATCTGAGTGGTTCCTACCAGTTTTCCAAAACCATTGCCTACAAAAACAGCTGCGGGAACTTTTTGTTGAAAGAGGTTGTGCTGATGTGGTAAAACCGCAGTAACACCCGTTCTAATATTTTCGCCCTCCTTTAAAGTAACCTGACCTACGGCCACCCCAGGTACATCCGTAATGGCATTCCATTCTCCAGGTGTCAGCAAGCCCAGGGAAATCCCATAATTTCGGGCACTGTTCTGGGCCAATACTTGTCTGTGGACCATAACTGTTAATAGGCTCAAAATAAGGAGGTATCGCATGTTTTCAAGGGGTTTGTAAAATAGCTGCCAGATCGGCGGGAGAGTAATAAATGGATTTTAACGTTTTGTTATCGGATGTCCTGTACACCAGATATAACTCATCAACTTCCTTAAAATAGCAATCAGTGCCTTTGTTTTTGTAAAAATTCACGGTTTCCTGTGCCTCTTTTTCATTTTTGCAGGCCTTGCTCATATTTGATCGCTGCACTTCTTCAAACAAAGCCCGAAATTTTTCTGCCAGTCCAAATTCCAGGATGGCCCCCGAAAGTACATATTGAATATCACATAAAGCATCTGCTACCTCTACCAAATCCTGTTTGTCAATTGCTTCTTTCAATTCCTGAAGCTCCTCTGAAATCAAATCAATTCGTAACTGACACCGGGAAGAAGGGGGGATAGCGGGTTCTGTTAAAACAGGGTGTTTAAAAGTATGGTGGAATCTGGCTACTGATGCCAGGCTTTGGGGATCTTTCATGTGTTTATAATTGTCTTTAAGTTGCCACATGGAATCTTTGACGATTAAAATAATCATTGCCCAGTGTGTTTAATGATGATTTTAATCGTGTCGATTTCATATTTTGTTAGTGTATTAGCTACCAAATAAAAAAAGAGCCTGCTTAAGAAGCAAGCTCTTTTAGTATTAATCAAACCTTTTGGTTAAGAATTCTTCTCAAATTTTACTGATGATTCCAGGTTATTTTCTATTTGGCCATACAGATTGGAATTGCCATCGGCATCATCTGGCCCCACTTCTATCACTCCATCTGCATTTCCATCTACGGCGGCTTCAAAATCTACCCCTTGAAACAACTCTTCCAAGTCAAAGACCAGCATCAATTCTGTATTTTCATTGACTTCGTGCCCCTCTTCACTCTCTGCAATGGCGCGGATTTCGCTTTCCACATCCATCCATATCTGGCTGGTTTGTCCATTAATTTCTCCATCTATCCATAGAGATTTTCCATACATGGGGTCATCATTTTCCACGGCGGTATTTTTATACAATTCAAATTGTATTTCCTGGTAATTGCCTTTTGGCGTATTTCCTTCCCCAACTGCCGAAACCTTCGCTTGTCCATCACTGATCAACACCAGGGTTTGAGGTTGGCTGGAAGCAGTGCCAAGTTCAGTATTTACATTTGATTTCAGGCTAATACTGCCCAGATCAATACCTGCTACAATATCCGCTTCTGCAGCATACTTCATCTCCATTTCTTTTGTTCCTACCTGAAATGTTGTCACCACCATTGCATTTAACATACTTCTGGCCCCTGCCTCCGATTCAGAAGGTTGTCTTGCTGTGGACGCTAAACTTACTTCTTCCTGATTTTCCGGAGGATTGGTTTCTTCTTCAGTTTGACAGGAAATCATCGCCAGAAAAATACCAAAACAAAGTCCGGATGTAATCAATCTCTTCATCGTAATTTTCATAATAAATTGGTTTGGTTCGGATTTCTTACAGGCAATCAATATGCCAAAAAGGATGTGAAATGTGATATAATAAGTGTAAACAGCTTGATTTTAATGATTTAAAAAATTATTTTATTTTGAATCCCACCCTTTGGATTTGTACTCCCTGTAGTTAATACCTTATTGCATCCGGAAAAATTCTACATACCAATGTAAAAATCCTCCAGAATTTTTTCCCCATGCAATAATAGATTATTGGAATGCCTGCATAGGCCTCAGACAAGTAATCCGCTAACACCATGGCTTTCATTGCTAAATTCCATAGTTAATTGAATATTAACCCGAAATTTCGGACAAGATGATTATTTTTGTGTTTCATACTGATATTGGTGGGGTTTTTGATGCTATATGCGCACCTAAACTGTTACCATTAAGTGAATTATTCATTTAATAATCAGGATGTAACATGTTTAAATATAAATGGATATAAGATTTTATAAATATCAGGGTACAGGGAATGATTTCATCATGGTAGATGGAAGGGAGTTTTCTCTTGGGGATGATCCTATCAGCCAGATTAAGCACCTATGCCATAGAAAATTTGGAATCGGAGCAGATGGTCTGATCCTGCTTCAGGAAAAAGCCGGATACGATTTTGAAATGTGCTATTATAATGCCGATGGTAGCCAAAGTATGTGTGGGAATGGTGCCCGCTGCGCCGTAGCTTTTGCCTCCTTCCTGGGCATCATTACTGATAAAACTCATTTTCTGGCCATAGACGGGCCACACCAGGCCACCATTTCCGGTGAATGGGTAGAGTTGGAAATGGGAGATGTACAAAAAATTCAACCCTTGGGTGAGGAGTTTTTTGTGGACACCGGATCTCCCCATCATATTGTTTTTGTAGAGGAACTGCAGCAGCATGATGTGTTGGGTATTGGCAAAAAGATCCGGCATGATGTCCAAAGATACCCCCAGGGCACCAATGTGAATTTTGTACAAGCATTGGCAAAAAATCACATTCAGGTAAGAACTTTCGAGCGCGGAGTGGAGGATGAAACTCTTTCTTGTGGCACCGGGGTAACCGCCTGTGCTTTGGTTTATGGTACGCAACAGCAGCAAAATACAATAAAAATCACCACCTTGGGAGGAAACCTTGAAGTACGGTTTGCCGAAGATAATAAAGGTGGATTTAAAAACATTATTTTGGCCGGACCTGCCAAACAGGTGTTTTCAGGGAATATTTCCTTGACTGCGAAAGTCAAAGATTTGGAAAATTTAGAAAAGCGATAAAGAATTTACATATATGATAGAAGCAATAGCAAAAGGGTTGGCAAAAGTTTTTGGTACCAAATCCGACCGGGATATCAAAAGCCTGAGCCCATCAGTAGCGCTGATCAATGCAGCCTATGATAAATTGTCATCTGTATCAGATGATGAATTGAGAAATGAAACCAGCAATATCAGAAACATTATTAATCAAGACCTCAAGGATTTTGATGACAAGATTGATCAACTGAAAAAAGAGATTGATTCACTTAATCCCGATCAGGTCCAGGCCAAGGATGCCCTGTTTACCCAAATAGATAAGGTAGAAAAAGAAAGGGATGAGGCGCTGGAAGTCAGCCTTGAAAAAGTATTGCCCCGGGCCTTTGCGGTCATCAAGGAAACTGCGCGCAGGCTCAAGGAAAATGAGCAACTCAAAGTTACCGTATCCGACACAGACAGGGAAATGGCGGCTTCCAAGTCCTATGTGGAAATTGAAGGAGAGCAAGCCATCTGGCACAACAAGTGGACTGCGGCAGGGGTGGAAGTCACCTGGGACATGTTGCATTACGATGTGCAACTTTTGGGTGGTGTTGCCCTTCACAGGGGAAACATTGCAGAGATGGCCACCGGTGAAGGTAAAACCCTGGTTTCTACGCTTCCTGCCTACCTCAATGCCCTTTCCGGAAGAGGGGTACATATTGTTACGGTGAATGATTACCTGGCAAAAAGAGACTCCGAGTGGAATGCGCCTTTGTTTGAATTTCACGGATTAAAGGTAGATTGTATCGACAAATTCCCCCCTAACTCGGAAGGAAGAAGGAAAGCATACCAATGCGATATTGTTTATGGCACCAATAACGAATTTGGTTTTGATTACCTGAGGGACAATATGGCCAGAGATGCCAAAGACCTGGTACAAGGTAAGCATCATTTTGCAATGATAGATGAGGTTGATTCGGTTTTGATCGATGATGCAAGAACTCCATTGATCATTTCAGGCCCTATTCCAAGAGGAGATCAGCATGAATTTTACGAGATGAAGCCCAGGGTATCCACCCTGGTGGATGAACAAAGAAAACTGGTACAAAATTACCTTACTGAAGCCAAAAAACTAATCAAAGAAGGAAAGGAAAAAGAGGGTGGCCTATCCTTGTTCAGGGCTTTCCGAGGACTGCCAAAATACAAGCCTTTGATCAAGTACCTTTCTGAACCTGGCATCCGGGTAATCCTTCAGAAAACAGAAAACTTTTACCTGCAGGACAATAAGCGGAACATGCCGGAAGCAGATGAACCCTTATTGTTTACCATCGACGAAAAATCGAACAGCGTAGACCTGACAGACAATGGCATAGAAACCATAACCAAGAAGAATGAAAATGCCAGCTTCTTTATTCTTCCGGATATAGGAAGCGAGATTGCAGACCTGGAAAAAGACGAGGCAATTGATGACAAGGAGAAACTAATCAGAAAAGAAGAACTAATCAAGGATTACGGGGTGAAGGCCCAGAGAATACATACTGTCAACCAGCTGCTCAAAGCCTATTGTATGTTTGAAAAGGATACCGAATACATTCTGGTGGATGGCAAAGTAAAAATTGTGGATGAGCAGACGGGCCGTGTCATGGAAGGAAGAAGGTATTCTGACGGTTTGCATCAGGCCATAGAAGCCAAAGAAAATGTTAAGGTAGAGGATGCTACACAGACCTATGCCACCATCACATTGCAGAATTATTTCAGGATGTACCACAAGCTTTCCGGCATGACAGGTACAGCAGAAACTGAAGCCGGAGAATTCTGGGAAATTTACAAGCTGGATGTAATTGTGATTCCTACCAATAAACCCATACAGCGAAAAGACCGCGAAGACAAAGTTTATAAAACCGTCCGTGAAAAATTCAACGCTGTAGTGGATGAAATCAACGAACTAACAGACGCCAACAGGCCTGTATTGGTGGGTACCACATCCGTAGAAATATCTGAATTACTCAGCAGAATGCTCACCATCAGAAAAATAAAGCACCAGGTATTGAATGCCAAGCAGCATGCCAGGGAGGCTGATGTAGTAGCTGAGGCAGGAAAACCCAAAACAGTAACCATAGCCACCAACATGGCCGGTAGGGGTACAGACATTAAACTTACTCCCGAATCCAAACAAGCAGGAGGCTTGGCGATTATCGGAACGGAGAGGCATGAATCCCGAAGAGTGGACCGGCAGCTGCGAGGTAGATCCGGCCGTCAGGGAGATCCGGGTTCCAGTCAGTTTTTTGTATCACTGGAAGACAACCTGATGCGCCTTTTTGGCTCAGAAAGAATCGCCAAACTCATGGACCGGATGGGATTGGAAGAAGGTGAAGTGATACAACATTCAATGATTACCAAATCCATTGAAAGGGCACAGCGCAAAGTGGAAGAAAATAACTTTGGGGTAAGGAAAAGGTTGTTGGAATACGATGATGTAATGAACAGCCAAAGAGAGGTAGTTTACCGAAGAAGGAAAAATGCCCTTATCGGAGAGCGCCTCGAACTGGACATCCTGAACATCATGTATGATGTTTCTGAGGATTTGATTGAAATGGCCAAATCTACCGAGGACCTTGAAAACCTGAGGATGAATATTTTTAGTTCTTTGGGCCTTGATTATCAATTTTCCCAGACGGATCTTAAAGAGAAAGATGTTGCAACGCTCACCAAAATCCTCTTCAATGCCGCCTATGAAAATTATATCAAGAAAAACCAAAACATTCTGGAACGGGCAATGCCTATTCTCAAAGATGTTTACAAAAACCGTGGAGCTACGGTAAAGGAGATAATGGTCCCTATTTCAGATGGCATCAAACAGATTGGTGTTGTCATTAATCTGGAGTCTACCATAAACAATGAAGGCAGAGATTTGGTCAGAGCGGTTGAAAAAACAGTAACCCTTGCCATCATCGACCAAAACTGGAAAGAGCACCTCAGAGACATGGATGATTTGAAACAGTCGGTGCAAAATGCAGTGTACGAACAAAAAGACCCCTTATTGATTTATAAATTTGAGGCCTTTGAAATGTTCAAACGCTTCCTTGGCAAACTTAATGATGATATCGTCTCTTTTATTTCCAAGTCAGACCTTCCCAAACAAGATCCGGAACAAGTAAAAGCGGCCCAGGCCCAGAAAAAAGCTGAACCCGGCGTGACGGCATCAAAAGAAGAAGTGGGTAGCAGCCTGGGAAATCCAGGAGGACAACGGGCTGCAATTGCCAATAGCCGTGCCACAGCTACCAGGGAACCTGTGAAGCCAAGAAAGTCCGAAAAGACATATGGACGAAATGATAAAGTTTCTGTCAAGTATGTAGACGGAAAAGTAAAAAAGGATGTCAAATATAAAAGCGTGGAGCAGGATATTTCCGATGCAAAATGTGTGGTAATTGATGATTAAACGTAACATCATGTTAAAAAAAAATAGTGCCTATTTATTAGCGTTGTTGCTTTTTAGTGGTTGTGGTATCATCAATATCCGCAAGACAGGTGAGCCGGCCGAAAGATTCAATAACTACAGCGAGGATCTTTCCATTTCCAGCCTTCAATTTGAAGATTTGCCTGTTCCTGATTTCACGGATTCTGAGGGTGCAATTTCTGGCCCTATAAACAAGGATCTTGACCGCAGGATCAGCCAAATCACAGAAGAAAACAACCGGGAAAAATTTGTCAACGGCTTCACCATTTTAATCTATAGTGGTGCCGATAGGGAAAGGGCTTTTGAAGTTCGCAATGAAGTTTATTCTGAATTCCCGGAAGTTCAGACTTATATGGAATACAATCAACCTCGCTACCTGGTAAAGGTAGGTCGCTTTATCAATAAGATTGAGGCTCTGGCTACTTACGAAAAATTGAATGATATCTTTCCAAGTTCCCGGATAACACCGGACCGTTTTTTGAAAAACCGGGAAAAGGAGGAAAAGACAGAAGAAAACTTAGATGATGCTGCTGCAAAATAAAATCCAAAAACTTGCTGATCAATACAAATCAGATACCATCGACATAAGAAGACACTTGCATGCACACCCGGAATTGTCTTTTGAAGAAAATGAAACCGTAGCCTTTGTAACAGAAAAGCTGCGTTCCTTTGGTATTTCCAAACTGACTGCTAAAGCAAATACCGGTTTGGTTGCCTTGATTGAAGGGAAAAATCCTGCAAAAAAAACTGTTGCCTTAAGGGCAGATATGGATGCCCTGCCAATTAATGAAGCAAATGAGGTACCCTACAAATCTACCAACCCTGGAGTAATGCATGCCTGTGGGCATGATGTACATACTTCTTCCCTTTTGGGCACAGCCAGGATTTTAAATGAGCTAAAGGCTGATTTTGAAGGTACCATAAAATTACTTTTTCAACCAGGTGAGGAAAAAGTCCCGGGGGGAGCAGCTATGATGATTGCTGACAAAGCATTGTTGGACCCCAAACCTACCGCTATACTTGGCCAACATGTAATGCCCCTGATCCCAGTGGGAAAAGTGGGATTCAGAAAGGGCATGTACATGGCCAGTGCCGATGAACTTTATATCAAAGTTAAAGGCAAAGGCGGTCATGGGGCCATGCCCGAAACGTTGGTTGATCCGGTCTTGATCAGCGCACATATTTTGGTAGCCCTGCAACAGGTGGTCAGCAGGAAAGCAGACCCCAAAACTCCCTCCGTACTGTCTTTTGGTAAAGTGATGGCAGATGGTGCTACCAACGTTATTCCCAACGAAGTCAATATTGAAGGTACCTTTAGGACCCTGAACGAAGACTGGAGGAAGGAAGCGCATCAACACATGATTAAAATAGCAAAAGGCATCGCTGAGGGCATGGGTGGAGAAGTGGATTTTGAAGTTCGGAAGGGCTACCCTTTCCTGAAAAATGAGCCGGAACTAACCGAACGGTCCATCCAAGCTGCAAAAGCTTATCTGGGAGAGGAAAATGTGGTAGATCTGGATATTTGGATGGCTGCAGAAGACTTTTCTTATTATACCCAGGAAATGGACGGCTGTTTCTACAGGCTGGGAACCAGAAATGAAAGTAAAGGAATCGTTTCAGGGGTACATACGCCTACTTTTGATATTGACGAAGATGCTTTGGGTTTGAGCACTGGATTAATGGCCTGGTTGGCCTTGGAAGAATTAAAACACACCTGATCCTTATTAATTTCACATGTTATTAGCAGCAAAGAAAATAGCCATTCTTACCCTAATGATTACATCCGGGTTGATTATGAATAGCTTTGGATGGGGGCAAACAGGCCATAGGGTAGTTGGGCAAATTGCTACCTGGCATCTCAGCAAAAAAGCAAGCCGAAATATTGAAGCCATCCTGGGTCCGGA
This sequence comes from Cyclobacterium sp., assembly GCF_014762705.1. Lineage (GTDB taxonomy): Bacteria > Bacteroidota > Bacteroidia > Cytophagales > Cyclobacteriaceae > Cyclobacterium. Next base: position 1,392 of record NZ_JABURL010000109.1, on the reverse strand, counting down.
ATCCCTGGCCATGGTATCCACCTGGATGGATGAAATTAAATCCGATCCCAGTTACGATTACCTGAACAGTTGGCATTACCTGACAGTAAAGACCGGAAAAGGCTACAATCCGGATTTGCAGGAGAAAGAAGGGGATGCATACAGTAAAAGCAAAATGATCATTGCAGCCTTAAAGGAGGGAACCCTCGCTGCTGATCAAAAAGTGGCCTATCTCAAAATGTTGGTGCATTTGGTAGGCGACCTGCATCAGCCATTGCATGTGGGGACAGGAGAAGACCGGGGAGGAAACAATGTGAGGCTCACCTACTTTAATGAAAACACCAATCTGCATGCTGTATGGGACAGCAAAGTGATTGATGAAAAAAACCTGAGTTATACCGAATTGGCGCAGCATCTGAACAGAAGGTCCGATAAGGCACTTGTACGAAAATACCAAAATGACCCTTTGGAAAAATGGTTGGAGGAGGCTGTAGAACTTCGTCCGCTAATTTATGATTTGCCTGAAGATAGAAAACTTTTTTATGAATATGGTTACAAGACCTATCCCATAATGGAAGAGCAATTACTGGCCGGAGGCATAAGACTTGCTGGTATCCTTAACGAGATTTTTGGCTAATATTTAATTTCCGGCAGCTAACGCGATAAAATCGATTGATTTTGGATGATGCTCCTGTAAGGTATTTGCACAGGCGGCCATGGTAGCCCCTGTGGTTAGTACATCGTCTACCAAAAGCAACATTTTGCCTTTTATTTCTGCTGGACTGCATGCTTCAAATACATCTTCCACATTTTCCCATCGTTCCATCCTGCTTTTATTTGTTTGCGTTGGCGTTGGAATTTTTCTGATCAAATGATTGCATGAGGAAATTTTCAAAGCTTTTGCCAAACCCAAAGCAAATTGTTCACTTTGATTATACCCTCTTATTTTTAGCTTTTTATGGTACAAGGGTACGGGCACCACTTCATCCCAAGACTGATCAAAGCCATTGTCCATTAAAAAAGAGCCATACATCTGTCCCAAAATTTTAGCCAAAGAAGGTTTGTTTTTATATTTTATTTGATGCAACAACTTTTGGCTCAGACCTTTTTTTGAAAACCGAAGATAAGACATCACCATGCCTACAGGAGCCAGTCCAAGGACTTTATTCTTCAAATCATTATCCAAAGGAATAAGGTGATAATTGGTAATTGGTAATTGAGAAATACAAACTTTGCACAGCTGATTTTCAAAAGGAAAAAGGCTTCGTTTACAAATACAACAGGTTTCAGGAAAAACCAGCGATAAAAAATCTTGCCAATAATTGAAACGCATACCTAATTTGGGTTGTTTTTAAGTATTGAGCCATTATAGCAGTTATATTTGTACTTTACATAACCAATTGAATTTACAAA
>NZ_JABURL010000062.1 GCF_014762705.1 Cyclobacterium sp. | reverse complement strand
TGTACTTTTTGCTTGATCAAAAAGTACCAAAAAATCAAGACAAAAAAATCCTTCTCCCCACAAACCTGCCGCACCCCCGGTTTTTTGTCGGGCCTGCGCTCTTTTCGTATTAAAATTTATCTCTTCTTTATATAACAGATTTTTTAAGGTTTCTTCTTTATCAAAAAAAAACTGATTCAATTTCGTCACCGGTAGCATATTGGTCCTTGAGCGGAGTCGAAGGGAGCCATCTGACCCGGGGCTTTGATATAAACCGTTGAAAAAAGCAGGTGCTATCGGGGAAATCAATAAAAAATTTCACATCCAATAAAGCTTTAATGGATTAATAATGTGAAATGCAGCTGGGCGGGTAAAAAAAAATATATAAATTAGGGTTTAATTTAAATCTGAAGACCATGCACAGAATTGCCAGAAATTTTTATAGCATTTTCGTCCTTTCATTGATCATCATCAATTGGTCTTGTTCCGGAAACAAATCGGATTCTTCCGTTTCAGAACAGGAAGATACCGAGGAAGTTGCAGCTGAAGAAGAGCGGGCAAGTCCATTAAAAACAATTTCAGGTAATATCGGAGATAAAAGCATTGCGGTTCAATATGGTTCTCCTGGAATAAAAGGGAGGCAGATTTGGGGTGATCTGGTTCCTTATGGGGAAGTGTGGAGAACAGGAGCCAATGAAGCAACCTTTGTCACCCTGGAGGAGGATGTTTTGGTAGAGGGTAAACCGTTAAAAGCAGGTAAATATTCTCTTTTCACCATACCCAGGGAAAATGAACCCTGGACCGTCATTTTCAATTCAGAGTGGGATTTGGAACATGGTCATTTTCAGTACAAGGAAGAAAACGATGTATTAAGGGTTACGGCAAACCCGGAATGGGTGGACACAGATCAGGAATGGCTTTCCATCGCCATAGTACCTGATGGTCTGGAAGTAAAATGGGAAAAGTTAGTATTACCCATCTCAATTGAATGAAATATATAGCCTTCTTTTTTTCATTGACTTTTTCCCTTCTTGTAGCGGTGGGGCTGTCCATTAATTTGGCCAGTCTTCCTCCTTTGGCCAGTATATTTGATCCGTTTAAGGGATTCTGGCAAAATGCTTACAGCGAAGACCATAATCCTGCTGAATCCTTATTTCTGGAAGGGCTTTCAGAACCTGTTGAGGTAATCTTTGATGAGCAGCTGGTTCCCCATATTTTTGCCGGATCTGAAAAGGATCTTTTTATGACCCAGGGTTATGTCACCGCGGCCCACAGGCTTTGGCAAATGGAGTTTCAGGTATTGGCGGCAGAGGGAAGGTTATCCGAGATTGTTGGGGAGATGGCCTTGCCAAGGGACAGGGAAATGAGAAGAAAAGGCCTTAGCTTTGGTGCCCGGAACAAATTAAAACATTTGCAGGAGGAAGATCCGGAGACCTTGTCCATGATGCAGGCTTATGCCGATGGAGTGAATGCCTATATCCGCCAACTTTCAATAGGGCAACTTCCAATCGAATACAAGCTGCTGGATTATCGACCTGAACCCTGGAGTCCCTATAAATCCCTGATTTTTTTGATGAACATGGCGGAGATATTATCCGGGGATCAGGATTTCACCTATACCAATACCAGGAATCTTTTTGGGGATTCCTGGATGGAACATTTGTTTCCGGAAACCCCGGAAGGCATTGTTCCGGTGATTTCCAGGGAAAACTGGGGCTTTGTACCTGAAGAGGTGGTCAAGCCCGAGGTAAGCTACCCCGATTCGGGATTTTATGAGAAAGTTTTCCCAGGGAAAGAGCCCGGCTATGGATCCAATAATTGGGCAGTTTCAGGAGAAAAAACCGAAACCGGTTATCCTATATTGGCAAACGATCCCCATTTGGCACTCAACCTGCCTTCACTTTGGTATGCCGTTCAGCTGAGTACGCCTCAACATACGGTGAAGGGGGCAAGTTTGCCAGGTGCTTTAGGTGTGATTTCCGGTTTCAATGAAAACATTGCCTGGGGCATAACCAATGCAGACCGGGATGTAAAGGATTGGTATAAAATAACCTTTAGAGATGACAGCAGGTCCGAATACCTTTACAATGGACAGTGGATAAAAAGTACCTTCCAGTTGGATACCATCAAGGTAAAAGGCCAGAATGATTTTATCGATACCGTGGTGTATACCCACTACGGTCCCGTAGTTTATGACAAAAATTTTATGCTGGAAGGAAATCCGCTAAACTTTGCCCTTAAATGGACAGCGCATGCTCCTTCCAATGAGCAGCGCACATTTTTGGCTTTAAACCGGGCCGGTAATTACCAGGAGTACCTGGAAGCCATCTCTCATTTTGCCACACCTGCTCAAAATTTTGCTTTCGCCTCACTTGATGGGGATATTGCGATGACCGTTCAGGGGAAATTTCCCCTCAAATGGTCAGGACAGGGAAAATACCTGATGGACGGCAGTCAATCCGCATTCGAATGGCAGGGGTATATGCCTTTAGAACACCATGCAAAGGAGGTCAATCCCGAGAAAGGATTTGTTTCTTCTGCCAACCAACATCCTGTTTCCCCCAATTATCCCTATTATGTATTCTCAGATCAATATGAATATTACCGAAACAGGAGAATCAATCAGCAGCTATCTGAAATGGAGGGGATCACTATTGCTGACATGATGAAGCTGCAACTGGATAATTATGACCTGCATGCAGCTGAAAATTTGCCCTATATGCTGGATAATTTAGACAGCATTGCTCAAGAGGGAGCAGCTGGTAAATGGATCAGGATTTTGGAAGATTGGGATTATTTTGCGGAAGCAAATGAGCCTGCACCGGCCCTTTTTCAGTCCTGGTGGCGACACCTTCAACAAAAACTGTTTGGTTCATGGCAGGACAATGGTCTGCCCATTGCTTATCCTTCCAAATATACCCTCTCTCTTTTATTGAAAAATGAGCCTACTGGCATTTGGTTCGATGACTTGCTAACTACAGAAAAGGAAACCGCAAGACATTGGATAAACAAAGGTTTTGAGGATATGGTAGTAGAAATGAATACCTATATGGATTCAAATGATTCTCTTACATGGGCGGAATATAAAAGTACTCATATTGATCACCTTATCCCAAACCTTAAGTCTTTTGGCAGGAAAGCACTGGTAGGGGGAGGTAAAAATATTGTAAATGCCAGCAGTGCTGACTGGGGGCCGGGTTGGAGAATGGTGGTTGCATTGGGTCCCGAAATCGAAGCTTTTGGGATTTATCCGGGCGGTCAGTCAGGAAATCCGGGAAGTAAATTTTACGACAACCTGATAGACGAATGGGAAAGTGGAGCTTATATATCCATAGATTTGAGAGATCGGTCTGCTGTGGATCGGGTTCTTTTTAAAACCATTTTTAATCCAGACTGAGATGAAGTTTTTTTTCCACCTTGTGATCAATGCCCTCTTAGCCTATATTCTTGGGCCTTATATACCCTATTGGATGTTAATGATCATCATCGCATTGGTTGCCATTTGGGTAAAAGGGCCAGCTTTTCTCGCTTTTTTTGCCGGTGCACTGGGCGTTGCCCTGGTCTGGCTGATCATGCCTCTGCTGATCTGGTCCGTCTCCGGCTCGGCACTTCCCGGAAGATTTGCCCAAATACTTGACATATCCAACAGTTCACTGTTGGTCGGCATTACTGCCCTAATGGGTTTTTTGATAGGGGGGTCAAGTGCCTTGACAGGCAATCTATTGGGTAAATTGTTTTCGAAAAATCATATTTATTAAATTCAATAAATTGTTGAATAGAAATAGTCTAAAGGCATTTTTGGTTTTTTTTTCTATGCTTTTTACCTAAATTAGAATAATTTTAAGACCTACGTATAACTTACAGTGTTTTCTTTTTATCATTAACCAACATCCGGATATGTCAAAAACCATCATAGTTTCCAACAGATTGCCCGTAAGTTTACAGCATAAAAATGGAAAGTTTGAATTCAAACCCAGTGCGGGAGGACTAGCTACCGGATTGGGGTCGATTTACAAAGAGGGTGAAAATATCTGGATCGGCTGGCCGGGAAATGACGTGGCAGATGAAAGTCAACGTATGGAAATCGTTGAGGAATTGAGGAAATTAAAGATGGCTCCGGTTTTTTTGACCAAAAGCGATGTGGAGCTTTATTACGAAGGCTTCAGCAATGAAACCATCTGGCCTGCTTTTCACTATTTCACCCAGTATATCAATTATGAAAATGATTATTGGGAAGCCTATTGCCGGGTAAATCAAAAGTTTTGTGATGCCATTTTGGAAAGTGCCAATGACGACGATACCATTTGGGTGCACGATTACCAGTTATTGTTATTGCCCATGATGCTTAGAAATAAGCTTCCCAAAGCCACCATTGCCTTTTTTCAGCATATTCCTTTTCCTTCCTATGAAATCATCCGTATGCTGCCCTGGCGAAAGGAGATGCTGGAAGGAATGGTAGGTTCAGATTTAATTGGGTTCCATACCTATGATGACATGCGGCACTTTCTCAGTGCCGTCGGGCGTATCCTGGGCCACTCCAATGAAAGCGGGTTTATTCAGGCGGACAATAGGCTGATCAATGTGGATGCTTTCCCTATGGGGATTGATTATGACAAATTTGCCAATGCTGCAGCCAGTAAAAAGACCCTGAATCACGTAAAAAAATTCAAGGAAATGCTGGGTGATCAAAAGTTATTGATCACCATCGATCGGTTGGATTATTCCAAAGGAATACCTCAGCGGGTCAAAGCCTTCGATCAGCTTTTGGAGGACCATCCGGAATACCATGGCAAGGTTTCCATGATCATGGTAGTGGTTCCTTCCAGGGATAGGGTTAAGTCGTATCAGGCATTGAAAGAAGAGATAGATACCCTGGTTGGTAGCATCAATAGTAAATTTTCAACCCTCAACTGGGTTCCGGTCCATTATTTTTACCGGAGCTTTCCTTTCAATGAACTGAGTGCCTTCTATACCATGTCCGACATTGCTTTGGTTACGCCCCTCAGGGATGGGATGAATTTGGTATGCAAGGAATTTGTGGCCAGTAAATCCCAAAAGCAAGGCGTACTGATCCTTTCAGAAATGGCGGGGGCAAGTAAGGAATTGGTAGATGCCATTCTGGTAAACCCAAATGACCAGGAAGGTGTTAAAAATGCCATTGTGGAGGCCTTGTCCATGGACGAGGAAGAGCAGGAATTGCGCATCAGTTCCATGCAATCCAGTCTGAAAAAATATGATATTTTCCAGTGGGTCAAGGTTTTTATGGACAGGCTCAAGCATGTGAAGGAAAGACAGACCGACCTGGAGTCCAAAGCTATGGACAATAAAATCAGGGAACAGATGGTACAAGCTTTTAAATCTGCCAGCAGACCTATCGTTTTTCTGGATTATGATGGAACGCTTGTGGGTTTTAAAAGCCGTCCTCAGGATGCTTTTCCCGATGAGGAATTAAAATCCCTGGTAAAAACCTTATCAGAATCCTGTCAGGTAGTCATCATCAGCGGGCGCGACAAAGAAACCCTGGGCAAATGGTTTAAAGGTCAGAAGGTAGACATGATCGCAGAGCATGGTGTCTGGCTTAAAAAGAAGGACCAAAAAGAGGATTGGGTGTTGTATGCTGATGTGGACGATAGCTGGAAGGACGATATCAGAAAAGTCATGGAATACTACGTGCTGCGAACCCCTGGTGCGTTTATAGAAGAAAAGCACCATTCGCTGGTATGGCATTACCGGAAAGTGGAAAGTGGACTAGGTGACCTCAGGATGAGGGAGCTGTTCAGTCACCTGAAATACATGGCCCGGGGCCATAATCTTCAGGTATTGGAGGGAAACATGGTATTGGAAATTAAGCGGCCTGACATCAATAAGGGCAGGGCAGCGCTGGCCATGATGCGTGGAGAGGATTACGATTTTGTGATGGCATTGGGTGACGATTGGACAGATGAGGACACTTTTAAAGCAATGCCTAAAAGTGCTTATACCATAAGGGTAGGATACACCTATACCCAGGCCAATTACAACATCAAAAACCCCAAAGAAGTCAGGGTTTTATTGAATAGCCTGATCAGTTGATCCTGACAATGCGGACGCTACTATGGTCATTGCAAGCCTGAACCTTCGGATTATCCAAGGCGAATTTCGTAATATTTCGGAGTTGTGAAACAGCTTATTCAATGGCTGCAATACATGTTTTTTGGGCCTACTCAAAAAATACCCCTTATTCAACTGTTTAGTCGACAATAGAGAGTAGGTGGTTCAATAAACACGCAAATAGGCTGCATGCCTATCCATGATCGATTTTTTGATCTGTTTGAGTCAAAGCCTGACCTTTATCGCCTTGTCCATTAATTTATTCTGCGGCGGCAGGCATTTCATTTTTGGGGATCAGGTTAAGGATATGTTGGCCATTGTCCTTGTAGGTTTCTTGGTTGAGGGAATAAAAATAAGCCCCTTTTTTGGAAGAGGATTTATCTTTTTCATTTTTCTTTTTCAGGATATTACTGGATAATAATTTACGGGTAAAGTTTCTCTTGTCAATTTTCATGTCAAAAAGACCCTCGTACAAAGCCTGAAGTTGCGGCAAGGTGAATTTTTCGGGAAGCAGCTCAAAGAGTATAGGATGCATGGAAGCTTTGTACCTTAGCCTGCAAAGGGCCATCTGTACCATTTCCTCATGATCAAATATCAATTGGGGCAAATCGTTCATCAGGAACCAACGCACGTGAAAATCTTCGTTGATTTGCTTTTCGTACTTTTCTATGTCGATCAAGGCCATATAAACCACGCCTACTACTCTTTCCACAGGGTCCCTGTCAGGTTGGCTAAAGGTATGCATTTGTTCCAGGTAAACCTGTTCCAAACCGGTCAACTGTTTTAAAATCCTGTTGGCCGCCTCATCCAGGGTCTCCCTTGGCTGTAAAAATCCGCCCATAAGGCTCCACTTTTCCTTTTCAGGGGCAAAGCCTCTTTGAACCATAAGCAATTTGTAGTCTTTACCATCAAACCCGAAAATTATACAATCCACGGCTACCAAAACCCTGGTTTGACTGGAATATTTAATCATCTATAATCTATTATTAAGTGGGGTGAATTAAAATTTCCTGCTTTGCGCTGACCTAATCAATACTGTTTTTTGTCGAAAAAGGCCAGAATTCAAAGGCTGAATCTTATAAATAATTTTTGTTTCCAGGATCAAGCCTTTTATCCTGCATTTAAGTTTACTTATTTTTTTTCAAACGTCAATGGTACATTTAAAAAAAGTCTGGAATTTTTCATTCACCTTGAAAATTTTCAACCAGGGTAAAGCAGGACAGTTTATTTGCAAGGGATTTATTAATAGGTTTTGCCATATTACCGGATACAATGGGGAAACTTTTGGAGGACATTATACATAAATGGCTTGATATGTTGAGAACCAGAAAATTCAGGAGTGACCTGACCGGTGACTGCGAAGATTTTATAGGCACTACCAATGTATTTAACGGTATCTTTGCCGAGAAGAACCTGTTGTTCCCATTTCCCCTGAGAGAGATGGATGTAAATGCTGGGCTGGTACAAAACCCCGGATATTAAATTAACCAACATTTCTATCTTAAGAAGCAAGCAAATGAGGAAGGGGCCCAGGCTCCCTCTTTTTTGTATTATGCCCCGTAAAAAGATTTTTTAGTTTTTATTTTTTTGCAGATTTTTGTCAGCTAATATTTTTTTCTTGTTTTTAAAATATTTAATATGAAGCCGTAAAATAAAACTAATTCTAAAAAAGACCTCATGATATCAGTTAAAAAAAGTTAAATCTTAAAGTAACACAAAATATTATACTGATTTTATTCTGCTGGTAATTAAAAACGATATAAAATAACATTATTAAAAATTTCTAATAAACCATTTATCCAAAATTATTACAGCCTATGGAGAAATAATCCCGTCAAAATAACCCGAGATCGGTAAAAACTGATCTTTATCATCAACAAACAATTAACAACAATCCATTATGAAAAAAAGTCTACTTTATTGCTGCCTGGTGAAACCGATATCATCAATGGTGGCAATCCTGTTTTGTCTGGTTTCCGGCGGGCTTATGGCCCAGGGGACTGTTCTGGACAGGAATCTGAAAAACATTGAACCTAATTTACCTGCCTTGGCTTCCGGTGAGTTGCTGGAGGAGGTAAAATTGGAAAATGCATTTGATGTGACCGTTACAGGAACGGTGACCGACCAAAATGGTCAACCCATTCCGGGTGCCACTGTTTCGGTACCCGGCACATCTACAGGTACCGCTACGGATCTGGATGGAAAATATTCCATTACTGTTCCTGATGGTGCTTCTCTGGTTTTCTCCTTTATTGGATTTGAAAGCCAAACGGTACAAGTAAATAACAGGTCCACCATTGATATTACCTTGGTAGAAAGTGCGCAGGCATTGGATGAAGTAGTGGTGGTCGGATATGGTACCCAGCAAAAGGTGAACCTGACCGGAGCGGTGGGTGTAGCGACCAGCGAACGATTGGAAAACCGACCCGTAGCCAATGTGGCTGAGGGTTTGCAGGGTGTGATTCCTAACCTTAACATTGCACCAAGAAATGGTGATCCGGCACAAAGCCCCTCCTTTAATATTCGTGGATTTTAGTCCATCAATGGAGGTTCGCCACTGATTTTGGTGGATAATGTCCCAATGGATCTTAACAGGATCAATCCCAACGATATTGAAAGTGTATCCGTACTAAAAGATGCTGCTGCTGCAGCTGTGTACGGTGCCCGGGCTGCATTTGGGGTAGTTTTGGTAACCACCAAAAGTGGAAAAGCCGGTAAGGTAAGGGTATCCTTGAACAGCCAGTTTTCAATGGCCAAGCCGATCTTTAACATGGATCCCGTTACAGATCCACATGATTTCGTAAATGCCAGAAACATCGCCAATATTCGTACCAATGGCGTACCCAGTTATGACGATGACATGGTTGAGGGTACCCGCAGGTGGTCAGAAAATCCTATCCCTGCGAATGAATGGGGTGTGGTAGATGGCAATCTCAGGTTTTATGGGTATAATAATTACCAGAACAATATAATGACTGATTTTGCACCAACGCAACAACACGATTTATCCATTTCGGGAGGTTCTGAAAATTCCAATTATTTTGTCTCCTTTGGTCACCTCAACAAGGATGGCTATTTGAATTCAGATCGCAATGAAAATTTCAAGCGATACAATGTTTTGATGAAGGGTGAATTTAAAGTGACAGATTGGTTAACTCTCGATGAGAAAATCGTAGTCAATTCCCAGCAGAGCGACAAACCCTATTTTTATAACTGGGATGTGAATATTAACTCATTGGCTCGTGTAAACCCAATTATGCCCATACAATTTCCTGACTTGCCGTTCTACGTGCAGGAAGGTGATCGTGATCAATACGAGCAATACATTGGCATGTATTTCGGGGGAACGAATTTCTGGCCTTACCTGGAAGACGGAGGAAGGTCCACCTGGACCAATAATGATATCTGGCTGACCCAAGGAGCTACATTAACTCCTGTAAAAGGCCTGACCATCAAGTCTAATTTCTCCTATAATTTCTTCCACAGAAGCGAACAGGATGTTGCTAGTAAAATAGAAATTGTGGACAATAACCTATTGGCGCAGAACATGGTAAGTAACGGGTTCAGTGGAAATGATTTTATTAGAGAAGAGAGTAGTTATAACCAATATTATGTTTTCAATGCGTATGCAGATTACCAGTTTTCACTTCCTGAAAAACACAGCCTTAACACCATGATTGGTTTTAATCAGGAGTGGGGCCAGAACAAATATTTTCGGGCACAAAACAACACCCTGCTCACTCCCTTGATTACGGATTTGAATGCAACTATCGGATTGCAACAAACTGCTGGTAGCAGCAGTCATGTTTCTTTAAGAGGTGCTTTCTACAGGGTAAACTATATCTTTGATGAAAGATTTTTGTTGGAAGCCAATGGCCGATATGATGGTACTTCCAGATTTCCTCAGGAAAGCCGTTTTGGTTTTTTCCCTTCCTTTTCTGCGGGATGGAGAATTTCCAATGAAGACTGGATGGCGGGAACAAGCAACTGGATGGATGAACTGAAATTAAGGGCTTCCTATGGAACTTTAGGCAACCAGTTGTTAGGTAATAATTATTATCCTTATATTCCTACCATGGGTACGGGTCAATCCCCTTACATGATGAGTGCGGGGCAACGCACACCCTATGTATCTCCTGCGGGATTGGTTAGCCCTACGCTAACTTGGGAAACGGTCGTTTCTCAGAATATAGGTCTTGATTTCACCTTGTTTGGCGGAAAGATTGACGCTTCTTTCGACGTGTTTTCCAGGGAAACCAAAGACATGCTCATGAGACAGCAATATCCTTCCATCCTGGGGACTGGTGCGCCTCAATCCAATGCAGCTGATTTGAGGACTACTGGCTGGGAATTGGCACTGACCTGGAGAGACCAGGTTAGAGATGACCTGAGTTACGATGTTACGCTGGCATTATCGGATTGGACCGCTGAGATCACCAAGTTTATCAATCCAGAAGGAGTGATCAACCAATATTATGAAGGTCAGCAATTGAATGAAATCTGGGGTTACGAGACGGTAGGAATTTTCCAGACCCAGGAAGCGGTAGACAATCACGCTGATCAGTCCAGATTGGGAGCCAACTGGAGACCAGGAGACATCCAATATGCAGACCTGAACGGTGATGGGGTAATTTCACCAGGTAACAATACGCTTTCAGAACCAGGCGACCGAAGGGTTATTGGTAATGAGACACCTCGATATAGTTTCGGAATCAATAATAACCTGCAATGGAGGAATTTCAACTTGAATTTGTTCTTTCAGGGGGTAGGCCAACGAGATCACTTTCCCACTTCCGGAAACTGGACCTGGTTTTTCCCTTTCAACGCAGGCCATGTGGAGAAGTACTTTATTACCGATTCCTGGTCTGAGGACAATAGGGATGCTTATTTTGCCCATCCCCATATCTCTACCAATGACAAAAAGAACATTCAAACTCAAACCCGGTTTTTGCAAAACGCGGCCTATATCCGTTTGAAGAATGTAAACCTGGGTTATAATTTACCTGCCAATTGGATGTCCGCAGTAGGCTTTCAAAATGCAAATATTTATTTTGCCGGGATGAATCTTTGGGAATATTCGCCTATCCGGAAGCCATTGGATCCTGAGTCCATTTATGCCGGAGCCATTGAATATCCCATGCAGCGTGTTTATACCCTCGGTGCGAGAATAACGTTCTAAAAAAAAACCGAAATTACTATGAAAAGCAATATATATCTAGGTAGCATGGTTTGTCTGATGGCATACCTGTTTACTGCTTGTAATGATGAATTCCTGGAGCGCTATCCACTGGATGAAGTCAGCAACGAGACCTTCTGGAACACGGAAAATGACCTGGCCACGTATAACAATACGTTTTATCACATGGCATTAAACGATAATAGTATACCCATTATGATGGCCCATGATGGTGGCTTTGACAGCCATCGTTATAGTTATTATTATCAGGATGAATTCACTGATAATCTTGCCCCCAGACACGAGCGGCATTTGTTTTACCAACAGGTGAGAGCAGGCAGACAGTTAGTTCCCAATGACGCCCAATGGTTTGGATACACTGGGTGGAATTTTGTCAGAGCCCTGAATATTGGTCTTGAAAACTATCCTAAAGCTGCCATTACTGATGAAGTGAGAAACAAGTATGTGGGTGAAGCACGGCTTTTCAGAGGCTGGTTCTATGCGGAAAAAGTACAAAAATTCGGTGATGTGCCCTGGGTGGAACAGGAGCTCAATATTGATGATGAGCAATTGTTTGCGGCCAGGACACCAAGAGAAGAGGCCATGGACAATGTATTGGCGGATCTGGAATTTGCCGCTACCCATATTCCGGATGATTGGGGCGATGGTAATGAGCCAGGAAGACTAAATCGCTGGGCGGCGCTTGCCATAATGTCCCGGGTTTGCCTGTTTGAAGGTACCTGGAGAAAATACCACGGCGGTTCCAATCCCGAAATGTGGTTGAGAGCGGCTGCAGACGCGGCCAAGGAAATTATGGATAATGGACCTTATGCGGTTTATAATACCGGAGATCCTGAAAATGATTTCAACTCTTTTCACCGGGTTTTGGACGTCAGCGGTAACCCTGAGGTAATGGTGTGGAGACGGTACCAATTGGGAATATATACCAATCACGTGCAAAGTTATTTCAGTTATACTGGAGGAGCCACCAAAAGTTTTGTCGAAGATTTCCTGGCAACGGATGGTTTACCTATTTCAATATCGCCTTTGTATCAGGGAGATGAAACCATTGAAGATGTTTTTGTCAATCGGGATCCTCGATTAAGGCAATCTATCCTCCATCCGGATGATACGGAAAAGTACAAGTACCATGTGAATGATGGAAGGGCATACCCCCGAATCGTTGGTATGCCCGGCGGTCTAACTACGACTACCGGATATCATATCATTAAACATTATAATGCAGACGATATGATCGGTAAGGCGTATAACACGGCAGAAACTCCCGGGATCATATTGCGATACGGGGAAGTGTTGCTTAATTATGCCGAGGCCATGGCCGAGCTGGGTGAAATCACCCAGGCAGACCTGGATATGAGCATTAATCTGTTGCGTGACAGGGTTGGCATGCCTCACCTTGATCTAAATCCTCCCATGGATCCCCGATATGCAAACGATGGTATTTCTCCTCTTTTGGTAGAGATTCGAAGAGAAAGAAGGGTTGAATTGTTTCTTGAAGGATTCAGGTACAATGACCTGAAGCGTTGGAAGCAAGGTAAAAAACTGGAAAGTCCTGATCTGGGCATCCGATGGACCCCTGAAGCTGAGTCAAGGTATGCCGGTGCAGCCATACAGACTAGCGTAGATCCCGATAATGGGAACACCTATATCGATGTTTACAAAGGCACAGATTGGGAAAACCCGGTATTCGATGAAGGCAAGCATTATTTATGGCCTCTACCACTGGATGATTTGGCTCAAAATCCTCAACTGGAACAGAACCCGGGTTACAATTAAGGTCCAGTATCATTCCGAATAATAAATAAATTAAAACCTGTCAGTGAATCGGCGAAGAGTCAATTTGCTGGCAGGTTTTTTTATTATTTTACATAAGTGGAAAGGTATAGGCGGGTCAAATATGTAAACAATGATTATCTTTAAGGAAACAGAAAAAAGCAATTTCTGTTTCACCCAAAATAATGTTGAATGTTACCTTATAGCCTGTTTTTTAGCTTTCTTCCGGTGATGGTATTTCTTTTTCAGGGCCTTTCCGGAACCTGTCAGCTGATGCATTCTGCACCGCAATTCAAAGACCAGCAATATTGGGCAGCTTATCAGGAATTTCTGACTTATGCAGACGCAGGACAAAGTATTGATATCCATGCATATATGAATTTTACATGTACCCCGATGTGCACCGCAACAATTCCAAAAGTCTTCAGACCGATTCCTTCCCTCCTTATGCCTGGTCCTTGCCCACGTTAATGAAACACATGATGAAATATTGAATAACCTTTAAAAAACGATGAAAAACCCAAAATTACTTCTATTTATCTTCCTAATGGCCAGTGTGCTTACGAGACCAGTGCAGGTACCAGCAATAGGATTGACGAATGATGCCGAGGCATTTATAAAGCGAGATCCCCACAAGCTGGAAAATCCCATCACCGTAAATTACATCAAACGCAACCTGCGGAAAAGTAGTCCGAAACTGGCCCTTACTCCCGCCTGGGAAAGAAACCTGAAACGCAAAATCAAGCAGGAACCCATGGTAGCCAATTACTATGAAGCGGTAAAAGCCAATGCGGATGATATACTTGGAGAGCCGGTACTAACCAGAAACATGGTTGGGCGCAGGCTATTGGGTACCTCCCGGGACATGTTACATCGGATGAATGTACTGGGAATCACCTACCGAATCGACGGAGACAAAAAGTACCTGGACAAAATCAATGAGGAACTACTGGCCGTTTCCAATTTTTCGGATTGGAATCCTTCCCATTTTCTGGATGTAGCCGAAATGGCCACCGCCGTAGCCCTGGCTATTGATTGGGTTGGTAAAGACCTGCCAAAATCCACTGTAACTTTAGCGAAAACCGCTTTGGTAGAAAAAGCGATCAACCCCAGTTGGGAAGGCAACCATGGCTGGATCAATGGGACCAATAACTGGAACCAGGTTTGCAATGGGGGCATGATTGCGGCCTCCATCATGATCGCTGATCAGGACCCGGAGTTGGCCGCCAAAACCATTTCCCGCTCTCTGGATGGCATGCCCCATGCCCTGGAAGAGTATGGGCCGGATGGAGTGTATCCGGAAGGGTCTACCTACTGGGGCTACGGTACAGCCTTTTCGGTGCTGACTTCAGCCATGCTGGAATCAGCATTTGGAACCGATTTTGGAATTGCCGAATACCCGGCCTTTAAAGCCAGCGCTGATTTCAGGAAACTTAGCATTGCCCCATCGGGCTGGTATTACAATTATGCGGACTGCGGCGACCGGCATGGCACGGGCGGCGACATCATACTGGCCTGGTTTGGAACCAAAACCGGGAATCCCCTTTATATCGAAAAAGAAAAATTACTCCAGAACCCCGCCGCTATGGGCAAACTTCATCGTGTCGCCGGTGCAGGTCTGATCTGGCTGGCACAGTTTGAAGCCAGTGATAAAGAAAGCCTTCCTACTGCATGGAAGGGAGACGGTGCCAATCCTATCGTTATTTTCCGGGATGATTCCGATGCTCCTGACAGCTATTACTTTGGAGGAAAAGGGGGTAAAGCCACAATCAGCCATGGCAATATGGATGCAGGTTCTTTTATTTGGGAATTGAATGGGGTAAGATGGGTCATAGATCCCGGGAACCAGCCCTACAACGAATTGGAAATTACCGGATTTGACCTTTGGGGACGGTGTCAGGATTGTGAGCGTTGGACCCTGCTGACCAAAAACAATTACGGACACAGTACCCTTACCGTCAATGAGGAGCTCCATGTAAACGAAGGTTTTGCCAGTTTGGAAGATTTCACAGAGGGTCCTCAGCCCGAAGCATTATTTGATCTTACGCCAGTATTCGGAGCCAACCTCGATAAGGCACACCGAAAGTTTAGCCGGCCGGATGAGTATTCATTGTTGATCGAAGACCAATTGGTGGCCAATGAAAATACCAAAATGATCACCTGGCAGTTGATGACGCAGGCAGATGTGGAAATTGTTGAAGGGGGTGCTATTTTACGACAAGATGGGAAATCCGTTAAACTGGAAAACCTTTCGCATCCGGATTGGATGATGTCTGTGATTTCACTGGACCCCGCACCCTTGGAACTAGACCGGCAGATTGAAGGGTTGAAGCGCCTGGAGATCAGGATTCCGGCCTGGACCCTGGAAAACGGAGAAGGAACAATTGAGGTCAGGCTTACAGAGATGTAAGAAGCCGTGGTGTCCGACATTTGCAATGTCGGACGACAGATAAACAGGATTTGCAATCCTGCTTTCGTGTCCGTCCGGGGATTACAAATCCCCCACATCTGCACAACGGAATTACAAATTCCGCGGAGCCGTGCTGTCCGACATTTGTAATGTCGGACGACAGATGCTCAGGATTTGCAATCCTGCTTTCGTGTCCGTCCGGGGATTACAAATCCCCCTCATCTGCACCACGGAATTGCAAATTCCGCGGAGCGTTTTACATTATAAACTAACCAGAACAAACATGAAATTCGAATTACTGGCCTGTAAATTTTTCCTTATAGGAATGATGCTTGCCTTTTCACCGGTAAGGGCTCAGCTGGTTCCAAAAGAACTGCCGGTTACCAGTCATCCCAGGATATTGCTGATGGAAGAGGAAGAAGGGGAAATTAAAGTACTGATAGAGAAAGACCAGCGATGGAATGACTTGCATCAGGCCATTATAAAGGAGTCTGACAAAATCACCGGTGAAGAACTTTTAGAAAGGAAACAAATAGGCAGAAGGTTGCTTTCTGTTTCGAGAGAGGCATTGAGAAGGATTTTTCACCTGAGCTATGCCTACAGATTGACCGGTGAGTCCAGGTTTGCCCAAAGGGCAGAGCGGGAGATGGTAAATATTTCGGGTTTTAGTGATTGGAATCCAAGTCACTTTCTGGATGTAGCGGAAATGACCATGGCTCTGGCCATTGGTTATGACTGGCTTTTTGAAGTGTTGTCTCAGGATAGCAAAATGAAAATCAAGGATGCCATTGTTAAAATGGGTTTGGAACCCTCGTACAATGAGGAATACAACTGGTTTTTAGACGCTACCCATAACTGGAACCAGGTCTGCAATGCTGGTATGATATACGGCGCCCTGGCGGTATATGAGGATCATCCCGAACTGGCGCACCGTACCCTTCAGCGGGCGGTGGAAACCATTGCAAAAGCCATGAATGATTACCGGCCCGAAGGGGCCTACCCTGAAGGATATGGGTATTGGGGGTACGGGACCACCTTTAATGTCTTGTTTTTGGACGTACTGGAGAAAATATACGGTACAGACTTTGGATTGACCGATACCCCTGGTTTCCTTCAGACAGCCGGATTCTATATGCACATGTCGGGCGTAACGGGATATCCTTATAATTGGGGAGATGCCGGAGGGGGCAGGGGCAACCTGACGCCTGCCATGTTTTGGTTTGCCCAAAAGAACAATCAACCCTCCCTGTTATGGGTAGAGCGGGATTACCTGGACCACCAGGATTTAAGTGGATTGACCCGAAACCGGGTGCTTCCTGCTGCCCTGATTTGGGGAAAGAACATTCCTTTGGGTAACATCCCTGTGCCTCAGGAAAAGGTTTGGGTGGGACAAGGTGCCAACCCTGTTGCGCTGATGAGAACCTCCTGGACAGATCCGGAGGCCATTTATTTGGGTTTTAAGGCAGGCTCTCCATCCGTGAACCATGGGCACATGGATGTGGGTTCTTTTATCATGGAAGCCGATGGGGTACGCTGGGCCATGGATTTTGGCAGTCAGAACTACGAGTCTTTGGAGTCCAAAGGAATTCAGCTCTTCGGCAGGACGCAGGATGCGGAAAGATGGACCGTCTTTCGCCTCAACAATTATGTTCACAATACCCTTACCATAGATACTGCCTTGCAAAGGGTAGACGGCTATGCCCAAATAGATCAATACGGAACCTCCGATGATTTTCCCTTTGCTGTTTCTGATTTGACTTCCGTATATGGAAATCAACTGGAACAATTCCATAGGGGAGTGGGCATAGTAGATCAGGCTTATGTGGTTGTCAGGGATGAAATCAAGAACAATAATTCACCATCCCACATCAGGTGGAACATGTTGACCCCGGCAGAGGTTGCATTGGACGGCGACAAGGCATTATTGACCAGAGATGGCAAAAAGCTTCATCTTATAGTTCAGGGATTGGAGGGTATTAAATGGAAAACCTATAGCACTGACCCCAAAACGGATTACGATGCGCCCAACCCCGGTACCGTAATGGTGGGTTTTGAATACCAGGCGAAGCCTGGGGAGGAACTCAAATTTCAAGTGCTATTGGTGCCGGAAGGGGCCATTGGAAAGCTCAAAGAAGACTTTAATGATTTAGCGGAATGGAAGTAATTTGCTCAAAAAAAAATCGCTCCATGATGGAGCTTTCCTACTTGCTTGTTGCCTGCCTTGCCTTGCTTACTAATATACTATCCTCCTGTTCTGGGGATCAGGAAAAAGGTCCCATCATCATTGATGAAAGAGATCAGGGAAAGGCCTTGCAGAAAAGCATACCAATAGATCGCGTTTGGTCAGGACATCCCGTAGGATTTTCCCTGATGACCCATGGAGACAGGCAATACATTGCCTATTACAACGAAGACCGGCACATGACCGTCGGCCAGCGTAATCTGGATGAAGAGACCTTTGAGTTGTATACCCTGCCTGTATTTGCCAGGGAAGAAGGGGAAGGTACCAGCACCATTCTCAATTGGGACAGTCACAACTCCGTTACCTTTGGCATAGACAAGGAAGGCTTTATTCACTTATCGGGAAACATGCATGTGCATCCCATTACCTATTTTAAATCCAGCAGACCAAATGATATCAGCTCACTGGTACAGGAAATGGAAATGGTAGGCAGGGACGAGAAGCGTTGTACCTATCCCAAATTCATGACAACCAGGGAAGGAGAATTGATTTTTCATTACCGCGATGGAGGAAGCGGTAATGGGAATGAAATTTATAATATTTACGACACTGAATCAGGACAATGGTCCAGACTTCTGGATTCACCTTTGACGGATGGGAAAGGGGAAATGAATGCCTATGCTTCCCAACCGTCCCTCCATGAAGATGACTGGTACCACATGTATTGGGTTTGGCGGGATACGCCGGACTGCGAAACAAATCATGATTTATCCTATATCAAAAGTCCGGATATGATTAACTGGTACAATGCTTTCGGTGAACCGGTAAGCATCCCAGTAACTATAGACCAGAGATCGGTAATTGTTGATCCCATCCCTCCGGGTGGCGGTATTATCAACCTTGCCGCTAAACTTTGCCTGGATGAAAATCAAAATGCCCTGATGGCTTATCACAAATACGATGAAGCAGGTAACCTTCAATTTTATGTGGCCAGGGCCAAAGATGGAGAATGGACTTACAGGCAGGTGACCGATTGGAATTACCGCTGGGAATTTTCAGGTCGGGGAAGTATTGATTTTGAAGTCCGGGTAGGGGCTTTTGAAAGGCGGGAGGATGGAAATTACGAATTGGGATACCATCATGTGGAATATGGCGAGGGCAGCATTTTGCTGGACAAAGACCTGAATCCTATAGGAGAAGTGCTGAAACCTGAATCGTATATTTCAGGTTTGAAACCGGAAATTGATTTCCCTGGATTGGAGGTCCGTTCTGCTTCGGATATGGGCCATCCAGCTAACGGCAAAACATACCTTCTTAAATGGGAGACCCTGCCCCGAAACAGGGACCGTCCCCATCCCGAACCTCTACCAGGTCCAAGCCAGCTTTATCTGTTGGAGCTGGAATAGCCACCGCAGCCCCGCTGTCCGACATTTGCAATGTCGGACGACAGATAACCAGGATTTGCAATCCTGCCTTAGTGTCCGTCCGGGGATTACAAATCCCCTTCATCTGTACCACGGAATTACAAATTCCGCGGAGCGGTGCTGCCGTGCTGTCCGACATTTGTAATGTCGGACGATAGATACTCAGGATTTGCAATCCTGTTTTTGCGCACGTTCCTACTACTAAAATAGTATTTTCAATCCGTAGCCAGAATGATTTTACTTTTTCTTACACCATAATATTCTCCACAACTGCTGTTTAGGTATTCTTCTTCTTTTTCAACAATGCCGGCTTTTACAGGGTTGAAGTGAATGTAATTGACTTTTGATGCGAATAACTTTTGAGAAAAAATCTCGATCCCATGGTATCCCTTTTCCCAAAACCATATCTGTCCATTTTTTTGGAATAACCATAAAAGCCATTTTTTTCTGCTTTCTCTCTCATTTTCCTGAATCTCCTCAACGATTTTTTTTGCTGTGAATTTTTTAAAATCCCTGATGATATCACTTAGCGGTTCCCTGTCACTGCTCAGAATAAAGTGACAATGATTGCTCATGATAACCCAGGCATGCACCTTTAACCCTTTGGCTGTTTGGCAGTAGTTGATACTTTCAATGATGATTTCAACATAATCATTCCTTGTAAAAACATCTACCCATTGGTGAACAGTGAAGGTTACAAAATGAAGGGCTTCCTGGTCTTTGATGATATATGAAGAGGGCATGAGTAAAAAATCTAAAATGAACAGTTGTTTTAACCCTATCAATTTACTGTTCAGGGAGTTAAAAATCAATATCTGATTTAGTATTTTATTTTTCGAGTTTAAATGGGGATTACAAATCCCCCTCATCAGTTCCACGGAATTGCAAATTCCGCGGAGCGGTGCTGCCGTGCTGTCCGCCATTTGCAATGTCGGACGACAGATAACCAGGATTTGCAATCCTGCCTTCGTGTCCGTTCGGGGATTACAAATCCCCTTCATCTGTACCACGGAATTACAAATTCAGCGGAGCGGTGCTGTCCGACATTTGCAATGTCGGACAACAGATAAACAGGATTTGTAATCCTGCTTTCGTGTCTTTCCGGGGATTACAAATCCCCATTATCTATTCCACGGAATTCCAAATTCCGCGGAGCGGTGCTGTTTGGGCGGGACGACCAGCTCTATTGTAGGATTCTTTTGTTTATTTTCCGTATAAAATTTCGTAGGGGCGGGAAATTTGCGTTTGTAATTCGGCAATGCTCACCAAACCGTTGTTTCGAAAAAATTCCTTGCCTTCCATGAAAAACAATATTCCCGGGACCGATAACATGCGCAACTGTGCAGCCATTTTCAGGTAGTGTCCTGCATCCAGTTTCAATAAATTAATTTCAGGAAATTCATCAGTGATTAATTGTTTAATTTTTGGATACAATACCTGACAGACTCCACAGCTTTCCCTATAAAAATAAATCAGAACTGCTGGTTTATCTTTCAGATACTTTTCTAATTTTAATTCACTAATTATTTCCATGGAATGGTATAATTTAGAATGGTATTGACATGAAAAAGGTTGACTTTATTGTAAACCCATGCCGGTTTGAGGTTTTGCTGATCCAATGCCGCTTTACCCATCAAGATCAAATGCAGGTTAAGCCCCTCTACCCATTCCTTTAAATTGTACCGCATGCCCAAATTGATCTGCGCATAACTGGGTACGGCATACTTATTACGTCTGGCATCAGCTGCATCAGGAAGAAAATATACTCCCATAAAGGTATACAATTGAAGCGGTTTTTGTGCCAGGGAATGCTGGAAGTAGGTACTGATAGCATCTGCATGACTCAATCCTTCATTTCTTTCCCTTGGAATAAAGGTATAGAAAGGATCTCTTCCCCACTCCCTGGGGCTGAGGTAGCGCCCCTTTCCCTGAATGTTGGTATAATTCAGGTACCATAGATTTCGCCTGGACTGAAGACCCATTCTTCCACTCACTATCCAATTGAAATCCTCCGGATTTTTGTACCGGAGATCAACTTCCTCATTTCCCCCGTTTCCAATCCCATGTTGAATGGTGGCTTGTATTCCGGTAATTGCCTTAAGGTTGGAATCAGGGATGTTCCAGCTTTTGTCCCATTGAGCCAGAAAGCTGCTGTAAATATTTTCCACAAAGGTATGATTGAGCTGAAGGTTGGCATTGTCCTTTAAGGTGAAATCAATATCTAAAACATGTACAAAATTAACATCGGTATTGCCAAAATAGCTGGAAGGATTACCAAATTCATCCCTTCCTACCGGGTACATGCCCATGCTTTCATCCAAGCCAAACCAATGCCCGGTAGATCGCGGTGAGACTGCCCATATCAGATTACTCTTAATGTTTACATTTGGGTTGGGTAGTAACCCTATCCTTAAACCTTCTACAAAGGTGGGACTCAGCCTGCCATCCTGTTGGTTAATGAAAGGCGTGTTGATTTCCATCCTGCCCAAAATAGCCTGGAATTTCCCCTTTTCAAAAGCCAGGTTCAGCTTGCCTATTTTCCCAAACAGCCTGCGGTCCAAATGATTTACATCAAAAAGGCCTACTTCATAACGATTAAGGTTTGGCACCCGGGGGTCCAGTGTCCTGAGGTCGGAACTCAATATACGGAGAAAGCCCAGGTATTCCCCATTCACTTTGAATCCATAGGGAAGTCTTGTGCTAAGTTCCACCCTTGCCATTTGACCCCAGGCATGGTCATTTTTAAAATCTCCCGTGTAACTGGTGCTCATAAAATAGGAGCGAAGTCCCAATTCAATTGCAGTTTTCCAGACGGTGGAATCTTGCTGGGCGCTCAGAGGAAGCCAAAGAAAAGACAAATAAATGATAATCTGGAATTTTTTCATTTTACTTCAGCTTTTGCAGTTAATATGGGTTGAAACGGGCCATATTTATGCTGTGTCTCTGAATAAGGATCTGTAAATGGTCCAAAAGGATGGTCCATGGGTTTTTTGGATATATCCGGCCAGTCGGTAGATTTATCTTTCGATGGTCTTTCCATAGAGTTGACATAGGCAGCAACATCCCAGGCTTCTTCATCACTGAGCAAGGGACGTTCATGGTTAGCTCCTAAAGGCATATTGGCTTTGACAAAGCCCGCAAAGCGGGAAAGCCGGTACAATCCGGCACCGTCATTGTAGCTATTAGAGCCCCAGAGTGGGGGATAAATATACCCCTTACCGGAAACCTGGGCCAGCCCCTGCCCTTCAGTACCATGACAACTGGAGCATTGTTGGTCATAGACGGTTTTCCCCAAAATGGGATCCGCTGCCCTCTCCATCAGAGGAACGGCATAAATACCACTGCCTTGGGGCCGGGTTCCTTTGGGAACAGCCTTTCCCAGCCAAAGCATGTATGCAACCATGGCTTCCATTTCTTCGCTGTCCCTTTCCAGGGCCTTACCATTGAGGCTTCTTTCAAAACAATCATTGATTCTTTTTGGAATATCCTCCATTTGACCCGATCGGGCTCTTATTTTGGGATAACCGGAGGCAACAGCCCCGAAGTTATTTCCCAGGGGAAGGGTGCCTGCCTCCAGATGGCAGTTTTGGCAGTTTAGGCCATTGGATATTTTTTTTACTTTTCCTTCAGGACCCAGGTATTCTGCTGTATGTACCAGTAATTCCCTGCCATATTGAATTTGCCTGGCATTGGGCTCAGCCATTACGGTATTCCAGTCAGGCGCTTGCCAGAGGTCATCCGTGGAAATCAACCGCTGATCGTTTTTTTCAGTTGGTTTTAGGACATTTTTCCCGTCAGCCACCATCGACACTTTGGCGGCCTTTTCTGTTCCAAATTGAGTGATCACCAGTGCCAGAACAAACAAACTCAACATAAAAATCGCCAAAAGCAGACCCAACAGCCCTTTGATCAACAAAAGCAAAGATTGAGCAGATTTTTTCATAAGATTACTTCATTAATTATTACAATATTACCTGCAATTAATTCTGTAAGAAGTGATCTCTATCACACAGCATGCTTTTCCGGAATAAAATTTTTTGTAAATTGACCATTGGATTGATGCTGATCTCATTGATCCTGTCAATGAGATCATTATACCATAGTTGTTAAAATAAGCCAGTGTGGAAATGGTCATTTAAAAATGTTCATTCAAATCCTGTTTTTTACAATAACCCAAAATTAAAATGAGCCTGAAGAAAAATTTGACTTTCTTGCTACTGTTTTTTGCCGCTGTTTATTTTGCAGAGGCCCAAAACCTCATCAGTGGAAAATACTCCGAAGAAGAGCTTTTTCAATTACTGACCCCTTTGGAGGAATGGAAACCATTTCCTGCTTTGGATGACAGATCAGCCTGGCAAAATGCCGATCAGGAAATGATGCGGGAGTACCTCAGGTATGCCAATGAAAACATAGATTACGACTGGCCTTATATCCCTGCTACCAAATCTTTATTGATAGACCGAACAGGGGACAGGGACGAATATCAGGCCATCACCTTCGAAAAGCGCAGGATGTTGGGCACCATGATTTTGGCTGAACTATATGAAAATAAGGGCAGGTTTATTGACCCGATCATCAATGGAATCTGGTCTATTTGTGAAGAGTCTTTTTGGGGAGTTCCAGCTCATCTTCCTAAAACCAGGGAATATTCCGGATTGATGGATGTAACCCGGCCATTTGTGGATTTATTTGCCGCTGAAACAGCGACTTACCTGGCATGGGCCGATTATTTTTTCGGGGAAAAATTTGATGAAATTTCTCCCCAAATCCGGAAAAGAATACGCCATGAAACGCAAACACGCATTTTCGAACCTTTGATGAACCAGCACCATGGCTGGATGGCTGCCAATGCAAATGGCAGACCTCCCAATAACTGGAATCCCTGGATTTGCTCAAACTGGATCAATAGCGCTTTGTTGCTGGAGAAAGATCAAACCAAAAGGACTGCATTGGTATACCGAGCCGTACAGGTGTTGGATGAGTTTTTAAATCCCTATCCAGCGGATGGTGGCTGTGATGAAGGGCCCAGCTATTGGGGAGCTGCCGCAGCCTCGCTGTTTGACAATATTTCACTGCTAGACCTGGCCACACATGGTGCCTTCCAGTATGTGTATGAAGATGAAAAGGTAAAAAACATGGGGAAGTTTATCTACCGGGCGCAGATCAGTGAAGATTATTTCCTGAATTTCGCAGATGCAGATCCCCAACCTACCATGGCTGCCTCCATGATTTACCGCTATGGAAAAGCCATTCAGGATCCTGACATGATGAAATTTGGAGCCTATTACCGCAGGGAAAATGATTTTACCCTTCCCCGCTTCCATTATTTCAGAAACTTTTTTGAGGTATTCATGCAGGAAGAATTCCAAAAAGCTGAAAAAGGGCTGCCGCTTCCCAAGGATGTCTGGCTTCCTGATATACAGGTAATGGTCGCCAGAGACAGGGAGGGAAGTACGGATGGTTTTTTTCTTGCCGGCAAAGGAGGCCATAATGATGAGAGCCATAATCACAATGATATTGGCAATTATGTGGTGTATTACAATGGCTTACCGCTTTTGATTGATGTAGGCCGGGGCACTTATACCAGGAAAACATTCAGTGAGGAGCGATACAGCATTTGGTACAACCGTTCGGATTACCACAACCTGCCTACTATCAATGAGGCTACCCAATTGCCGGGGAGTCAATACCGGGCAACGGAAGTCAGCCATGAAGCCAGGAAAAACAGCAGTGCCATGACACTCAACATAGCTCATGCTTATCCGGAAAATGCAGGGATTGTATCCTGGGAGCGGGTTTTAAATCTGGATAGGGGTAAAAAAGTGACCATAAATGATGCTTTTCAATTGACCCAATCCAACAGCCTGGTGCAACATCTCATGACCATTTATCCCGCAAAAGTAGTGGCGCCCGGTGTATTGTCTATTCCATTCGAAGATGCACAGGGGAATATCATTCCGTTTGAACTCAGTTATGATCCCAAAAGCATGGTGGCCAGCGTTGAGAAAATAGCCCTTACTGAGCCCGAAGACAAAGGAATAGGTCAGAAATGGGGAGACACCATTTACAGGATCAACTTGGAATACCAATCCATTCCAGCCAAAGGAAACAGCACCTTTGTACTAAAAAGAGAATAAATTTAAATTAAAAACCAGACTTGATACTTTCCCAATCCCAATCATTATTGATTTGGGGGATGGCATGGTGTGCGGTCATATCAAACTGACAAGGCACTACTGCAGCATAATTATTGGCAATGGCCCATTCATCATTGTCTTCTCCTTTATCAAAATTTACAAAGTTACCTGCCATCCAAAAATATTTCCTCCCATTGGGGTCATATCTCTCCTCAAAATCCTCCTGCCACTTGGCCCGGGCCTGCCTGCAAATTTTAATCCCTTTCAGGGCTTCATTTCTCTTGGGAGGAAAATTAACATTGAGCGCCACTCCCTTTGGGATTCCAAATTCCAATACTTGTTTGGCAATCTGGTACACATGGGCCTCTACATGGGAGAAGTCGGCATCTGAACTGTAATCACAAAGGCTGAAACCTATGGAAGGATAGCCTTCTATGGCACCTTCTATCGCTGCGGACATGGTGCCGGAATACAACACACTGATGGAGGTGTTGCTCCCATGATTGATGCCGCTAACGATAAGGTCTGGCCTTCTGTCTTTCAATACATAGTGTTTGGCCAGCTTTACGCAGTCAGCTGGTGTCCCGCTGGATTTAAACGCTTTTACATCTTGAAAAATCTCCTCTTCATAAAGCCGAAGGGTATTTCCAATGGTGATGGCATGTCCCATACCGGACTGGGGACTGTCGGGTGCCACCACGACCACGTCTCCCAATTTTTTCATTACATCTACCAGTACACGGATTCCCCGGGAAGTAATCCCGTCATCATTGGATACTAAAATTAAAGGTTTTGACATTAAGAATTTCTTTTTATTTGATTGTAATAGGCGGTAATCCTCAGCAAATCTCCCCTTTTATCATGAGAAAGTCTGTTTTTTCTCATGTAAAGTTTCATTTCTGAAGACTTATCATCCATAAAATCATTGAGCAGTTCTCTTTTTTTCTGACTGTATTTGTAAATTTTTTGATCCTGAAGAAAATAGAAATCAAAATCAAGCCGGTTAAAGCCTCTTCCCATCATGGGCATACCCCACATGGGATTCATGTACATGCCCCGCATGCCCATGGTGTTGAAATTCCTGTTGTCTACAGTAATAAATTCCCGGCACAACAAGGTGATTTCCTGCCCTTCTGTAAGCAATTCAAAAAATATGGGTGTTTTGTAATCTGAGTTCAATGCATAGGGGAGACTATAGAAAATTCTGATGCCACCATAAATTTCATCGAAAATTTCAAAATGGCTGATAGATGCAGAACTGAAAGTTTCTACGGTATTGGACTGAACCTGAACGATATTGGCTTCCAGGTCATATTTCACCTTGCCTTCATGTATTTCCCCTGAGTTAAGATATACTTTTCCATCGTGCCAAATCTGGGAAGGAAATTCCTGCGCCCCGGCAACGGTGACAAGCATGAATAAACAAGATAGGATAAACAAGTATTTTTTCATGACTTTTTGCTTTTTGCTTCTACCCCTGATACGTAAAATAAATGGCTTATGTTGAAGCAGGAAAAGTTAAAAATAGTAAAAAAGCTATTTTCGCATGATTTGGTGGCCCATTTTATCCCTTTTGGTTTGAAGATATCTCTCGTTATGCGGATTGGAATTGATCTCAAGGGGGACAGTATCCACAATTTCCAATCCATATCCGGAAAGACCTATCCTTTTGGTGGGATTGTTGGTGATCAACTTTATTTTGGTCACATTAAGGTCGCGAAGAATTTGTGCACCAACCCCGTAATCCCTTTTGTCCATGGGAAAGCCCAGGGCAAGATTTGCCTGAACCGTGTCCATACCTTCTTCCTGTAGTTTGTAGGCTTTCAATTTATTGATCAGCCCTATGCCCCGGCCTTCCTGGTTCATGTACAGTACCAGGCCTTTACCGTGCGCTTCAACCATTTTCATAGCCTGGTGAAGTTGAGGCCCGCAATCACATCGGCAGGAACCAAAAATATCCCCTGTGATGCAGGAGGAATGTACCCTTACCATCACGGTATCCCCCTCTTCCCATTTGCCTTTGATCAGGGCCATGTGAATTTCATCCGTATTGGTTTGCCTGTAAGCAATCAGGTCAAAATTACCCCATTCCGTAGGCATATCCACACCAATTTCTCTCTTGATGAGACTTTCGTTTTTTAACCTGTAGGCAATCAGGTCTTTGATGGAAATCAGTTTAAGGTCAAATCTTTTGGCCACCTGCACCAGATCCGGTAACCTGGCCATGGTGCCATCTTCATTCATGATTTCAACCAACACACCTGCAGGTTGTAATCCTGCCAGGCGAGCAAGGTCTATGGCGGCCTCTGTATGGCCCGTTCTCCTCAGTACCCCACCTCTTTTGGCTTTCAAAGGGAAAATATGTCCCGGCTTACCCAGTTCCTCCGGACGAATTTCCGGGTCGATCAGGGCTTTGATGGTTTTGGACCGGTCACTGGCAGAAATCCCTGTAGTACAGCCATGGCCAATCAGGTCCACTGATACAGTGAAAGGGGTTTCGAATGCCGCCGTGTTGGTACCCACCATTAATTCCAGGCCAAGGGCTTCACATCTGTCCTCGATCAGTGGCGCACATATCAGACCTCTGCCATGCGTAGCCATAAAATTGATGATTTCCGGGGTTACTTTTTCCGCAGCGCAGACAAAATCGCCTTCATTTTCACGGTCTTCATCGTCGACCACGATGATGATTTCCCCGTTCCTGGTGGCTTCTATGGCTTCTTCTATGGTATCCAGATGAAAAGTATCTTCCATTTTATTCTTAAATCACTTTAAATAAAGTCGCAAAATTAGGATTATTTATTTATTCAACCGTTTTTTCGAAATATTAGTTTATTTCCTGGAGGGGATTACTTTTCCCATTTCCTGTTCAATTTGGGTTTTTAGTGGGGTATTTTCAATGACTCCCGGCAAGGGCTATTGCAATTCGGTTTCTAGGGCAGCTTTTATTTTTTC